>NZ_JAVREV010000009.1:0-326078 GCF_031845565.1 Streptomyces johnsoniae | reverse complement strand
CGCCGTCGCCCTCGCCGGACCACCGGGTGCCGAAGTCGCCGTCCACGGCGTTCGCCGGCTCGTTCTCATCACTCGTACTGGCCGTGACGGCACTGCCATCCGGCGTAACCTCCACGGCGGCGGCCTGCGCCGTCGCCGGCGCGACCAGCAGCCCCGTTCCCGTCGCCAGAAATGCGACCGCCAACGGCAGCCGCCTGCGGAACAAGCGGGTACGTCTCACAGGGTTGTCCTCCTTATTCGACCTTTCACCCTCGGCCCCGGCCGTGGGACGTCGCCGAAGCCATGAGGCGTCAGGCGTGACCGTAGAGGCCACGCTTCGGGAGGGGTCACGAGCACCGTGGGGCAGGGCGGCATCGCCGGGTGGGCGCCTCAGTGCTGGATCAGGCCGCCGACCGGAACGGCGGCGACGTGGCCGGTGGCCGGCCGGGCCCGCGCCAGGGCGAGGCCGATGTCGACCAACGATGACCGGCGCAGGCCGGCCACCTCGGGGATCGGCGTCCAGACCGACTCGGCGGTGTCACCGTTCGGCTCGGGCCTGAGCAGGCCGCCGGTGATACGGACCTGGTAGAAGATGCCGACATTCTGGCGCTCGGGCAGGCCGGGCCGGCGGTCGGCGGCGGGAATCACCCGCGAGTCCACGCCCAGCAGACGTTCGACCACCGCGTCACAGCCGGTCTCCTCGGCAACCTCCCGGATCACCGCGTCGAACGGATCTTCCGCGTGCTCGACCCCGCCGCCCGGCAGCGTCCAGTTCCCCGACACATGACGGCCGAGCAGCACCCGCCCGTCCTCGATACACACGGCATACGCCGCCAGCCGAAAACTCATAACCCCGAACCATAGATCCGCGCACGGCGCACGGCCCGGGCCGCCCTGCCGTTGGCCCACGGCGACTGCACGGTTCCTCAGCCGCTGCTGCGCAAGTGGGCGGCACGCCAGAAGCGTGGCACGGCGAGGGGAGGCGGCGGCCTTCCGAGCACCCGCAGCGCGAACCGCAGGCGAAGCTCTGTCCTGGCGGGTCAGGCGGCCGGCTCCGGGAGCTGGCCGAGATGCTTGATGACGCGCTCGCGCAGGAGGAGGTACTCGTTCCACCGCCGAGGCGAGGGTCCTGGCCGGCGCTCGACGACACGAGCCGCAGTGACGGCCTGGCCATCTTTGAATTGCTCACGCGTCAGGTCGAGCTCCACACCGCTGGGCAGCAGATTCCACCAGTGAAATCCTTGCCGCTCCCCGCCCCGGTGCACGTCCCCGAGCATGAGGTTGCCACCGAAGATGTCGTTTACAAGCAAAGCCGTGATGTCACAGTGGCCCCACGAAGGGTTGTCGGCCTGCCAGCCGGCGCGGGCAAGGTCGTCCGGAGAACAGGTGTCAGCGGCCCAACTTGAACGAAGGGCTTTGTCAAGGGCAAGCAGGTTCCAAGGGATCACGTCGACAGCATCGCAGCTGCCACTGACATCGATGAGGCAGCTCGACCGACTTCACCGGGGACGGCACCAACGGCGTGCCTGAGGAACTTTCGGGCGGGCGTATGGCTTGTTTGCGAGCAGACATCTCTGGGCCAGAGGGCGTACGCTGACGGAAAACGGATGTCTAGTCGTCGAGGGGGCGATAACCCCACTGCCTCATGGTCGAATTGCTCCCGACCGCGCTCGGGATGATCTCGGTTATTTGCTGCATGACCTACGTCGGTGTCGCCGCAGCCATTGCGCTTGTGGCCACCTTTTCGAAGCGGCCGAGCCGACGCCGGGAGGCCCGTGAAACCCTCCGGGTCTTGGTCCGCATTCAGGGAGATACGCCGCCTCAGTGACAACAGGAGAACCCCAGGGCAACTGGGGTCTCTGTGGGTGTCCGAGGGCGGACTTGAACTCTCCCCGCCAACTCACTGCTGTTGGGTCGCTGATCTGCGGTAACAGTCACAACACGGACGGGGTAGTTGCTGTCGTTGATACCTGAGCTGCCGCTGGTGACTCCGACCGCTGTTGTGCACGCGTTGTGTACGTCAGCACCCCCTGGGCGAGCGGGCAGCAGAGGATGTGATCCCCCACCGCCCGTAGCGGGTCCGCTGGTGTCCCCGTCCCTCATCCCTATGGACGTGGTGACGGCGCTTTACTTCACCGTGCTGAGGATTCATTCACGCAGACCCGGGTGCGGGCGCACCGGAACCCCGTGTCGCCCCTCGGCGCCACGGGTGCAACCAGTGTGCCGAGATCAGCGAGTCTCGAAGGCGCCTTCCCTCACTGCGGCGGTGAAAGCGGTCCAGTCGCTCCCATCAAAGGTCAGGCCCGGGCTGCTTGTGTCCTTGGAGTCGCGGAGGTCCATGCCGCCGTCGGCGCGGCGCCGGGCTTCAGCGCAGTCACCGTTCTGTGCGCTGTAGCTGCTCTTGAACCATGCGGACTGGTTTTCCTGCATCACCCTCGATATCTTTCTATGCGCTTGCTTCCCTGATGATGCCCTCGATCAGGGCCTTGCTCTTCAACTCACCCAAAGCCGTCGCTCGCAAGTGGTTGAAGATGTCTGCGTAAAACCCGATGTCACTCGGGTCTTCCAGGTACGTGTGACTGACATGGTTCTCCAACAGCACGACCTGCATGTCGGACGGCTCGGGGAACCGGTAGACCTTGAACGGGAAGGGTCCGCCTCGGTAGGCCCCTACTGAGAAGGGTAGTACTTGCAACGTAACGTTCGGAAGCTGCGCCAGATCGATGAGGTGGCTGAGCTGGGCCCGCATGACGGCCGGCCCTCCCATTCGCTGGCGCAGCGCCGCCTCGCCGAGGATCATCCAGACCTCGATCGGGTTCTCAGCGCGAGTGAGGGCCTTCTGCCGTTCCAGGCGAACGTCAAGCTTCGTCTGTTCGTCCGATCCGAGTGGGCCGGGAGATCCACCGCCGATCACAGCTTCGGCGTACTCCTTGGTCTGGAACAGGCCGTCGATGACGCCCGGCTGGAACCCTCGGCAGTACGACGTGTCCTCCTCCAGCCCGATCAGGTCGAGGAAGTCCTGCGGCAGAC
The DNA here is from genome assembly GCF_031845565.1 of Streptomyces johnsoniae. NCBI lineage: Bacteria > Bacillati > Actinomycetota > Actinomycetes > Kitasatosporales > Streptomycetaceae > Streptomyces > Streptomyces johnsoniae. Next base: position 323,069 of record NZ_JAVREV010000009.1, on the reverse strand, counting down.
GGTCTTCGAGGACGCGCCACCAGCGCTGCTTCTTGCTTTCGCGAGCCAGTGACAACCAGCCCTCTCGGGTGTTCAGGTCCCGGACCTGGTAAAGGTCGAGGAGTGCCTTGAGATCCAGCGGCCTTATCGGGCTGCGGCCGGACTCGATGCGACTGACCTTCGAGATGTTGCAGCTCAGAACCCTTGCAGCGTCCTCCAGGTGAAGCCCATGGGCCTCGCGCAGGCGTCGGAGGTTGGTGCCCAGCACCCGGCGACGGACGGTTGGCTTCGGATCATCCGGCATATGCCCCTCCTCCGTGGTCGCTCGACAGCGTACCGCCCCTCACCGAAGGGCAACCGTGGAAACCAATCACGGTGTGCCACTTGCACGGCGCAACTTTTTGGGTCCATGCTGGCCGAGTGAGCCCTGCTGCACGTTGCGTAGCGGTAGGTCCCAACTGGCCTGGCCGCATCCATTTCTGGCGTGCGTGCCACTCCGTCACCGGGAGGTGCCCCATGACCGTCGTCACTGTGCAAGGCATCGCGGAACGCGAGGTGTACTCCTGGCGCTTAACGGCTTGTCCGCGGTCCGTAGCGCGGTGGCGAAGGGTGGCGGCGGAGACGGTTGCGATGCTCGGCGGCGACCAGGATGCGGTGGCGCTCGCCCGTTTGGGTCTCTCGGAGTTGCTGAGCAACGTCGTCAAGCATGTTGCGGACCGCCGTTGTCTGCTGGTGATCGCGGCGGAGGGGGAGAACCTTCGGGTCACGGTTCAGGACCGGTCGGTCGAGGTGCCGGCTGTCATGAACCCGCGCACGGACGAGGAGTGTGGCCGAGGGCTGTGGCTCCTGCGGGAAATGGCTAAAGACCTGGGCTACATCTGCTTTCCCGGCGGTAAGGCTGTGTGGTTCCGGTGCCCCCTCGTGCGCGGGAGCGAGGGAAGTGTCTGTGCTCCCCGAGGCGGAGAGTGAGTTCCTGCGGTCGGCGCCAGCTGGCGCCGACGACGGGAACGTGTGGTTGGACGGGCAGTGTTGGTTCTTCTGCGGCCACCTGTTCACGCGGGTGTTGTGGGCGGGGGCGGTGGGACTACGCCGAGGCCGTCACGGACCTTCCAGTTCCCCTCTACCTGACGGCGGGCGCCGAACGGCCGCACGTTCTTCGCTTTCGGCGTGGGCGTCACCGCCGTGCGCGGACCCCGTTGGGGGCCGGTTCCACCGGGCGATCACTCCGAGCGATACCCCGGCTGGCCCGAGGCCCTGACCCGTCGGCTCGCGAACAGCCCGTGCCGGCTCTTCACGACCTCACAACAGGAACAAGAGACAAGGAGAGACCCGGCGATGACGCAGGCGCGTTTCGTGCATGTCGGCACCAACGAGTTCGGTTCGACGTGGGTGAATCCCGACCGGATCACCGGCTTCTACATCCAGCGGCTGGGCGGCGCCATGGACGGGGAGGGCCCTGTCTACGGTGCGCAGCTCCTCATGTCCCAGGGTGTGCAGCACCTGGTCGACGGCAAGGCCACCCCGCATTCCCCGTCGGCGGCGAGGACACCCGGTCGTGAAGCGTGTGCACCGCAAACGGGGGTCGGCGGGGGACGGTCGTCGCCTGCCAGCGTGAGATCGCCGAGGAGACCGGGCTGCACATCGTGCCCGGTGGCGGAGATCCGCCCGCGCCCGCACCTGTTCTTCCGGCAGGAACTCAAGGACCCGGGCAAGGACGGCGGGGCGGCGTTGTTCGAGGAAGCCGCCTGCGCGACCCGCAGGGCCGCCCGCACGGCCGCCCGATCCACCTGGCCTCCATCCACCTGTGCTCCCACGACCCGGCCGGCCGCGCCACCGAAGCCCAGCGCCTCACCACCCTGGGCGACCACGGCCGTTCGGCGTTTTTCGCCGGGGACACGAATTCGTTCGTGCACCGCCCGCAGTGCGAGATCCAGCCGTTCCCCGACTGGGCGGAGATCGCGGACTCCGTGTACTTCCGCCAGCGCACCATCCGCATCGGCGACGAGCACGTTCCCGACACCGAGCCCGACCGCATCCTGGCCGGCATCGGCCCCAACGGACGGTCGGTCTTCACCGAGCTGGGCCACTTCGCGGCAACGGAACTCGGCCAGACCGAAGCCCTCCAGCCCACCGCAACGCTCTGGCGCACCGACCAGGGACCCCCGCAGCGCATCGACAGGTTCTACAGCACCGACGACATCGCCGACGCCCTGATCAGCGTGACCACCCTCGTCAACGACGACGTACGCGAAGCCTCCGACCACGCCCCGGTCGTCGCCAAGTTCAGCCTCCCGCGCCTGCGCCACAACCTCGGCCTCGCCGCCTGATCCGCCCATACGCCGCCCCCTGCCGGTCTCCTGGACCCTCTGAGACACGGCCCTGCCGACCGCGCCCACTTCGGAGATCCGCTGAAGTGATCTTCGTGTGCCGGTAAGGGCGCGGTAATGGGGTGCTCACCCGGCCGTCTGGTCGTGGAGTGCGTCCGTGGGGCCTGGCGGGCGGGGGTGGGGGCTGTGGCGGGGCCGTCGGCGGGGGCCGGGGGTGGGTGCTCACCTCCGCCGGTCGCCGGGGTGGCCGTCGGGCGGCCCCGGGGGCGGGGGCATGGAAAAACCCCAGGTCACCTGGGGTTTTGGTGGTGTCCGAGGGGGGACTTGAACCCCCACGCCCTTAATCGGGCACTAGCACCTCAAGCTAGCGCGTCTGCCATTCCGCCACCCGGACAGGGTGTGCGCGGGTCATGAGTGACCGGCGCTCCGTGGCCAACCATACCAAGGTTCCGAGGGGCGTTTCACCCGCTGGGCGGGCGGGCCGGGAGCCGGTTGTACCGCGGAGGTACGGGAAGCCTGTAGGAGCCCTCTAGCGCAATGTGCACACTCATGAACGGACAGTTTCTGTCGCGGGCGGGATCGGTGGAGGAGAGCTTCATGAAATCACAATCGGCGTTCCGGACGCGGGTCGCGGAGTTGCGTGCGATTCGGGAGGAGGCGTGGGCGGGGCCTTCGGAGCGGGCGACCGCGGCGCAGCATGGGAAGGGGAAGCTGACGGCGCGGGAGCGGATCGCGCTGTTGCTGGATGAGGGGTCGTTCCGTGAGGTGGGGGTGTTGCGGCGGCATCGGGCTTCGGGGTTCGGTCTTGAGGCGAAGCGGCCGTATACGGATGGTGTGGTGACGGGGTGGGGGACGGTGCATGGGCGGACGGTGTTCGTGTATGCGCATGATTTCCGGATTTTCGGGGGTGCGCTGGGTGAGGCGCATGCGGCGAAGATTCACAAGATCATGGATATGGCGTTGGCGGCGGGGGCGCCTTTGGTGTCGCTGAATGATGGTGCGGGGGCGCGTATTCAGGAGGGTGTGTCGGCGCTTGCGGGGTACGGGGGGATTTTTCAGCGGAATACGCGGGCGTCGGGGGTGATTCCGCAGATTTCGGTGATGCTGGGTCCGTGTGCGGGGGGTGCGGCGTATTCGCCGGCGCTGACGGATTTTGTGTTCATGGTGCGGGAGACCGCGCAGATGTTCATTACCGGTCCTGATGTGGTGCAGGCGGTGACCGGGGCGCAGGTGACGCAGAACGGTCTGGGTGGTGCGGAGGTGCACGCGGGGACGTCAGGTGTGGCCCACTTCGCCTACGAGGGTGAGGCGGAATGCCTCGCCGAGGTGCGGCATCTGCTGTCGCTGCTGCCGTCCAACAACCGGGAGAATCCGCCGGTGGTGGCGTCGAAGGACCCGGCGGACCGGCGGTGCGAGGCGCTGGTGGACCTGGTGCCCGTCGACGGGAAACAGCCGTACGACATGCGGGCGGTGATCGAGGAGCTGGTGGACGACGGGGAGTTCCTGGAGGTCCACGAGCGGTGGGCGGGGAACATCATCTGTGCGCTGGCGCGGCTGGACGGTCAGGCGGTGGGGGTGGTGGCGAATCAGCCGCAGTCGCTTGCGGGGGTGCTGGATATTTCGGCGTCCGAGAAGGCGGCGCGGTTCGTTCAGATGTGTGATGCGTTCAATATCCCGATTGTGACGCTGCTGGATGTGCCGGGTTTTCTGCCGGGTGTGGACCAGGAGCACGGGGGGATCATCCGGCACGGGGCGAAGCTGCTGTATGCGTACTGCAATGCGACGGTGCCGCGGATTTCGCTGGTGCTGCGGAAGGCGTACGGCGGGGCGTATATCGTGATGGATTCGCAGTCGATCGGGGCGGATGTGACGCTGGCCTGGCCGACGAACGAGATCGCGGTGATGGGTGCGGAGGGCGCGGCCAACGTGATCTTCCGCAGGCAGATCGCCGCGGCCGAGGACCCCGAGGCCATGCGGGCGGAAATGGTGAAGGAGTACCGCACCGAGCTGATGCACCCCTACTACGCGGCGGAGCGCGGCCTGGTGGACGACGTGATCGACCCGGTCGAGACCCGCGAGGTCCTGATCGGCGCGCTGGCGATGCTGCGCAACAAGCACGCCGACCTGCCCGCCCGCAAGCACGGCAACCCGCCCCAGTGACACCGCACCGGCCCGGGCTGCCGGTGCCGGCCAGGGCGGCTCAGCGGCGGCCCGGCACCATGCGGGTGGTGACCGCGATCCTGTTCCAGGAATTGATCGTGAGGATCACCGAGATCAGCCGCGCCAGCTCCTCCTCGGAGAAGTGCTCGGCCGCCCGCTCGTACACCGCGTCCGGCACGAAGCCGTCGGTGAGCACGGTGACCGCCTCGGTCAGCGCGAGCGCCGCCCGTTCGCGCTCGGTATAGACCCCGGCGGCCTCCTCCCAGGCGCTCAGCAGGTAGACGCGCTCCTCGGTCTCGCCCGCCGCACGCGCGTCCCTGACATGCATGTCGAGGCAGAACGCGCAGTGGTTCAGCTGGGAGGCGCGGATCTTCACCAGCTCGGTGAGGACCGGGTCGAGCCCCTTCTTCGCGGCCCGCTCCAGGGCCGACATGGCCTGGTAGACATCGGGCGCGACGTGGAAGAGGTCCATGCGGGGGGAGCGTTCTTCTGCTGTCATGCCACCGACCCTAATCCCGGGCTGGGCCGGGCGCCGGTGCCCGCGTGGTGCTGCTGACACCTGCCTACCACTTCCCCATGGGAACATCCCTGCACCCCCGCCGGCGGGCGGCGGTGGCCGACTGGACGCGCGCGACGACGGGACGTTTCGCTATGACCGTGCGCCGGTCGGTGCCCTGACGCTCGCCGGCTTCCTCGCGGGCGGGGGCTTCGACCGCCGCGTGCGGCGCATGCGCCGACGCTACCCGGCACGCCGCGACCAGCTGATGGCCATGCTCGCGGAACGTGCCCCGCGGCTGCGGGGCACCGGTATCGCGGCCGGGCCGCACGCCGTCGTCGAGCTTCCCGCGGGCGCGGAGGCACCGGCGCTGCGGGCGGCACGCCGGTGCGGCATCGTGCCGCCGCTCAGTGGTGGCCCGGCTCCACGGCCCTGGGCACCGAGGCGGCGGCCGAGGCCCCGAGGGACTTGAGCCACGAGGGACCGCTGAGCAGCTCAAGCAGCAGTAACAGGCGGGTCAGCGGCTCCCAGTCGCCCGCGCCCGGCGCCGCCGGGCCGCTCGCGCCCGGGGTCATCAGCAGGGCCCAGACCGCCTTGCCGCTGTGGTCGGGCGTCGTCCAGCCCCAGCGTTCGGCGAGCGAATCCAGTACGTGCAGGCCGCGGCCCGACTCCTCGAAGAAGTCGGGCTCCCTGACGCGCGGCACGTCGGGCCCGGGGTCGAAGACGGCGCACAGCGCCGCGTCGCCGCAGTGCACCAGGCTGAGCAAGATCGGCTGCTTCTCGGAGGCGGGCGGCAGCGGACGGGCCCGGCTCGCGGGCAGTCCGTAGCGGAGCGCGTTGGTGACCAGCTCGGAGACGACCACCGCGGCGTCGTCGACCAGGGCGTCAAGTCCCCACCCCTGCAGGGTGGAACGCGTCACGCCGCGTGCCGTGCCGGGTGTCTCCCGCGATACGGCCAGCGGGAACGTGGCGAACCCGGCGGTGTCCACCATCCCGTTCCTCACGTGTCGCGCCTGATGGGGCGACATGAGGGCGAACGGGAGTGCTGTCATTTCCGACCTCCGCGGCGTTCCTGATCGTTGACCCTGGGGCGGCGGCTCCGCAGGGTCCATCTTTGTGGACGCAGCGTATCCCTGCAAGTGCATCTGAAATAACGAATGCAAGAACAGATGCAAGAACAGGTGCAAGAACGCTCCGGGGGAGGGCACAATCCGTTCAGGAGCCGTCCACCACCCCCCACAGGGCGGCACGTGCAACCGAAGTAGGAGTGGACATGCCGCAGTTCGTCAACGGAGTCCCGGCCGGCACGCTCGCAGGAGCCGCCTGGCGGAAGAGCGCCCGCAGCAACCCCAACGGAAACTGTGTCGAGATGGCCGGGCTGCCGGACGGCGGCGTCGCCGTCCGCAACAGCCGGGACCCGCAGGGCCCGGCCCTGATCTACACCCGCGCGGAGATGACCGCCTTCCTCCTGGGGGCGAAGGACGGCGACTTCGACGACCTCATCGCCAACTGATCGCCAACCGAAGGCCAACTGGGCGTCAAGACTGACCGATTCACCCTGTGTATCGCGGGGGCGACTGTACGCCTCGTCCGAACAGTGCAACACTTGGCCGCGAATTCAACACTCAGGGGACACACATGGCGTCAGCTCAGGCAGGTCGCGCCTCCTCGGTGCGGGACATCCTCTCGCATCCCCGCGGCGGCCCGACCGTTCTGCGGATCGTACTCGGCACCCACCTGCGCCGGCTGCGGGAGGGAAAGGGCATCACCCGAGAAGCCGCCGGGGACGCGATCCGGGGCTCGCACGCCAAGATCAGTCGCCTCGAACTGGGGCGGGTCGGCTCCAAGGAACGGGACATCGCCGACCTGCTCACCCTGTACGGCGTGGACGACGAGGAGCAGCGCGAGCAGTTCCTCGCGCTCGCCCGTCAGGCGAGCATGCCCGGCTGGTGGCAGCGCTACAGCGACGTGCTGCCCAGCTGGTTCGAGACGCTCATCGGTCTGGAGGAGGCCGCGTCGATGATCCGCACCTACGAGGTGCAGTTCATCCCCGGCCTGCTCCAGACCCCGGACTACGCCCGCGCCTGCATCCGGCTGGGCAACCCGCGGGCCTCCGACCGGCAGGTGGACCGCCGTGTCGAGCTGCGGATGGAGCGCCAGCGGCTGCTGACGAAGCCGCACGCCCCGAAGCTGTGGGCGGTCGTCGACGAGGCCGCGCTGCGCCGCCCGCTCGGCGGTACCGATGCGATGCGCACGCAGATCAGGCACTTGCGCACCATGGCGGAACAGCCCAACGTCACGCTCCAGATCGCGCCGTTCCGGCTCGGCGGCCTCGCCGCGGCGGGCGGCCCCGTGACCATTCTGCGCTTCCTTGAGCCCGACCTGCCGGACATCGTTTACCTGGAGCAGCTCAACAGCGCGCTGTACCTCGACAAGCGGGAGGACGTCGAGGACTACCTCGCGGTGATGGACAGCCTGTGCGCCACGGCCGAGCCGCACGGCAAGACCGAGGAGTTCCTCGACGGGCTGCGTTTCCTCGAAGGGCTCAAGCGCAGCCTGTGACCCGGTGGTGACGCGGCCGGGGGCGGCCCGGAAGTTTCCGGGCCGCCCCCGGCCGCCGCCCGTGCGGCCTCAGGGCTTGCGGGCCACACCGCCGTACTCGATCCACTCGTCCGTCTGCTGCTTCGGGCCGAGATCGGTGTCGGGACGCCAGGTGCTGATCTCCACGAGCCCCGGGCCGAGGATCTCCAGGCCCTCGAAGTACCGCTGCACGTCGTGCTGCCTGCGCACCCGCCCCCAGTTGCCCTGTGTGGCGGTCGCCATGAAGTCCGTGATCTCCTTGCGGAGCGCCGCGTCCTCACTGACCAGCTGATTGATCACCAGGAAGCTGCCGGACGGCAGTCGTTCGGTGATGCGCCGCACCAGACCCGCCGGGTCGTCCGCATCCGGTATGCAGTGCAGCACGGACACGAACAGCGCGGCCACCGGCTGGTCCAGGTCGATCAGCCGCGACACCTCGGGGCTGGCGAAGATGCCCTCCGTATCGCGGAAGTCGGCCTTCAGCACCGCCGTGTTCGTGTTCTCCTCCAGCAGGGCCCGCCCGTGCGCCAGCACGATCGGGTCGTTGTCTATGTACACCACGTGCGCGTCCGGGTCGACGCGCTGCGCGATCTGGTGCACATTGTCCTGCGTCGGCAGCCCTGAACCGTGGTCCAGGAACTGCCGCACCCCGTAGTCCTCGGCCAGGATGCGCACGGCGCGCTGGAGGAACCTGCGGTTGTTGAGCGCGAGCGGCCTGGTGCTCGGTGCGGCGGCCTCGATCTGGTCGAACGCCTGCCGGTCCACCGCGTAGTTGTCCTTGCCGCCCAGGGCGTAGTCGTAGATGCGGGCCACGCTGGGCACATTGACGTCGACTTCGGAAGACGCGTCCTCGCCCGAATCGGCCATCGGCCATTCCCTCCCTGTCTCATGGCAGTGCAACGCACGAATCCTTCCATGATCCAGGGGAGTTGGCAGCACGCGGGGCGCGCGGCCGGGCGCGGGGCCGGGCCCGCGGCGAGCGGGCCGCCCGCCTCAGCCGGTGTGCGCCGCCAGCCAGGCCGTCAGATCGGACCGAACCTCCTCCCGGTTCGTCTCGTTGAGGATCTCGTGCCGCGCCCCCGGATAGGCACGCCAGGTCAGATCGCGCGTGCCGACGTAGCGGAAGTCCTCAAGCAGCTCGTAGAAGAGGCTGAGCCCCGCGTGGCACGGGTCCTGGTCGCCGACGACCAGGTGCACGGGCAGCTCCCGCGGAATCCTGGCCTGCGCGGACGGGTCGTTGATCTTGCGCACGCCGAGTACCCAGTCCAGCGAGAGGCCCGCGCTGAACGGGAAGCCGCAACGCTCGTCGGCGACGTAGGTGTCGACCTCACCGGTGTCCCGCGAGAGCCATTCGAAGCCGGTGCGGAAGGGATAGGGGTCGTTGAAGGAGGAGAAGAGGTCGGGCACGAAGTCCGAGGGCGCCGCCCGGCCGCCCCGTTCGACCTCCTCGGCCAGCTGCGCCGCCGCCGTTGCCGTCTCGCAGCCGGGCAGCGAGCGGAACGTGCCGCACAGGATCAGCCCGCGCAGCGCGCCACCGTGCTCCTGCGCGTAGTCGCGGGCCAGCTGCGAGCCCATGCTGTGCCCGAACAGCACGCGCGGCAGCCCCGGCAGCTCCGCCGCGGCGCGTTCGCCGACGGTGTGCAGATCCGTGACGACAGCCCGCCAGCCGGACTCGCCCACCACGCCGTAGCCGCCGGTGTGCGGGGCGGTCGCGCCGTGCCCGCGGTTGTCCGAGGCGATCACCGCGTAGCCGTGCGCCGTCAGGTGGCGGGCGAACGCGTCGTAGCGCAGCGCGTGTTCCGCGGCGCCGTGCACGAGCTGCACCCAGGCGCGCGCCGTTCCCTCCGCGGGCAGCCAGGTGTAGGTGGCGATCGGCACGCCGTCGAAGGCGGCCGTGAAGTCGGCGCGGGCCGGCGCCGTCGGCTGGGTGCCCACAGTTCACTCCTCGTCCAGGGGTCAGGGCCGGGGCCAAGTATGGAACGCCGCGCGGACGAGGGGAGCCCTCAGTCGTGGTGCATTCTGCTGAAGTAGTGCAGCGCCGCCTGAGCGTAGACGATCCGGTCGTCCAGCGGCTCCCGCCCCGGCCTGCGGTAACCGACCCGCAGATGGCCGAACGTCAGCACGCGGCCGGCCACGGGCGGCGAGCCCTGCCGCCGCCACGCCACGCTCTGCGGCCTGCTCCAGGCCAGCAGCTCGGCGACGTGCCCGAACGTGAGCAGCGCGACGAGCAGCGACCCGGCGAACAGCGCCACCCACAGCGGCAGCGTGAGCACGAACACCGCCCAGCCCGCCAGGGTGCCGTCCCGGCCGACGACCGGCCGGCCGCCGTCGGCCGGGTCGATGCGCCAGCCCCCGCGGCCGAACCGGGACGTCTCCCGGGTGATCAGGCACAGCGGCCGGTCCGCCGCGTCCGTGACCGCGAACCGCCGCGGCCACGGCACCCGTTCCTCGGGGCGCACGGTCGCCGACGGCGTGCCGTCGGTCTCGGAGAGCGCGAGCACGGGGTGTGCGACGCTGCCGCCCGCCCGCTGCCGCGCCTCGACCTCCGCGACCGTGACAGGGCCCGAGGCACCGGCCGGCCGCTCGCCGTCCTGCGCCAGCAGCCGGACCCGGGCCGTCGGCTCGTCGTTCCGCTCGCACCTGATCCAGAATTCCTCGCCGTCGGTCCACGCGCCCGCGCGCATGCCCTCCGCTCCCGCTATGTCCACGGTGAAGCCCGCAGCCACGTCGGTTCCCTCCCCGGCCGGTGACAACTCGGGGCATTGTGCCAGGCGTCGCTCGTGCGCGTCCCCGGCGCGCGCTCAACAGACGCCGAACGCGTCGCCGCACCCGCCGCACCCGCCGCACCCCCGCCGGCGATCCGGGGGCGGCCCGTTCGCCCCGGTCCGTTCAGGTGCGCGTGAGGTGGTCGAGCAGGGCGAAGCCGTGGCGGTCGACGCCGCGGGCGGTGGCGCTGAGCACGACCACGGCGGCCCGTGGCTCGGGCGCCACGGCGAGCAGGGCGCGGTAGCCGCCGGTGCCGCCGTTGTGGAACAGCACCCGGTGGCCGCCGCGCCCGCGCGGCGTCCGCATGCCGAACCAGCCCGGGTGCGCGGTCGTGCCGCGGCCGACGGGATGCGTGGTGGCGTGGGTGAGGGCGATGGCGGGCCGCAGCCGTTCGGGGGCGTCGCCGAGCTGGGCGAGGGCGAAGGTGAGCAGGTCGGGTGCCGTGGAGTACAGCCCGCCCGCCGGGGACATGGCGGCCGTGTGCCACGGCGGGCGGGCCCGGCCGGTGAACGAGTGGCCGGGCGCGAGCCGCGCGGCGGACCCGGCGGCCGGCGCGGTGCCGGTGCCGGTCATGCCGAGCGGCCCGGTGATCTCGGCGCGGATCAGCGCGGCGAAGTCCTGGCCGGTGTGCCGGGTCAGCGCGAGCCCGAGCAGGGCGACGCCGAGGTTGGAGTAACGGAAGCGGCTGCCGGGCGCGGAACGCGGCCGGGTCCTGCCGAGCGCGTCGAGGAGCACCTCCTGCGTGCAGTGTGCGTAGGGGTCGGCCGGCGGGCGCAGGGTGCGCGGCAGCAGGCCGGGGGGCAGCGCGGGCAGGCCGGAGAGGTGGCAGGCCAGGTGGCCGAGCTCGATCGGCCGGTCCCCGCGAACGGGCACGGCGGTGCCGGCGGGCAGCAGCCCGGCCAGCGGCCGGTCCAGGGCCAGTTGGCCGCGGACGGCAAGCGCGGCCAGCGCGAGGGACGTGAACGTCTTGGTCACGGAGCCGATTTCGAAGAGCGTGTCCGGGGCGGCGCCGCCGAAGGCGCACTCGTCCCCCCGGACGGCGCCGACGACGACTGCCCCGCGGCGCCCGGCGGCGACGCGCTCGGCGGTCCGGGCCACGTGCTCCTCCAGCGCGACTGCGGTCTGTACGGTCAACGTTCCTCCTCAGTCGTCCTTGCGGCCGAGCACCCTGCGCCCGCCGTACTTCTTGTGGACCGCCTGTTTGGTCACGCCGAGCGCCGCGGCGATCGCCGCCCAGCTCGCGCCGCCGTTGCGCGCCCGGCGCACCTGTACGGCTTCTTCTCGCTCCAGCAGGCGGCGCACCTGCGCGGTGTCGCGCAGCGCCTGGAGCGGATCGGACTCCCCGGTGAGCGGGGAGAGGTCGACTTCACCCATGGCGTCAACCATTGTTGACGAATGGTCGTCTGTCAACCTAGGTTGACGCGCGGCGCCTGGCCGGCCCGCCTTGCCGGAACGCGGCCGTGCCCCGAGGATGTGAGCCGTTCGGAAACATGGCCGGACGAAAAGGAAACGGGAAGAAAGCGGAAGGAGATGACTCGTGAACGCGCGCGTGACCGTGGTCGGCGAAGCCCTGGTCGATCTTTTGTGGCGGTCGGGTGCTCGTGACGTGCACGCGGCCCCCGGCGGCAGCCCGGCCAACGTGGCCGTCGGTCTGCAACGGCTCGAACGCCCGGTCACGTTGCTGACCACCTGGGGCGACGATCCGCCCGGCGCGCTGGTGCGCGCCCACCTCGCGGACACCGGCCTGGACGTGCGGCGGGTGCCCGCCGACTCCGACCGCACCATCGTGGCCCTCGCCTACCTCGGTGCCGACGGAGCCGCCACCTACGACTTCCTGGCCGCCTGGAGCCCGCGGGACCTGACCGTTCCGGAGGACACCGCGGTGCTGCACACCGGATCGCTCGCCGTCGTGATCGAGCCAGGCGCCTCCCGCGTCCTCGACCTGTGCCGGGCGCAGCGCGGCGCCGGCCGGACGGTCGCGGCCGACCTCAACGTGCGGCCCGCCGTGCAGCCGGACCGGGACGCCTACCGCGCGCTGTGCCTGCGGCTCGCTGGTGCGGTGGACGTGGTGAAGGCCAGCGACGAGGACCTGGCCTGGCTCTGGCCGGGACGGCGGCCGGCCGAAGCTGCCCGCGCCCTGCTCGCCGAGGGCCCGTCGCTCGTCGTGGTGACCCTGGGCGGTGAGGGCGCGTTCGCCGTCACCGCGGGGGAGGAGGTGCGGGTCGCGGCACCCGCCGTCGAGGTCGTCGACACGATCGGCGCCGGGGACACCTTCCAGGCCGCGCTGCTCGACGCGATCGTCGCGCACGGCGGCCCGCCGGCCGGCCGGGAGGCCCTGGCCGAGGTGCTGACCCGGTGCGCGACCGCGGCGGCGATCACCTGTACCAGAAGGGGCGCCGACCCGCCCACCCGCGCCGACCTCACGTTCGTGTGACTTCCGTGTGAGGAAGTTGAAAGGGGCTTAACGGACCCGAAACAGAACGCTCGTGATCGAACGTCAGATCTCGTAAGGGACTCGGGTGGACGGTGGCCACCTCGCGCCCTGATGATACGATCGCCGGGCTTGCCAAACGAGCCGAGCGCGCGTAAGTCGTTGAGCCAACCGGTAAACAGCCGAGAGGGTTTCACCCTGAGGAGCAAGATGCCGTCAGTGGGGCGCATGGAGCCGCGACGGCGGTTCGGCGGGCATACCCTCCGCCCTGCGTGGTGGGTGACATCCCGGCAGGCCGGGTGGCCTCTGTTGCCGTGCCGGGCCGGTTGGTAGGGCGGAATCCGCACGGGGGGGAAGTCGGATTCAGGAGTACGGCATCCTCAATTTTTATTTACCTGGCGGACTAGCTTTGAAGAGAATCTCATGAGCCAATACCTTCAGGACCCAGCCCTCTGGGGGCTGGTCGTCGGGGCTCCCCTCGCCGCGACAGTGATATATCGAGGGCGGAAGTCCAATGCGAAGCTGCGTCTTGAGAAGACCGAGCTCGAATCGCGCCACACCGAGCTGGAGGATACCTTCAGCGACGCCGTAGAAGAGGCGCGGCTGCGCGCGGAGGACGCCACCAAGACGGCCCTCAAGTCGGCCATGCGAACGCTTCAGGGCCTCGCGAACGAGCAGCAGCTCGCCATTTCCAAGGTGCAGGGCAAGTACGGCGACCAGCAGTTCCTCCAGGACCTGCTGGAAATCGACCATATGAACTCGCAGTTCGGCAGGCGGGCCCAGTCCGTCTCCGTGCTGTGCGACGGCTGGCTGGGACGGCAGCGGACCGTTGCCTCGGTGTACGACGTGGCGCGCAGCGCCAAGGGCCGCATCCGGCACTTCACCCGCGTCGAGATCCGTTCGCAGACCAATTTCGCGGTCATCAGCCAGGTCGTCGAGCCGGTCGCCCTCGTCCTGGCCGAGCTGCTGGACAACGCCACCAGCTACTCGGCCCCCGAGACGACCATCGACATCAACATCAGGACCGTTCCCAAGGGCGTCTGCGTCATCATCGACGACGCGGGCGTCGGCATGAACGAGGAGGAGAAGAGCAGGGCCGCGCGGCTGCTGTCCGGGGAACACCCGGTGAGCGTCACCGAGCTGGGCAACCCGCCGCAGTTCGGCTTCGCCGTCATCGGCGTGCTCGCCGCGCGCTACGGATTCAGCGTGTCCGTGGACACCGCATCACCCTATGGGGGTGTGCGCGCCGTGGTCCTTCTTCCCCAGGAGCTGCTCACCAGCATGCCTGAACCGCAGAACGCGCCGGTGCCCGAGACTCCCGCCGCCATGCCCGAGCCGGAAGAGGCCGGGGAGACCGCGGGCGGGCTGCCCAAACGCCGCAGGAGAGCCCCCATCGCCATCGTTCCCGAGACGGACGCCGCGGACGCCTCGAACCGCGCGCGGTCCAGCGAGGAGACCGCCTCGATCATGGGCGCCTTCCAGCGGGGCACGCAGTCCGGCCGCAGCGCCGATCCGAGCAGGGAAGGGTTTGAGGTTCAGTGAACACCGAACTGGCGTGGATGCTTGAGGGCGCGCTCGAGGTCCCGGGGGCGCGGCACGCGATCCTGGTGTCCGCCGACGGCCTGCTCATGGCACGTTCCAAGGACGTCGACAAGGACCACGCGGACACGGTTGCCGCCGCGATGAGCGGCATGCAGTCCCTCAGCCGCACGGTCGCCGGTTTCAGCGGCGGCGCTGCCATGCAATGGCGGCAGACCGTCGTGGAATTCGACGGCGGCTGGGTCTTCCTCATCTCTGCCGGTGAGGGCGCCTACCTGGCGGTTTCCGCGTCGCCCAGCGTCGATATGGCAGACATCACCTTCCGGATGCAGCAGCTGGTCGCGCAGCTCGGTAAGGCACTGACCACCCCGCCCCGCGAGAATACTGGTATTCAGGCATGACCGCACCCGATGAGCAAGAGCCCGAATCCGTCGGATTAGTACGGCCGTATGTCATCACAAATGGCCGGGAAATCGCTGATGGTGACAGGTTCGAGCTGGTCACGCTGATCACAGCGGCCCCCGACCAGCAGCAGAAGAGCCGTCTCGACCCGGAGAAGAGAAGCCTGGTCGAACTGTGCGAGGGCGGCTACCTCTCCGTGGCCGAAATAGCCGGCCACATGAGACTGCCCATCGGCGTCGTCAAGGTTTTGCTGTCCGATCTCGCCGAGGGCGGCCACATCCTCACCCGTGCTCCGGTGCCTGCTGCCCAGCTCACCGACATTCAGGTCCTTCAGGAGGTGCTGGATGGACTCCAGGCACGTTTCGGGTGACGCGCGGCATCTGCACGACAAGGTGCAGATCGCCGCAAAGATCCTCGTCGTGGGCCATTTCGCGGTAGGCAAGACGACGTTCATCGGAACGCTCTCCGAAATTCCCCCGCTGCGCACCGAGGAAACGATGACGCAGGCGGCGGCGGACGTGGATGACCTCAAAGGGGTCAAGGGCAAGACCACGACCACCGTCGCCATGGATTTCGGACGTCTCACCCTCAACGACCGGCTGGTTCTCTACCTCTTCGGCACGCCGGGGCAGCAGCGCTTCGTCCAGGTGTGGGAGGACATGACGCGGGGGGCGCTCGGTGCGCTGGTGCTGGTCGACCCCCAGCGGCTCAAGGAGTCCTTCGCCGTGATGGACCTGGTGGAGAAGTACGGCATTCCGTACGCCATCGCCGTCAACCACTTCGACGGCAACCAGGCCAGGGCCGAGTCGGAACTCAGGGAAGCGCTTGACCTCCTTCCCGAGACGCCGATCATCACCTGTGACGCGCGTGACGAGAAGTCATCGGCCAAGGCGCTGGTTTCGCTCGTCCGCTACCTCCAGAGTCGCACCCGTCAGGAGCAACGATGAACTCTTTCTCTGGTCCCGGGACACCACCCCCCGGCTGCCCCGCGCACCACGGCGGAAGCCCCGCCCAGGACGCAGCCACCAGGATTCCGCTGTACGGACCGGAGTTCGCCGCCGACCCCCAGGCCTACTACGAGGCGATGCGCGCCTACGGGCCGGCGGCACCCGTCGAACTGGCACCCGGGGTGGACGCCACCCTGGTCACCGACTACGCGGCGGCCCTGCAAGTCCTCCAGAACCCGGACGCGTTCACCCGGGACTCACGCCGCTGGCGAGCGCTGGAGGACGGCTTCCTGCCGCAGGACAGCCCCGTCCTCGGCATGATGGGCTACCGGCCCAACGTGCTCTTCGCCGACGGAGCGGAGCACCTGAGGCTGCGCCAGGCCGTCTCCGACAGCCTGGCGCGGCTCGACGCCTACCGCGTCAGCCGCCACGTGGAGCGCGTGTCCGCCTACCTGGCCGACCAGTTCAAGTACAAGGGCACGGTCGACCTGCTGAACGACTACGCGAAGCCGCTGACGTTCCTGGTCTTCAACGAGCTGTTCGGCGCCTCCGCGGAGATCGGTGACCGCCTGATCCACGGGTTCACCGGCATCTTCGACGGCATCGACGCCGAGTCCGCCAACCAGGAGCTGGCCGGCAGCCTGATCCAGCTCGTCGCCCAGAAGCGCGCCGAGCCGGGCGACGACATCACCTCCTGGATGATGGAGCACCCCGCGAAGCTCTCCGACGAGGAGATGCTGCACCAGATCACGATCATGCTGGGCGCGGGCATCGAGCCGGAGCGCAACCTCATCGCCAACGGCCTGCTTCTGATCCTGTCCGACGAGCGCTTCTTCGGCGGGCTCTACGGCGGCGGACTGCTCGTCGAGGACGCCTTGAACGAGGTGCTGTGGAACTCGCCCCCCATAGCGAACTACGCCACGCACTTCCCGGTGCGGGACACGGAACTCGGCGGGGTGAAGCTCCCGGCCTACTCTCCCGTGCTGATCAGCTTCGCTGCCGCCAACACCGATCCTGCGCTCTCCTCCTCGCGGCAGATGCTCAGCAAGCGCGCCCACCTCGCCTGGGGGGCGGGCCCGCACGCGTGCCCGATCAAGGAGTCCGCCTCCCTGATCGCGACCGGAGCCATCGAGCGGCTTCTCAACGAGGTGCCGGACATCGAACTGGCCGTGCCCGCCGAGAGCCTGGAGTGGCGCCCGGGGGTCTTCCACCGCGCGCTGAGCGCGCTCCCCGCGCGCTTCACTCCGGTCCAGCGGCCCACCACCCCCGCGACCGCCGCGGACCGGGGGCCTACGGTGGGTTCCGGCCAGGCCAGGGGCCGTGCGGAGCGCAAGGGCTGGTGGAGTTCCTTCCTCAACTGGTGGCGCGTGTGACGCTCCGTGTGACACAGTTAACGGGGGCATACCCCCACGGCATATGTGTGAAAAACGGATTACGGGGGTAATGGTGCCGGAGGTCGCATCGACTGCCAGACCGCGCGTCGGATGACGGGCAGTCATGTGACCCACCCGGCGGGCCTCAAAGGAGTATTCGTGGAACTTGCTGAAGGAATCACGGCGATCGATCCACGTTCCATTGTCTCCCAAGTATCGCGTCTACGCGCGTCGCGGGGACAGGCTGACCCCTATCCCATTTACAGCGAATTCAGGTCCATGGGAGATGTCGTTCCCGCACCCTGGGGGGCGCATTTCCTGACCAGCTACGAGGTGTGCGACCAGGTCCTGCGCAGCAAGACCTGGGCCGCGCTCGATGACGACTGGCGCGCACGTCAGCAGGCCGGCAGCCGCTGGCAGGCGCCCGCGTCCCGAGAGTTGGGACACGTTCTCCAGGGGCTCAACCCACCGGAGCACACGCGTCACAGGCGCTCCGTGGGCAACATATTCGACCGCAATACACTCACCCGGCTGCGCGGTCCGGTGACCGACATAGTCAACCGCCTTCTCGACAACCTCACCGACCACATGCGTGACGGTGAGGCCGACTTCTCCGCCCTGGTCAGCGAAGAACTGACGATCGCGGCAATGGGTCACTGGCTCGGAATACCGAACGAAGATCATGCGACGGTCCGTTCATTCAGCCACGCCCATCTCTACGCGCAGGAATTGCTGCCCTCACCCAGCCAGATGGCCGCGGCCGACGCCGGCGCCGTTGGCATGCGCGACTACTTCACCGGCCTGGTCCGCGACCGCCGTGCCCACCTGGGCGACGATGTGCTGTCCGGCTGGATTCGTACGTGGGACGAGCTGGAGCCCGACCGTGAACGGGCCGACGAGGCCGTCTACTTCCTCGCCATGTTCATCGTGGGCGCCGCGCTGGAGACCACCTCCATGCTGCTGAACAACCTGGTGGTGCTCCTCGACCAGCACCCCCGCCAGCGGAACTGGCTCCGCGAGCACCCCGAGGAAGTCCCGCGCGCCGTCGAGGAGATCCTGCGCTACGACCCGCCGGTGCACGTCACCACGCGCGTCGCCGGCGAGGACACCGTCCTGGCCGGCGTCCCCTTCCGGGCCGACGAGCTGGTGCACGTCATGATCGCCTCCGCCAACCGCGACCCGGCCAACGTGTCCGACCCCGACGTCTTCGACATCCGCCGCACCGGCCGCAGCCTGAGCCATCTGGCGTTCGGCGGCGGCGTTCACTACTGCATCGGTGCGGGGCTGGCCCGGCTGCAGGCCCAGGTGTTGCTCGACGCGCTCCTGCGGCGGTTCCCCTCGCTGCGCGTCAGCTCCCCGCCGCAGTGGGAGCCACGCGTGGCGTTCCGCCGCCTGGCCGCTCTGCACGTCGTCGACCGATGAGACCCGGCGCGGGGACGCACCCCGAGTTCCGCAGTCTCCTCGTCAGCCGGGACGGCCACGTCGTGCAGGTGCGGCTCAACACCCCGGAGTCGGGCAACGCCGTCACCGAGGAGTTGCTGGCCGAGCTGCTCACCGTGCTGACCGCGGTCCGCGACGACCCGGGTATCCGCGTGCTGGTCCTGTCCGGCGCGGGCGCCGACTTCTCCCTCGGCGGCGACCTGGGCGAGTACGACGCCCTCATGGCCCAGGACCCCACCGGCGGACGCATCACCGCCCTGGGCGCCAAGGCCCGCGACGTGTGCGACGCGCTCGCGGGCAGCAGCGCGGTCACCATCGCCCGGCTGCACGGGCGGGTGGTCGGTGCCGGGCTGGCGCTCTCGCTGTTCTGCGACCTGCGCGCCGGCACGGACACCACCCGCTTCCGCATGCCGGAGCTGGCGGTCGGCCTGCCGATCGCCTGGGGCGGGGCCCTGCCCCGGCTGGTGCAGGAGGCGGGCGCCGCCCGCGTCCGTGAGCTGCTGCTCCTGGGCAGCAGCTTCGACGCCGCCGCCGCCTGGCAGATGTCGATACTCCACCGGGTTGCCGCCGAGCACGAGCTTGACGGCGTGATCCAGGAGTGGATCAGGCCCCTGGTGCGGCGCTCGCCGGTGGCGCTGCGCGTCACCAAGTCCGTGCTCAACTCCTACGCCGCCGCCTCGCGCATCGCGGACGCCTCGATCCTGGAGGGCGATCTGCTCGCCGCCGCGCTCGGGGCGCGTCGGCACGAGCGCGGCGGCGGCTGAGGGAGCGGGCGGCCGGGGGGGCGGGGCGGCTCAGCCGCCCGCGCCGTCCCCGTCGCCCTCGCCCGCCTCCAGGCGGAAGCCGACCTTCAGCCCCACCTGGAAGTGCTCGACACCGCCGTCCACGATGTGCCCGCGGATCTGCGTCACCTCGAACCAGTCCAGCTGGCGGAGCGTCTGGGCGGCCCGGTCGATCCCCTTGCGGATCGCGTCGTCCAGCCCTTCGTGTGAGGACCCGACGATCTCGGTCACCCGGTAGATGTGCTCGCTCATGTTCGCCTCCCGGCGTACCTGCGCTCGGTTTTCTCCGGTTACCACCGTGCATCAGGGGCGGCCGTTCCGCATGCGCACGGGGGTTGACCCTGCGGCGGACACCGTGGAATCGTTCCTGCGGGCCGGTTTGAACGATTCAAAGTGGAGGGGTGCCCATGACCCCCGTCGGACGCAGAACGGTCATCGGAGCCGCGGGCGCCGCCGCGGCGGCAGCCGCCGCAGGGCCCGGCGCAACGGCGGCGGCCGCCGCCGCGGACACCGCGCCGGCCGGCCCGCCACCGCCCCGCGGCCTGCGGCTGCCCGAGCTGTGGGCGCACGACCCGTTCATCGTGGCCCACCGCCGCCACGGCCACTACTTCCTCTACCTGCGCAACCGCCCCGAGGCCACCGGCATCCCCGGCACCGGCACGCTGCTGTACCGCAGCCGCGACCTCGTCACCTGGCAGGGCCCCTGGTCCGTCTTCACCGTCCCCGACGGCGCCTGGGCGGCCGACGGCGGCTGGGCCCCCGAGGTCCACCACCACGCGGGCAAGTGGTACCTCTTCCTCACGCTGCACGACGAGGAGCAGACCCTGGCCGAGCCGCCGGACGTGCTGATCCGCACCTACCGGCGCGGCACCTCCGTCGCGGTCGCCGACTCCCCCTACGGTCCGTTCCGGCTCCTGGACCCCGGGCGTCCGCACACCCCCGACACGTTCATGAGCCTGGACGGGACCCTCTTCGTCGAGGACGGCGAACCCTGGCTGGTCTACGCCCACGAGTGGATTCAGCGCCTCGACGGCACCATGGAGGCCATCCGCCTCCGCCCCGACCTGAGCGGAACCACCGGCGAGCCCGTCCACCTCTTCCGCGCCTCCGGCGCCCCCTGGCTGGAGACGCGGCTGGCCACCGACGAGGCGGCCCTGCCGCCCTACGTCACCGACGGCCCCCAGCTGTTCCGCAGCCGCACCGGCGACCTGCTGATGCTGTGGTCCACCTACCTCGGCCCGGCCGGCACCCAGGGCTACGTGCAGACCCAGGCCCGTTCCCGCTCCGGCACGCTCGCCGGCCCCTGGGACCTGCTCCCCGTCCTGGTCGGGGACAACGCGGGCCACGGCATGCCGTTCCGCACCTTCGAAGGCACCCTCATGCTGGTCCTGCACCGCCCCTTCGGCTCCCCCGACAGCCGCGCCAAGCTCTACGAGCTGCACGACGCCGGCGACCGCTTCACGCTCGGCCGCCGCAGGAAGGATCTGGACGGCGGCGACTGAACGGGCGGTGCTACCCTCGCACGGGGCCGTGACTGGCGCGTCTGGATGGGAAGAACCATCGGGGAGCGGTCCTTCCTAGCGACGTGAAGCCGTGCGCCTGGGCTTTCGCGACGACACGTCAAGGAGGCCCCGTGAGCGCAGAACCCGCCCGCACCACCGAGTCCACCGCCTTCCGCAGTGGGCTCGAAGTGATCCGCGGCATCGAACCCCGCATCGCCGACGCCATTACGAACGAGATCGACGACCAGCGCGCCTCACTGAAGCTCATCGCCAGCGAGAACTACGCATCCCCCGCGGTCCTCCTCACCATGGGGAACTGGCTCAGCGACAAGTACGCCGAGGGCACGGTCGGCCGCCGCTTCTACGCCGGCTGCCGCAATGTCGACACCGTCGAGTCGGTCGCCGCCGAGCACGCCCGCGAGCTGTTCGGCGCCCGCCACGCCTACGTCCAGCCGCACTCCGGTATCGACGCCAACCTCGTCGCGTTCTGGGCCGTCCTCGCCCAGCGCGTGGAGAGCCCGGCGCTGGAGCGGGCCGGCGCCCGCCAGGTCAACGACCTCTCCGAGGAGGACTGGGCCGCGCTCCGCCGCGACCTGGGCGACCAGCGGATGCTGGGCATGTCCCTGGACGCCGGCGGCCACCTGACGCACGGCTTCCGGCCCAATATCTCCGGCAAGATGTTCCACCAGCGCAGCTACGGCACCGACCCGGAGACCGGCCTCGTCGACTACGACGCCCTGCGGGCCGCCGCCCGCGAGTTCCGGCCGCTCATCCTCATCGCCGGCTACTCCGCCTACCCCCGGCTGATCAACTTCCGGATCATGCGGGAGATCGCCGACGAGGTCGGCGCCACGCTCATGGTCGACATGGCCCACTTCGCGGGACTCGTCGCGGGCAAGGTCCTCACCGGCGACTTCGACCCGGTGCCGCACGCCCAGATCGTCACCACCACCACCCACAAGTCGCTGCGCGGTCCGCGCGGCGGCATGGTGCTGTGCGACGACTCCCTCGCCGACCAGGTCGACCGCGGCTGCCCCATGGTGCTGGGCGGCCCGCTCCCGCACGTCATGGCCGCCAAGGCCGTCGCGCTCGCCGAGGCCAGGCAGCCGGCGTTCCGCGACTACGCCCGGCGCGTCGTCGACAATTCCCGCGCCCTCGCCGAGGGCCTGATGCGGCGCGGCGCGCGCCTGGTCACCGGCGGCTCCGACAACCACCTGGCGCTCATCGACGTCTCCGGCTACGGGCTCACCGGGCGTCAGGCCGAGGCCGCGCTGCTCGACTCCGGCATCGTCACCAACCGCAACGCCATCCCGCAGGACCCCAACGGCGCCTGGTACACCTCCGGCATCCGCATCGGCACCCCCGCACTGACCACGCGCGGACTCGGCACCGCCGAGATGGACGAGGTGGCCGCCCTCATCGACACCGTGCTGTCCCGCACCACACCCGGCACGACCAAGAGCGGCAAGCCCTCCAAGGCCGCGCACGTGCTGGAGGACGGCATCGCCAAGCAGGTCGCGGAGCGCGCCGCCGACCTGCTCGCCAAGCACCCGCTCTACCCGGGGATCGACCTCAGCTGACCATGCCCCGGCACCACCCGCACACCACCCCGGCCGACGCGGCGGAGGCGGAGGCCGTCCAGCTCCGCCTGCGCCGCCGGGTCCGCCTGGACGACTCGGGCCCCGCGCCCGGCGCCCCGGGAACGGTCGTCGGCGTGGACGTGGCCTACGACGACGGCCGCGGCATCGTCGCCGCCGCGGCCGTCGCCCTGGACGCCGTCACCCTGGCCGTCGTCGAGGAGGCCACGGCCGTGGGGCGGGTGACGTTCCCCTACGTTCCCGGGCTGCTCGCGTTCCGCGAACTGCCGGCCGTGCTGGACGCGCTCGACCGGCTGCGGCACACGCCGGGACTCGTCGTCTGCGACGGGTACGGCATCGCCCACCCCCGCCGGTTCGGCCTGGCCAGCCACCTCGGCGTGCTCACCGGCCTGCCGGCCATCGGCGTCGCGAAAAACCCGTTCGTCTTCCGCCACGAGCCGCCCGCCCCGCACCGCGGTGCCCACACGCCGCTGCTCGACGGGACGGAGGAGGTCGGCCGCGCCCTGCGCACCCGGGACGGCGTCAAGCCCGTCTTCGTCTCACCCGGCCACCGCACCACGTGCGCGTCGGCCTGCGCCCACACCCTGCACCTGACCGGCGCCTACCGCCTCCCGGAAACCACCCGGCGCGCCGACCGTCTCTGCCGCGAGGCGCTGCGCGCCGCCTGACCCGGCCCGTCAGCCGCGGCCCGTCAGCCGCGCGCCGTGCCCGCCGCCGATGCCAGCACATCGAGCGCGCGGTCGACGTCCTGCTCCGTGTTGTACAGATGGAACGCCGCGCGCAGCAGCCCGCCCCTGACGGCCATGCGGACGCCCGCGTCCGTCAGCGCCCGCGCCGCCCCGCCGAGCCCGGGCACCGACACCACCGCCGAATCGGCCGGCACCGGCGGGAAGCCCAGTGCGGCGACGCCGCCGCGGAAGCGGCGGGCCAGCCGCAGATCATGCGCCCCGATCTCCGCCGCGTCCAGCCCCGCCAACAGCTCCAGGGAACGTGCCCCGGCCACCCAGGACAGGAACGCCGGGCTCTCGTCGAACCGCCTGGCGCTGCGCGCCGGCCGCGTCACCGGCCCGTACGTGCTGTTCCACGGCTCCTCGCCCGCCACCCAGCCCGCGTGCAGCGGCGTCAGCCCGCCGCCGTCCGCGGGCACCGTGAGGAACGAGACGCCCCGCGGGCACATCAGCCACTTGTAGCCCGCGCACACGGTGAAGTCGAAGTCCGCGGCCGACACGGGGTACCAGCCGGCCGCCTGCGTGAGGTCCACCAGCGTCCGCGCCCCGTGCCGCCGCGCCGCCGCGCCGATCGCGGGCAGATCGGCGATCCGCCCGTCCAGCGACTGCACCGCGGACACCGCCACCAGCGCGGTGCCCGCCCGGACCGCCTCGGCCAGTGCCGTCAGCGGCACCGTGCGCAGCCGCGCCCCGCACTGCGCGAACGGCGTCACCAGTGAGCTGAACTCCTGCTCGGCACACAGCACTTCGGCCCCCGGCGGCAGCGCACCCGCCACCAGGGCCACATGCAGCGACACGGCGGCACCGACGGCCACCCGCTCGGGTGGCACACCGACGAGGCGGCCGAACGCCGACCGCGCGCCGCGCACGTCCTCGAAGTAGGCGGCCACGTCCACCCGGCCCTCGGCGATCTCCGCGGCGGCATCCCGCAGGGCGGCCACCGCGCTCGCCGGAAGCAGCCCGTGCGCGGCGGTGTTCAGATACGTCGTCGTCGGCGCGAACTCGCCGCCCACCGTTGTGTCCACGCGTCTCCCGTCCCGTATCGCCCGCTGCTGCCATCGCCCGCTGCCCGCTGCCCGCTGCCCGCTGCCCGCTGCCCGTGCCGCCGTCCGTGCCGCGGCCCGCCCTCCGCATTCTGCCCCGCCGCGGCGGCCGGGACCCCCGCAGCGGCCGGTAGGCCCGGCGGGCGGCGTGAGACGATGCCCACCCCCGCCCGCCCCGCGGTTCGCAGGAGAGCCATGACCGACCGGCGGCGGCGGCCCGCCATCGACGCCTCGGGGCCGCACTCGGCGCGCATCTGGAACTACTGGCTGGGCGGCAAGGACCACTACGAGGCCGACCGGGCCATGGGCGACCAGATCATGAAGTACTTCCCCGAGATCGTGGAGAACGCCCGCGGGAACAGGTACTTCCTGTGCCGTGCCGTCGTACACCTCTGCGGCGCGGCCGGCATACGCCAGTTCCTCGATATCGGCACCGGCCTCCCCACCGAGGACAACACCCACGAGCTGGCCCAGCGAATGGCCCCCGAGTCGCGGATCGTCTACGTCGACAACGACCCGCTGGTCCTCGCGCACGCCCGCGCCCTGCTGACCAGCACGCCCGAGGGCGCGACGGACTACCTGGACGCCGACGTGGGCGATCCGGCGGGCATTCCGGCGCAGGCGGCGAAGACGCCGGACTTCTCCCGGCCGGTGGCACTGATGCTGCTGGGCATCATGCAGTTCGTGGAGGACACCGACGAGGCGGGCCGGATCGTCGCCGCACTGCTGGACGCGCTGCCCGCGGGCAGTTACCTGGCTCTGTCCCACCCCACGAACGCGGTCCGCGGCGCGCGGATGGACGCCGCGGTGAAGCAGTGGAACGAGGGCGGCGGTTCACCGCGGCTGACCCTGCGGACGCCCGCGGAGGTGGCCGGGTTCTTCGACGGGCTCGACGTGCTGCCGCCGGGCATCGTCTCCACCGCCGAGTGGCGGCCCGAACCGCTGGACGTCGGCCCCTCGGGTCCGATCGACGATTTCGGCGGGGTCGCCCGCAAGGGCTGACTCTCCTTCGCGGTGCGCGGCCGCGCCCTCGAAGGAGCCACCCGGCTCCGGATCGGTTCCGGGATTCACCGTGTATTGACACCTTCTCGCTGGCGCCGCAACACTGCGAACACCGGTGGGAGAGCGCTCTCCCACCGTTCCGACACGGAGGTTCGCATGGTACGCAGATCAGCCCTGCTGTCGGGGTCCCTCGTGACGGCCGCGTTCGCACTCGTGGCCGCCGGTTTCGGTGCGATGGGCGCCGCCGCCGCACCCGCGGACGCCGGCGGGCACGCCCAGCACCACGCCGTGGCGATGGAGCCCCCGCCGGGGGAGTGGGTCCCGGTGGACGAACCCGTCGCGGGCATCCCCCCGCTGGAGAACCCGCCGTTCGCCGAGCACCGCGAGTTCCAGGCCAACTGCTCGGTCAGCCACACCGCGCCCGACGACCCGATCGTCTACCCGGGGCAGCCGGGCGCCTCGCACGACCACACGTTCATGGGGAACGACACCACCGACGCGCACAGCACGGTGGAGTCCCTGGCCGGCGGCGCCACCAGTTGCAAGGTGCCGGCCGACCTGTCCGCCTACTGGATGCCGACCATGTACAACGGCGACGAGGAGGTCCGCCCGATCGGCGACCAGGTCATCTACTACAAGTCCGGCATCAGGGACCAGACCACGGTGCGGCCCTTCCCCACCGGCCTGCGCTACGTGGTCGGCAGCCCCATGCAGTCGGAGGAGGAGTTCATCGAGGCGACCGTTCAGGGCTGGGAGTGCGGCGACTCCTACGACAACTCCGACATCCCGGCTCAGTGCCCCGCGGGGAGCCAGCTCAACGTCCGTTTCCAGGCACCCAGTTGCTGGGACGGGCGGCATCTTGACTCGCCCGATCACCAGGCGCACATGGCCTACCCCGTGGTGGAGAACGGCGCGGACGTGTGCCCGGCCGGCCACCCGGTCGCCGTTCCGATGATCGAGTTCAAGATGGCCTTCCCGGTGGACGGGGACATGTCCGAGGTCCGGCTGGCCAGCGGGGCCGGCTACTCCTTCCACTACGACTTCTTCAACGCCTGGGACGAGGCGACCCTCGCCCGCATGGTCGAGCACTGCATCAACGGCGGGCTCCAGTGCGACGCCCGCGGCTACGACCAGTTCCACCCCGAGGCCGGGGCGGCGCTGAACGAGGACTACGAACTGCCCTAGCGCGAGAGCGTTTTCCCGGAGCCCGGCCGGTCGCCGGACGACGTCGGTGTCGATGCCGGTGCCGGTGCCGGTGCCGGTGTCGACGTTCGCGGGCTGGTGTGCGCGTCGAGGCCGACTGGTCCGACGGCAACGCCGCCCACCACTCACGGCGCACCGCGGAGAATCCGTCGGTCGCCCCTGATCCGGCCGTCGCCCCCTCTCACCCGAACGGGCGGGAGGGGGGCGACGTGCCGCGCCGCCACGGCGTAGCGTGGCGGAAGTGCCGAAGGGAGGGCAGACGTGAACGACACCGCACGCGCGACCTGGGTCACCTACATCCGGGACGAGCGCGTCGAGTTGCCGGCCACGATCGACGGCATCAGAGCCGCGTTGCCCGGTGACGCGGAGCGCGCGGCGTTCGACATGGAGGTGTCCCGTACGCCGGGCCAGGACCTGCACCGCGTCCTCGCACGCTGGTCACTGGCCACCCGCCCGGACGCGGCCGAGGCGAACGACGAGATTGTCGAGCGGCTGCGCG
This sequence comes from Streptomyces johnsoniae, assembly GCF_031845565.1. NCBI lineage: Bacteria > Bacillati > Actinomycetota > Actinomycetes > Kitasatosporales > Streptomycetaceae > Streptomyces > Streptomyces johnsoniae. The sequence continues at coordinate 296,272 of NZ_JAVREV010000009.1, read as the reverse complement.
CCGGTGATTTCTCCGGTCTGGTCTTCCCCTACGAGGTCGCCGAGGACACCGACGAGGACACCGACGAGGACCGCGAAGCGGACAAGAAAGAGGAAGAGGGTGCCGGGTAGGTTGGCCTACCGTCTCGCGTACGCCGGGCAGGCCGAGTCCGCTCGGCGGCAGATGGCGGCGCACCGGCGGCGGCAGTTCGACGCCGAGATGGGGCGCACGATCGGCCGCGCGCCGTACGCGCACAGTTCCACGCCCATCAAAGGGGAGCGCGACTACCGCGAGGCGACCGTCGCGGGCGCCATCGTCGTGTACTACGTGAGCGCGGGGGTGCTGACCCTGACCGCGGTCCAGCTCATTGCCGCGGAAATGCATCCGACGCAGGATTGAGCGCGGGGGCGCACCATCTCTCCACCTCACCTCATCTGGTTGGGCCGGGTCGCGCCATCTCGACGCGACCCCCAGCCGCGCCGGTGCGGCAGACGACTCCGGCCCAGCCACCACTGATGAGGTGTGGCACGTACAGGTTTACGGGGCGCCGGGGGCCGCGGGAAGGCCGGGCACCGAGCTGGTGTACCGCCCCGGTTCGCGGGGCAGGAAAGGACGTTGCCGCGATGCGCCGGTCCGGCTAAGGTGAAACGCGTGACTGCCGGGTCGGCCTTTGGCCAGAAGCGAGTAGGGTTCCCGGCCTCCGCGTGACCGCGCGGCGGGCCCGAGGCCCGCCTGTTCGCATCATTCCGCGGATTCCGTGTTCCTTCCGCATTCCACGTTTCTTCTTCTCCTGCCGGGCGCGGGAAGGCGCATGCCGCAACCCTGCCGGTAGTTCTCCCACCTCTTCTTCCCGCACCGGCCGCGCCGGGTCCGCGGCGTGCTTCCATGCCTTTTCCCCGTCGGTGCGGTATCGCTCCGCGGCAGTTCCGTGCTGCCCGCGACCTCTCTGTTCCGCATGCCTGAAAACGAAAGAACGGCACGTATGCCCATAGATTTCAACCGGCAGATCATCGATGAATTCCGCGCCAACGGAGGGCGCGTCGGAGGCCCGTTCGAGGGCGGCAGGCTCATCCTGCTGACCACGACGGGAGCCCGGTCGGGGGGCCGGCACACGACACCGCTCGGCTACCTGCCCGACGGGGGCGAACGGCTGCTGGTGATCGCCTCGGCCAACGGCTCGCCCCGCCACCCGGACTGGTACCACAATCTGCTGGCCGAGCCGCGCGTCACGGTCGAGGACGGCGTCTTCACCTACGAGGCGGAGGCCACCGTGCTGCGGGGCGCGGAACGCGACGAGATCTTCGCCCGCGCCGCCGAGGCCGACCCCGGCTGGGCGGAATACCAGGCCAGGACCACACGGGTGATCCCCGTCGTCGCGCTGAAGGAGGCGGGCGGCGGCCCGCCCGACATGTCCTCGCCCGGCACCGCGCTGAAGCGGCTGCACGATGCGTTCCGCCGGGAACTGTCCGTCGTTCGCATGGAGTTCGCCGCATCTGGTCCCGGGCTCGGCGCCCAGCTGCGGATCAACTGCCTGACGGCCTGCCAGGGTTTGCGCTTTCACCACACCAGCGAGGACGGCGGGCTCTTCCCCTTCCTCGCGGACCGGCGCCCCGACCTGGCGCCGGTCCTGGACCGGCTGGCCGAGGAGCACGAGCGGATCGCCGCGCTGCTGGAACGGCTGCAGCACACCGTCTCGGACACGGAGGCCGAGCCGGGCGCCGCGCTGGCCGACATCGAACGCCTCACGGAGGAACTGGAGCGCCACCTCGACTACGAGGAGGAGCACCTGATACCCGCCCTCGACGCGCTGGCTCCCTGAGGCCCCCGGCCCTCGCCCGCCCCGCGGGCCCCGGGCTTTCCCCGCCCGGGGCCCGCGGGGCGGCGTGCCGTGCCCGTCAGGAGCGGTACACGCCGAACTCGTACAGCGAGTAGCCCCAGCCGGTGCCGCGTTCCGTGCCGAGCACCCGGACGTAGCGGCCCGAGCCGCTGACGGCGGCGGTCTCCGCCCCGCCCGTGCCGCCGGTGACCTCGTGCACCGTCCGCCAGTCCGAGCCGTTGTCCGAGACCTGCACCTGGTAGGAGCGGGCGTACGAGGTCTCCCACACCAACTGCACATGGTCGAACGACGTGACCGAGCCGAGGTCGACCTGGAGCCACTGCGGGTCGCTCCAGTCGCTGGCCCACCGCGTCTGGAGATTCCCGTCGGTGGCGTGCGAGGGCAGGAACGGCGCGCCGTCGCCCTCGGCCTGGTGCGAGGAGGCGGTGGTCGCCGCGCCCAGCGCGATGTTGGTGCCGTCCACCGGCGGTGGCACGACGCCGACGGACGTGGTCTCGATACCGATGTTGCCCTGCCCGTCCCGCGCGGCCAGGTACACCTTCCACGGTCCCGGCCGCGCCGGGGCGGTCACGGAGAAGGAGCCGTCACCGTTCGCGGTGAACTCGGCCGGGGTCAGCGCGCCGTTGTCGTCGAGGTACTTGCTGCTGAGCAGCACCTCGTAGGACAGCTGGTCGCCGTCCGGGTCGGCCACGTCCGCGGAGAGCGTGAACTCCTGCCCCGCGGGCACCGCCGTGCGGTCGCCGCCGACGGTGAGGCCGCTGATGACGGGCGGGGTGTTCGCCGGGCTCCCGCCGCCGTACAGCTCGGCCACCTCGTAGTAGGAGAGCCGTCGTTCGCCGCCGGGCAGCAGGTTGAACCAGACGCCGCCGAAGTCCTCCTCCAGGCCGTAGTGGAAGAGCGTGCCGCCCAGCGCCACGCCCTCGTGGCCCATCAGGCACTCCCAGGCGGCGCGGTAGCCGTCGCGCTTCTCCACATCGGTCGGCTCCTCGGGAACGCCGTTGACGTCGTCCTCGACCTCCCACTCGCCCGCCGGGCCGCCCTCGGTGAGGATGTACGGCCGGTCGTAGCCGCCGGCGGTCCAGGTCTCCTGGATATTGCAGACGTCGCCGTAGGAGTTGACCGCGAGCAGGTCGAGCGCGGGGGAGTGCTCCTGGTAGTACGGCCAGGCGCCGGTCCACGCGTCGGTCGAGGTCACCGGGTGGTTCGGGTCCAGCGCCTTGATCTCCTCGGCCGCGTCGTTGACGAACTGGGCGTAGGCGTCGCGCTGTGCCTCCAGTTCCGCGCCCGAGTAACAGTTCTGGAGGCCGAGCAGCGACTCGTTGCCGACGTTCCACATCAGCACGCCCGGGTGGTCCTTGTAGGCGCCGACCCACTCGTTCATCAGGTAGAGCTGGTAGCCCTTGTAGTCGTGGTCGTTGACGTAGTCGACGCAACCGCCGCTGCCGGGCCCGCCGCCGGGCTGGAGCCAGAAGCCCGCGATGACGCGGATGCCGTTCGCCGCGGCGGCGTCGAGCAGCGGGGCCGTGGTGGCGTCGGTGCCCCAGGTGCGGACGGTGTTGACGCCCATGGAGGCCAGGTCGGGCATGTACTGGTCGGCCTGGTCGACCGCGGGGCCCCAGGTGAGGCCCTGCACCGTGTAGGGCTGCCCGTCCACGGTCAGCTGCCAGTCGCCCTGGCCGCCGGTCACCTCCACCACGCCGGCCTGGGCCGGGGCGGGGCCCGCGGCCCCTGCGCCGGAGGGGTGGGCCAGCGTGAACATGCCGGCCAGCAGGGCCAGTACGGCCGCGACGAGCAGCGGCGGCCTGGCGCGGCGCGCGACCGGATCTCTGACAGGTAGCACAACTTCTCCTCTGCGGGGGGTGGCGGCAGCCGCACGCGTCCACCTGCGGTGCCATTGGAGAGCGCTCTCCCAGGAGAGTGGCCCCGCTCCGTGACGGGTGTCAACGCCCCTGCGCGGAATCCGGAACCCGGGCCCGTTCAGGCCGACCGGCGCACCACGAGGGAAGGATCGAAGATCACCGAGGTCGGGCGGCCCTCCGGGGCCGCGATCCGGTCGAGGAGCAGCCGGGCCATCTCGCCTGCCATGTCCTCCACCGGCTGCCGCACCGTGGTCAGCGCCGGGCGGCTCGCCCGCGCCGCGCTGCTGTCGTCGAACCCGACCACGGCCACCTGCCCCGGCACGTCGCGCCCCTGCTCGCGCAGCACGTGCAGCGCGCCGGCCGCCATCAGGTCGTTCGCGGCGAAGACGCCGTCGAGCGCGGGCTCCTGCGCGAGCAGCCGCGCCATCGCGCGCTCGCCGCTGTCCTGCGTGAAGTTGCCCTCGGCGGTGGGCACATAGGGGTGTCCGTGCCGGGCCATGGCATCCCTGAACCCGGTCAGCCGGTCCTGGCTCGCCGGCACGTCGAGCGGCCCCGCGATGGTCACCACATGGCGGCAGCCGCGGGCGACGAGGTGGTCCGCGGCCAGGCGGGCGCCGTCCTGATGGGCGAGGTCCACGTAGCTGACCGGCATGGGCCGCGGTGGCCTGGCGAACCGCACCACGGGCACCCGCGCCGCGGCCAGCCGCTCGGGCAGCGGGTCCTTCGCGTGCGTGGAGACCACGACCGCGCCGTCGGTGTGGCCCTGCCGCAGATGGGTGACGACCTGCTGCCTGGCGTCCGCGGAGTCGGCGAGCATCAGGACCGGGTGCATGCCGCGGGGGCGCAGGAAGCCCACGACGCCGGAGGCGATCCGGCCGAAGAACGGGTCGGTGAAGACGTCGCCCTCGGCCTCGTCCGGCGCCAGGTCCCGCTCGTCGTCACCTGCGCCGGAGAGGACCAGGGCGATCGAGTCGGCCCTGCGCGTGACCAGGGAACGGGCCGCGCGATTGGGCACGTAGCCGGTTGCCTCGACGGCGCGCCGCACGAGGTCCTGGATCGCCGGGTCGACGTTGCGAATCCCGTTGATCACCCGTGAGACGGTCGCCCGGGAAACGCCCGCGGCCCGCGCCACGTCCTCCAGAGTGGGCGAGCCACTGACCGCCTTGTCGCTCATGATGGCCTTTATAACACAGAGATAGAGCGCTCTCCCACGCTGTCGCGGGCCCCGGCCGGAGCCGGCGCCCCGACCGTCGCGGGGCGGGCCTTCCGCCTGGGTCACGTTGTGATTCCGGGAGCTGGGGAAGCGGCGGCCGGGTCCCCGGTCACCCGGTAGGTTGCTCGCGGAGGTCGACATGGCTGAGGAGAAGCGGCAGACGGTCCGCGACCTGCGCCGGGCCAACCGCGCGGCGCTGCTGCGGCACCTGTACTTTCACGGGCCGCTGAGCCGGCACGAGCTGGGCGGCGCGACCGGCCTCAGCTCCGGCACCGTCAGCAACGTCACCGCCGGGCTGCTGGCCGACGGGCTGCTGCGCGAGGCGGGTTCGGTGGACTCGGACGGCGGCCGGCCGCGGACGCTGCTGCGCGTCCGGGCGGACTGCGGGCGGCTGATCGGCGTGGACGTGGGGGAAACCCGGGTGCGGGTGGAGCTGTTCGACCTGGCCCTGGCCGAACTGGCCCGCGTCGAGTACCCGTTGACCGACGAGGGGCACGATGCCGGCCTCGTCGTCCAGCACATCGGGACGGGCGTGGCCGAGGTGCTCGACGCGGCGGAAGGCAGCCGGGATCTGCTGCTCGGCGTCGGGCTCGGCGTTCCCGGCATCGTCGAGCACGTCGCCGATGGGGGCGCCATCGTGCACGGGCAGACGGTCGGCTGGGACGCGGTCCCGCTGGAGTCGCTGCTGCGCGCGGCCGTCGACCTGCCCGGGGACGTCCCGTTCCTGGTGGGCAACGGTGCACGGACCTTCGGGCAGGCCGAGATGTGGTTCGGGGCCGGGCGCGGCGCGCGCGACGCCGTCATAGCCCTCATCGGTTCCGGCGTGGGGGCCTGCATCGTGACCGGTGGCGTGCCGTACGGCGGCGCCGACAGCGCGGCGGGGGAGTGGGGCCACACCACGCTGAGCGTCGGGGGCCGCCGCTGCCGGTGCGGCGCCCGCGGCTGCCTGGAGGCGTACGTCGGGGCGAGTGCGCTGCTCGAACGGTGGGCCGAGGCGGGGGGCGAGGTGCCGGGGCGCGACCAGGAGGCGGGACTCGCCGCCCTGCTCGCCGCGGCGGAGGGCGCGGACTCGCGTGCCGCCGGGCTGCTCGACGAGACGGCCGAGTACCTCGGCGCGGGCATCGCCGACCTGGTGAACCTCTTCAACCCCGAGCGGATCGTGCTGGGCGGCTGGGCGGGGCTGCTGCTCGGCCCGCGCCTGCTGCCCGCCGTGCGCGAGGCCGCCGGGGCGTACGCCCTGCGGCACCCGGCCGGCCGCGCGGCCATCGGTCTCGGCCGCCTCGGCCCCGACGCGGTGACCGTCGGGGCGGCCACGCTGCCGCTGGCGGACTTCCTGGCCCGCGGCGGCCGGAAGCGGTCGGCGGGCGGGGGCTGAGGAGCACAAGGACGCGGCCGGAGGGCCGGGCCGGGCAGGGTCGGACGGTCGTCGCGGAAGACGAACAGGAATCAGGCGGTTCAACGCGGTCGTGGAGACGAACGAGTCGGCGGTGCGGCTGTGCCGGCGGCTCGGGTTCGAGGTGCTCGGCGCCGTGCCGGAGGGCTTCCGGCGCCCGGCGAAGGGCTACGTCGGCCTGCACGTCATGTGCCGCGCGCTCCGACGGGGCGCGCTCGCCGCCCGCGGGCTTGTAAAAAATGAAACGTGTTCTTATTCTCGCCCCTGTCACCGCTCGTACCGCGATACGTCAGGGGGGCCGATGACAGCAGCGACGGCGGGAAGTGGAACGGCAGGCGGCGGGCCGCTGGCCGGCGTGCGGGTGGTCGAGCTGGGCGGCATCGGGCCAGGTCCCTTCGCCGCCATGCTCCTGGGCGACCTCGGCGCCGACGTGGTGCGGGTGGACCGGCCGGGCGGCGCGGGCTCAGGGCTCGACGCGGAAGCGGACATCGTCAACCGCAACAAGCGCTCCGTACTGATCGACCTCAAGTCCCCGGACGCCGCCGGACTGGTCCTCGGCCTGGCCGCCCGGGCGGATGTGCTGATCGAGGGTTTCCGGCCCGGCGTCGCCGAGCGCCTCGGTGTCGGGCCCGAGCCGTGTCTCGCGCGCAACCCGCGGCTGGTCTACGGGCGGATGACGGGCTGGGGCCAGGACGGGCCGCTGGCCCCGCGGGCCGGACACGACATCGGCTACCTGGCCCTCACCGGCGCCCTGGCCATGACGGGCCCGGCCGAAGGACCGCCCGTCGCCCCCGCCAATCTGCTGGGCGACTACGCGGGCGGCTCCCTCTACCTCGTCACCGGTGTCCTCGCCGCCCTGCACGCGGCCCGTTCCTCCGGCCGCGGCCAGGTCGTCGACGCCGCGATCGTCGACGGCGTCGCCCACCTGAGCACGCTGATCCACGGCCTCCTCGCCGCCGGGGCCTGGCAGGACAGGCGCGCGGCCAACCTGCTCGACGGCGGCTGCCCCTACTACGGCGTCTACGCCACGGCCGACGGCGGCCATATGGCCGTCGGCGCGCTCGAACCGCGCTTCTACGCGGAGTTCACGCGGCTCCTCGGCCTGGACGAGGCCGAACGGGACACCGCGGACCGCGAGGACCCGGCCCGGTGGCCGGCACTGCGCGCCCGCATCGCCGCGCGCTTCGCCACCCGCACCCGGGCGGAGTGGGCGCAGGTGTTCGACGGGTCCGACGCGTGCGTCGAGCCGGTGCTCACCCTCGGCGAGGCACCGGACCACCCGCACCTCGCCGCGCGCGGCACGTTCACCGAGCACGGCGGCATCCGCCAGCCCGCCCCGGCGCCCCGCTTCTCCGCGACCCCCGCGGCGATCCGCCGCCCTCCCGCGCTGCCCGGCGCGGACGCCGAGGCGGTCGCCAGGGACTGGGACCTGCCGGAGCTGAAGACGCAGGGGGGCGAGGACCGGTGAAGCGGCAGATCTTCACGCCCGAGCACGAGGCGTTCCGCGCCATGGTGCGCACGTTCCTCGCCAAGGAGGCCGAGCCGCACCACGAGGAGTGGGAGCAAAGGGGCATCGTCTCCCGGGAGGCGTGGCTCGCCGCCGGGCGGCAGGGGCTGCTCGGCCTCGCGGTCGACGAGGAGTACGGCGGCGGCGGAACGCCCGACTTCCGGTTCGCGGCCGTGCTCGGCGAGGAGTTCACCCGCGCCGGGGCCCGCGGTTTCGCCGTCGCCCTGCACAACGACGTCATCGGCCCCTACTTCACCGCGCTCGCCACCCCGGAGCAGAAGCGGCGCTGGCTGCCCGGCTTCTGCTCGGGCGAGCTGATCGGCGCCATCGCGATGACCGAGCCGGGGGCGGGCTCCGACCTCCAGGGCATCCGCACCTCGGCCGTGGACCGCGGCGACCACTGGCTGCTCAACGGCACCAAGACGTTCATCTCCAACGGCATCCTGGCCGACCTGGTGATCGTCGTGGCGCGCACCACGCCCGAGGGCGGGGCCAAGGGCCTCAGCCTGCTGGTGGTGGAGCGCGGCATGCCCGGTTTCGAACGCGGCAGGAACCTGGACAAGATCGGCCAGAAGGCGCAGGACACCGCGGAGTTGTTCTTCGCGGACGTGCGCGTGCCCAAGGAGAACGTGCTCGGGCGGCTCCACGGCGGCTTCGGCCACCTGATGGACCAGCTGCCGCAGGAGCGCCTGACCATCGCCGTCGGCGCCATCGCGGGCGCGGAGCACCTGCTGGAGATCACCACGCGCCACGTCAAGGAACGCGAGGCGTTCGGCCGCCCGCTGGCCGCGCTCCAGCACGTCCGCTTCGAGATCGCCGAGATGGCGACCGAATGCGCCGTCACCCGGACGTTCGTCGACCGGTGCATCGAGGAGCACACCGCGGGAACGCTCGACGCGGTGCAGGCGTCGATGGCCAAGTGGTGGGCCACCGAGCTGCAGAAGCGCGTGGCCGACCGCTGCCTGCAACTGCACGGCGGATACGGGTACATGACGGAATATCCGGTCGCCCGCGCGTTCACCGACGGGCGTATCCAGACCATCTACGGCGGCACGACCGAGATCATGAAGGAGATCATCGGCCGGTCGCTCCTCACCGACCGGCCGGACCGGACCGGGCGCCCCGACGGAGCCGGACGTTCCGCCTGAGCCCCGCGGACCGGCGGCGGGACGACACGCGAACCAGGAGAAGACGACCGTGACCGCAGAAGCCTACGTGTACGACGCGATCCGCACCCCCCGCGGGCGGGGCAAGGCCGACGGCGCGCTGCACGGCACCAAGCCCATCGACCTCGCCGTGGGCCTCATCCACGCGCTGCGCGAGCGGCTGCCCGGCCTCGACCCGGCCGCGATCGACGACGTCGTGCTCGGCGTCGTCTCCCCGCACGGCGACCAGGGCTCCGATATCGCCAAGATCGCCGCCATCGCCGCGGGACTGCCCGAGACGGTCGCGGGCCTCCAGGAGAACCGCTTCTGCGGCTCGGGGCTCGAAGCCGTCAACATCGCCGCCGCCAAGGTGCGTTCCGGCTGGGACGACCTGATCCTGGCCGGCGGCGTCGAGTCCATGTCCCGCGTGCCCCTCGGCTCCGACGGCGGCGCCTGGGCCATGGACCCGATGACCAACATGGCGGTCGGCTTCGTGCCCCAGGGCGTGGGCGCCGACCTGATCGCGACCCTCGAAGGGCTCGGCCGCCGCGACGTCGACGAGTACGCCGCCCGCTCCCAGGAACGCGCCGCCCACGCCTGGAAGGAGGGCCGCTTCGCCCGCTCGGTGGTGCCCGTCACCGACCGCAACGGGCTGACGGTCCTCGACCGCGACGAGCACATCAGGCCCGGCACCACCGCCGACTCCCTCGCCCGGCTGAAGCCCGCGTTCGCCGCCCTGGGCGAACAGGGCGGCTTCGACGCCGTGGCGCTCCAGAAGTACCACTGGGTCGAACGGATCGACCACGTGCACCACGCGGGCAACTCCTCGGGCATCGTCGACGGCGCCGCCCTCGTCGCCGTCGGCAGCGCCGCCGTGGGCGAGCGGTACGGGCTCACCCCGCGGGCCCGCATCCGCGCCGCCGCGGTCGTCGGCTCCGAGCCGACCATCATGCTCACCGGCCCCGCGCCCGCCACCCGCAAGGCCCTGGCCAGGGCCGGGCTGACCATCGACGACATCGACCTCGTCGAGATCAACGAGGCGTTCGCCGCCGTCGTCCTGCGCTTCGTGCGGGAGATGGGCCTCGACCTGGAGAAGGTCAACGTCAACGGCGGGGCCATCGCCATGGGCCACCCCCTCGGCGCGACCGGCGCGATGATCCTCGGCACCCTCCTCGACGAACTCGAACGCCGCGACCTGCGCTACGGCCTGGCCACCCTGTGCATCGGCGGCGGCATGGGCATCGCCACCGTGATCGAGCGCGTCTGACCCTCCCGCCTCCTGGAGAACAACCACACCATGCCTGAGTCCACCCACACGCACGGCACGATCCGCTGGGACCGGGACGCCGACGGCGTCGTCACCCTCACCCTCGACGACCCCGGCCGTGGCGCCAACACGATGAACGCGGCGTTCATCGCCTCGCTGACCGAAGTCGCCGACCGGCTCGCCGCCGAGGCCGACACGGTCCGCGGCGTCGTCATCACCTCGGCCAAGAAGACCTTCTTCGCCGGCGGCGACCTCAACGACCTGCTCGCCGCCCGCCCGGAGGACGCCCGGCGCGTCTTCGACACCAGCATGCGCGTCAAGCACGCGCTGCGCCGCATCGAGACGCTCGGCCGCCCCGTCGTCGCCGCGGTCAACGGCCAAGCGCTCGGCGGCGGCTGGGAGATCGCCCTGGCCTGCCACCACCGGATCGTCCTGGACGCCCCCGGCTGCCGCGTCGGCCTGCCCGAGGTGACGCTCGGCCTGCTGCCGGGCGGCGGGGGCGTCGTCCGCACCGTCCGGCTGCTCGGCCTCGCCGACGCGCTCCAGCACGTGCTGCTCGAAGGCCGCCGCATCCGCCCCCGGCGGGCCCGCGAACTCGGCCTCGTGGACGAGGTCGTCGACACCCCCGAGGCCCTGGCCGAACGGGCCCGCGCCTTCATCCTCGCGCACCCGGAGGCCGCGCAGCCCTGGGACCGCCCCGGCTACCGCATCCCCGGCGGCACCCCGGCCGACCCGCGGCTCGCCGCGGTGCTCCCCGCGTTCCCCGCCACGCTCGCCAAGCGCACCGGCGGCGCCCCCTACCCCGCGCCGCGCAACATCCTGGCCGCGGCCGTCGAGGGCGCGCAGGTCGACTTCGAGACCGCGCAGACCATCGAGGCCCGCTACTTCACGGAACTGGTCACCGGCCGGATCGCGAAGAACATGATCCAGGCGTTCTTCTTCGACATGCGCGCGGTCAACTCGGGCGCCGGCCGCGCCCGCGCCGACGAGGTGCCACCTGCCGCCCGCGTCGCCGTCGTCGGCGCCGGGCTCATGGGCGCGGGCATCGCCCATGTCATGGCCGCAGCCGGTCTCGACGTCGTGCTGAAGGACGTGACGGCCCAGGCCGCCGCGCGCGGCAAGGAGCACTCCGCGGGCCTGCTCGCCAAGGCGCTGGAGGCCGGCCGCGTGACCGAGGAGGCGCGCGACGCGCACCTGGCGCGGATCACCCCCACCGCGGAGACCGGCGACCTCGCCGGGTGCGACGTGGTGATCGAGGCGGTCTTCGAGGACCAGGCGCTGAAGCAGAAGGTGTTCGAGGAGATCAGGCACGTGGTCGCCCCCGGCGCGCTGCTGTGCACCAACACCTCCACGCTGCCGGTTTCCCGGCTGGCCGATTCCACCGGCAGGCCCCAGGACTTCGCCGGGCTGCACTTCTTCTGGCCCGCCGACCGCATGCCGCTGGTCGAGATCGTCCGCGGGGAGCGGACCGGCCAGGAGGCCCTGGACCGCGCCGTCGCCCTCGTGCGCAGGATCGGCAAGTCGCCCATCGTCGTCAACGACGCCAGGGGGTTCTTCACCTCACACGTCATCGGCCGCTTCCTCGAAGAGAGCCTGGCCATGATCGAGGAGGGCGTCGACCCGGTCTCGCTCGAACGGGCCGCGGCCCGGGCCGGCTACCCCACGCCGCCGCTCGCCCTGCTCGACCGGATGACCCTCGGCCTGCCCCGCCGCATCTGGAACGAGGCGAAGGCGGCGGCCGAGGCGGCCGGCGCGCCGTGGCGGCCCGCCCCGGGCTCGGCCGTGATCGACCGGATGATCGACGAGTTCGACCGGCCGGGGCGCAGCGCCGGGGCCGGCTTCTACGATTACGAGAACGACCGCCGCACCGGCCTGTGGCCCGGGCTGCGGACGCACTTCGCGCGGGCCGACGCGGCGGTGCCGTTCGACGACATGGGGGAACGGCTGCTGTTCGCCGAATCCCTCGCCGCCGTCCGGCTGCTCCAGGACGGAGTGCTCACGTCCGTCGCCGATGCCAACGTCGGCTCCATCCTCGGCATCGGCTTCCCCGGCTGGACCGGCGGCGTGCTCCAGTACGTCAACGGCTACCCGGGCGGCCCGGCCGGCTTCGCCGCCAGGGCCGACGCGCTGCGCGAGCGCTACGGCGACCGCTTCGAGCCGCCCGCGCTGCTGCGGGAACGGGCCGCGGCCGACCGGCCGTTCCGCGACGCCTGACGGGCACCGGCCGGCGCGCCGGGCGGCCGCCTCGTCAGACCAGGGGCCGCCCGGCGCCCGCGTGCACCCGCACCCACACCTGCTTGCCCTCCTCGGTGAGCGCGTAGCCGAGCCCGTCGGCCATCTCGCGCAGCAGCCAGAGACCGCGGCCCTCCTCGGCGGTCCAGTCCGGCAGGGTGATCTTCGGCAGGGCCGAGGAGCGGTCGTGGACCGTGACCTGCACGGTGCCGCCGAGCAGCGCGAGTTCGAGCGTGCACCGCGGGTCCTCGACGTGCCTGGCCACGTTGGACAGCAACTCCGTCACGCCGTGCAGCACCAGCTCCGCCACCTCCTGCGGCTGTCCCCACTCGCGCATGGCGAGCGACGCCAGGCGCCGGAAGTGCGCGAGATCCTCCCGACGGGCGGTCAGCAGCCAGCTGCGGCAGCGGTGGTCCGTGTCGGCGTCCTGGCCGGTGAGCGTCATGGGTCCCTCCGGATCTCCACGGGGTGTCATGAGGTGAGTGCACTGTGTCACTTGTCGCACCCTGCCCTTAACTCCCGGCAGTTCGCAAGGAATTCAGCTGCACGTGTGCTGTTCATATCACCCGGGAGGGTGGTGTGGTCAGTCCTCGGGTGACCTGGACCGCCCCCAGGTGACGGCCTGGGGCAGCACCCGCAGATGGCTCTCGACCGTGGCCGACAGCGAAGCGATGGACGTGTCGCCGCCCTTCCCCCAGGACAGCGACGCCTCGGTGATCGCCGCGGTGAAGGCCGCCGCCAGGAGCACGGGCCGCAGATCGCCCGGCTGCGCCCGCTCCCTGCGCGCCACCACGTCCGCCAGCGTCCGCTGCTCCTCGGCCCCGAAGCGCAGACAGGTCGCGTGGGCCTCGGGCTCGGTGCCGACCACGCGCAGCGTCAGCCGGTACAGCCCCGGCATCCGCCCGGAGACCAGACGCAGCGCGGCGAGCCCGCCCTCGCACAGCGCCCGGAGCGGCTCCTCCTCGGCGGGGCGCCGCGCCACCTCGGCGAGCAGCACCTGCCGCGCCTTGCGCAGCGGGTGCAGGACCAGCTCCTCCTTCCCGGCGAAGTACCGGAAGAAGGTGCGTTCCGAAACCGCGGCGCGCTCCGCTATGTCGCCGACGGTCGTCCCGCTGTACCCCCGGTCGAGGAACAGTTCAAGGCCGAACGGAGCAGGTCCTCGTGCGTGCGCTGCTTCCTGCGCTCGCGCGGCCCCGGCCGCGTCGTGTCGGGTCCCATGCAGGCATCGTACGGCGAGCGATTCGAACTCACCGCCGGATTGGTGGCGTTGATCCCCCGCTCCCCGTCCCGGCCGCCGGCTCCCCGGGGACCGGGCGGCGACGGCTCGCGGCGCCTGGCGTGCCTCTGCGGGCCGTTGTCAGTGCCTCCTGCCAGAATGCACAGCGCGGCGCAGAGCGCGCCGGGGAAGCGGAGCGTTGATCGTGACAGAGTCCGTCGCAGGCCGGTCCATCGAAGGCAGGATCGCCGAGGAGCTGGGCGTCCGGGAAGGGCAGGTGCGGGCGGCCGTGGAGCTGCTCGACGGCGGTTCCACTGTGCCGTTCATCGCCCGCTACCGGAAGGAGGTCACCGGCACGCTGGACGACGCGCAGCTGCGCACCCTTGAGGAGCGGCTGCGCTACCTGCGGGAGCTTGAGGAGCGGCGCGAGGCGATCCTGGAGTCCATCCGCGGCCAGGGGAAGCTGGACGACGCGCTGGAGGCCACCATCCGCGCCGCCGAGACCAAGGCCAGGCTTGAGGACATCTACCTCCCCTACAAGCCCAAGCGCCGCACCAAGGCGCAGATCGCCCGCGAGGCGGGTCTTGAGCCGCTGGCCGACGGCCTGCTCGGCGATCCGGGGACGCTGCCGCAGGCCGCCGCCGCGGCGTTCGTCGACGCGGAGCGGGGCGTGCCGGACGCGGAGGCCGCCCTCCAGGGCGCCCGGGCGATCCTCACCGAGCGGTTCGGCGAGGACGCCGATCTGCTGGGCGAGTTGCGCGAGCGCATGTGGGCCAAGGGCCGTCTGGTGGCCAAGGTCAAGGACGGCAAGGAGAGCGCCGGCGCCAAATTCGCCGACTACTTCGACTTCGCGGAGCCGTTCACCGAGCTGCCCTCCCACCGCGTGCTCGCGATGTTCCGCGGCGAGAAGGAGGACGTCCTCGACCTCACGCTTGAGCCGGAGGAGGCCGCACAGGACGCGGGGCCCTCCTCGTTCGAGCGGGCCATCGCCCACCGCTTCGGTGTCGCCGACCGCGGGCGGCCCGGCGACCCCTGGCTGCTCGAAACGGTCCGCTGGGCCTGGCGCACCCGCATCTTCGTCCACCTCGGCATCGACCTGCGCACCCGCCTGCGCACCGCCGCGGAGGACGACGCGGTCGGCGTCTTCGCGACCAACCTGCGGGATCTGCTGCTCGCGGCCCCGGCCGGCACCCGCGCCACCATGGGCCTCGACCCCGGCCTGCGCACCGGGGTGAAGGTCGCGGTCGTCGACGCCACCGGCAAGGTGGCCGCCACCGCGACCGTGTACCCGCACGCCCCCCAGCGGCGCTGGGACGAGGCGCTGGCCACGCTCTCCGCGCTCGTGCGGGAGCACGGCGTGGAGCTGGTGGCGATCGGCAACGGCACGGCGTCCCGGGAGACCGACAAGCTCGCGGGAGAGCTGATCGCCGCGCTGCCGGAGCAGCAGGCGGCCAAGATGGTGGTCTCCGAGGCCGGGGCCTCGGTCTACTCCGCCTCGGCCTTCGCCGGGCAGGAGCTGCCCGATCTGGACGTGTCGCTGCGCGGCGCGGTCTCCATCGCCCGCAGGCTCCAGGACCCGCTGGCCGAGCTGGTCAAGATCGACCCGAGGTCCATCGGCGTCGGCCAGTACCAGCACGACCTGTCCGAGGTGAAGCTCTCGCGCTCGCTCGACGCCGTGGTCGAGGACTGTGTGAATGGGGTGGGCGTCGACGTCAACACCGCGTCCGTGCCGCTGCTGGCCAGGGTCTCCGGCATCGGTACCACCCTCGCGGAAAACATCGTGGCCCACCGCGACGTCAACGGCCCGTTCCCCGACCGGGGTGCGCTGAAGAAGGTGACGCGTCTCGGGCCCAAGGCGTTCGAGCAGTGCGCGGGCTTCCTGCGCATCCGCGGCGGCGATCCGCTCGACGCCTCCGCCGTGCACCCGGAGGCGTATCCGGTGGTGCGCCGCATCGTCACGACCTCGGGCTCGGACGTGCCCTCCCTCGTCGGCAATGCCACGGCCCTGCGGGCGCTCGACCCGGCCGACTTCGTCGACGACACCTTCGGCCTGCCGACCGTCTCGGACATCCTCAAGGAGCTGGAGAAGCCGGGCCGCGACCCGCGGCCGGCCTTCAAGACCGCCCGGTTCAAGGAGGGCGTGGAGACCCTGGGCGACCTGTCGGCGGGCATGATCCTGGAAGGGGTCGTGTCCAATGTGGCGGCCTTCGGCGCGTTCGTCGACATCGGCGTCCACCAGGACGGCCTGGTCCACGTCTCGGCGATGTCCCGGAAGTTCGTCTCCGACCCGCGGGACGTGGTGAAGCCCGGCGACATCGTGAAGGTCAAGGTGCTCGACGTGGACGTGCCGCGCAAGCGGATCTCCCTCACCCTTCGGCTGGAGGAGGAGCGGGAGTCGGGCGGCACCCGGGGCGGCAAGCCGCGGGAGGAGCGGGGCGGCGGCCGGAGCGCCGCGCCCCGGCAGCGCGACCGCAGGGGCGGCCAGCGTGCCGAGGGCGGCGGGCGGCGCCGCGAAGGCCAGCCGCCGGTCAACAGTGCGATGGCCGACGCCCTTCGGCGGGCCGGTCTGCTCGACTCCGAGCGGCGCAAGCGGTAGGCGGACGCACACGTCGCGTTCGGCGGGGAAGGCCCGGGCCGTCATCGGTCCGGGCCTTCGCATGTGCTATTTCCACCATCGCTTCTTGCCAGACCGGCGAGTAACAACTTACGGTGCCGTAACCTACGGTTTCGTAGGTACATCGCTTTTGATCGGCAGGAGTTATCCGTGACCCTCGACCCCAGCACCGCCCCCGGGCCCGACGAGTGGACCGACACCCGGTTGCTTTTCGCCCTGGAGGAGGTGGTGGAGCGCGAGCTCAACCGCCATCTGGCCGCGGCCAAGGACTGGATGCCCCACGAGTACGTGCCCTGGAGCGAGGGGCGCAATTTCGACGGTCCGCTGGGCGGTGACGCGTGGCAGCCGGACCAGTCCAAGGTCACGGACATCGGCCGCACCGCTCTCGTGGTCAACCTCCTCACCGAGGACAACCTGCCGAGTTACCACCACGAGATCGCCTCGATCTTCGGCCGCGACGGCGCCTGGGGCACCTGGGTGCACCGCTGGACGGCCGAGGAGGGGCGGCACGGCATCGTGATGCGGGACTACCTCCTCACCACCCGGGCCGTGGACCCGGTGCAGCTGGAGAACTTCCGCATGGCCCACATGTCGGAGGGCTTCGAGTCGGACAATCAGCACTCGATGCTGCACTCGGTGGCCTACGTCGCCTTCCAGGAGCTGGCCACCCGGATCTCCCACCGCAACACCGGCCGCGAGTCCGGCGATCCGGTGTGCGACCGGATGCTGGCCCGCATCGCGACCGACGAGAACCTGCACATGGTTTTCTACCGCAACTTGCTGCGTGCCGCGTTCGAGCTGGCGCCCGACCAGACCATGCGGGCCGTCCGGGACGTCGTCGTCGGCTTCCGCATGCCGGGACACGGCATCCCCGGCTTCGAGCGCGCGGCGGCCCGCATGGCCATCGGTGGCATCTACAACCTGCGCATACACCATGACGAGGTCCTTCAGCCCGTGCTGCGCTTCCTCAAGACCATGGACCTCGGCGGCCTGGGCCCCGAGGGCCAGAAGGCGCAGGACGAGCTGGGCACCTTCCTCGGCGGCCTCGACACGGAAGCCACCGTGTTCGACGAGCGCCTGGCCGCCCGCCGCGCCCGCATCGCGGCCCGCGCCGAGGGCAAGTCCTCCTAGGCGACGGTGCGGGGGCCGCCTTCCGAGGCCGTGGACGGCGGGTGGGTGCCTGCCGGGTGGGGTCCCGGCTGTTCAACGCGGGCCCTGGCCCCGCTCCTGGCCACGGACCCGGCGCTCACCCGCCGAACATGTCCCGGAGCGTGGCCCGGTCGACCTTGCCGTTGGGGGTGACGGGGAAGTCCTCGACCTCCCAGTACTGAACGGGGACCATGTAGTCGGGCAGCACCTCGTGGCACGCCGCCCGCAGGTCCTCGACCGGGACCGCCGGTCCCCGGCCCCTGGCGTAGCAGGCCACGAGCTGCAGTGTCCCGCGGCGTTCCAGGCCGAAGGCGACCGCGCGCCGCACTCCGGGCACCTCGGCGAGCACCGCCTCCACCTCGCCCGGTTCGACGCGGTACCCGCGGATCTTCATCTGGTCGTCCACGCGCGCCAGGAAGTGGAAGTGCGTGCCGTCGAACCGGACCAGGTCGCCCGAGAAGTAGCAGCGCCGCGCTGTTCCGTCGACGTGCGGCAGTGTCCGGAACTTCTGCGCGGTCAGGTCCTCGTCTCCGAGGTACCCGAGCCCGACACAGTCGCCGGCGATCACGAGTTCGTCCTCCTCGCCCCCCGCGAAGGGCTGGAGAACCCCGTCGGCACACCGCAGGAGTTCGGCGCCGACCACGGCGGTGCCGATGGGCGGATGGCCGGGCCATTCCGCCGGCCGCTTCCCGAGCCGGTACTGCGTCACCACGTGCGTTTCGCTGGGGCCGTACTGGTTGACCACGGCGATGTCATCGGCGGCGCAGAACTCCCGCACCTCGTCATTGATGACCAGGCGTTCCCCCGCGACCGCCAGCTCGCGCAGCCCTGGCAGCCCGGTCTCCTCCACGGCCGCCGCGACGGCCAGCCCGTGCAGCGAGGCGAGGGGCAGGAAGCATCGGGACACGCCGTGCTCGCGGATGGTGCCCATCAGCAGGGGATAGTCCCGGCGCGTCTCGTCGTCCACGACGACCAGCGCCGCACCGCTCAGCCAGGTGGCCACCATCTCCTCGTAGACCGGATCGAATCCGATCGACGCCGCGTGCAGGGTGTGCGGAGCGACGTCGTGGCTCCAGTGCTCGACGTGCCAGATGCCAAGATTTTCCAGGACCACCGGCGGCACGGCGACGGCCTTCGGCTCCCCCGTGGAGCCGGACGTGGGGATGACGTAGCCGATCGGGCCGTCCACCGCCTCCTCGACAGGGCCGCCGCGCAGGCTGCCGATGGGGTGCGTGGGTACCGGAAAGCCGGTCGGCGGTGCCTCCTCGCTCCGTATCACCAGGCGGGCACCCGCGCTCGCGGCCACCTTCCTGGCCCGCCGTTCCGGCAGGTCCACGGCGATCGACACGACTCCGGCCCCCAGCCGCCAGGCCGCCATGACGGCAGCGCAGCGCGGCCACCCGCGGGGCGCGTGGATCGCGACGACATCGCCCGTCTTGGTTCCCAGGCCGGCGAGCGCCCCGGCCAACTCGGCCGAGTAGCGGTCGAGGTCGCCGTAGGTGTGCGTCCGGTCGTCCTCGACGACGGCCGGCGCACCGGCGTTCCGGCGCGCCGAAGCGAGAAGCCGGGTGATCAGCGGCATGTCAGTTCCCTTCCACGGCCCGGGCGGTCACAGTGCCTCCACGGGCCGCAGCGGGGTGGCGTCCCGCTCCGCCAGGAACGTCGGCCGTCGCCCGCCCCTGGGCACGTTGTGGATGCTGTTGTACGTGAGCAGCAGCAGGGTGCGGTCCACCGGTGACATGTTGGTCCCGGAGCCGTGAATCAGCCTGGGGTCGAACATCAGCGCGCTTCCCGCCTCCCCCGTGGCGGCCTCGATGCCGAACTTCTCGGCCAGCGGGGCGAGCCGGGCGGCGTCGAGCGCGTACGCCAGGTCCGCGGAGAGATGGGCCTCCCAGCCGCGCTCCGCCGCCTCGCGCCGCTGCGGGGCGACGACTCCGAGGTGCTGGGAGCCGGGCAGGAGCAGCAGCGGGCCGTTGTGCGGTGTCACGTCGTCGAGGAAGAAGGCGACGTTCGTCACCCGCGGCTCCGGCATCCCGTCCTCGCGTTCCCAGAAGATGTAGTCCTGATGCCACGGCCACAGATCCCCGCGAAGGGCCCGCTTGGCGTTCACCTTGCTCTGGTGCACGTACACCCTGCTGCCCAGGACCTGCTCCGCCGCGGAGAGTACCCGGGACAGGCGCGCCAGCCTGGCCAGCAGCGGACTGACCTGGTGGCAGCCGTGTATCCCGCGGACGGTCAGGCCGTCGTTCTCCATGACCCGGCCCGGATGGTCCCGGCCGAACAGGTACTCCGCCTCGGCGCGCACGCGGGCGGTCTCGGCCTGCGAGAGCAGCCCGGGGACCACGACGTATCCCTTGTTCCGGTAGATGTCGAGCTGGGATGTGCTGAGCATGCGTTCTCCCTCGCTGAGATCCGTTGCCGGGCTCGTGCCGCGCTCGCCGCCGCTGCTACTCCATGTCGCGAACGAGGCTGAACGGGCGCAGGTCCGTCCAGTTCCTCTCGATGTACTCCAGGCATTCGCCCCGGCTCCCGGGCCCGTGCACCACGCGCCATCCGGCCGGCACCGCGATCGGGGCCGGCCACAGGGAGTGCTGGCCCTCGGCGTTGACGAGCACGAGGAACACCCCGTCCGCGTCGTCGAAGGCGTTCGTCATCCGGTTCTCCTTTCCCTTCTCCGGCCCTCGCGTCAATCGGCCGCGAGCCGGGGGGTGATCGCTCGGGCGAGGTCGGGCAGCACCTCAGGCCGCATCAGGTCGAAGTGCCGGGCGGGCAGGGGACACACCTGTATCTCTCCGTCGATGTGGGGACGCCAGCCGTCCGCGCCGCCGGGCCCGGCGTCCTCCCGGGCCGACAGGTAGAGGGCGTCCCCGCGGAAGAGGCCCGGCGTGTGCCGCCGCCCCAGCCGCAGGTTGTTGGCCGTCACCAGCGAAACGCGGGCGAGGCGGTCCTCGTCGAGGCTGCTCAGGGCCCCGTATGCCAGATGCAGCCGCGCCAGCTCGCGGCCGTCCTCCTCGCGGGCCCGCTCCTCGTCCCCGGGGACGAAACTGTCGACGAGCGCGAGCAACGAGACCCGTTCGCCCTGCTCCTGGAGCAGCACCGCCATGGCGTGGGCCACGGCACCGCCGAAGGACCAGCCCAGCAGGCGGTAGGGGCCGGTCCGCTGCACGGCGCGGATCTGGTCGAGGTACTCGCGCGCCATCGCGTCGAGATCGTCCGGCAGCGGCTCGTTCCCCGTCGGCCCTCCGGCCTGGAGCCCGAACACCGGGATGTCCTCCGGCAGATGGCGCACCAGCCCCGCGTACGACCAGCTCAGGCCGATGACCGGGTGGACGCAGAAGAGCGGCGGCCGCCCTCCGCCCGCCCGCAGTGGCAGGAGCGTGCCGAACGGGCCGCCGCCGTCGGCGGTGCTGTCGATCCTGGCCGCGATCCCGGCCGCCGTGGGGGCGGTGAAGAGGTCGCCGATGGTGAGCCGGAGGCCCACGGCGCCGCGGATGCGATGGATGAGCCGCACCGCGAGCAGGGAATGACCGCCCAGGGCGAAGAAGTCGTCGTTCACCCCCACCCGGGGCAGCCCCAGCACCTCGGCCAGCAGAGCGCACAGCAGTTCCTCGCGCGGGGTGCGCGGCAGGCCGCGACCGATGGTCGCCGCGCGGTCCGGAGCGGGCAGCCTCCCGCGGTCCACCTTTCCGTTGGGCATCAGCGGCAGCCGGTCGAGCACGACGACGTCGTCCGGCACCAGATGCCCCGGCAGCACGGCCGCGAGACGACTCCGCAGCACCTCGGGCGCCGGCAGCGCGGGCGCCTCGGCGGGCAGGCCACGGGCGGCCGGCAGCAGGTAGGCCGCCAGGCGGCGGTCACCCGGCCGGTCCTCGCGGACGACGACCACGGCCCGCGCGACGTCCTCCCAGGTGGTGAGCTCCGCCTCGATCTCGCCCGGCTCCACCCGGAAACCCCGCACCTTCACCTGGCCGTCCGCCCGGCCGAGGTACTCCAGGCTGCCGTCCTGCCGCCACCTGGCGCGGTCCCCGCTGCGATACATCCTGGTTCCCGGAGGCCCGTAGGGGTCGGCGACGAAGCGCTCCGCGGTCAGCCCCGGCAGGCCGTGGTAGCCGCGGGCCACCTGGTCGCCCGCGATGTACACCTCGCCGGCGACGCCGACCGGGACCGGGCGCAGTGCGGCGTCCAGCACGTGGACACGGGTGTTGGCCACCGGGCGGCCCAGTGGGACGTGCCCGGTGCCGAGACCGTCGGCCGTGCCCTGCCACGAGGTGACCAGAACGGTGGTCTCGGTGGGCCCGTACAGATTGACCACGCGGCCCAGGGAAGCGGCCAGGGAGGCGGGCAGGGCCTCGCCTCCGGAGAAGACCGTCAGCCGGTCGAGTTCGTCCCGGGGGAGGAACGGCACCAGCTCGGCGAGGGCCGAGGGCACCAGCAGCGCATGCGTCACCCGCTGTTCCCGCAGGTGGTCCGCCAGCAGGTCGATCCGGCCCGCCACCTCGTCGGGGGCCAAGCACACGGTCGCGCCGCACACCAGGGGTGCCCAGATCTCCCACACGGACGCGTCGAAGCCCAGCGGGCTGTGGGCCAGCATCACGTCGCCCGGCGCCAGCGGGTGCGTGCGCCGCAGCCACTGCATCTGGTTCGCGAGGTTTCCGCCGGTGACCACCACGCCCTTCGGGCGGCCGGTGGACCCCGAGGTGTGGATGAGGTAGGCGGGATGGCCGGGGTGGCGCCGCCCGGAGCGGGCGTCGGCCGCAGGCGTTCCCGGGGCGTCGGGCGGCCCGTCCGGCAGCGCGTCGAGCACCAGCACGGGCCGCACCTCCGCCAGGAGCCGGGAGATCCGCCCGGCGGGCAGGCCCCGGTCGACCGGCACGTAGGCCGCCCCGGTCTTCAGGACCGCGAGCATCGCCACGACGAGGCCGGTGCCGCGTGTCAGGAGGAGACCGACGTAACGTTCGGGGCCCGAGCCCCGCCCGGCCAGGTGCCGGGCCAGCGAGGAAGCACGCTCGTCGAGTTCCGCGTAGGTCAGCGACCCACCGGCGCAGCGCACCGCGACCGCCCCTGGCGACCTGGCGGCCTGCTCGGCCACGAGGTCCACCAGGGACATCGGAGGGAACGGCACCTCGGTGTCGTTCCACTCCCGCAGCCTCTCCCGTTCCTCGCCGGACAGAACGTCGAGTTGCCCGATGGGCCGGTCGGGCTCCGCCACGGCCTGCTCCAGGAGGCGCAGGAGCGTCCCGCCGAGCCGTCCGGCCGTCCCGGGGTCGTAGAGCTGGGACCGGTAGCCGAGCCGGCAGTCGATTCCGCCGGGCCCGCCGTCCGCCGACCGGCGTTCCGCGAAGTCGAAGGACAGGTCGAATTTGACGCCTTCGGCGTGTATCTCCTCGAAGGCGGTGCGCAGGCCGGGCAGTTCGGGCGGGTCCTGTGGCGGTCCCGAGACCGAGAGCATCACGCGGAACAGCGGATTGGCCCCGGCGGCGCGGTCGGGGTTGAGCTCCCTGACCACCAGCCCGAAGGGCACCTCCTGATGGGCGAAAGCAGCACGGTCGGCGCCTTGGACGCGCTGGAGGAGCTCCCGGAAGGTGGGGTCCCCCGAGGCGTCGGCGCGCAGGACCAGGGTGTTGACGAAGAATCCGACGGCCTCGTCCAGTGCCTCGTGCCCCCGCCCCGCCACCACGGTGCCCACGGGGATGTCGGTGCCAGAGCCGAGGCGGTTCAGCAGGGCCGTCACCCCGGCGTGCAGCGCCATGAACAGCGTCGCCCCGCAGGACCTGGCCAGCCGGGCCAGCCCCGTCTGTACGGTGGGCGGGAAGCGCACCGTCAGATGCCCGCCGCGGGGATCGGCCGGCCCTGCCGCGGCCCGCTCCGCGGGGAGACCGAGCCGGTCCGGCAGGCCGGCCAGCGTCTCGCGCCAGAAGGTGAGATGCGGCTCCTGGCCGCCGTGCGGATCGTTCCCGTCCCCCAGCAACTCCTCCTGCCACAGGGCGTAGTCGGCGTACTGCGCGGGCAGGGGGCGCCAGTCGGGCGCCGCGCCCAGGCGGCGGGCCGCGTACGCGCGGCCGAGGTCGCGCCAGAGCGGAGCCAGTGACCAGCCGTCGACGGCGACGTGGTGCAGCACCAGGGACAGCAGGTGCTCGGCGGGCCCGAGCCGGTAGAGGTTCGCGCGCAGCGGTGGTTCGGTGCCGAGGTCGAAGCGGTACGTGCGGTCGGCGTCCAGCAGCTCCCGAAGGCCGGTCTCGTCGGTGTCGACGGGGTCAAGCACAGGCGCCGTCCGGCGGGGATCGAGTATCCGCTGGACCGGGGCCCCGCCGCGTTCGGGCAGCACGGTCCGCAGCGGCTCGTGGCGCGCGATCAGGTCCGCGACCGCCGCCCGGAGCGCGGGAACGTCCAGGTCGCCGGTGAGGCGGAGGGCCAGCGGAACGTTGTAGACGGCGGCTTGGCCGTCGAGCCGGTTCAGGAACCACAGCCGCTGCTGGGCGTGGGACGCCGGCAGGTGTTCCGGTCTGCTCCCGGCCCGCAGCACGGGGTGGCCCCGCCCGGCGGTGGCCCGTTCGATCACCGAGGCCACCTGGGCCACCGTCGGCCCGGCGAACACGTCGCGGGCGGCGAGCCGGACGCCGAACTCCTTCCGCACGCGCGCCACCAGCCGCATCACCAGCAGCGAGCTGCCGCCCAGGCCGAAGAAGTCGCCGTCCCGCGCCACCCGGGGACACTGGAGCACGTCCGCGAACAGGCGCGCGACGGCTTGTTCCACCGGGCGGCCCGGCCGGTCCCCGGCGCCGTCCCCGGCGTCGGCGTCGGCCGGGGTCGGAAGCACGGCCCGGTGCACCACGCCGTCCGCAGTCAGGGGGAGCCGGGCCAGTACGGCGACTCCCGCGGGGGCGAGGTGGTCGGGCAGCCGCTCCGCGGCCCACCGGGCGACCTCGCCCCCGTCCGGCTCCGCCCCGGCCCGCGCGACCACCGCGGCGACCACGCGCCGTTCGCCGGGCGGCACCTCGCGCACCATGGCCGCGCAGTGGGCCACGTCCGGGTGCCGGGCCAGCACCGACTCGACCTCCGCCGCCCTGACCCGCACCCCGCGGCTGCGCTCCTGGCTGCCGGCCGGCCCCAGAACTTCCAGCGCTGCGCCCCGCGTGTGCCGCGCCAGGGCGCCGGTCCGGTACATGCGGCCGCCCGGCTCGCCGAACGGGCAGGCGACGAAGCGTTCCGCCGTGCCCGCAGGATCGGCGCACCAGCCGCGCACCAGACCCGCCCCGGCCAGGTACAGCTCACCGGGAACGCCCCGGGGGACGGGACGCAGCCGCCCGTCGAGCACGTAGGCGCGCACGCCCCGCCGCGGTCGCCCGTGCGGCCCGAGGGCGGCCTTGCGGAGCAGCGCGGCCCCGGCGATGCCGTCGGCCCACACCCCCCACTGGGTCACCGTGAGGCCGGGGCACTGCCCCCGCACCCGGTCCACCACGGCCGAGGGCACGGGGTCCCCGCCGAGCCATAGGTCCCTGACGCCCGCGAGGCAGCCGGGCCGCTCCGCGGCGATCCGCTGGAACAGCCCGGAGGACAGCCACAGTCCGGTGATCCCCTCCGCGCCGATCAGCCGGGCCAGCGCCGCCGCGTCCGTTCCTCCCGGCGGTGCCACCACGACACTGCCGCCGCTCAGCAGCGGGGCCCACAGCTCGTGCAGGGCGGCCCCGGAGGTCCGCGGGGAGTGCAGCAGCACGCGCCGCGCGCCGCCCGGCGCCTCGGCGTCCCCGAGCGCCAGCCCCGTGATGTTCCGATGCGTGACGGCGACCTCCGGCGTTGCGCGGCCTGCCGCGGCCGGCAGGACACAGGCCACCTGATCGGGGCGTACGGCGATCCGCGGCCGGGCGCCGCCGGGCGCCGGCGGGTGAGCGCCGATCGCCAGCACGGGCGGCTCCCGGTCACCGCCATCGGCGGCCGGGGCCCGGTCGGTGAGCACCAGCCGGATCTCGGTCCCGGCCGCTCGTCGCGCGCGCCCGGGGGCGGCGTCGGCCGGGGCGAGCGGCACGTAGGCCCCTCCTGCCTTCAGCACGGCCATCGCCGCCACGACGGCCCCGGCCGAGCCCTCGCACGCGACGGCGACGCGGTCTTCCGGCCGCACCCCGTGCTCGATCAGTACGGTGGCGAGCGCGTCGCTCCGGGCGTCGAGTTCGGCGTAGGCAAGGCTTTCCGCGCCGTCGGTCACGGCCACCGCGCCGGGCGTCCGCGCCGCCCGGGCGCGGAAGAGGTCCGGCACCGAAAGAACGGCCTCCGCCGGGTCCGTGCCGTTCCCGCCGCTGCCCACGCCGCTGCTCCTGCGCAGGATGTCCTCCCGCTCGCGGGCGTCGAGCAGTTCCACGTCCCCGATCCGCACGCCGGGGTCGGCGACCACCGCCCGAAGCAGCCGTTCCAGCCGCCGGGTGAGTGCCAGGACCGTGTCCCGGTCGAACAGGTCGGTGCCGAACTCGACCTCGCCGAGCAGCTCACCCGCCTCCCCCTGCTCCCTGAACTGCACGCTGAGGTCGAACTTGGCGACCTTGTGGTCCAGCCGCTCGGCGGCCACGCGGAGCCCCGGCAGGTCGAACGTCGCCCGCTCGTTGTTCTGCACCGCGAGAAGGACCTGGAACAGCGGATTGTGCGAAAGCGACCTTGCCGGGTTCAGCCGGTCGACCACGTCCTCGAAGGGCAGGTCCTGGTGGTCGTAGGCGGTGAGGTCCGTCTCGCGCACCCGGGCGAGCAGTTCGCGGAACGAGGGATCGCCGGAGGTGTCGGTGCGCAGGACAAGGGTGTTGACGAAGAAGCCCACCAGGTCGTGCAGCGATGCCTCCGGCCGCCCCGCCACCGGCGCGCCGATGGGGATGTCGGTGCCCGCTCCCAGCCGGGTGAGGAGCGCGGCAACGGCCGCCTGGAGCACCATGAACAGCGTGGCGTCGTGCCCCCGGGCCAGGGCGGTGAGATCCCGGTGCAGCCGGCCGTCGAGATGGAACGGCACCACATCGCCGACGAAGCCGGCCTCAGCCGGCGGGCGCCGGTCCCAGGGCAGTTCGAGCCGCTGCGGAAGCCCGGCCAGTTGTTTGGTCCAGTAGTCCAGTTGCAGGGACCGGCGGCTCGCGGGCTCCTCCTCGGCGCCCAGCAGCTCTTCCTGCCACAGCGCGAAGTCGGCATATTGCACCGGCAGCGGCTGCCAGTCCGGCCCGCGGCCCGCGCGCCGGCTCCGGTAGGCGCCCGCGAGATCGCGCCACAGCGGGCCGGCCGACCAGCCGTCTCCGGCGATGTGGTGAACGGTCCAGACGAGGACGTGCTCCTCGGGAGACAGCGCGAGCAGGTCGACGCGCACCGGGATACCGGAGGAGAGGTCGAAGGCGTGGCGGGCGCACAGGTCGAGCCGTTCCGCCAGTCGTTCCGCGGGCCACGCCTCCGCGCGCAGCCGCGGCGCGCACTCCGCGGCATCGAGCACCCGCTGACAGGGGGCGCCCTCGTGGGCGGGGAAGACGGTGCGCAGGATCTCGTGCCGTGTCAGCACGTCGGCGACGGCCGACTCCAGAGCGGCGATGTCGAGCCGGCCGGTGATCCGCCATGGATAGCACTGGTTGTAGCCGGTGCGGGAACCTTCCATCTGGTGGAGGAACCACAGGGCACGCTGCCCTCCGGAGAGCGGCACCCGCTCGGGGCGTGGGCCGGGGACGAGCGGTGGGCGGCCGCGCTCGCCGGTGAGGACGGGGGCCAGTTCGGCCGCGGTCGGCGCGTCGAAGACCGTCCGCACGGTCATCTCCAGGCCCAGTGTGGCGCGGACGCGCGCCGCGAGCCTGGCGGCGAGCAGGGAGTGGCCGCCGAGGGCGAAGAAGTCGTCGTCCGGCCCCACCTCGGGAACGTTCAGCACGTCCGCGAGAAGGCCGCACAGGATCTCCTCCCGCACGGTGCGCGGAGCGCGGGCCCCGGTCGGCCGCTGCGGGGTGTCGGGCACCGGGAGGGCCCGTCGGTCGACCTTGCCGTTCGGGGTGAGCGGGAGGCGTTTCATGACGACGCAGTGGGCCGGGAGCATGTAGTGGGGCAGCTTCCGCCGCAGCTGGCCGCGCAGTCCTGCCGCGGTCGGCTGGGCCCCGGCCGCCGGTACCACCCATGCGCACAGGCGCCGGTCGTGCCGCGTGCCCACGGGCAGGACGTGCACGGCGGCGACCTCAGCCAGGGTGCGCAGCGCGGCGGCGACCTCCCCGGGCTCCACCCGGCGCCCGCGGATCTTGACCTGGTCGTCGACCCGGCCGAGGAACTCCGTCACGCCGTCCGGCCGCACGCGCACCAGGTCCCCGGTGCGATAGCAGCGCGTTCCGTCGGGGCCGGCCAGGAAGGCGCGCGCGGTGTGCTCGCGGTCCCCGAGGTAGCCGCGGCTGACCATGGGGCCGCCGACCCACAGTTCACCGGGCAGGCCGTCCGGCACCGGCCGGCCCTCCTGGTCGGTCACGTGACAGACCACGCCGGCCAGGGGGCGCCCCAGCGGCACCACACCGTGCCGGTCCGCCTCGGCGATCCGGTCGGTCTCGCAGGTGAGCACCGACACCGTGGTCTCGGTGGGGCCGTAGGAGGTCTGCACCGCCAGGTCCGGCGCCACGCGCCGGATGCGGCGCACCAGGTCCCAGGGGCACGCCTCGCCGCCGAGGATGAGCAGTCGCCGCGGCAGAAGCGTCCCGATATCCGTTTCCGCGGCCAGCATTTCCAGCTGGCTGGGCACCATCTTGATGGCGTCCACCGCGTGTTCCCTCAGGTAGCGCGCGTACCGCTCCGGATCGGCCCCGGCATCGTCGTCCATCAGGTGCAGCGTCCGCCCCGTGGTGAGGGCGCCGAGGACGGCGGTGAGGCCCAGATCGGCCGTGTGCGTGGAGACGAGCGCGAAGGAACGGACGCCGGGCGTCGCCGCCTCCAGCGCCGGCAGGAGCGCGTTCAAGTAGTGCGTGATGTTCCTGTGTTCGACGCCGACCGCTTTCGGTCTGCCGGTGGAGCCGGACGTGAGCACCGCGTACGCGAGAGACGCCGGCACCGTCCCGGGGTCCGGGTCCGGGTCCGTGGCCGCGGGCCACGCGGGAACGTCGTCCAGGTACAGCACCTGCCGCCCGTCCCGGGGGAGGCGGGGAGCCAGCTCCCGGGTGGTGAGCACCACGCGTGCCCCGGCCAGGTCCAGCACGGCCCCGAGGCGGTCGGCGGGCACCGTGTCGTCCAGGGGCAGGTAGCAGCCGCCGGACCGCAGCACGCCGAGGAGGCCGGCGACCAGGTCGGTGCGGCGGTCGCAGAGCACCGCGACGGGCTGGTCGGGCACCACCCCGGCGGCACGCAGACGGCGGGCCACCCGCCCGGCCGCATCGCCCAGTTCCGCGTAGGTCAGGCGCCGGTCGGGGCCCACCACGGCCGTGGCGCCCGGTGCCTGCCGGGTCCACCTGTCGATGTCCCGGTGCAGCAGCCCGGTGGCGACGGTGTCGCGGGGGCCGGCGACGGCCGGGGTGCGCGCCGGGCCGAGGGGGAGGTGCGTCACCGGGCTGCCGGGGGACCGGGTCATCCCCTCCAGCAGCGCCAGGTACCAGTCGCGCCAGCGCTCCACCGTCTTCGTGTCGAAGAGGTCGGAGCGGTGGGCGAGCCGGCCGCCGAGCGTCCGCCGGTCCTCGGTGAGGTGCAGGGTGAGGTCGAACTTGGCGGTGCCGTTGAGTATTTCCTCCGTCTCGGCGGTGAGACCGGCGGTCCAGGCAACCGGCTCTCTGCCCCGCGTGTGGTTCACCATCACCTGGATGAGCGGCATGCTCCCGGGGCTCCGCTCCGGCCGGAGCCGCCTGACCACCTGCTCGAACGGCACCTCCGAGTGGTCGAGGGCCTGAAGGAGCGCCTCGCGGACCCGGCCCACCAGCTCTCGCCCCGAGGGCCGGCCGCCGAGGTCGGCGCGCACGACCACGGTGTTGACGAAGCTGCCGAGCGTCTGCTCGAACGCGGGATCGTCACGGCCGGCGACCGGAACACCGACGGCGATGTCCTCGGTGCCCGAGAGGCGGGCGAGCAGCGCCTGCCACCCGGCCAGCAGTACGGTGAACGGCGTTGCCCTGGCGGAGGCGGCGAGCTGCCGGATACCGGTGGCGAGCGGGGCGGGGAACGAGAGCGGAACGGAGCCTCCGGCGCCCTCGGCCCGGTGGCCGCGCGGCCGGTCGTGGGGGAGGGGGAGCATCGATTCGAGGCCGCCGAGCCGGCCGGCCCACCACTCCACCCCGGCCGACGTGTCCTGCTCCGCCTCCCAGGCCACGAAGTCGGCGTAAGCCACCGCCGGTTCCGGGGGCGGCGGCCCCGCGCCCAGCCGCGCCCGGTAGCGGGCGGCCAGCTCCCCTTCCAGGAGGCGGAACGACCAGGCGTCCATGGCGATGTGGTGGAAGGTGAGCACCAGCAGGCTCAGAGCGTCCCCGGCCCGGTGCAGTGTCACCCGCAGGGGTGGCTGTGTGCGCAGGTCGAAGGGCCGCTGCGCCTCCGCCTCCAGAGCCGCCCGCAGCTCCGCGCGCGGCAGCCTTCCGACGACCGCGACGGGCACGCCGTCCACCGGCCCGGGAACGGAACGGGGCTCCCCGCCGCCCTCGTCGACCAGGCTGCGCAGGACCGGGTGCGCGGTGACCAGGTCCCGCACCGCGCCCAGCAGCGCCTGCTCGTCCACCTCGCCGCTGAGCCTGAGCGCGTACGTCTGGTTGTAGGCCGGACTGTCGGGCGCGTACTGCGCGGTGAACCACATCCTGGACTGCGCGGCGGAGAGGAGCCGCCCCTCGCGCGGGTCGCCGCCCGCCGGGAGCGAGGTCGCAGGGGTGGCCATGGGCAGACTCCCATCACTGTGCCGGGGCGCCCGGCCGGGCCGCTGGCCGCCGTCACCCGGGTACCGTTCGGACGCGCTCTCAGACTCCGGCACGGACCGGCTCCCCCCGCACACCCAGCCGCCGTTCGGCCACCACGGCGGGCACCACCAGGGCGATGGTCAGCGCCGCCGAGACGAACATTCCGCCGCGCGTCCCCGCGAGGGCCACCAGGGGGGCGGCGCAGAGCACGCCGACCGGTCCCGCCGTGTTGTAACCCGCGCTCCAGAAGGTGAGCACGGGCTGCTGGTCGTCCTGTGCCAGCCGGTCCTGGAGCAGCGTGTACATCACGGGGACGAACGGTGCCCACACGAGTCCGCCGATCGCGATGGCGAAGCCGGCCACCACGGGCTCGGGGGCGGCGGCGATCAGGCCGAGGGACAGTCCCCAGCAGACGACGAGCACGGTCAGCACCCGCCCCGGCGGGAACTTGCGCAGGTAGGCCGTCCCCAGCGAGCCCGCCACGGCGCCGACGCCGAGGGCCGTCATCATGAAGCCGTACGTGGCCTCGTTCGCCCCGAGATCCTCCTGCACGAAAAGGGGCAGGATGACCTCCACCGGCCCCCACAGCATGTTGAAGGCGAAGGCCACGGAGAACAGCGGCCACAGGCCCGCCGTACGGCGGAGGATCTGCCAGCCCGACCGGGGCTGTTCGGCCGCGGCCCCGTCCCTGTGCGCCGCCGGGACGCCGATCAGCGCGGCGGCCAGGACGAGGAAGGACAGGCCGTCGAGAAGCAGGGGCAGCCAGGGCCCCGTCCACAGCACCAGGACGCCTGCCAGGCTCGGGCCCAGGATGTACAGGGACGTGCTGTCGTTGGTGCCCAGCACGCTGTTCACCGCCAGCCGGTCCTGCTCGCCCGCCATCCCGGTCGCCAGCACCCGGCGCGACGCCCCAGAGATGGCGCGCAGGGCGGAGCCGAGCAGCAGTGCGATGAACAGCGGCCACAGGCTCAGTGCGTCCTGTGCGGCCAGCACGCCCAGGCCGGTGAACACCAGGGCGCGCAGCACGCAGTCGGCCGCGATGACCCGCTTGGGGTCGGGCCGGGAACGGCTCAGCCCCACCCTGATCCCCAGGGGCAGGGAGATCAGGGACGGCGCGGCGAGCACCAGCGACACGACCAGGGCCTCGTTCAGCGGCTCGTGGATGCGCAGCGCGAGCAGGGGAAGGGCGACGAGGAGCATGCCGTCGCCGAGTTTGGAGACGAAGTCCCCGAGGAGGAGGAAGCTCAGCCTGCGGTTGTGCAGCACCGTCCGGTAGGGATTCACCGCTGCGGCCCTCCGCCCGGTGCCGTGCCGCGCACGGAGGGCCGGAACGACATGTCGTGCAGGCTCATCACCTCGGGCGCGAGCCGGGCCAGCCGCAGCCCCCGCGCCTCCGTGTCCCCGGCCAGCGAGAACCGGGGGTCCCACCGGCTCTCGTCCGGCCCCAGGTAGCGGACCAGTTTCCGGCGCGCGCGGGACACGTCGAACGGCTCCACGAAGCCCCGTCCGTGCGCCCGGATCTGCCGCACGGTGCCGTCGTGCACATCGCAGACGTCGACCACCAGATCGAAGGCCGGTTCGCCGGGCAACTGGTGGAGCAGCCGTGACCAGGGGCCGATGAACACCCAGAAGGCGCTCGCCTCCCACAGGTACCAGACCGGGCGCACCACCGGGCCGGGCGTCGCCACCCGGGCGGTCAGCGGCTGGGCCAGCATCCCTTCCACGTCGAAGGGCGCGTCCTGCGGGAAAGTGACACGGCCGTCGACGGCCTTCACCCTCACGCGTCGCCCCCTTCCGGCGGCCCGTCGGCCCTTGCTCCGCCCAGGGCGCGCGCCAGCCGTGCCGCGGCCTCGCCGGCCTGCTCCGGGGGCAGGCAGGAGAACGCGAGCCGGGCGGTGGACGGCTCCGGGCGCGAGGGGTAGAACGCTGCCCCCGGAACGTAGGAGACGCCGTGCTTCAGGGCCGAGGGCAGCAACAGCGCGCTGTCCAGCCCGGGCCCGAGCGTGGCCCAGAGGAAGAAACCGCCCTCGGGCGGGCGGAATGCGGCGCCGGGAAGGTGGCGCGACAGGGCGGAGGCGAGCGCGTCCCGGCGTTCCCGGTAGAGGGCGCGCAGCCGGTCCAGGCGCCGGTCGAGGAAGCCGTCCTGCGTGAGCAGCGCGAGGACCATCCGCTGCAACAGCTCCGAGTTCCCCAGGTCCGCCGCCTGGCGGACCAGCGTGATCGCGGACATGACGGCGGGCGGCCCGGTGAGGTACCCGATGCGGCACCCGGGGAAGAGTATCTTGGAGAAGCTGCCCAGGTGCACCGAGCGGTCGGTGAGGGCGGTGAGGGCGGGCGCGGACGGCCGCTCGTCGGTCAGCCAGAGCTCGCGGTAGGGATCGTCCTCGACCAGCAGGAATCCGTACCGCTCCGCCAGTCCGGCCAGCCGGCGGCGTTGCGATGCCGTCAGCACTGCTCCGCTGGGATTGCTGTAATTGGGCACGGTGTACAGCAGGCGGGGGCGCAGTCCGTGGGCGAGTGCCTCGGTCAGTTCCCCGAGTTCCGGGTCGTCGGCCAGCGGCACGGCCCTGACCTCGGCCTGGAACAGCCGGAAGACCTGGAGTGCCCCGATGTAGCTGGGGCGGTCCACCACCACGACGTCACCGGGGTCGAGCAGGGCCTTGCAGACCAGGTCGATTCCCTGCTGTGCGCCGTGCACCACGACCACATCGTCCGGCTCGGAATCCGCCCCGAGATCCGCACGCAGATAGCCCGCGATCCACTCGCGCAGCGTGGGCAGGCCGTTGGTGTCCCCGTAATCGAGACCCGTGGGGTGCTCGCCCAGGATCGGCCCGAGCACGGCCGCCGCCTCGGGACACTCCGAGGCTTCCCTGGCCGGCAGTCCGCCGGCGAGCGATATGACGTCCGAACGGTCGCCCAGCCGCAGGACGGAGCCGATGGCGGACGGCGACAACCCGCCCATCCTGGCTGCCAGAGCCGGACGGCCGGCCGCCTGTCCGTGCCGAGGTGTCATGCCCTACACCGCCTCCTTGCGGTAGACGGAGACGTGCCGCCCGGTGCCCGCGAACTCCCCGCCCGACCAGCCGGAGCCACGCGAAACGGCGGACAGCCCGGCGAGCTCCGCCATCAGGTCCAGCTCCGAGGGCCACACGTAGCGGTAGGAGACCGGGACCAGCCTGGTCCGCTCCTCGGCCATCACGATCTGCTGCCGGTCGACCCGCTGGGCCAGGGGGTCGTGGAGGGAGAGGAAGAACGCGGCTTCGTCGGCGCGCACCCGGAAGGCGTCGACGTACTGCCGCTCGTGCATGCGCCGGTAGGGCGGTGCGCCCAGTTCCAGCACGAAGACCCCGCCGGGCTCCAGCCGGGCGGCCACCCCGCGGAAGCACCGCACCTGTTCCTCCTGCGTGCGCAGGAAGTAGAAGGTGCTGCACATGCTGTAGACGAGGCCGAACATCCGGTCGCCCACGGCGGCGTCCAGGTCGCCGAAGTCGCCGAGCAGTGGTTCGACGGATGCGCCGCCGGGTTTCCTCCGCAGCTCGGCCAGCATTGCAGCCGAGGAGTCGACTCCCGTCACCGAGAGACCGTCGCCGGCCAGCGGAATGGCCACCCGGCCGGTCCCCACGCCCAGTTCGAGGGCGTTCCCGGTGGGAACGAGCGAGGTGAGGAAGGCCACGGCGGGCTCCGGGGGCTCCCCGCCGCCCATCAGCATGTCGTAGTCGGCGGCGGATTTGTCGCCGTAGGTCGAGACTTCGTAGTCAAGCATTGCTGCGCACCTCCTGCTCGTCACCGGCGCCGTCGCGCCGAGAAATCGCGCGGGCCACCCGGTCCACGAAGTCGGCGAAGTTCTCGCTGTCGAACAGTTCGCGCGTGGGTATCCGCACGCCGAACCGGCTTCTGACCCCGGCGAGAAGCCTGGCGGCCTCCAGGGAGGCGCCGCCCATGACGATGAAGTTGTCCTCGTCCTCCACGTCGTCCGTCTGCAGCA
The DNA here is from genome assembly GCF_031845565.1 of Streptomyces johnsoniae. Classification (NCBI taxonomy): domain Bacteria; kingdom Bacillati; phylum Actinomycetota; class Actinomycetes; order Kitasatosporales; family Streptomycetaceae; genus Streptomyces; species Streptomyces johnsoniae. The sequence goes on along the minus strand of NZ_JAVREV010000009.1, from coordinate 262,037 downwards.
CCGACGTCCACGCCCGGGCCAGATAGGCGCGGACCTCTCCTTCGTCGCCTCGCCGTTCCGCGGGCGCCCGGGCCGCGGGCGCGGCCCCGGCGGCGGCCGGGGGCCCTGTGGCGGCGGCCGTCGCGGGCTGCGGCGGGACGGGGGGCAGGGGTGCCCGTGGCGTGTCGGCGAGGAGCCGGGTGTGGCGTTCGACGTCCACGAGGAAACGGTCGGCCGTCGCGGCGTCGAGGCGCCGGGCGTCGTACTCCAGCCGGCAGTGCCAGCCGTCCTCGTCCTCGTTCCACATCATCGCCAGGCGGAACTTCGGCGCGCGGCCCGGCAGCCACTCCGCCCGCCAGGTGACCGCGTCGGAGGTGACACGGCGTTTCGGGAGGCGGTTCGCCTCGAAAAGGAACTGGCCCCAGGGCGCCTCTCCGTTCCGCCGCGGTGGCTGCAGGGCGCGGACCACCTCGGTGAACGGCACGGCCGCGTGGGCGAGTCCGGCTGCCAGGCGGGCCGCGGTGTCCCTCAGCACCGTCTCCCCGGGCACGTCGTCCGGCAGGGGCACGACCAGGGGGATCATGTTCAGGTACGGGCCGATGGTGCGTTCCTCGGCTGGCCGGCGTAGGGAGACAGGGGTGAGGACGACCGGTGCTCGCCCGGCGCCGTGCCGGCGCAGCGCCGCAGCGAAGGCGACGGCCCCCAGGACCGACACGGTGGTTCCGGCGCCGGCCGCGGCCCGGCGCACGCGGGCGACGAGGCCGGGTTCCGGTGTCCAGGACAGGACGCCGAGCGTGCCCTGTGCCGCGCCGGCCGGCCCGGGGCCGGCGAAGGCCGGGTTCGACGGGGGGACGTCGGCCAGCACGTCGCGCCAGTGCGCCACCGCGGCGGGGAGCGCGCTTCCGGCCAGCGCCCGCCGCTCCCGGGTGACGTACGCGTGGTAACTCCCGGGGCTCCCGGGTACGACGGGCCGCCCCAGGGCCCGTTCGTAGGCGGCGGTGAGCTCGTCGAGCAGCACGTCGGCGGATGCCCCGTCCCACACCAGGTGGTGCACCAGGAAGGTCAGGACGTGCTCGGTGCGCGAGAACCGCCGCAGCAGGAGGCGGAAGAGAGGACCGCGGGCCAGGTCGAACGGCCGGGCGAGTTCGGCGGTCCCGGGCTCCGCCGGACCGCCGTCCGCCGTCCTGGAGGCATCGAGAACGGGCAGGACGGCGCATGCCGTGGGCCGCACCGCGAGTGCCGGTTCCGGGCCGCTGGTTTCGACGCCCGCCCTGAGCAGGTCCTGTCCCGCCACCACTTCGGCCACCGCCGACTGCAGTGCACCGAGGTCCGGTTCACCGCCGAGGTGGAGAGCCACCGTCTCCAGATAGGCGGGCGAGGCGGGGTCGTCCTGCTGCTCCAGCCAGATGCCGCGCTGGATACCGGACAGCGGCAGACTTTCCGGCCGGCCCGCCGCGGGGGCCTCGTCCGGCCCGTCCTGCGCGGCGGGGGCCGTGGTGCCCACCAGACGCGCGACGTCCCTGACGCTCCGGGCCGTGTAGAGGTCGGCGAGCGCGATCTCACGTCCGAACTCCCGCTCCAGGGCGGCACGCAGCCGCGAAAGCCCGTAGGAGTCCCCGCCCAGGGCGAAGAAGTCGTCCAGGACACCGATGCGGGTATCGGGCAGCGCGGTCAGGAACAACCGCAGAACAGCCCGTTCTGTCGCACTCACGGGGGCCGCGAACGGGTCTGTCAGTTCCTTGGCCCCCTCGGGGCCCGGCAGAGCGGACCGGTCGAGTTTCCCACTGATCAGCCGGGGCGGGGCGGCCAGCCGGAAGTACCGGGTGGGCACGGCGTGGCGGGGCAATCGGCCGGCGAGCAACGCGCGCAGCGCGTGGGGGGAGGGCTCCGGCCCGGCGGCACATCCGACGTAGGCGATCAGTTCCTTCGTGCCTGCGCTTTCGTCCACGGCGGCCGCCGCCCAGTCGACGTCAGGGTGCCGCAGGAGCGCCGCCTCCACCTCGGCAAGGTCCACCCGGGCGCCGCCGACCTTCGGATCGGCACCGGCGCGCGCCACGTAGCACAGTTCCCCGTTCGAAGCTTCCCTGACCAGGTCACCGGTGCGGTACATCCGCGCGTCGCCGCCGCGGAACGGGTCGGGCAGGAAACGTTCCGCGGTGAGCCGGGGGTTGCCGACGTAGCCGTGCGCCAGTCCCGTCCCGCCGAGGTACAGCTCGCCGGTGTCCCCGGGGGGCACCGGCACGCCCTGCGGGTCGAGCACGTGCGCCCAGGTGTTGGCGATGGGGCGGCCGATGGGCGGCAGGCCCTCGCCTTCGGCGTCCAGGACGGCGGTGAGCCGGGCCCCGGACACTTCGGTGATGCCGTAGGAGTTGACGACGGTGAACGGGACGGTGCCGGGCCACCGGCGCAACTGCTCCCCGCCGAGCACCATCAGGCGCAGGGCACAGCGTTCGGGCCAGGCCAGGCCGAGCATGCGTTCTCCCAGCCCGGTGACGAGGATGGTCGTGGCGGCGCGGTGGTCCAGGAGCCACCGCTGTGCCGTCGGCGCGTTCCACTCCACGCCCTCGTCGGCGATGACGACGCTCGCCCCCCTGGTCAGGGATGGCCACAGCTCCCAGCGGGAGATGGCGAAGCCGGGGGAGGACAGCCACGTCCCGCGGTCGCCGGGGATCAGCGAAAACGCCCGGTGGGTCCAGTCCGCCTCGTTGAGGACGCCCCGGTGAGGGATCGCCACGCCCTTCGGCGCCCCGGTGGAGCCGGAGGTGAAGAACACGTAGGCGGTGGGGTCGCGGCTGCCGTCGTTGTCCGCGAGGCGGGGCCCGCCGCCGGCCTCGGCCGGCCGTGCGGGGAGAGGCAGGACGGCTCCACCGGCTCCGACGAGGGCGGTGGCCCCGCCAGCCTGGAGGACGCCATCCGCCTGGGCACCCGTCAGTCCCGGGGCGACGGGCACGCAGGCGCTGCCGGCCTTCCAGATACCGAGGATCGCCGCGACGTGGCCGGCGCACCGCGGCATCCGCACGCCCACCGGGGTGCCCGGCGCGGCGTGCGCCCGGACCTGCCGGGCCACCTCGTCCGACGCCGCGTCGAGTTCGCCGTAGGTGAGGGTGGTGCCGCCCTCGTGCAGCGCCGGCAGTTGCGGGTGGGCCCGGGCGACGGCGGAGAAGCGCGCGTCGGTCGTCTCGCTGCTGTCCTCGTTCACGCCGGCCCGCCCGCCGTGGCGGCCCGGGACAGCCGGGGGAGGACACGTTCGCCCAGCAGTGTCACCGACCGCACCGCCTCGGCGTGCGGTGTGTCCCCGTACCGTACGTGCAGGCTGACCTCGGCGCCCGGATAGAGCCGGCCGACTTCGCGCAGCTGGTCGGTGACCGCGTCCACGTCGCCCGCGATCACCTTGCCGGCCGCGTGCAGATCGGCGAAGGAGGTGGCGCGGACCGCATCCAGCATCTTTTCGTACCCGGGGTACTGGTCTGACTGGACGCCCTCCCAACTGGAGTACGCTTCGATCTGCTTCTTCTGGTAGGCGGCGTAGTGGGCCGCGGCCAGTTCCATGGCCTCGGCGGGGTCCTCCGCCACATAGAGGTGGTAGCTCACGTGCATCCGCGCCGTCGGCGGGTGGCCGGCGTCCGCTCGTGCCCGGTGGTAGAGGTCCAGCAGGGCGCTCAGCCGCTCGTGACTCGCCACCAGGGGAATGATCATGAGGTGGTACCCATGGCGTCCCGCCCACTCGAAGGACTCGGGGGACACGGTCGCGGCGACGAAGACGGGCGGGCACGGGCGCTGTGCCGGTCGGGGCAGCAGCGGTGGCAGCGGGCCGAAGCGGTGGAACGTCCCCTCCCAGCGGAAGCGCTCCTCCCGCCACAGCCGCTCGACCGCTCGCACGCCTTCTTCGAACCTGGCGCGGCTTTCCGCGAGAGGGACGCCGAACGCTTCGAACTCCGCGGGGAGGAAGGCGCGGGCGAAACCTGCGTCCAGACGGCCGCCCGAGAGGTTGTCGACCACGGCCAGGGAGGCTGCCTGCCGGATGGGGTGTGTGAAGGCGGGGATCACCGCTCCGGTGACAAGCCGCACCCGATGCGTTGCAATCGCAACGGCTGAGAGAAAAGCGCAGGGGTCAGGGCTGTATCCGCCCCACTCGCAGAAGTAGTGCTCAACCGCCTTGACATGGCTGAAGCCGAGCCGGTCCGCGAGAACGCACAGCTCCAGGCATTCCCGGTAGTAGTCGGCGGCATTGGCCTCGCCCGGACCGACCGTGGGGAGGAAGTTCAGCCCGAGTTTCACGCGCCTGCCTCTTCCTCCGCCGGCTGTCGTTCCTCTCCGCCCGACACGGGAACGGGCGAAGCGAAAAGCGACTGGTAAAGATTCTCGAACTGGATCTCGGCATACTCGACCGACGCCAGGATGTCGCCGGTGGCGCGGGCGACTTCCTCATCGATGAGAATCGGCTTGCCGACGGCTTCGGCCATCAGCTGCGACTGCGCAGCCCGCTCCATGACGACGAACCACCAGACCGCCTCCGCCACGCTCCGGCCCCCGGCCAGAAAGCCGTGGTTGACGAGGATGAGCCCGGTGTTGTCCCCGTAGGCGGCAGCGATCTCCTTGCCTTCCTCGACTTCCGAGATCAAGCCCCGGAAGTTCCGGTACAGACCATGCCTGCGATAGATCGCGCACGCGTCCTGCGTGATGGGATCGAGAAGCCTGCCGAGCGATGACCACGTCTTGCCGTGCATCGAGTGGGAATGCACGAACGCCGCGAGGTCGGGCCGGGCCCGGTGCAGCTCCCCGTGGAGCGGGTGCACCGACGGGTTGAGCCTGCCCCGGCCCATGACGATCTCCCCGGTGGGGCCGAGCAGTTGCAGGTCGCTCGCGGTCACCGCGGTGAAGTCCACGACGAAGGGGTTGACCCAGTAGTGGTCCGGGAGGAGGGGATCGCGCACCGTGATGTGTCCCGCGATGCCCTCGGTCATGCCCAGCCGGGCCAGCAGCCGCAGCGCGCGCAGCAGACTCGTCTGCCGTGCCCTGCGCGCCGCGAGCCCGTCCGCGTCGCTGGCGCTCATCCGGACTGCTCCTTTACCTCGTAGACACACCTGAAACCGACTTCGTTGTGCCGGTCCGTGAGCAGGTCTCTGCCTCGGTAGAACGTCGTCATGCACACCGGCGGGGAGGTCCACGTACCGCCCTTGAGCACGTGGAAGGCCTCGGGCCGGTTCATGAACTCGCTGCTGCGCCGACCCTTGAAGAAGGGGGACATGTCCGCCCGGGTGAAGAAGTTGGTGCGCGTCAGCTCCCAGACGTTCCCGGCCATGTGCAGCGCGCCGTACGGGCTGGCCCCCGCCGGCAGTGAATCCGCGGGAAGCACCGGCTCGGGCGGCCACTCCAGCGTGGTCCTGACGAGCAGCGCCTCCAACTCCTCCAGGTCGGCCGGGCTCTCCACGCCGTAGGCGCGGTGGACTCCGTTCGCCCGCTCGGGGTCCCAGGCGTCGCCCCAGGGGTAGACCCGGCCGTCCCTGCCGCGCGCGGCCTTCTCCCACTCGTCCTCACTGGGCAGCCGACCGCCGGCCCAGCGGGCGAAGGCGTACGCGTCGTACCAGTCGACGCCCACCACCGGTTGGTCGGGGTCGTTGAAGCGCGGCTCGCGCCAATGCGCCGGGGTGTAGTCCTTGCCGGCGGGTTCGTCGGGGTGCGCGAACTCCTTGGAGCCGCCCACGTCCTCCAGGAACCGGGCGTAGCGTCGGTTCGTCACCGCGGTGCGGTCGATGTGGAACGGCGGCAGGTCGACGGCGCGCAGCGGGTTGTCGCCGTCGTCCATCTGGAACGGGCCGACGTCCCGGCGGCCCGACCCGAGGATGCATGGACCGCCGGGCACCGGCACGGCATCGGACAGTTCCGGCTCCCGGTGCCCGGCGGCGACCGAGGCCCGCATGGCGGCGAAGTGCTCGTCCTCCAGCACTCTCAGCCGCTCGGGGTCCTTGGTGCCGAAGAACGCCCATAACGCCTGCTTGGTGAAGGCCGCGCCGCAGCCGACGGGCTTGCGGGCGTATCCGGGACGGCTGAAGTTGCTCGGCCAGCCGGAGATCCGGATGAGGTGCTCCACTGCCTCGGGAATTTTGGTTTCGTGGACCGCCTTGATGGCGCTGAATGCGACCCAGTCGACGTCGTCGTGGGTGGCGGAGCAGACCGCTTCGCGGGCGGCGGGGGAATCGACGAACCGCTTGGACAGGGTCGTGACGGCGATTCTCCGGACGTGCCAGTCCCGGTGTGAAAGGGCTATCGAGGAGAGAGTACGCGCGAGCGTATCAGAGCTCTCCGCGGCTTCAATGGCTTCTTCAATTTCTTTGAGGCGCACGTGATAGGCGGTCTCGTCGAGGCCGGCCAGTGCTGACTCGTTCACGAGTTCTTCCAGCATTCTCCGCTTCTCCCTTGGGATGGCCGTGCACGCTGGCCGCACCTCGGGGGCGCGGCCAGCGTCACGTTGAACGAGTCGGCCAGTGATGGGTCACCACTTGGTGGCCGTCTCGCCGGCCTCGCGAGAGGCAAGGAAGTCCTGGTTCGTCATTTTTTTCACCCCCCCTCCATGATCGATATTCGATCCTGGACCGCAGGGCGGCGCGTGCCGAGAGCATGCCGAAGGGAGCGGAATCAAGTCATCCGCATCAAGATCGGTGATTACTCGCCAGGCGTCTTTGGCGGACCGGTAAAAGTCTGACGGGGCGACGCGGATGCGAACAAGTATGCCTACGCATATTCATGTGTGACGCATGTCACTTCAGGTCGCGTGTGTTCTGCGCCTCGCTTGGGTAACTCGTCCGTCTCGGGTGCATTGCCCGCTTGGTGCGGAGGCGGGCCGCGAGCCGGGCGACCGGGCGGCCACTTCTTGCGCCCGGGATCGGCGGCCCGGCGCGGAAAGTCGTTTGCCCGGAGCCGGGGGCGGCGCCTACGCTCGGTCCTGGCCCTGTTGCCGTTGATGGGAGAGGCCCTTGTCGCTCTGAGGTCGAAGACACCGTGAGCCCGCCGGACGTGCCCGTGCACGTGCCGCGCCTCGCGACCGACCTCGGAAGTGAACGGCCGTTTCCCGCCCTCTTCTCCTCCGGTCAGCCATTGCCCGGCCCGGGCCCGGTGTCTCCACGTGTCGCTGGACAACCCACCCGAGCACACCCCGGAGGCCCTGATGGTCGCAGCCACCACGCACATCACCATTTCTGGACTGTCCTACTCCTGGCCCGACGGCACCCCCGTCTTCGACGGTCTCGACCTGGCCATCGGCCCCGGTCGCACGGGGCTGATCGGGCTGAACGGCACGGGCAAGTCGACCCTGCTGAAGCTGATCGCCGGCGAATTCGCCCCGGCCGCGGGAACAGTCCGGGTCACCGGCGAGATCGGCCACCTCCCGCAGAACCTCACGCTGGACACCACCCGGCGCGTGGACGAGGTGCTGGGCATCGCCCGCGCCCGCGCGGCGCTGCACGCCATCGAGGCCGGCGACCCGGACGAGGCGCACTTCGCCGCGGTCGGCGAGGACTGGGACATCGAGGAGCGGACCAGGGCCACGCTCGACCAGCTCGGTCTCTCGCACATCGGTCTCGACCGCACCGTCGGCCAGGTCTCGGGCGGCGAGACGGTGCTGCTGCGGCTGGCGGCCCTGCTGCTGCGCGGCCCCGACGTGCTGCTGCTCGACGAGCCCACCAACAACCTCGACCTGGACGCCAGACAGCGGCTGTACGCCGCGGTCTCCGCCTGGCGCGGCGTGCTCGTCGTCGTCAGCCACGACCGCGAGCTGCTGGAGCGCGTCGACCACATCGCCGATCTGCGCGCCGGCGAGGTGCGGTGGTTCGGCGGAACGCTGGCGGAGTACGAGGAAGCGCTGACCGTCGAACAGGAGGCCGCCGAACGGATGGTCCGCGTCGCCGAGGCCGACGTGCGGCGGCAGAAGCGCGAGCTGATCGAGGCGCACGACAAGCTGGCGGGCCGCACCCGGATGGCGAAGAAGGCGTTCGAGAACAAGAAAGAGCCGCGCGCCGTCATGCGGATGCGCAAGCGGACCGCGCAGGAGTCGGCGGGCAAGCACCGCATCATGCACGAGGAGCGGCTGGAGCAGGCGCGCGAGCGCCTGACCGAGGCGGAGAGCGCCGTGAGGGACGACGACGAGATCCGCGTCGACCTGCCGTTCACGGCCGTGCCGCCCCGCCGCCGGGTGCTCAGCCTCGACGGTGTGGCGGTCAGATACGGCGCCAGGGCCACCACCGAGCTCCAGGGGCCTGAACGGGTGGCGCTGGTGGGGCGCAACGGTGCGGGCAAGACCACGCTGCTGAACACGGTCGCCGGCGAGCTGCCTCCCGAGGCGGGCGAGGTCACGGTGCACGTTCCGCTGCGGTACCTGCCGCAGCGCCTCGACATCCTCGACGAGTCGCTGAGCATCCTGGACAACGTCCGCGCACTGGCGCCTGGGACGGACCAGCAGCGGGTGCGCGCCCAGCTGGCGCGGTTTCTCTTCCGCAAGGAGCGGCCCGACCAGCGGGTGGGGACGCTGTCCGGCGGGGAGCGGTTCCGGGCCTCGCTGGCGGCGCTGATGCTGGCCGAGCCCGCCCCGCAGCTGCTGCTGCTCGACGAGCCGACGAACAACCTGGACCTGAGCAGCGTGCGGCAGCTCACCTCGGCGCTCGCGTCCTACCGCGGCGCGCTGCTGGTCGCCAGCCACGACCTGCCGTTCCTGCGCGGCCTGGGGATCACCCGGTGGCTGCGTCTCGACGGCGAGCTGAGCGAGTCGGAGCCGCTGTGACGGCCCGCCGGGGCGCCCACCGGTCCGTTGCCGGGCTGGTGCGGGCGCCCCGCGCGGCGGTCGTCAGCTCATCTGGGTGGCCTGGAGCCTGGCGTAGGCCCCGCCGCGCCTGAGGAGTTCGGCGTGGCTGCCGATCTCGCTGATGCGGCCGTGCTCCATGACCACGATCCGGTCGGCGCCCCGCACCGTGGACAGGCGGTGGGCGACCACGAACACGGTGCGCCCGCGCATCAGCCGGTCCATCGCCTGCTGGACCAGTGCCTCGGAACGGGTGTCGAGGGCGGACGTGGCCTCGTCGAGCACCAGGATGCGCGGATCGCGGATCAGGGCCCTGGCGATCGCGATGCGCTGACGCTGACCGCCGGACAGCCGGGCGCCGCGCTCGCCGACCACGGTGTCGAGCCCGTCGGGCAGCCGGTCGACGAACTCCAGCGCGTTGGCGTCGCGCAGGGCGTTGCGGACCGCCTGGTTGTCGATCTCCCGCATGCCGTAGCCGACGTTCTCCCTGATGGTGCCCTCGAACAGGACGGACTCCTGGGGGACCACGGAGAGGAAGCGGCGGTAGCTGCGCAGGTCGAGTGTCGACATGTCGGTGCCGTCCAGGAGGATATGGCCCGACTCCGGCCTGATGAAGCCGATCAGCAGGTTGAGGATGGTGGATTTGCCCGCGCCCGAGGCGCCGACGAGGGCGACCGTCTCGCCCGGCGGCACCGAGAGGGCGAAGTCGGTGATGGCGGCCGCGCCTTCGCCGTCGTAGCGGAAGCTCACGTTCTCGAAGACCAGGCGGCCCTTCACCGCGCTCACCTCGGTCTTGCCGGCGTTGACCTCCAAGTCGGGTGCCTGGAGCACCTCGCCCGCCGAACGGACCGACTCCAGGCCCTTGGTGATGATCGGCGCCAGGCCCATCAGCATCGTCATGGAGCCGGTGAGGGTGGTGAAGAACGTGCTGAGCATCACCACGTCGCCCGCCGTGACCGGCAGCCACTGGTAGTAGGAGACGAGCGCGGAGCCGGTCAGGAAGCCGATGCCGATGACGTTCAGCAGAATCCAGGCCAGTGCGCCGAAGTGCCCGTTGAGCAGATCGAGCCGTATGCCCGCGCTCAGCACCTTCCGCAGCGAGCCGTCCACCCGGAGCAGCGCGGCGCGTTCCAGGCCGTGGGCGCGGGTGACGGGGATGAGGCTGGTCATCTCGCCGACCCGGGTGGACAGGTGCTCCACCTGCCGGCGGAACTGCTCGTTCTGGCCGCGGAGTCGGCCGCGCAGACGCTGGACGAGCAGGGCCGCGGCCGGAACGATCAGGATGAACGCCGGGAGCGCGGCCGGCACCCGCAGGGCGATGACCGCGAGGCCGCCGGTGAGCGTGATGACCGCGGCGAGCCCGGTGTCCGCGCTCTGCTGCACCGAGGTCTCGATGTTCTCCACATCGCGGATCACCTTTGTCTGGAGCGCGCTGGCGCTGACCCGCGAGTGGTAGCCGATGGAGAGTTCCTGCATGCGGCGGCAGAGCGCGGAACGCAGGCTCGTTCCCGTGCGGCGCACGCTGCCGTGCATGCACCGGACGTAGAGGATGTGGGTGGGGTAGTTGAGCAGCAGGACCACCACCAGCAGCGCGGTGTTGGCGCCCAGCTCCTCGACCGGCCGGTGGTCGACGACGATGTCGATGATGTTGGCGGTGACCAGGGGAAGCAGCCAGGCCGGGCTGTGCTTGACGATGAACGCCAGTACGGCGACCAGGAGCCGGAGGCGGTCCTCCCGGAAGAGATAGGCGAGGGTCCGCACCGGATGTTCCCCCTGGTAGCGATGCTCCAGGGGACCTTGCGGAAGTGCCATGACAGCTGCGCTCCAACGTCCAGGGGATTCAGTCGGGATGACCTTGCCCCTGAAGCGCCTCGGACACTCACCGATATGTCGACAGCAAAAGGGATCTGCCCTTTTCCTTCTGGTTAGGGCTAATTCATATACATGGTGATAGTAGTCATGCGCCGGGCCGGCCGAGGCGCAAAGCCGGTGGTCGTCGCCCTCCCCGCGGGTGGCCGCCCCTGGTGCGCATCGCCGCGCCCCGCGGACCCGCGCGAACCGGCGCTCGCCCGAAAGCGTCAATCCGCCGCGCGTTCACAACGGTGCGCCCGCCTGGTCGGGTGACTGCTTTCGGCTGCCTCAGGCGGCCTCGACCCGCAACCGGGGTTCGCAGAACATCTGCACGTATCCGCACTGGCCGCAGATCAGCCCGGTCGCCGACCTGCTGTCCCAGTCGAGGCCGAGAAAGGACATGCCGCCGCCGTCGAGCTTGATGTCATGCCGGTTGAACAGGTGGTACCGGCAGAACGGGCAGTGAACCTGCTGATTGCCCACGAACACCCGCATCGCACGCTGGCCCATCGCGTTCCCTCGCTCCCTCCGGTCCTTTGTTTGATGATCATGCCACCCCCGCGGAGCCCGCCGGGAACGGGCAACAGATCGATCACAGATCGAATGGAAATGAATCAACTTGATCTGGGTACGCCGCATATGTGGCGAGTTCTGGTCAGTGGGTCATGAGGCCATGGCACATGCCAACACTCGGAACCAGTGGATGAGCACACGAGCGAGAGGGACTGGTGCCGGAGCCCATGGACAGTCGATCAGGCGCCCTGCCGCCCCCCACGGTTCCGCCGGCGCCCGGCCACGCCGGAGTCTGGCGATTCACCGTCGCCCCCGTGGAGGTGTCCGTGCCCCGGATACGCCACACGGTGCGCGACCTCGTCCGCGGACGGCGGGCCCCGCTGTCCGGCGACCGCCTCCAAGCGGTGCTGCTCGTGCTGTCCGAGCTGGTGACCAACGCGGTCAGACACGCCGCGCTGCTCACCCGGGACATCGGAGTCGAGGTCGCGCTCGACGCCCACTGGCTGCGGCTCTCCGTCGAGGACGGGCACCCCTACCGGCCGCGCGCCCTCGAAGCGCTCCCGGAGGAGCAGCACACCTCGGGGCGCGGCCTGCTGCTGGTGAAGGTCACCGCCCTCGACGCGGGCGGGGACTGCGGTGTGGAACCGACGGCCGCCGGCGGCAAGATCATCTGGGCGACGCTGCCGCTCGACCTGGTCTGACCCGTGCCCTCACCAGCCGGCCGCGGCGCCCGTCAGGTCGCGCAGGGCCGGGCGCGCCGCGTCGAGCACGGTGGGGAACCACGCCGAGAAGGCCCCCTCGGACCGCAGCCGCGCCAGCTCGCCCGGGGTGACGAACGCGGTGTCCGCGATCTCCTCGGGATCGGGCCGCAGCGGCATGCTCACCACCCCGGCGAACAGGTGGTTGTACTCCTGCTCGACGAGGCCGGAGGCGGGGTCGGGGTGGTTGTAACGGACGGTGCCCGCCACCCGCAGCGACTCGGGCGCCGCGCCCAGCTCCTCGACGGTGCGCCGGGTGGCGGCCAGGAACGGCGGCTCCCCCGGGTAGGGGTGCCCGCAGCAGGTGTTCGACCAGACACCGGGGGAGTGGTACTTCCCCGTCGCGCGGCGCTGGAGCAGCAGCCGCCCCTCGGCGTCGAACAGGAAGACCGAGAAGGCCCGGTGCAGCCGCCCGGGAGCCCGGTGCGCGGACAGCTTCTCCGCGGTACCCACCGTCCGGCCGTCCTCATCGACCAGTTCCAGCATGACCGGCTCCGCCGTGGCGTCGGTGCTGTGCGGCATGTCCACCTTCCCCGCGCTTCGTCCCTGTGGCCCCGCATGCGCGGGCTCGGACCAGTGTGCCGCACCGGATCAGTGGCAGAGACCCACTTCGTGCGCCGCGTGCCCCGAGGGCTCCAGCTGGAACGTGCAGTGCGCCACGTCGAAGTGCTCGCCCAGGCAGCCCTGGAGGTCGTGCAGCAGCCGTTCGTGCCCCACCGCGTCCAGCGTCTCCCGCGCGACGACGACGTGCGCGGACAGCGCGGGCATCCCCGAGGTGATCGTCCACACGTGCAGGTCGTGCAGGTCCTCCACGCCGGGCAACTCCAGTATGTGCGCCCTGACCTCCGCGACCCGCACGTCCTTCGGCGCGGACTCGAGCAGTACGTCCAGCGCCTCCCTGGCCAGCTTCACCGTGCGCGGCACGATCAGCAGCGCGATCAGCAACGAGGCGACCGGGTCGGCCTGTTGCCAGCCGGTGAACACGATCACCAGAGCCGCCGCCACCACCGCGAGCGAGCCCAGGGCATCCGCGGCCACTTCGAGGAACGCGCCGCGCACGTTCAGGCTTTCACGCTGCCCGCGCATCAGCAGCGCGAGCGAGGCGCAGTTGAGGAGCAGGCCGACGACACCGAAGACCACGGTCAGCCCGCCGGGGACCTCGGCCGGGTCGCGCAGCCGGCCGATCGCCTCGACCAGGATGTAGCCGCCGACGCCCAGCAGGAGCACGCAGTTGGCCAGCGCGGCCAGGATCTCCGCGCGGGCGAAGCCGAAAGTGCGCCGGTCGCTGCCCGCGGGCCGGTTGGCGACGTGGATGGCCAGCAGCGCCATGCCGATGCCCACGGCGTCCGTCGCCACGTGACCGGCATCCGCGAGCAGCGCGAGCGAGCCCGTTGCCGCGGCCCCGGCCAGCTCCGCCACCAGCAGCACGCAGGCGATGGCCAGGGCCACCCGCAGGCGCCCCCGGTAGGCCGCCCCGGCCGTGCCGGGCCCGGCGGGCGGCGCTCCTCCGTGGTGGTGGTGTCCGGCTCCCATCGCACGCCCCCTTTTTTCGTCGGCACCCCACAGTGAACTACGGGTCCTGGCCCTTCGGCAACGCGGCACTGAACACCGTTGTCATGTGCTCTGACCTGCGCGTTCGTCCGGAGTGCGGCCTGGCCGCCTGACGTGCGGCGATGGTGGAGGAGCTACATCTGCGGGTGCAGATGACACCAGCCCGCCCAGGCCGAGGAGACCATCTCCTCCAGCCCTCGCCCGGCCGTGAAGCCCAGCCGTTCCGCGGCCAGGTCGACCGAGGCCACGACCCGGGCCGGATCGCCCGGCCTGCGCCCCGAGATCCGCGGCGGGCCGCCGTGGCCGGTGACCTGTCCGACCAGTGCCGCCAGCTCCTTCACCGAGGCGCCGCGCCCGGTGCCGATGTTCACCGTGAGGTCCTCGCCCCCGGCCGCCGAGCGGTCCCAGAGGTGGCGGGCGGCCACCAGGTGCGCCTCCGCCAGATCGGCCACGTGCACGTAGTCGCGCACGCAGCTGCCATCCGGCGTCGGGTAGTCGTCGCCGAAGATCTCCGGCGCCTGCCCGCGCGCCAGCCGCTGGAAGAACATCGGGATGACGTTGGCCGCCCCGGTGTCCGCCAGCTCGGGGCGCGCGGCGCCCGCCACGTTGAAATAGCGCAGGCAGACCGTGGCGATGCCGTGCGCCCGGCCCGCCGCCCGCACCAGCCACTCACCGGCCAGCTTCGTCTCGCCGTACGGGCTCAGCGGATGGCACGGCGTCTCCTCCGTGACCAGGCCGCCGCCCGGCATGCCGTAGACGGCCGCCGAGGAGGAGAAGACGAACCTGCGCAGGCCGGCCGCCGCGACCGCTTCGAGCAGAACCGTCAGACCGTGCACGTTGGCCCGCCAGTAGCCGGTCGGCTCGGCCACCGACTCGGCCACCTGCTTCCTCGCGGCCAGGTGCACCACCCCGGTGACCCCGTGCCCGGCCAGCGTCGCGTCCAGCAGCTTCCGGTCGAGCACCGAGCCGCGCACCAGCGGCACGTCCGCGGGCAGCCTGGCGGGCGATCCGGAGGACAGGTCGTCGAGCACCACCACCCGCTCGCCCGCCGCACACATGGTCTCGACGACGTGCGCCCCTATGTATCCGGCGCCGCCGGTGATCAGCCAGCTCATGTCGGCAGCCTAACCGCTGCGCGGCACCCGCCCCTTGCGTTGCGTGTCCGATCCATCGCATAGAGTCGCATCGACTGCCGCTGAGGCCGCCGGACATGAACTCGGGGTTTCCTGATGTCAACGCCATTCTTGCCGTGCGGTGGTCATCGGATAATCTCTGCCGACGTGCAGCCGCAGGGACGGTTCTGCCCCAAGGAGTGAGTCAGCTGTCGACCGCCATCCTCACCGGTCCGCCCCCACCCGGGTCGCCGGTCGAACACGACCTGCGTGAGCTGGGTTTCTCCGTTCGAGTGGCGGACGGCACGGCCGGGTTGACGCAGGCGCTCGACGCGGTCCCCGCCGCCGAGCGCGTCGCGGTCGTCGACCCGCGCTTCGTCGGCCACCGGCACAGCCTGCGCCTCGGTCTGACCGACCCCAGGTTCGACGCGGCGGCCGTGCCGGGCGCCGTGACCGTACTCCCGCGCGAGCGCGGTGCGTTGGCCGGTGCGCTGACCGCCGTCGCCGCCTCGGGAGCGGGGCACGCGCCGGAGGCCGCCGGCCGCACCGTGGCCGCGCCGCCGGCCGCCGGCTGCCTCGCCGACCGCCTGGCCACCGGCCTCGACGCGGCGGGAACGCGCCTGCACCGTCCGGAGCTGGGCACCCTCGTCGCCGCCGTCCCCGCCTCGGAGGCGGAGCGGGCGCGGGCCGAGGCCGCCGTCGCCGCCGTCGACGAGGAGGCGGTGCGGCTGCGTTCCGCCGTGAAGTCGAGGGACGGCTTCTTCACCACCCACTGCATCAGCCCCTACTCCCGCTACCTGGCCCGCTGGTGCGCCCGCCGCGGCCTCACGCCCAACCAGGTCACCACCGCCTCGCTGATCACCGCGCTCATCGCGGCCGGCTGCGCGGCCACCGGCACCCGCGGCGGGTTCGTCGCCGCCGGACTGCTGCTCCTCGCGTCGTTCGTCCTCGACTGCGCCGACGGCCAACTGGCCCGCTACTCCCTTCAGTACTCCACGCTGGGGGCCTGGCTGGACGCCACCTTCGACCGGGCCAAGGAGTACGCCTACTACGCCGGGCTCGCCCTCGGCGCCGCCCGCGGCGGGGACGACGTATGGGCCCTGGCGCTCGGCGCGATGATCCTCCAGACCTGCCGCCACATCGTCGACTTCGCGTTCAACGAGGCCCACCCGCCCGCCCCCGGCGGCACCTCGGGCGGCGCGACCGCGCTGTCCGGCCGGCTCGACCGCATCGGCTGGACCGTGTGGGTGCGCCGGATGATCGTGCTGCCCATCGGCGAACGCTGGGCACTGATCGCCGTCCTCACCGCGCTGACCACCCCCCGCATCACCTTCACCGTGCTGCTGATCGCCGGCGGCCTCGCCGGCTGCTACACCACCGCCGGGCGACTGCTGCGCTCCCGCCGCCTGCCCGGCGGCGCCCCGGGCACGGCCGCCGCGCTGACCGGGCTCGCCGACAGCGGCCCGCTCGCGGAGGGCGTCGCCCGGCTGCGTCCCAGGGCCGCGGGCAGCAGCCGCACCGCCCCGCTGTGGGCCATGACCGGCACGGCACTGCTGCTCGGCCTGCTGCTCCTCCCCGGCGTCGCGGGCAGCTGGACGGCCCTCGCCGCGGCCGGGCTCTACGCGCTGTGCGCGGGCCGCGCGGTCGCCGCGGAGCCGGTCAGACCGTTCGACTGGCTGCTTCCCCCGCTGTTCCGGTGCGGCGAATACCTGACCTTCCTGGTGCTCGCGGCCGACTCCGGGGTAAACGGAGCGTTGCCGGCAGCTTTCTTTGTGGTGGCGGCTTGCGCCTACCATCACTACGACACGGTGTACCGCCTCCGGGGCGGCGCCGGGGCGCCCCCCCGCCGGCTGGTCCTGGCCACCGGCGGTCACGAGGGGCGCGTCCTGGTGGCCTGCGCAGCCGCCGCCCTGTGGGCGGACGGCCAGGGCTTCACCACCGCGCTCGCGGTCCTTGGCGGGGCCACGGCGCTCCTGGTGCTGGGCGAGAGCATCCGCTTCTGGGTCTCCTCCCAGGCACCGGCCGTACACGACGAAGGAGAACCCGCATGATCGGCCTCGTGCTGGCCGCCGGCGCCGGACGGCGTCTTCGCCCCTACACCGACACCCTGCCCAAGGCGCTGGTGCCGGTCGTCGAGGCGGACGGCGAGAACAGCAGAACGGTCCTCGACCTCACTCTGGCCAACTTCGCGGAGGTCGGCCTCACCGAGGCCGCCATCGTCGTCGGCTACCGCAAGGAAGCCGTGTACGAGCGCAAGGAAACCCTGGAGCGCCGCCACGGGGTGCGCCTGACCCTCGTCGAGAACGACAAGGCCGAGGAGTGGAACAACGCGTACTCCCTGTGGTGCGCGCGCGATGTCATCAAGGAGGGGGTCATCCTCGCCAACGGCGACACCGTTCACCCGCCCTCCGTCGAGCGCACGCTGCTCGCCGCCCAGGCCGCCGGTGGCAGGGACGGCGGCCGCGTCATCCTCGCCCTGGACACGGTGAAGAAGCTGGCCGACGAGGAGATGAAGGTCGTCACCGACCCCGAGAAGGGCGTGCAGCGCATCACCAAGCTGATGGAGCCCGCCGAGGCCACCGGCGAGTACATCGGCGTCACCCTCATCGAGCCCGCGGCGGCCGACGCGCTGGCCGACGCGCTGCGCACCACGTTCGAGCGTGATCCGCAGCTCTACTACGAGGACGGCTACCAGGAGCTGGTCCACCGCGGGTTCCACCTCGACACCGCCCCCATCGGGGACATCAGCTGGGTCGAGATCGACAACCACGACGATCTCGCGCGGGGACGGGAGATCGCGTGCCGGTACTGACCCGCCTCATCCCGTCCCCCGTCTCGGTCGACATCACCGCCGGGGCCCTGGACAATCTGGCGGGGCTCCTGGCCGACCAGCGGATCTCCTCCTCCGGCCGGCTCGCCGTGGCCATCAGCAACGGCTCCGGCGCGGCCCTGCGCGAGCGGCTGAGCCCGGCCCTGCCGGGCGCCGACTGGTACGAGGTCGGCGGCGGCACCATCGACGCCGCCGTGCAGCTGGCCGATGCCATGCGCTCGGGCCACTACGACGCCGTGGTGGGCCTGGGCGGGGGCAAGATCATCGACGCCGCCAAGTACGCCGCCGCCCGCGTCGGACTGCCGATGGTCGCGGTCGCCACCAATCTCTCGCACGACGGCATCTGCTCCCCGGTGTCCACACTCGACAACGACGCGGGCCGCGGCTCCTACGGCGTCCCCACCCCGATCGCGCTGGTCATCGACCTGGACGTGATCCGCGAGGCACCGGTCCGCTACGTGCGGTCGGGCATCGGCGACGCCGTGTCGAACATTTCGGCCATCGCCGACTGGGAGCTGTCCCACCGCGAGACCGGGGAGCAGATCGACGGTCTCGCCGCGGCCATGGCCAGGCAGGCGGGCGAGGCGGTGCTGCGCCACCCCGGCGGCTGCGGGGAGGACCCGTTCCTCACCGTGCTGTCCGAGGCGCTGGTCCTCTCCGGCATCGCCATGTCGATCGCCGGCCACACCCGGCCCTCCTCCGGCGCCTGCCACGAGATCTCCCACGCCCTGGACCTGCTCCACCCGCGGCGCTCCGCGCTGCACGGCGAGCAGGTGGGCCTCGGCGCCGCGTTCGCCATGCACCTGCGCGGCGCTCCCGATCAGTGCGGGCTGATCGCCGAGGTGCTGCGGCGTCACGGGCTGCCCGTGCTGCCCGAGCACATCGGCTTCACCCCCGACGAGTTCGTGGCGGCGGTGGCCTTCGCCCCGCAGACCAGGCCCGGCCGTTACACCATTCTCGAACATCTCGACCTGACCACCGACCAGATCAGGGACGCGTACGCGGACTATGTCAAAACCATCGGTAGCTGAACTCCGGCCGGTCGTGCACCCCACGGGGGTGAAGGACCGGCGCAGCGGTGAGCACTGGGCCGGGCGCCTGTACATGCGCGAGATCTCGCTGCGCTGGACCAGGCACCTGGTGAACACGCGGATCTCGCCGAACCAGCTCACGTACCTGATGGTTCTCACCGGCGTCGCCGCCGGAGCGGCGCTGCTCGTTCCCGGCCCGGCCGGGGCGCTGACCGGCGCGCTGCTCATCCAGCTGTACCTCCTGCTCGACTGCGTGGACGGCGAAGTCGCGCGCTGGCGCGGCCAGACCTCCATCACCGGCGTCTACCTGGACCGCGTCGGCCACTACCTGGCCGAGGCGGCCCTGCTGGTCGGCTTCGGCCTGCGTGCCGCCGACGTGTTCGCCGTGGAGGAGGCCGCGCCGAACTGGCTGTGGGCGTTCCTCGGCACGCTCGCCGCGCTCGGCGCCATCCTCATCAAGGCGGAGACGGACCTGGTCGATGTCGCCAGGACCCGCGGGGGCCTGCCCGCGGTACGGGACGACGCGGCCATACCCCGGTCGTCCGGTCTCGCGCTGGCCCGCAGGGCCGCCGCGGCGCTGAAGTTCCACCGGCTGGTCGGCGGCGTCGAGGCATCGCTGCTGATCCTGCTGGTGGCGGTGCTCGACCTGGTCCGGGGCGATCTGTTCTTCACCCGCCTCGGCGTGGTCCTGCTGGCCGCCGTCGCGCTGGTGCAGACTCTGCTGCACCTGGTGTCCGTACTGGCGTCGAACAGGCTGAGGTGAGTGTGGTGGGTACGGCGCAGCTCAGACTGGGTGCGGTCATCCTGACGATGGGCGACCGCCCGGAGGAACTGCGGGCGCTGCTGGACTCGGTGGCCGCGCAGGACGGCGCGGCCATCGAGGTGGTGGTCGTCGGCAACGGTGCCGAGCTGCCCGATCTGCCGCCCGGCGTGCGCACCCTGGAGCTGCCGCAGAATCTCGGCATTCCCGGCGGGCGGAACGTGGGCATCGAGGCGTTCGGCCCGGGGGGCAGCGAGGTCGACGTACTACTGTTTCTGGACGACGATGGTCGGCTTCCGGACAAAACTACGGCCGAAACGGTTCGCTCCGCGTTCGAGGCCGATCCCCAGCTCGGCATCGTCAGCTTCCGCATCGCCGACCCGGAGAACGGCAGTACGCAGCGTCGTCACGTGCCGCGGCTGCGGGCCTCCGACCCGATGCGCTCCTCCCGGGTCACCACCTTCCTCGGCGGCGCCAACGCCGTGCGCACCCACGTCTTCCAGCAGGTCGGCGGCCTGCCGGACAATTTCTTCTACGCCCACGAGGAGACCGACCTGGCCTGGCGGGCGCTGGACGCGGGCTGGCACATCGACTACCGGGCGGACCTGGTGCTGCACCATCCGGCCACCGCGCCCTCCAGGCACGCCGTCTACCACCGCATGGTCGCGCGGAACCGGGTCTGGCTGGCCCGGCGCAATCTGCCGCTGCCGCTGGTCCCGGTCTACCTCCTGGACTGGGCGCTGCTGACCCTGGTCCGGCGGCCCTCGCGCGCCGCCCTGAAGGCGTGGTTCGGTGGCTTCTTCGAGGGCTGGCGGACGCCGTGTGGTCCCCGCAGGCCGATGCGTTGGCGTACGGTATGGCGCCTGACCCGACTCGGACGACCTCCTGTCATCTGACAAGCTCGGGTCTGAGACCATCCAGTAGCCGCCGCCGCGCGGCTTCTTCTTCCAGCTTGTGCCCTGCGAGGACGAGAGTTCGAGTGAGTGAGACCACGCACGACAGTGCGCCCCCCCGCGACGTGCCCCTGGCCGAGCTTGCGGCCCGTCACGGCCTGTCCGTCAGTGGTGCCCGGCCCTCCCTGCCGGGCTACGTCCGGCAGCTGTGGGGGCGCCGGCAATTCATAGTCGCCTTCTCCCAGGCGAAATTGGCCGCCCAGTACAGCCAGGCGAAGCTCGGCCAGATCTGGCAGGTGCTCACCCCGCTGCTGAACGCGTTCGTGTACTTCCTGATCTTCGGCCTGCTGCTCGGCGGACGCGGCGGTATGGAGAACGACGAGTACATCCCGTTCCTGGTGATCGGGGTGTTCGTCTTCACCTTCACGCAGAACTCCGTGATGTCCGGCGTGAAGTCGATCTCGGGCAATCTCGGCCTGGTCCGGGCCCTGCACTTCCCGCGCGCCTCGCTGCCCATCTCGCTTTCCCTCCAGCAGCTTCAGCAACTGCTGTTCTCGATGGTGATCGTGCTCGTCATCGCGCTCGGGTTCGGGCACTACCCGTCCTGGCTGTGGTTCCTGGTACTCCCGGCGCTCGCTCTGCAACTCGTGTTCAACACCGGGCTCGCGCTGTTCTTCGCCCGGCTCGGCAGCGCGACACCCGACCTGGCCCAGCTGATGCCGTTCGTCCTGCGGACGTGGATGTACGCATCCGGCGTCATCTTCCCGCTGCGCCACATGGTGGAGGAGAAGGACGACTGGCCGAGCTGGGTGGACGCGAGCCTGCTGGCGGATATCCTGGCGGCCAATCCGGCCGCCGTGTACATGGACCTGGTGCGTTACGCACTCATGGACGGGACGTTCGCCGAGAGCGTCCCGATGATCACCTGGCTGTACGCGCTCGGCTGGGCGCTTGTCGTGGGGGTCGGCGGGTTCGTGTACTTCTGGAAGGCGGAGGAGCGGTACGGCCGTGGCTGAACAGGACATCCCCGCCGGCGGGGCGGACGAGGCACGTATCCCCACCGTCATCGCAGATGATCTCCACATCGTCTACCGCGTGCACGGCGGCGGCGGCCGGGGCACCGCCACGGCCGCGCTGCGCCGCATGGTCCGCCGCGAGCGCGGCTACAAGATGCGCGAGGTGCACGCCGTGCGCGGCGTCAGCTTCGTCGCCTACCGCGGCGAGGCCATCGGCCTCATCGGCAGCAACGGCTCGGGCAAGTCGACGCTGCTGCGGGCCATCGCCGGTCTGCTGCCGCCCGAGCGCGGCCGGGTCTACACCGACGGCCAGCCCTCGCTGCTCGGTGTCAACGCGGCCCTGATGAACGATCTCACCGGCGAGCGCAACGTCATCCTCGGCGGCCTCGCCATGGGCATGACGCGGGACGAGATAAAGCACCGCTACCAGGACATCGTCGACTTCTCCGGGATCAACGACAAGGGCGACTTCATCAGCCTGCCGATGCGGACCTATTCCTCCGGCATGCAGGCCCGGCTGCGGTTCTCCATCGCCGTCGCCAAGGAGCACGACGTGCTCATGATCGACGAGGCCCTGGCCACCGGCGACAAGAAGTTCCAGCGCCGCTCGGAGGCCAAGGTGCGCGAGCTGCGCGCCGAGGCCGGCACGGTGTTCCTGGTCAGCCACAACAACAAGTCGATCAGGGACACCTGTGACCGCGTCCTGTGGCTGGAGAAGGGCGAGCTGATCATGGACGGTCCCACCGACCAGGTGCTGAAGGCGTACGAGGAGGAGACCGGCAAGTAAGGGCGCTGCCCGTCCCGCCACGCGTGTCCGGGGCGGGCCATTGTCCGACCATAAGGTAGAAGAGTAAGTATGACGGCAATGGTGATGACGGGCCGCCCGTGCTGACCGCCACCGCGGAGGAGGACGCGACCCTCGCGAAGGCTGCCCACGAGAACTTTCCCGTGGCCCCCCGCTTCCTGCCGCGCGCGTGGCGCGGCGACCTCATGGCCGTCTACGGTTTCGCCCGTCTCGTCGACGACATCGGCGACGGCGACCTCCCGCCGGGCGGCGCCGACGCGGCCCGCCTCGGACTCGCCCCCGGCCGGGCCGACGACCGGCTCCTGATGCTGGACGCCCTCGAAGCCGACCTGCGCCGCGTCTTCGCGAGCGCCCACGGCGGCGCACCGCCCCGCCACCCGCTGCTGCGCGAGCTCATCCCCACCGTCCGGCGCGCCGGCCTCACCCCGGGCCCGTTCCTCGCCCTGATCGAGGCCAACCGCGTGGACCAGCGGGTCCGCCGCTACGCCACCCACGCCGACCTCCTCGGCTACTGCGAGCTGTCGGCCAACCCCGTCGGCCGCCTCGTCCTGGGGATCACCGGTACGTCCACCCCCGAGCGCGTCCGCCGTTCCGACGCCGTGTGCACCGCGCTCCAGCTGATCGAGCACCTCCAGGACGTCGCGGAGGACCTCGCCAGGGACCGGATCTACCTGCCTGCGGAGGCCATGCGCCGCTTCCACGTCACCGAGGCAGACCTCGCCGCCCCCACCGCGAACGCCTCCGTCCGGACCCTGGTGGCCCATATGACCGACCGGGCACGTAGGCTGCTCGACGAGGGCGCGCCCATGATGACCGGCGTGTCCGGGCGGCTGCGGCTGCTGCTCGCCGGATTCGTCGGCGGCGGCAGGGCGGCGGCCCAGGCCATCGCCGACGCCGGGTACGACGTCCTGGCGGGGCCACCGCGGGCATCCAAGGGCGGACTGCTGTACGCGGCGGCCACGACACTGCGAAGAGGAACGTGAGCTTCGAGCCCGTGACCACAAGTTCACCCCTGCCTCCCCCCGTCGTTGCCGCCTACCACTACTGCCACAGCATCGCCGAGCAGCACGCGAGAAACTTCAGCTACGGTGCCCGGCTCGTGCCCGCGCCGAAGCGCCGGGCCCTCACCGCCGTGTACGCCTTCGCCCGGCGCGTCGACGACATCGGGGACGGTCGGCTCGACCCCGCCGCCAAGGAGGAACGACTCTCCGCGACCCGCGCCCTGCTGAAGCGGGTCCGTGACGGCGCCGTCCAGCAGGACGACACCGACCCGGTCGCCGTCGCCCTCGGCGACGCGGCCCGCCGCTACCCCATCCCGCTCGGCGCCCTCGACGAGCTGATCGACGGCGTGCTGATGGACGTCCGCGGGCACACCTACGAGACCTGGGACGACCTGCGCGCCTACTGCACCCGCGTGGCAGGGACCATCGGCCGTCTCTCCCTGGGCGTCTTCGGGGTGCTGCCCGGCGCACGCGAGGCGGAGCGCGCCCCCGAGTACGCCGACACCCTCGGTCTTGCCCTCCAGGTCACCAACATCCTCCGCGACATCCGCGAGGACGCCGCGAACGGCCGCGTCTACCTCCCCGCAGAGGACCTGCGCAAGTTCGGCTGCCCCGAGGGGCCCGGGCTGGCCGCCCCCGGCCGCGAATCCGACTTCACCGGCCTGATCCGCTTCCAGGTCCGCCGGGCCCGCGAGCTGTTCGCCGAGGGCTCCCGGCTGCTGCCCATGCTCGACCGCCGCTCCGGCGCCTGCGTCACCACCATGGCCGGTATCTACCACCGCCTCCTCGACCGCATCGAGGCCGACCCGCGCGCCGTGCTGCGCCACCGCGTCACCCTGCCCGCCGGCCACAAGGTCCTCGTCGCCGCGCGGGGCCTCACCGGCCTCGACGCGCGCCGCGCCGCCCGGCGGGAGCGGCTGTGACCACCCCCCGCCGCCGGGGGCACACGGTGGTCGTCGGCGGCGGTCTCGCGGGGGTCACCACCGCGCTTGCCCTGGCCGACCGTGGGCAGTCCGTCACCCTCGTCGAGTCCAGGCCGCGGCTCGGCGGCCTCGCGTTCTCCTTCCGCCGCGACTCGGCCGTCGGCACGCTCACCGTCGACAACGGCCAGCACGTGTACCTGCGCTGCTGCACGGCCTACCGCGGCTTCCTCCAGCGCATCGACGCCGCCGCGCTCGCCCCCCTGCAACGCCGCCTCGACGTCCCCGTCCTCGACGGCGCCACCGGCCGCATGGGCCGCATCCGGCGCACCGGTCTGCCCGTGCCGCTGCACCTGGCCGCCAGCCTCGCCCGTTACCCGCACCTGACGCCGGTCGAGCGGGCCGCCGCCGCGCGGGCCACGCTGGCGCTGCGCGCGCTCGACCCCGCCGACCCCGCCCTCGACGGGCAGGACTTCGCGAGCTGGCTGCGGGCCAGGGGGCAGACCGACCGTGCCATCGCGGCCCTGTGGGACCTGATCGGCGTCGCCACGCTGAACGCCCGCGCGGCCGACGTGTCCCTCTCCCTGGCCGCGATGGTCTTCCGTACCGGCCTGCTGACCGAGCCGGGCGCCGCCGACATCGGCATCCCGCGGGTGCCGCTCGGCGAGTTGCACGACACCCGCGCCCGTGCCGCGCTGGACCGTTCGGGCGTCACCACCCTGCTCGCCACCCGCGCCCGCCGCCTGCGCCCCGCGCCCGGCGGCGGCTGGCACGTGACCGTGACCGCACCGCGCGAGGAGCCGCGCACCGGCCGCGAGCTGGCCGCGGACGCCGTCGTGCTGGCCGTTCCGCACGATGCCGCCCACCGGCTGCTGCCCGCCGGTGCCCTCGCCGATCCCGGCCGGCTGCGGCGCATCGGCACCGCACCGATCCTCAACGTCCACGTGATCTACGACCGCCCCGTGCTGCGCCGCCCGTTCCTCGCCGCGCTGCACAGCCCCGTGCAGTGGATCTTCGACCGCGGCGGCCCCGCCGGGCTCGGCGTGCCGGACGGCCGTCGCGGCCAGTACCTGGCACTGTCGCAATCGGCGGCGGGCGAGGAGATCCAGCTGCCGACGGACGTGCTGCGCAAGCGCTACCTGCCGGAGCTGGCCCGGCTCCTGCCGCGGGCCGCGGGCGCCGGGGTCCGCGACTTCTTCGTGACCCGCGAACGAGAGGCCACCTTCGCGCCCGCCCCCGGCGTCGGGCAACTGCGCCCCGGCCCGCGGACCCGCGCCGACGGCCTGTACCTGGCCGGCGCGTGGACCGCCACCGGGTGGCCGGCCACGATGGAGGGCGCCGTGCGCAGCGGCCACGCCGCGGCCCGGGCGGTCCTCGGCCGGGCGCGGACATCGCACGGACATGACTGAGGAGAGCACGTGAACCAGCCAGCCCACCCGGACGGTGGCGTCCCGGCACTGCTGGAACGCGGCCGGGCGCTGGCCGCGCCCGCCCTGCGTGCCACCGTCGGCCGCCTCGCCCCGCCGATGAACACCGTCGCCGCCTACCACTTCGGGTGGATCGACGCCGACGGCCGCCCGGCCGCGAGCGACAGCGGCAAGGCCATCAGGCCCGCCCTGGCCCTGCTGTCGGCGGAGGCGGCGGGTGCGGCGCCGGAAACGGGCGTGCCCGGCGCCGTCGCCGTCGAACTGGTGCACAACTTCTCCCTGCTCCACGACGACCTGATGGACGGCGACGAGCAGCGCCGACACCGCGACACCGTGTGGAAGGTCCACGGCCCGGCCCAGGCGATCCTCGTAGGCGACGCGCTCTTCGCACTGGCCAACGAGGTGATCCTCGCCGCGGACACCGCCCACGCCGCGCGCGCCGCGCGGCGGCTGGCCGCCGCCAGCCGCCGGCTCGTCGACGGCCAGGCCCAGGACATCGCCTTCGAGCACCGCGAGCGCGTCACCGTCGCCGAGTGCCTGGAGATGGAGGGCAACAAGACCGGCGCGCTGCTCGCGTGCGCGGCCTCCATCGGCGCCGTACTCGGCGGCGCGGACGACGCCCTCGCCGACAGCCTGGAGCTGTACGGCCAGCACCTCGGGCTCGCCTTCCAGGCCGTCGACGACCTGCTCGGCGTCTGGGGGGACCCGCGCTCCACGGGCAAGCTGACGTGGAGTGACCTCAGACAGCGCAAGAAATCGCTGCCCGTGGTCGCCGCACTCGCGGCCCGCGGGCCCGCCGCTGAGCGGCTGACCGCGCTGCTGACGGCCGACGCCAAGAAGACGCAGGAGGAGTTCGACGACTTCGACGAGGCCGAGTTCGCCGTCAGGGCCGATCTGATCGAGGAGGCCGGCGGCCGGGCGTGGACCGAGGCGGAGGCCCGCCGCCAGTACGACACGGCCGTGGCCGCCCTGCACCGCGTGGACATGCCGGAGCAGGTCAGGAACCGGCTGACCGCGCTCGCCGACTTCGTCGTGGTCCGCCAGAAGTGAGCCGGCCGGGGCCGGCCGTTCCCGGCCCGGCCGGGGCCGGCGGTCAGCCGGTCAGCAGCGCGGCGCGCAGCCCTTCGCGCTCCGCCGCGGTCACGCCGAGCCCCTCGCTCAGGTACCGCTCGGTGCCGCCCCACGTCGCGTCGATCTGGTCGAACGCGGCCAGGATGTACTCCGCCCTGGCGTCGAAGAGTGGGGCCAGCAGACGGGCCACCTCCGGGTGCAGCTCCGCGCCGCCGCCCTCCGTCTCCCGGCCGCGCCGCACGCGGTACCGCCGGTGCGGCGCGTTCGACTCCAGATAGTCCGCCAGGATCGTCTCCCGCTCCACGCCGACCGCGAGGAGCGTCACGGCCACGGTCAGCCCCGCCCGGTCCTTCCCCGCCGAACAGTGCACCAGCGCGGGCAGGCCGCCGCCGGACAGGGCCCGAAGCACCTCGCCGTGCTCGGCATTGCGGTGCAGCACCATCTCGCGGTAGGTCTCGATCATCCGCCGCACCGTCCGCTCCTCGGTCAGCTCGGCCCGCAGCCGCTCCAGGCTCCCGTCGCGCACCAGCGCCCAGAACTCGGCGCCGTCGGCCGGGTCGTTCAGCGGCAGGTTCACATTGCGCACCCCGGGCAGCTCGACGTCCAGGCCCTCGAGCGCCTGGTCGGTCGCGTTCCTGAAGTCGAAGACGGTGCGCAGCCCCAGACCGGAGAGGAACGCCCGGTCGGCCTCGGTCGCGTGGGCCAGATGCCCGCTGCGGTAGAGCACCCCGTGCCGCACCCGCGCCCCGCCCGCCGCCGGCAGGCCGCCCACATCGCGGAAGTTCCGTATCCCCACGAGCGCCGAATCACCCGTCTGCTGCCCCGCCACGTCCGTCTCCCTCCGTCGGCTGCCGCCGGCGCCCGCCGCTGCCACCGCAGGGCCGGTTCCCGGGCCGACCCTACGGCATGCCCCGGTCGGCGGCCCGGCCCTTCTTCCCCCGGGTGAGGATGGGGAGATGAACGACGAGCTGTTCCCGCGTGAGCGGGTCGAGGTGATGCCGGGCGCCGTGCACCTGCCGGGCTGGCTGCGGGACGGGCGGCCGGCCGAGCTGCTGGCCGCCTGCCGCGCGTGGGCGCTGCCCCCGGCCGGGCTGCGCACGGTGCGGACGCCGGGCGGCGGCCAGATGTCCGTCCGGCAGCTCAGCCTGGGGTGGCACTGGTACCCCTACGGTTACGCCCGCACCGTCGTCGACGGCGACGGTACGCCGGTCAAGCCGTTCCCCGCCTGGCTCGGTGACTGGGCGCGGCAGGCCGTCGCCGACGCCGGTCCCTCGGTCACCGACGCGGGTGGGCCGTCCGCCATCCCGTTCGACATCGCCCTGGTCAACTTCTACGGCACCGGCGCCCGGATGGGCATGCACCGCGACAGCGACGAACGCTCGCCCGCGCCCGTGGTCTCCTTCAGCCTCGGCGACACGTGCGTCTTCCGCTTCGGCACCCCGCGGAGCCGCGGGCGCCCGTGGCAGGACGTCGAGCTGCGCAGCGGCGACGCGTTCGTCTTCGGCGGGCCCTCGCGCCTCGCCTACCACGGCGTGCCCCGCACCCGCCCCGGCAGCGGCCCGGCGGGGCTCGGACTGAGGGGCAGGCTGAACGTCACCGTCCGCGCCGCCGGGCTCGACTGAGTTCCTCCGGGAGGGTGCCGCCGTCAGGGCCGGGTCGGTCGTTTTCACTCGTTGGAAGGTGGCGAGGGGTGGCGAATGCCGGAACTGTGTCCGTTCGCCTACCTGTCGACGCATAGCGTGGCCTTACGCCCACTTGACCTGCCTGATAAGGACACCGATGCCAGAACAGCCACGCCACGGGGGAGGCGCGCCCCGACACAGCCGGCTGGCCTTCGGCGCGCCGTGCGGCGGAGAGCTCGGGACCAGGCGCCGCCTCCTGCGCCTGGCCACGTTCCCCGCCGTGCTGGTCGCCGTGATCGCCACCGCGGCCGTCGTGTTCCTGCTGCTCGGCGGCCGGCCCGGGGCCCAGCACGGCGACTGTCCCCTGTGGGCCGTGCTCGCCTCGGCCGTGCTGCTGACCGGTGCGGTGGTCGCCGGGGCCGCGGTCGTCGCCGCGGGCGAGGCCAGGTCGCACGCGGCCCGCCTCGCCGGGCTGCGCCGCCAGGCGGCCCGCGGGCGCGTGGAGCTCCAGGCGCTGCTGGTCAAGGTCGAACGGGGCGAGCGCATCAGGCCGCCCGAGGGCCCGACGCCCGCCGAGCCCGCCGAGGATCAGCTCGACCAGCTGCGGCACGAGATCGAGGCCGCCCAGCACGCCGCGGAGTCCGCGGTCTTCCAGGCGTCCTCCCTCGTCAGCGGCGGCGGGGACGAGCGGGTCGAGGTGTTCGTCAGCCTCGCCCGCCGCCTCCAGTCCTTCGTGCACCGGCAGATCGAGTACCTGGAGGAGCTGGAGGAGGACGTCGAGGACCCGGAGCTGCTGAAAGGGCTGTTCCACGTCGACCACCTGGCCACCCGCGTCAGACGGCACGCGGAGAACCTCGCGGTGCTCGGCGGGGCGGTGCCGCGCCGCCAGTGGAGCCGCCCGGTCGACATGTCCGAGGTGCTGCGGTCCTGCATCGCGGAGGTGGAGCACTACGCGCGGGTCAAGCTGGTGCCGCCCATCGAGGGCAGCGTGCGGGGGCACGCCGTCGCCGACGTCATCCACCTCCTCGCCGAGCTCGTCGAGAACGCGACCGAGTTCTCCGCCCCGCAGACGCAGGTACTGCTGCGCGTGCAGCGCGTCACGGCGGGTATCGCGATCGAGGTGGAGGACCGGGGCCTGGGCATGACCCCGGCGGAGCAGGTCCGGATGAACGCCCTGCTCGCCGGCGCGGAGCGGACGGACGTGGCCGAGCTGCTGGAGGACGGCCGGGTGGGCCTGTTCGTGGTCGCCACCCTCGCCAGGCGGCACGACATCGTCGTACAGCTCCAGAGCAACATCTACGGCGGCGTGCAGGCCGTTCTCGTGCTGCCGTCCGAGCTGCTCGGCGACGGTCCCGACGCCGGGCAGGGGGCGGCGGGGCGCGCCATCGGGGCGCTCAGGGCCGCGCCGCTCGACAGCCTGCCGCGCGCCCCGCTGCCACGCCGGCCGTCGCTGGTGCCCGGGGTGATGGCGGCGTCCCCGCAGGGCGCGGGGCGCGCCGACGAGGCCGACGACTGACGGTCACACGTCCGCTCGCGACCCGTGGGAGGGAGGCGCCGCGGCACGGACCGCGCGGACGTGCGGAGCAGTCGGGCCCGGCCGGCGGGGACGGCGTGCGGACGGCGACTCCGGCCCCCCCCGGCCGGCTTCCGTTCTCAGCCGTCCTGGCCGCCGAAGCGCTCCCGGTAGGCGTCGAGGTCATCGTCGGTGATCTTCGTGAACAGCACGGGCGGCACGGTGAAGTCCGTCCCGGCCGCCACCGTGTCCAGCGACCGCGCGGCCTCGGGCGTCACCCAGCGGGCCTCGCCGCCCGCGCCGCCGTCCGCGGCCGTCGCGAACACCGAGCGCAGCGTCCCGCAGGTGAACGGGATGACCGGCTCGGAGACCACCGTGTAGAGATGAATCAGATTCATCGCGGTGCGCAGTGTCAGCGCCGCGGCGTCCTGATCGGTCTTGATCTGCAGCCAGGGCGCCTTCTCCTCCAGATAGGCGTTCCCCGCGCTCCACAGGGCGCGCAGCTGAGCCGTCGCCTTGCGGAACTGGAGCGCCGACAGGTGCTCCTCGTACTCCGCGAGCAGCCGCGCGACCTCCTCGCCGAGGCGCCGCTCCGCCTCGCCCGCCGGATGCCCGGCCGGGACCCGGTCGCCGAAGCGCTTCCGCGAGAACGTGAGCACCCGGTTGACGAAATTGCCCAGGGTGTCGGCGAGATCCTTGTTCACCACGGAGGCGAACAGCTCCCAGGAGAAGGACGCGTCGTCCGACTCCGGTGCGCCCGCCATCAGGAAGTAGCGCCAGTAGTCCGCCGGCAGCAGCTCCAGCGCGGCGTCGGCGAAGATCCCCCGCCGCTGCGAGGTGGAGAACTTGCCGCCGTAGTACGTCAGCCAGTTGAACGCCTTGACGACGTCGACCTTCTTCCAGGGCTCGCGCGTGCCCAGTTGCGTGGCCGGGAACATCACCGTGTGGAACGGCACATTGTCCTTGGCCATGAACTCGGTGTACCGCACCGCCTCGTCCGCCTCGTACCACCACGCGCGCCAGTCGCGCTCCTCGCCCTCGCCCGCCGCGTCCGCCCACTCCTTGGTGGCGCCGATGTAGCCGATCGGGGCGTCGAACCAGACGTAGAAGACCTTGCCCTCGGCCGCCAGCTCGGGCCAGACATCGGCGGGGACCGGCACGCCCCACTCCAGGTCCCGGGTGATCGCCCGGTCGAGCAGCCCCTCGGTCAGCCACTTGCGCGCGATGGAGGAGGCCAGCGTCGGCCACTCCTTGCCCGCGGTGTCGACGAAGGACTCCACCTCCCGCTCCAGCTTCGACTGGAGCAGGAACAGGTGCTTGGTCTCCCGCACCTCCAGATCCGTGCTCCCGCTGACCGCGGAGCGCGCGTCGAGCAGATCCGTCGGGTCGAGCACCCGCGTGCAGTTTTCGCACTGGTCGCCGCGCGCCGCCTCGTACCCGCAGTAGGGGCACGTGCCCACGATGTAACGGTCGGGCAGGAAACGGCCGTCGGCGGGCGAGTACACCTGCCGCGTCGCGCGCTCCTCGATGAACCCGTTCTCCTGGAGTTTGCGGGCGAAGTGCTGGGTGATCTCGATGTTCTGCGGGGACGACGTCCTGCCGAAGTGGTCGAAGCGGAGCCCGAAGCCGTCGTACACCGCCTTCTGCGCCTCGTGCTGCCGCGCGCAGAACTCGGCGACCGGCAGTCCGGCCGCCTTGGCGGCCAGCTCGGCCGGGGTGCCGTGCTCGTCGGTCGCGCAGATGTACAGCACGTCGTGGCCGCGCTGCCGCAGATAGCGGGCGTACACGTCGGCGGGGAGCATCGAGCCCACCATGTTCCCCAGGTGCTTGATCCCGTTGATGTAGGGCAGCGCACTGGTGATGAGGTGTCGGGCCATCCTCGGATGCTCCAATGGGTGAGTAGAGTCAATGAGCCCTGTCGGGCCGTGAATTGGGCCACGGAGTGTGACGGATCACGTTTATGGGCTTCACTCATCCTACCGAGCCGGTGGCGGGCGTCCCCACCAGGTTTTCCGGCGACCGGCCGTGGCTGGTGATCGGCATGCTCAGCGGCACCTCGTACGACGCGGTGGACGCCGCCGTCGCCGAGCTGGCCTTCGAGGGCACCGATCTGCGCCTGCGCCCCCTCGGCCTGCACACCGAGCCGTACCCGGCCGCGCTGCGCGGCGAGCTGGCCGGCTGCCTGCCGCCCGCCGCCACCACCCTGGAACGGGTCTGCCGGCTCGACACCGGACTCGGGCAGTTCTTCGGCGAGGTCGCGGCCCGCGCCGACGCCGCCCTCGCCGGCGGGCGAGCGGACCTCGTGGTCTCGCACGGACAGACGGTCTACCACTGGGTGGCGGGCACCCGCGCCCGCGGCACCCTCCAGCTCGGCGCCGCCGCCTGGATCGCCGAGGCCACCGGCCTGCCCGTGGTCTCCGACCTGCGCACCCGCGACATCGCACGCGGCGGGCAGGGCGCGCCGCTGGCCGCGCTGCTCGACGCGCTGCTGATCCTCGACGAGGAGCCGGGCGCGCCCGCGCGCGGGGCGCTCAACCTCGGCGGAATCGCCAACATCACCGTCCGCGGCGCCGACGGCGGTGTCCTCGCCTATGACCTCGGCCCGGCCAACGCGCTGATCGACGCGGCCGTCACCGAGGCGAGCGGGGGAGCGGAGCGCATGGACACCGGGGGCGCCCGCGCGGCCCGCGGCACCGTGGACACCGCGCTGCTCGACGCGCTGCTGGACGAGCCGTACTACCGGCTGCCGCCGCCGAAGTCGACCGGCAAGGAGCTGTTCCACGCCGACTACCTGCGAACGCGGCTGCGCGCCGTGGGCCGGCACCCGGCCGCGGACGACCTGGTCGCCACGCTCACCGAGCTGACCGCGCGCCTGGTCGCGGCGGCCTGCCGCGAGCACGCGCTGACGGAGCTGGTCGTCTCGGGCGGCGGCGTGCGGAACCCGGTGCTGATGGACCGGCTGCGCGCGCTCGCCGCACCGGCCGCGCTCGTTCCGCCGGAGCGCTTCGGCCTGCCGGCGCAGGCGAAGGAGGCGTACCTGTTCGCCCTGCTCGGCTTCCTCACCGTGCACGGCCTCGCGGGCTCCGTGCCCTCGGCCACCGGCGCCGGCGGTCCCGCGGTCCTCGGCTCGCTGACCCCGGGCGCCGCGCCGCTGCGGCTGCCCGCGCCGCGTACGGCGCCGCCGCGGCGCCTGCGGATCGTGACCTGAGGCGGGCTGCCGCCCGCTCAGACCGCCTCGGGCAGGCGCTCCGGGGGGCCGGGGCGTGCGTAGAACCAGCCCTGGGCGGAGTCGCAGCCCAGTTCGCGCAGCTGCTCGGCCTGGGCGGACGTCTCCACGCCCTCCACGGTGACGGACAGCTGGAGGGTGTGGGCCAGCGAGACGATGCCCTCGACGATCTTCAGATCGACCGGGTCCGCCGGGTCGCGCTGGAGGCCCTGCGTGAAGGAACGGTCCAGCTTGAGCGTGTCGGCGGGCAGGCGGCGCAGGTTGGCCAGGTTGGAGTAGCCGGTGCCGAAGTCGTCCAGCGCGATGCCGACTCCGTACTCGGCCAGCTCGCGCAGGGGCCGCAGCTCGTTCTCGTCGGCCTTGATCATGGCGGTCTCGGTGACTTCGAGACACAGCGAGCTGGGTTCCAGCCCGGCCTCCTCCAGCACGGCGATGGTGTCCGTGACCAGCTCCGGGTGGTGCAGCTGGCGCGGCGAGAGGTTCACATTGATCTTCAGCGGCCTGGCCCCGCCTATCCCGCGGACCTGCCACTGGCACGCCTGCCGCACCGCCTCCTCAAGGACCCAGCGGCCGAGCGGAACGATCAGCCCGGTGTGCTCGGCGAGCGGGATGAACCGGTCGGGGCCGAGCACGCCGTGCCGGGGGTGGCTCCAGCGCACCAGCGCCTCGGCGCCCTCGATGCTGCCGTCCTCCATCTTGACCAGCGGCTGGTACTCGATGAAGAACTCGCAGCCCTTCAGCGCGGCCGGCAGGTGGTGCGTGAGGTGGTGGCGGCTGATCGCCCTGGCGTCGGAGTCGGGATCGGCCAGCGCGTAACGGTTGCCGCCCTCGGCCTTGGCCCGGTACATCGTGATGTCGGCGCTGCGCAGCACCTCGGCCGACGTCAGGTGCCGGGTGGCCCCCTCGACGACGCCGATGCTGGCCCGGACCAGCAGTTCCCTGCCGCCGACCTCCACGGGTGTGGCCAGGGCTTCGAGTGCCCGCTCGGCGAGCTCGGTGACGGCCCGCGGCTCGGGCGGGTCGGCCACCAGCGCGACGAACTCGTCGCCGCCGATCCGGGCCAGCATCTGGCCGGGTCCCGAGGCGCAGCCCTGGAGGCGCTCCGCCACGGCGATCAGCAACTGGTCGCCGACGGCGTGCCCGAGGCTGTCGTTGACGGCCTTGAACCCGTCCAGGTCGAGGTAGCACAGGCCGATGCGGGCCGGGCCCGAGCCGCTGCGGTCCAGCGCCTGTTCGAGGCGCTCGAAGAAGAGGGAACGGTTGGGCAGGTCCGTCAGTGCGTCGTGGGTCGCCTGGTAGCGCAGCCGGAGATTCAGCAGGCGGCGTTCGCTGACGTCCTCGGTCATCGCGAGCATGTAGCGCGGCTCCCCCGAGGCGTCGCGCAGCAGCGAGACCGTGAGATTGGTCCACAGCGTCGTGCCGTCGTCCCGGGGATAGGACTTCTCGACCTGGTAGTGCTCGCGTTCGCCGCGCATCAGCTCCTGGAGCATGCGCCCCGCCTCGGGGTGGTTTCCGGGGCGCGCCCAGTCCAGCACGTTCCGGTGGCGGATGTGCTGCTCCGAGCCGCCGAACATCTGGTTGAGGGCGTCGTTGACGTCGAGGATGGTGCCGTCCATGTCGGCGATGCCGATGCCGAGCGCGGCCCCCTTGAAGACCGCGCGGAAGCGCGCCTCGCTCTCGTGCAGCGCGTCCGCCATCTCCGTCTGCGCGGCGAGGGCGGCGCGCGACAGCGCCTCCTGTTCGCTCCTGGTGCGCTCCTGGAGGGCACGCGCGAAACCGGCGGACACCGCGTGCTGGAGCCGGGTGCAGCGGGCCCTGCTCTCCGAGGCGTCGGGACCGGCCTCCCCGGCCTCCCCGTCCGCCGGGCCGCAGTGCGCCACCAGGTGGGAGTCGATGACCGCCAGGATGCCGGGCAGCGCGTCGGGGGACGTGCAGTGGGCCGCGACCAGGGCGGCGCCGACGGCGTGGCCGGGCGCGGGGTCGAAACGGGGGGCGCGCAGCGCGTCGGCGAGCCGGCGCGCGAGACCGAGCAGCAGCGCCTCGAACTCGGATCTGGAGAGCGGGGTGGCGGCGCGCGGGTGGACCGCGCGGCACCAGAGGGCGGCGAAGCGGCGCAGGCCGTCGGACGGCTCCGTGCTGTCGCCGGTGCGATGGTGGCCGGTGGGCCCCGTTGGCGAGGATGTCACCCTTTGCGTCCTACTCCCGCGAAGCCGCTGTTCACCTTGGGACCCTCCTCGTCGGGCGGCCCGTCGGGCCGCCAGTCGGGCAATGGGACCACGCCTGGGGGAACGAGGTCGAAGCCCTCGAAGAAGTGCGTGATCTCCGCGCCGGAGCGCAGCGCCAGCGTTGCGCCCGCCTTGCGGTAGACCTCCGAGATCCGCGCGTCCGGCGCCGAGGCCGTCGGGCGGTGTTCGGGGGAGGCGTGGGTGAGGGCGAGCAGACTGCCCGGCGCGAGCATGTCGCGCAGCTCGGCGATCCGCTCGTGGGGCTTGTCGTCCTCGCCGAGGAAGTGCATGACGGCCACGAGTAGCAGGGCCACCGGCCGGCCGAGGTCGATCAGCCGGCCGACCTGCTCGCTGTCCAGGATCGCGGACGGGCCGCGCAGGTCGGCGGCGAGGATGTCCGTTCGGTCGTCGCCCGCGAGGACGGCACGGCTGTGGGCGACGGTGACGGGGTCGTTGTCGACGTAGACGACGCGGGTGTCGCCACCGGTCCGCCGGGCGATCTCATGCACATTGCCGAAGGTCAGGATGCCCGAGCCGATGTCGACGAACTGGGAGACGCCCTCCGCCACCGCGTAGCGCACGGCGCGCCGCAGGAAGGCCCGGTTGGCCAGGGCCAGCGCGGGCAGGCCGGGGAACGCCGCGATGGCCTCCCTGGCGGCCGCGCGGTCCGCCTCGAAGTTGTGGGAACCGCCCAGGTAGAAGTCATACATCCGGGACAGGCTGGGCACGGATGGATCGATGCCGGGCTGCGCCCAGGCGGATCGTTCCATCGGCGTCTCCAATGTCCCCTGCATATGCACGAATTGAACCCAGGCGGTCGAGACTACTGACCCTCCGGCAGATCGGGGAAGGAAACGGAGGAGCAACATCCTTCTGCGGGGCGGTTACCTATCCATCTGTCCCGTATTGAGCGCCCGCCATGCGGTGGCATCAAGCCACCGCATGGCCGGAATGCGCCCACGCTCAGAGGGAGACGCCGTTCCCCCGCAGATAGGCGAGCGGATCGATGTCCGTGCCGAAGGACTCTCCTGTCCTGATTTCGAAGTGCAGATGCGGTCCGCTGGAGTTGCCCGTCGAGCCGGAACGCCCCACCTGCTGGCCGTTGCCGACCGGCTGCCCCTCGGAGACGGAGATCGCGGACAGGTGCGCGTACTGGCTGAAGTGCCCGTCCGGGTGCCGGACGATGACCTCGTAGCCGTACGAGCCGGACCAGCCCGCCGAGACCACCTCGCCGGCCGTCACCGACTTCACGGACGTGCCCGTGGCGACCGGGAAGTCCACCCCGGTGTGGTAGCCGAGCGACCAGGAGCCGCCCGAGGCGCGGTAGGCGGTGCCGGTGCCGCCGCCGACCGGCGCGGAGTAGGCGGGGGCCGGGTCGGCGGGCTCCTCGGCCCGCTCGCCCTGGGGCTCCTCGGCCTCTTCCGGCTCGGGCTCGGGCTCTGGCTCGGGCTCGGGCTCCTGGCGGGGCTGCTCGGCCGCGGGCTCCTCCGGCTCCTCCTCCTGCTGCTCCTCGGCCTCCGCGTCGCGGGCCTGCGCGCGCAGCCGCAGCTCCTGGCCGGGCAGGATCAGGTCCGGATTGCCGCCGACCGTCTGCCGGTTCATCTCGTAGAGGGACTGCCAGCCGCCGCGGACCTCCTCGGTGCGGGCGATGCCGGACAGGGTGTCGCCGCGGACCACCTCGTACAGGTCGGCCGCGCGCTCCCCGCGCTCCGCCTGCGGGCGCGTCTGCGTCGCGGGGGCGGCGGCCTGCTCGGCCGCGGGCGCCGGGTCCGTGGCGATGTCGGGCCGCACTCCGTCGCGGGTCAGCCCGGCCTCGGCGGAGCAGGCGGGCCAGGCGTTCGGCCCCTGGCCCTCCAGCACCTTCTCGGCCACCGCTATCTGCTGGTCCCTGGTGGCCAGGTCGGCGCGCGCGGCGTACTCGGTGCCGCCGTACGCCTCCCAGGTGGTCTGGAGGAATTGAAGCCCGCCGAAGTAGCCGTTGCCGGTGTTGATGTCCCACCGGCCGCTGCTCTCGCACTCGGCGACCTCCTCCCAGGTGTCCGCGGAGGCGGCGGCCGCGCCGCTCGCGCCCATCAGCGGAATCGCCAGGCCGGCCCCGCTCGCGGTGACGGTGAGCGAGGCACGGGACACGGCATTCGGCCGGTATCGGCGGTGACGTCCACGTGTGGTCATGGGCGGGTCCCTCCCCGGGCCGAGTGCGTGAGCGCCGCGTCAGATTATGTCCTGATCAAGCGAGTTGTACGGCGGATCAACGATATGGGTGCGGAATGCACGGGGCAAGGGAGTCGCGGCGGCAGCCTGATGCCCCATCAGGCGCACGGTGGCACAGGAGCGGGCGCGGGGGGAAGACGGCCCGCCGCCCGCTCCCGCACGGCCGAGGCCCCGCGGTCCTGATGGACCGCGGGGCCTCGGGGGTGCCGGCGCCGTTCACTTCTCGGGGCGCGCCGCTTCCACCGGGGGCGGCGCGGGGGCGGCCTCCCGGACCGCGCCGAGCCGCTGCCCTTCCGTGCCGGGTGCCGCCGCACCCGCGGCCGCGGGTGCGGCCGCCGAGGCGTCCGCGTCCTGGGCCGGGGCGCCGGGGGCGCCGGCCGCGGCGGGCCGTGCCGCCGGCGCGCGTGCGGGCCGCGGCGGGCGCAGCACCATCAGCACGACCGCGAGGATCGCGCACGCCACGAGGCCGTCCATCCAGTAGTGATGGGCGGTGGCGACGACCGCGAGAATGGTGATCAGCGGGTGCAGCAGCCACAGCCAGCGCAGGCGGCTGCGGGTCGCGACGATGAGCGCCACGGCGATGAACACGGCCCAGCCGACGTGCAGCGAGGGCATCGCGGCGAACTGGTTGGCCATGGAGTCGGGCTCGGGCTTGTCGTAGACGGCGGGCCCGTACACCACGCCCGTGTCGATCATGTCCGCCTTGCCGAACAGGCGCGGCGGGGCGAGGGGCACCAGCAGGTGCAGGACGAGCGCGGCGCCGGTCAGCCAGGTCAGCACCCAGCGGACCCACAGGTAATGGCCGGGGCGGCGCCAGTACATCCAGATGAGGAAGACGACGATCGCGGGGAAGTGGACCGTCGCGTAGTACACGTTGATGCCACGGATGAGTGTCTCGCTGTTCAGCACGAGGTCCTGCACCCACGCCTCGCTCGGCAGCCGCAGGGCGCGTTGGAAATCCCACACGCGTTCGGCGTTCCGGAAGGCGTCCTCGAACTGCCCGTTGGCCGCCCGTCTGCCGAACTTGTACGCCATGTACAGGGCAATGACCAGCGGAAGCTCACGGATGAGCGGCGGGCGGGAGGTGGGCATGGACCGCTCCCGGTCCCGCGTGGTGAAAGGTCGTTTCAGCACGCGCGCGCTTGGCATAGGCACTATTCCCGATAGGCAGGGTTGGCGGACCGCGGTGATGAGACATGAACACCCCGATCGTTCAGGTCTCGATCTTCTGTTCCCCGCATTGAGTTTACGGTGCGCCTTCCCGGCGTCCCGCACTGCCACACGCGAGTGCACCGGCCCGCCGGGCCTCCGGGATCCGCGCTCGTCCGGGGGGCGGCGTCGGTGCAGGTCATGGCCCCCCGTTCTCCTGCTTTGTCCTCGTTGAGGAAAAAGTTGAAGCGATCCGTGCAGAACTTCTTCCCACTCCGCCGGGCCGCTGCTAGATTCCCCACCCAAGCCCGGCGCGGATCTCGCGTCGGCGCCCGATGCCGACGGTGGCGGGAGGGACAGCGTGAGGCGCATGACGGCTCGGCCCGGGAACGCGCACCAGGCGCGGCTGCTGAGGCTGCTGCGCGATGGCGGGCCCAGTTCGCGCGCCCAACTGGGCGACCGGATCGAGCTGTCGCGGTCCAAGCTGGCGGTCGAGATCGACCGGCTGCTGGAGACCGGCCTGGTGGTGGGTGACGGATTCGCCGCTTCCCGCGGCGGACGCCGGTCCCACAACGTGCGGCTCGCGCCGCGGCTGCGCTTCCTCGGCGTCGACATCGGCGCCACGTCCGTCGACGTGGCCGTGACCAGCCCGGAACTGGAGATCCTCGGCCACCTGACCGAGCCGATGGACGTCCGCGAAGGCCCGGTCGCGGTCTTCGAACAGGTGCTGTCCATGGCCAACAAGCTCCGCGACGCCGGTCTCGCGGAGCGCTTCGACGGCGCCGGCATCGGCGTCCCCGGCCCCGTACGCTTCCCCGACGGGGTCCCGGTGGCGCCGCCCATCATGCCCGGCTGGGACGGCTTCCCCGTGCGCGAGGCGCTCGGCCAGGAGCTGGGCTGCCCGGTCATGGTGGACAACGACGTGAACCTGATGGCGCTCGGCGAACAGCACGCCGGAGTCGCCCACTCCGTCCAGGACTTCATCTGCGTCAAGATCGGCACCGGCATCGGCTGCGGCATCGTCGCGGACGGCAAGGTGCACCGCGGCGCCACGGGCAGCGCGGGCGACATCGGCCACATCCGCGTCGAGGCCGACGGCAGGCAGTGCCCGTGCGGCAACCGTGGCTGTCTTGAGGCGTACTTCGGCGGCGCCGCGCTCGCCGCCGACGCCGAGTCGGCCGTGCGGGACGGACGTTCCCCGGAACTGGCCGCCCGGCTCTCGGCCGCGGGCGTACTCTCGGCGGCCGACGTGGCCGCGGCCGCGTCGGCCGGCGACGTGGCCTCCCTCGATCTCATAAGGCAGGGCGGCAGCCGCACCGGGCAGGTCATCGCCGGCCTCGTCAGCTTCTTCAACCCCGCGCTCGTGGTGATCGGCGGCGGCGTGACCGGCCTCGGCCACACACTGCTGGCCGCCATTCGCACCCAGGTCTACCGGCAGTCGCTCCCGCTGGCCACCGGCAACCTCCCCATCGTTCTCGGCGAACTCGGCCCCGTGGCCGGCGTGACCGGCGCGGGCCGCCTGATCAGCGACCACCTGTTCAGCTACAACCCGACCTGACCGACCGGGGGCCACGGCGCCCCTCAAGAGCACCACACGGCCCGCACCGGGCGCGTCCGCACCGGCCGCACACACGAGCCGCACACCAGCACCGCACGCCACGTCCCTACCCACGCACGCCCGTGCGCCGGCACAGTCGCCGAGGAGGCCAGCATGGAAAGCGCGCAAACGCCGCTTCTCACCCTGACCGGCATCACCAAGTCCTTCCCCGGCGTCCGCGCCCTGGACGGCGTCGACCTCGACGTGGCACCCGGCGAGGTCCACTGCCTCCTCGGGCAGAACGGCGCCGGGAAGTCCACGCTCATCAAGGTGATCTCCGGTGCCCAGCCCCCGGACACCGGGGAGCTGGCCTGGCAGGGCGAGACCGTCGCCATCGGCTCGCCGACCGCGGCCATGCGGCTCGGCATCGCCACCATCTACCAGGAACTCGACCTCGTCGAGCACCTGTCCGTCGCGGAGAACGTCCACCTCGGGCACGAGGCGTCCAGCGCCGGGTTCATCCGCCGGGGCGCGGCCCGTTCCGCCACCGCCGCGCTGCTCAGCCGCCTCGGCCACCCGGAGATATCGCCCGACCGCATCGTCAGCACGCTCTCCGCGGCCGGGCGCCAGGTCGTCAGCATGGCCAGGGCCCTGTCCCACGAGGCCCGGCTGATCGTCATGGACGAGCCGTCCGCCGTGCTCGACCCGGACGAGGTCGGCAACCTCTTCCGCATCGTCCGGGACCTCACCGCCGAGGGCGTCGCCATCGTCTACATCTCCCACCGCCTTGAGGAGATCCGCGAGATCGGCGACCGGGTCACCGTGCTCAAGGACGGGCGGGCCGTCGCGCGCGGCCTGCCCGCCGGCACCACCGAGACCCGCGAGATCGTCGCCCTGATGACCGGCCGCGATATCGAGTACGCCTTCCCCGAACGCCCCGCGCCCAAGGCACGGGAATCCGGTGCCACCCCCGTCCTCGCGGTCGAAGGGCTCAGCAGGCGCGGGGAGTTCGCCCCGCTCGACCTCCAGATCCAGGCGGGCGAGATCGTCGGTCTCGCCGGACTCGTCGGCTCGGGACGCTCCGAGGTCCTGGAGACGATCTACGGCGCCCGCCGCCCCGACACCGGCCGCGTCCTGGTCGAGGGCCGCCCGCTGCGCCCCGGGAACGTCACGGCCGCCGTCCGCGCGGGCCTCGGCCTCGCCCCCGAGGAACGCAAGGGCCAGGGCCTGTTCCTGCTGGATTCGGTGACCCGCAACGTCTCCATCTCCTCCCTCCCGCGCTTCTCCAGGGGCGGCTGGATCGACCGGGCCGGTGAACGCGGCGCCGCCGCCGGATTCACCCAGGAGCTGTCGCTGCGGCCCGCCAACCCCGACGTCCAGATCCGCACCCTCTCCGGCGGCAACCAGCAGAAGGCCGTACTGGCCCGCTGGCTGCTGCGCCACTGCAAGGTCCTGCTGCTCGACGAACCCACCAGGGGAGTGGACGTCGGCGCGCGGGCCGAGCTGTACACCCTGATCCGCCGCCTGGCCGACGACGGCGTGGCGGTCCTGCTGGTCTCCAGCGAGATCCCGGAGGTTCTCGGCCTCGCCGACCGGGTGCTGGTGCTGCGGGAGGGCCAGGTCGTGCACACCGCCCCCGCCCGGGAGCTCGACGAGCACCGGGTTCTCGATCTCGTCATGGAAGGGAGTCAGGCGTGACCCACGGCGCCACCTCCGAACCCGCATCGTCGCCCCCGCTCGGCAAGCCGCAGCCGGACGCCCCGCCGCCCCCGGCGCCCGGCAAGCCGGTCGCCCGCGTCCTGCTCGGCCGCCTCGCCGACGTGCACAGCCTCTCGCTGATCGGCGTGCTCGCCGTCCTGGCGATCATCGGGGCCATCACCAAGCCCGACGCGTTCCTGAGCACGGACAACCTTCAGCTGATCCTGACCCAGGCGTCCGTCATCGGCGTGGTCACCGTCGGCGTGACGTTCGTCATCATCGGCGGCGGCATCGACCTGTCCGTCGGCGCCATCGTCGCCCTCGCCTCCGTGTGGTGCACCACCGTGGCCACGCAGGACTACGGCATGGCGGGAATGATCTTCACCGCCCTCATCGTGGGCCTCGGCTGCGGCCTGGTCAACGGCGTGCTCATCGCCTACGGGCCGATGGTCCCGTTCGTCGCGACGCTGGCCATGCTCGCCTCCGCGCGCGGCCTGGCCCTCCAGATCACCGAGGGCCGCACCCAGGTCGTCTCCGTCGACGCCGTGCTCGACCTCGGCGGCCGTGACGCCTACATCTTCGGCATACCCCCGCTCGTGCTCATCTTCGCCGGGGTGACGGCCATCGGCTGGGTCCTGCTCAACCGCACCACCTTCGGCCGGCGCACCGTGGCGATCGGCGGCAACCCCGAGGCCGCGCGGCTGGCCGGCATCGCCGTCAAACGCCAGCGCCTGATGATCTACGCCCTGTCCGGCCTGTGCTGCGGCATCGCCGCGTTCATGCTCGTCGTGCTCAGCGGCTCAGGACAGAACACGAACGGCAACCTCTACGAGCTGAACGCCATCGCCGCCGCGATCATCGGCGGCACCCTGCTCAGCGGCGGGCGCGGCACGATCATCGGCTCCGTGCTCGGCGTCCTCGTGTTCACCACGATCACCAACTTGTTCACCCTGAACAACCTGGACAGCGCGGGCCAGCAGATCGCCCAGGGCGCGATCATCGTGGCCGCCGTCCTGCTCCAGCGCCGCTCCGCCGCACAGCAACCCTGACGATTGACGATTACGGAAGGTCCGCATCCATGAGTGCTTCACCCGCCAGGC
The DNA here is from genome assembly GCF_031845565.1 of Streptomyces johnsoniae. Classification (NCBI taxonomy): domain Bacteria; kingdom Bacillati; phylum Actinomycetota; class Actinomycetes; order Kitasatosporales; family Streptomycetaceae; genus Streptomyces; species Streptomyces johnsoniae. The sequence goes on along the minus strand of NZ_JAVREV010000009.1, from coordinate 219,447 downwards.
GTTTCGCCAGCCGCAGAGGTCTCCTGTTCGGCGGCGCCGCCGCCTCCGCAGGCGTGCTGCTCGCCGGCTGTACCAGCAACGACACCGGCGACGACGAGGAGGACAGCCAGCAGGCCCCGGCCGCCGAGGAGAGCGAGGGCCCGCCGGTCACCATAGGTTTCGCCGGCCCGCAGGCCGACCACGGCTGGCTGAACGCCATCAACGAGAACGCCCGTTCGCGCGCCGAGACCTACGCGGACGTCACGCTGGAGATCACCGAGGGCTCCAACGACACGGCCACCCAGATCGGCCAGATCGAGACGCTGATCAACAGCGAGGTCGATGTCCTCGTCATCCTCCCGGCCGACGGCATCGCGTTGACCCAGATCGGCCTCACCGCGATGCGGGCCGGTATCCCCGTGATCAACCTGGACCGGATCTTCGACAGCCCCCAGGCGTACCGCTGCTGGATCGGCGGCGACAATTACGGCATGGGACTCAACGCCGGACACTTCATCGGGGAACAGCTCCGTGACGTGCAGAACGCCCGGGTCGTGGAGCTGTCGGGGCCGGACAACCTGGAGCTGACCGGTCAGCGCACCCAGGGCTTCGACGACGCGCTGGCCAACTACCCCAACATCGAGAAGGTGGCCAGGCAGGCGGCCGAGTTCACCGTCGAGTCGGGGCAGGAGGTCATGTCCGGACTGCTCCAGGCGCAGTCGGAGTTCGACGCGCTGTGGAACCACGACGACGACCAGGGCGTCGGCGCCCTGCGCGCCATCGACCAGGCCGGGCGCGACGAGTTCATCATGGTGGGCGGGGCGGGCGCCAGGTCGGCGATGGACGCCATCCAGGCCGACAATTCGGTCCTCAAGGCCACGGTGCTCTACCCGCCGACGATGGCCGCCTCGGCCATCGACCTGGCCCGCGCGCTGGGCCAGGCGAAGGGTATCGGCGGGCTCGCCGAGTTCGAGATCCCGTCCTCCGTCACCCTCTACTCCGCCGTCGTCACGAAGGAGAACGTCGAGCAGTACCTGCCGACAGGCTTCAACTGACGCTTCATCCGCAACCGACAGGGAACCAGATGCCGCATTCCACCTCCGCCCCTCCACTCGGCGTCGGCATGGTCGGCTACGCCTTCATGGGAGCCGCCCACTCGCAGGGCTGGCGCACCGTGGGCCGGGCGTTCGACCTGCCGCTGTCCCCCGTGCTCGCCGCCGTGTGCGGTCGTGACCGGGCGGCCGTATCGGCGGCGGCCGACCGCCTCGGCTGGGCCGCCGCCGAGACCGACTGGCGGGCGCTCATCGCCCGCGACGACGTGAGCCTCGTCGACATCTGCACACCCGGCGACAGCCACGCCGAAATCGCCATCGCCGCCCTGGAGGCGGGCAAACACGTGCTGTGCGAGAAGCCGCTGGCCAACACCGTGGCCGAGGCCGAGGCCATGACCGAGGCGGCGCAGGCCGCCCGGGAACGGGGCCAGCTCGCCATGGTCGGCTTCAACTACCGGCGCGTTCCGGCGCTGGCCCTGGCGCGCCGCCTGATCGCCGAGGGCCGCATCGGCACCCTGCGCCACGTCAGGGTCAGCTACCTCCAGGACTGGGGGGAGGACCCCGACCTCCCCCTGGTCTGGCGCCTGACGAAGGACAAGGCGGGCTCCGGCGCGCTGGGCGACCTCGGCGCGCACATCGTCGACCTCGCCCAGCACCTCTCGGGCGAGCTGCTGACGGGCGTCTCCGCACAGACCGAGACCTTCGTCAAGCAGCGGGCCCTGCCCGGCGGGGAGGCCGGGCAGCTCGGCGAGGTCACCGTGGACGACGCCGCCGTGTTCACCGGCCGGCTCGCCTCGGGCGCCCTCACCTCGTTCGAGGTCAGCCGGCTCGCCGCGGGCCGCAAGAACCAGCTGCGGATCGAGCTGAACGGTGCCGCGGGCTCCCTCGCCTTCGACCTGGAACGGCTGAACGAGCTGGAGTTCCACGACCACACCCTGCCCGCGGCCGAAGGCGGCTTCCGCCGCATCCAGGTGACCGAGGGGGACCACCCCTACCTGGAGGGCTGGTGGCCGCCCGGCCACGGCCTCGGCTACGAGCACACCTTCACCCACCAGGCCAGGGACCTGGTGCACGCGATCGCCGCCGGTACCCAGCCGGAGCCGAGCTTCGCCGACGGCCTCCAGGTCCAGCGGGTCCTGACCGCGATCGAGGAGAGCGCGGCGAAGAACGCCGTCTTCACCCCCGTCCCCGTTCCCGAGTGAGGAGAGGCAGGAGTAAGCGCCATGCCACGCAAGTTCACCCTGTTCACCGGCCAGTGGGCTGACCTGCCCCTGGAAGAGGTCTGCCGGCTCGCCCGCGACTTCGGCTACGACGGCCTGGAACTGGCCTGCTGGGGCGACCACTTCGAGGTCGACCGCGCCCTCGCAGAGCCCGACTACGTCGCGGGGCGGCACGCCCTGCTGGAGAAGTACGGCCTGGAGTGCTTCGCCATCTCCAACCACCTCGTCGGCCAGGCGGTGTGCGACCACCCCATCGACGAACGCCACCAGGGCATCGTGCCCGCCAGGATCTGGGGCGACGGCGAGCCCGAGGGCGTGCGCACCAGGGCCGCCAAGGAGATGGCCGACACCGCCCGCGCCGCCGCGGCCTTCGGGGTGCGGACCGTCATCGGCTTCACCGGCTCCTCGATCTGGCACCTCGTCGCCATGTTCCCGCCGGTCCCGCCCGGCATGATCGAGCGCGGCTACGAGGACTTCGCGACACGCTGGAACCCGATCCTCGACGTCTTCGACGCCGAGGGCGTGCGCTTCGCGCACGAGGTGCACCCCAGCGAGATCGCCTACGACTACTGGACCACCAAGCAGGCCCTCGAAGCGGTCGACCACCGCCCGGCGTTCGGGCTGAACTTCGACCCGAGCCACTTCGTGTGGCAGGACCTGGACCCGGTCAACTTCCTGTACGACTTCAGGGACCGCATCTACCACGTGGACTGCAAGGAGGCCCGCCGCCGCCTCGACGGCCGCAACGGCCGCCTCGGGTCCCACCTGCCGTGGGGCGACCCGCGCCGCGGCTGGGACTTCGTCTCCGCCGGGCACGGCGACGTGGTCTGGGAGGACGTGTTCCGGATGCTGCGCTCCATCGGCTACGACGGGCCGGTATCCGTGGAGTGGGAGGACGCCGGCATGGACCGGCTGGCCGGTGCGCCCGAGGCCCTGGCACGGCTGCGCTCCTACGACTACCCGCCGCCCACCGCGTCGTTCGACGCGGCCTTCGGCAGCGAGTGACCCCGGCGTCCCGCACCGGAGCGGTGCGGAACAAGCGGGCTTGAGCCGGCCACCGGGTACGCATGGCGTGCTGAGTGCCATCGCGATGCGTACCCGGTGAGGCAGTTGAAGGACGCGGCGGTCGCCCGCCGCGGGCTCACCGTGCCGCGAGTACCTCGATCGCCCGGTCCACGAGCTCCTCAGGCGTCGGTTGGACGTCGAGCACCGCGCCGTTCTCCCCGGCGCCGAGCGGCTCCAGATCGGCGAACTGCGAGGCCAGCAGCGCCGGCGGCATGAAGTGCCCGGTGCGGCGCCCGAGCCGCTCCTCTATCAGCTCCCTGCTGCCCTCCAGGTGGAGGAAGAAGACACCGGGCGCGCCCGCCCGCAGCGTCTCGCGGTACGCCCGCTTCAGCGCCGAGCAGGTCATCACCCCGCCGCTGTCCTCCTTCTCGCGCTCGCCGAGCCACGCGCCGAGCGAGCGGAGCCACGGCTCGCGGTCGGCGTCGGTCAGGGGAGTGCCGGCGGACATCTTGGCGACGTTGGCGGGCGGGTGGAAGTCGTCCGCCTCGGCGAACGGCACGCCCAGTCGCTCGGCCAGGGCCCGGGCGACGGTGGTCTTGCCCACGCCGGAGACACCCATGACGACGACGGTCGAGTAAGCCATGCCCCTACTATCCGGCGCTCCGGGCGGCTTCTCCAAACGCGGGCAGGACCCGGCGTCCGGCTCGCTCCGGCTCACTCCGGATCGCGCAGCAGCGTCCTGGCCCGCCGCAGCTCCGCCTCGGACTCCCTGCCCATCGTGGCGATCACGTGCAGGGACTGCCCGGCCCGTTCTGGTGCCGCGTCCAGCACCCGGTCCGCCGCCTCCGCGTGCACCACCATGCCCGCGACGCGGTGGCCGGTCAGGTCGTACATCTCCCGGCAGATCTCGGCGCGTTGGTCCGCCACCGCCGCTCGGTGCCGGTCCGAGCGCAGCTGCGCCAGGCCGTCGGCGCGCTCCGCGAGCTGCCTGCGGTAACAGCGGCGGCAGCGGGCCCGGAAGCCGAGCGCCCAGCTGAGCGCGATCGGCACCGACAGGGCAACGGTCATCTCCACCGCCGTGCCCAGGCCGCGGTCCTGCCGTACCGCGGCGAGGGCGGCCGCGCCCAGGCCGCCGATCAGGGCGAGCCGCACGGCCCACCGGGCGCCCAGATCGGCCGCGGCGCAGACGATGGCATACACGGCGAACGCGGCGACGGCGGGTCCGCCCGACCACACGATCTGCGCCAGGCACACCGCCAGGGCGAGCACCAGGGTGCGCTCCGGGACCCGCCGCCGCAGCGCGACTCCCAGGGACAGGGACAGCGCCGTCACCGCGCTCGCCGCCGCGGCCCAGCCCCGCAGCTCAGGGTCGGCCACGATGTTCACGCCGCACAGCACGAGTAGGAGCACCGCCCAGACGAGGTCGGCGTCCACGGGGCGCCGGTGCGGGGGGCCCGGCTTCACGGCGGCCATATTCATGGCCGCCAGGTTACGGCCGTCGCCGCGCCCCGAAGTCGGCCCCAGGGCCGATCCGGCGTTCCCGCACATCCCCTTCAGGGTGGATGCGCCGCGGGGATGCCGCGTGGCCGGTCCCCGGCCTTGCGCAGGGTGACTGGTTGTCACCCCGATGGATTAAAGTGGCGGCAGCCGCGTCCTGGGAGGTCCACGTGCCCGATTCCTCGTCTCCTCCGACCCGCACCCGTGCCCGCGCCCCGCTGTCCGCCCGCCTGTGGCCCGCCTCGTTCGGCGGCCGGCCCACGGGCGAGCGCCTGGAGCGCATCCGGCGCTCGCCGCAGTACCGCGACGGCGCGTTCCGCAACGCCCGGCCGGTGCGCATGAGCGGCCCGTTCGAGATGCTGCCGATGCTGCGGGAGACGCTGCGCAGGGCCGACCGGCTCCGCAGGGCCCCGGCCGGCCGGCTGCCGCTGGCGAAGCCGGCGGCCGTCACCGGCGGCCCGCCGGCCTCGGGGCTGCGCGTCACGTGGCTCGGGCACGCCAGTGTCCTGGTCGAGATCGACGGCCGGCGCGTGCTGTTCGACCCGGTGTGGGGCGAGCGCTGTTCACCGTTCTCCTTCGCCGGGCCCCGGCGGCTGCACCCGGTGCCGGCCGAGCTGTCCGAGCTGGGGCCGCTGGACGCCGTCGTCATCTCCCACGACCACTACGACCACTTGGACATGCCGACGATCAGGGCCCTGATCGCCACCGACGCCGTGTTCGCCGTGCCGCTCGGGGTCGGAGCGCACCTGGAGCGGTGGGGCGTGCCCGCCGCCCGCCTGGCCGAGCTGGACTGGCACGAGTCGGCGGACGTCGCCGGCCTGACGCTGACCGCCACGCCGGGCCAGCACTTCTGCGGCCGCGGGCTGCGCGACCGGTGGCAGACTCTGTGGGCCTCGTGGGTGGTGGCCGGTCCCGAGCACCGCGTCTACCACAGTGGCGACACCGGCTATTTCCCCGGTTTCGCCGAGATCGGCGAGCGGCACGGCCCGTTCGACGCCACCATGATCCAGATAGGCGCCTACAGCAGCGAGTACTGGCCGGACATCCACATGACGCCGGAGGAGGGCGTGCGGGCCCACCTCGACCTGTCGGGCGGCGAGCCGGGCGGGGTGCTGCTGCCCATCCACTGGGGCACGTTCAATTTGGCGCTCCACCCCTGGGAGGAGCCCGTCGAGCGCACCGTGCGGGAGGCCGGGGCCACCGAGGTGACGGTCGCGGTGCCGCGGCCGGGGGAGTCCTTCGAGCCGGCGACCGGGCTCCCGCTCGACCCCTGGTGGGAGGCGTTCGCCGTGCGCCCGGCCGCCCGGAGGTGCGCGCCCGACCCCTCGCTGAACGCCAGACCGGCGGACGGCTGACACGACGGGCGTGCGCCATCGTTCGCTTGTGGGGGATGATGTGCGACTTTAGGGTTCCGGCAGTGAGCCGCCGCCCCGAAAGAGGTCCTCCGATGCCGTCGAGCACGCCCCGGATCACCGCCATCGAGACCTACGACGTCCGGTTCCCCACCTCAAGAGAGCTGGACGGGTCGGACGCGATGAACCCCGACCCCGACTACTCGGCCGCCTACGTCGTCCTGCGCACCTCACAGGAGGACGAGCCCGACGGCCACGGCTTCACGTTCACCATCGGCCGCGGCAACGACGTGCAGGTGGCGGCGATCCGCTCGCTCGCGCCCCACCTCGTGGGCCGGGACGCCGCCGCGCTCGCCGCCGACCCCGGCGCCCTGTACCGGGACCTGATCGGCGACAGCCAGCTGCGCTGGCTCGGCCCCGAGAAGGGCGTGATGCACATGGCCATCGGGGCCGTCGTCAACGCGGCCTGGGACCTCGCGGCCCGCCGCGCGGGCCTGCCGCTGTGGCAGCTGCTCGCCGAGGCCGAGCCCGAATGGCTGCTCACGCAGGTCGACTTCAGGTACCTCACCGACGCACTGACCCCCGACGAGGCCCTCGGGCTGCTGCGCCGCGGCAGGCAGGGTGCCGCGGAGCGGACCGCGCTGCTGCGGGCCGAGGGCTGCCCGGCCTACACCACCTCACCCGGCTGGCTCGGGTACTCCGACGCCAAGCTGACCCGGCTGGCCGAGCGGGCGGTCGCCGAGGGCTTCACCCAGATCAAGCTCAAGGTGGGGGCCGACCTGGAGGCGGACCGCCGGCGCCTGCGCGCGGCCCGCGCCGCCGTCGGCCCCGGTGTGCGCATCGCCGTGGACGCCAACCAGCGCTGGGACGTGGACCAGGCCGTCCAGTGGGTGTCGGCGCTGCGGGAGTTCGACCCGTACTGGATCGAGGAGCCCACCAGCCCGGACGACGTGCTCGGCCACGCGGCCGTCCGCAGGGGCGTCGCGCCGGTGCGGGTGGCCACCGGTGAGCACGCGCAGAACCGGGTGGTGGTCAAGCAGCTGCTCCAGGCCGGGGCCATCGACATCTTCCAGCTCGACGCGACGCGCGTGGCGGGCGTCAACGAGAACCTCGCCATCCTGCTGCTGGCCGCCAAGTTCGGCGTGCCGGTCTGCCCGCACGCGGGCGGTGTGGGCCTGTCCGAGCTGGTGCAGCACCTGGCCATGTTCGACTTCGTGGCCCTGGCGGGCGCCACGCCCGAGCGGGTCATCGAGTACGCCGACCACCTGCACGAGCACTTCACCGACCCGGTGCGCATCCGTTCCGGGCGCTACCTCGCTCCCACCGCCCCCGGTTTCTCCGCGGCGATGCGCCCGGCCGCACTCGCCGAATACGCGTACCCGGACGGGGAGTTCTGGGCGACCGAGCTGGCCGTCGAGGCCGGCCCGCCCCGCCCGCACCCCGGCCCCTGACACGGCCCGGGCCCGGCCCCCCACAGGCCGGGCCCGAACCGTGCGGCCCGGTGCTACACCTCTTCGGCGCGCAGCGGGTCGTGTCCCAGGCTCATCAGCCGCCTGCGCCAGTCCGGCTCCGGCACGGTCGCGCGGGGGCCGGCGGCGCGCTCGTTGCGTACCGTGTCCACGATGTCGTACATCAGGTCGACGTCGGCGTCCGTGAGGTCCATCTGCCGCTTGCGGAGGATGGCGAGCACGCCCCGGCCCTGTTCGGGCCCCGCCTCCTCGGGCGGCTGCTCCGTCTCCTCGCCCGCGCTGCTGGTGCGCAGCCACGCCGCCAGCTCCTGGGACGTCATGTTGACGACGTCGTGGAACTCCGCCCACAGCGCTTCCAGTTCCAGAGCTTCGGTGTCGGCCATCGTGCGCCTCCCGGTGGGTCGTACGGATCGTCCTGCGGGTTTCCGGCCGGGCCGCCCGGAAACCTCTCAGCGGCCCGCGAGCTCCCGCACATCCTCGGCGAGGCCCTTGTCCAGCGCGACCCGGACCAGGCCCGCCGTCAGCCGCGTCACATCGGCGTCGCCGACCAGCCCGCCCAGGCTCTTGGGGGAACGCGGCAGGCCGACGCGTTCGGCGCCGTCCTGCGCCTTGCGGTCGATGTAGGGCGCGTACTCGGGCCACACGGCCTGGACCTCGCGCAGGAAGATGTCCACGCCCATGGGCCCGATGCCGGGATACTCGCGCAGCCGTTCGGTCACGTTCTCCCCGCGCAGCCGGCGCGGGTCACCGCCGTACCGGTCGAGGAGCAGGCGCGCGCCGTCGCCCAGCTGGGTCGCGGTCCGCTCGTCGTACCTGCGGTAGCCGCCGACGCCCAGCGCGTCGACGCGCTGCTGCCAGGTGGCGTCCCGCATGCGCCGCGGATCGCGCATCCCGGCGTCGAACAGGGCCCGCGCGGCATCCACCGCGATGTCGCTGCGGATGCGCGCGGACAGCAGGTGCGCGAGCACCAGCACCTGGTAGAGCGGGCCCGGCGTGTTCCTCAGCCGGATTCCGGCCTGCTCGGCGTACGTCTGCCCGCACCGTTCCAGCAGGGCGCGCGCGGTTTTCTCCGTCTTCTCGCTCATGCGGAACGACCGCCTTCCGTGCCGCCTTCCCGTGCCGCCTCCCCCTGGCCGCCGGTCAGTCCGTCTCCGGCAGCTGCTCCTCGAAGCCGCCGCGCTCGGACTCCGGGCCGAGGCCGCGCTCGGTGCGCGGCCCGCGGGACTGCCAGTGCGGGTCGCTTTGCAGGGTCTCGTTGGCCTGCGCGTTGGCATGCCGGTCGGGAACTCCGTGCCCCTCGGCGTCCTTCCGCAGGTGCGCGCGGTGGATGTCGTACTTCTTGCTGCCCGGTTCAGGCATCCTCATCACCTCGCGCCGCCGGGTTCCCCCTGGTCCCCCGGCGAAACGTGCGCACCCGCGGACCGGCTCAGACGCGCCGGCCGTCGGCGAGCCGGACCGACACGGACGAGGCGCCCTCGGGGACGGTCACCGGCTCGGCGTAGCCGTCAGGACCCGCCACCGTGACCCGCCACGGCCCGGGCGCACCCGCGGCCGCCACCGTGACGACGTCGCCGTGGCGCGTCGTGCGGAAGACGGCGCCGCCCTCCCCGCCGGGTGCGGGGACGCGCGTGACGGTCTCGACGCCGTCGGCCGGCGCGTGGACGCGCAGGGTCACGCCGTTCGCCCAGTCGTACTCGGGCGTGTCGTCCTGGGCGCCGAACGGGATGACCGAGCCGGGCCTGGCGAGCAGCGGCAGGCTGTCGAAGCCGAACCGCTCGCGCCGCCACCCCGGCCCCTCTATCTGCTCGCCGGACAGCAGGTGCGTCCAGGTGCCCGCCGGCACGTAGTACTCCGCGACGCCGTCCTCGTCGAGGACGGGCGCGACCAGGAGGTCGCCGCCCAGCATGTACTGCCGGTCCAGCGGGTGGCAGCCCGGGTCGTCGGGGAATTCGAGCAGCATCGCCCGCATCACCGGGGTGCCCTGCTCGCCGGCCTGCTCCGCGGCCCGGAACAGATACGGCATCAGGCGGTGCTTGAGCCGGGTGAAGTCGCGGGTGACCGCGACGGCCTCCTCGTCGTAGTCCCACGGCACCCGGTAGGAGTTGCTGCCGTGCAGCCTGCTGTGCGAGGACAGCAGTCCGAACTGCACCCACCGCTTGAACACCGCCGGTGTCGGGGTGCCCTCGAAGCCGCCGATGTCGTGGCTCCAGAAGCCGAAGCCGGACAGGCCGAGCGAGAGGCCGCCGCGCAGGGACTCGGCCATCGCGTCGAAGCTGGACTCGCAGTCGCCGCCCCAGTGCACCGGGTACTGCTGGCCGCCGGCGGTCGCCGAGCGGGCGAAGAGGACCGCCTCCCCGGCGCCGCGCTCCTCGGTGAGCACCTCGAACACCGTCCGGTTGTACAGCTCGGTGTAGTAGTTGTGCATGAACTCGGGGTCGGAGCCGTCGTGCCAGACCACGTCGGTGGGCACCCGTTCGCCGAAGTCCGTCTTGAAGCAGTCCACGCCCTGCCGGACCAGCCCGCGCAGCTTGTCCGCGAACCAGGCGCGGGCCTCCGGGTTGGTGAAGTCCACCAGGGCCATGCCGGCCTGCCACATGTCCCACTGCCAGACGCCGCCGTCCGCCCTGCGCACCAGGTAGCCGTGCCGCCGGGCCTCGGCGAACAGCGGCGACTTCTGCCCGATGTAGGGATTGATCCACACCGAGATCCGCAGGTCCTGCTCCTTCAGGCGGGCGAGCATCCCCTCGGGGTCGGGGAAGACCGCCGGGTCCCAGGTGAAGTCGCACCACTGGTACTCGCGCATCCAGAAGCAGTCGAAGTGGAAGACGCTGAGCGGGATGTCGCGTTCGGCCATGCCGCGGACGAAGCGGTTGACGGTGGCCTCGTCGTAGTCCGTGGTGAAGGACGTGGACAGCCACAGGCCGAACGACCAGGCGGGCGGCAGCGCGGGCCGGCCGGTCAGCGCCGTGTAGCGGTCCAGGATCTCCTTGGGCGTCGGGCCGTGGATGATCAGGTACTCGATGGACTGGCCCTCGACGCTGAACTGCACCTGCCCGACCGACTCAGAGCCGATCTCGTAGGAGACCAGGCCCGGGTGGTTCACGAACACGCCGTAGCCGCGGTTGGTCAGGTAGAACGGCACGTTCTTGTACGCCTGTTCGCTGGCGGTGCCGCCGTCCGCCTGCCAGATGTCCACCGTCTGGCCGTTCTTGACGAACGGCGTGAACCGTTCGCCGAGCCCGTAGACCAGCTCGCCGACGCCCAGGGACAGCTGGCCGAGCGAGAAGTGCCGGCCGTCGTCGTCCGTGAGGAAGCCGGTGCCCCGCTTGCCGGCCGAGGTAAGGGTGCGACCGTCGGCGGTGAAGTCGAGCCGCCAGGGCTCGGCGGTGTCCACCCGCAGCGTGAGCGAACCGCTGGTCAGCTCGGCGACGGAGCCGTCCGACCTGGTCTTGCCCGCGTGCCCCGGCTCGCCGCGCAGCGGAAAGCCGGGGCCGCGCTCCTCCCCGCCCGAGTGGTGGGTCGTCCGCACGCCGATCACGCCCTCCGCGGGGGAGAAACACTCCACCGTCAGCAGCGGGCTGTTCAGCGTGTGGCCGCGGCGCTCGACGGGCCGCACCGCGGCGTAGAGGGTGAGCCGGTCGTCCGACACGTCCGTGTCGGCGACCTGCTTGGCGAAGGCCGCGGTGACGCCGTCGCGCATCAGCCAGTAGCCATCGGTGAACTTCACAGTTACTCCATGTCCCCTTCCCCGCGGCGGGGAGGTTCGGGCGGTGCGGTGGGTCGTGCCGGTGCGGGGACGGGCCCGCGGCAGGTCAGGTGTGTGATTGCCGGTGGGCGCCGATCATGTCCCGGTACCAGCGGTAGCTGTCCTTGGGCAGGCGTTCGAGGGTGTCGTAGTCGACGCGGACAATGCCGAACCGCTTCGCGTAGCCGAACGCCCACTCGAAGTTGTCCATCAGGGACCACACGTAGTAGCCGCGGACGTCGACGCCCGCCTCGATGGCCTCGGACAGCGCCTGGAGGTGGTCGCGCAGGTAGGCGACGCGGTCGGCGTCGTGGACCTGGCCGTCCGCGGCGACGGAGTCGTCCTCCGCGGAGCCGTTCTCGGTGATGACCACCGGCGGCAGCGCCGGGTAGCGCCGGCTCAGGTCGACGAGCAGATCGGTGAACGTGTGCGGCACGACGGGCCAGCCCATCGTGGTGTGCCGCACGTCGTCCCGCCACGTCTCCCGGACGCGGATGTCCACCGCGGTCCGCGTCGCCGGGTCCTCGTCCCGGTACGGGGCGTCGGCGATGGTGATGGGGCGGTAGTAGTTGATGCCGACGAAGTCCAGCGGGGCGCCGATCGTGATGAGGTCGCCGTCCCTGCGGTAGGAGCCGTCCGCCATCGCGCCCCAGGTGTCCGCCTCGCCCTGCGGGTAGCGGCCGGCGAACAGCGGGTCCAGCCACACATCGTTGTGCAGGGTCTCCGCGCGCCGCACCGCGGCCAGGTCCTCGGGGGACCCGGTCGCGGGCAGCAGCCGGTCCGGGTTGAGGGTGATGCCGACGTCCGTCGCCCCGGCCTCGCGCAGCACCCGCACCGCGAGCCCGTGGCCGACCAGCAGGTGGTGCGCCGCGGCCAGCGCGCCGCGCCCCTCGCGCGCCCCCGGCGCGTGCCGGCCGATGGCGTAGCCGACGAACGCCGAGCAGAACGGCTCGTTCAGCGTGATCCAGCGCGGCACCCGGTCCCCGAGCCGGTCCACGACCAGCCGGGTGTAGTCGGCGAACCGCTCGGCCGTCTCCCGCTCCCGCCAGCCGCCGCGGTCCTCCAGGGCCTGCGGCAGATCCCAGTGGTACAGGGTGGCGGCCGGTGCGATGCCGGCGGCGAGCAGCTCGTCGACGAGCCGGTCGTAGAAGTCCAGGCCCTCGGCGTTGGCCTTGCCGGTGCCGTCCGGCTGGATGCGCGGCCACGCCACGGAGAACCGGTAGCTGTCCACGCCGAGGTCGCGCAGCAGCGCGACGTCCTCGGGGTAGCGGTGGTAGTGGTCGCAGGCGACGTCGCCCGTCGCCCCGTCGGCGACGCGGCCCGGCTCGCGGCAGTAGGTGTCCCAGATGGACGTGCCCCGGCCGCCCTCGTCGTGGGCGCCCTCGATCTGGTAGCTGGCGGTGGCGGCGCCGAAGAAGAAGCCGCGCGGGAACCGGGGGAACCCGGTCGTTTCGGTGGCAGTCATATGTGGTGTCTGGCCTTACTTGATGGAGCCGCCGGCGATCCCGGCGGCGATGTACTTCTGGGCAACGACCAGCAGTATCGCCGCGGGAATCGCGGAGAGTACCGCGGTGGCCATCACCGCACCCCAGTCACTCACATGCGCGCCGATGAACTGATAAATGCCCAGCGTGACCGGTTTCACATCGTCCGTCGTGTTCAGCGTCAGCGCGAAAATGAAGTCGGCCCACGCGAACAGGAACGCGAAGAGACCGGACGTGATCAGGGCGTTGCGGCTCATCGGGAGCACGATGCGCATGAACGCCGTGAAGCGGTTGGCCCCGTCGACCATCGCCGCCTCGACGACCTCCGACGGGATCGACACCATGAACGCCCGCAGCAGCACGATCGCGAACGGCAGCCCGAGGGAGGCGTCGGCCAGGATCAGCCCCAGATAGGAGTTCACGAGATTCAGCTCGGCATACGCGCTGTACAGCGCGTTCGCCACCACGATGCCCGGCACCATCTGCGTGATCAGCGTGCCGAACACGATCGCCCGGCCGCCGCGCAGCCCGAACTGCGCGAGGCCGTAGGCCGCGGGGGCGGCGAGCGCGAGGCAGACCACCACCGCGCCGAGCGCGACGATCAGGCTGGTGACCAGGGAGCCGCCCTGGCTGTCCAGTGCGTTGCGGAAATTGTCGAAGCTCGGCGAGGTCGGGATCAGATCGGCCGAGGCGATGCTGGTGTGCGGCTGGAGCGCCGTGCTGATCATCCAGTACACCGGGAACAGCATCACGGCGAGGATCAGCAGCGCGGCCACGGTGTTCCACGTGCGGCGCACCCGGGCGCGCCCATCCGTGCGGTTCATCTCGTCACTTCCCCGGCTGGTGATCGGCGCGGTTGACGCGCAGGTACAGCACCGCGAAGACGGCACTGATCAGGATGAGGACGTTGCCCACCACGGCACCCTGGCCGAAGTCGAGCTGGAGGAACGACAGCTGGTACGTCAGCGTGCCCAGCGTCTGTGTCGAGTCGGCCGGTCCGCCGCCGGTCAGCGCCAGGATCAGATCCAGAATCTTGATCGTCGACATGAAGCCGAGCACGAGCACCACCGTCACCACCGGCCGCAGCATCGGCAGCGTCACGCTGCGGAAGGTCCGCCACGGGCCGGCCCCGTCCAGCGAGGCGGCCTCGTACAGCTCGCGGGGGATCTCCTGGAGACCGCCGTACAGGATCACCATGTTGAACGGGATGCCGATCCAGATGTTCACCAGGATCGCGGAGAGCAGCGCCACGCTCGGGCTGCTCAGCCACGCCACGCCGTCCGACGAGAGGCCGACCGTTTCGAGGAAGCTGTTGAGGACGCCGTGGTCCTCGTCCATGATCCGGCGCCACACGACCGCGGAGACCACCATCGGCACCAGCCACGGCAGCAGCAGGATCGCCCGGACGAACGCCGACAGGCGGAACCTGCGCGAGAAGAAGACGGCCAGGCCGAGACCGATGGTGAACTGCCCGACCAGCGAACCGATGGTGAACAGGATCGTCTGCCACAGGGCGTCCCCGAAGAGGTCGTTCTCGAAGACGCCGCGCCAGTTCTCCAGGCCGTTGAACGGCGACTCGCCCGTGAAGTACGTCCGCGGCGTGAACTCCTGGAAGCTCATCAGGACGTTCCGCACCAGCGGATAGCCGAAGAACGCCAGCATGTAGACCAGCGCGGGCGCCACGAACAGCCACTGGTACAGCCTTCTGCGGCCCGCGCCGCGCCGGCTCGGCCCGGTCGGCGCCGCCGCCTTCTTCTCCTGGGTGGCCGTGGTCATGCCGCTCACCTCACTCACCCGCCGTCGCCTGCTGCTGCGCGCGTTCCAGGGCGTCCTCCGGCGAGGACTGGCCGGTCAGCACCGACTGGAACGCCCCCGCCAGCGCGTCGCTGATCACCGGCCAGCGGGTGCCGACCTCGGCGGTCCGCGACCGCGCGGTGGTCACCAGGTCCGCGAACGGCGCCAGCTTCGGGTTCTGCTCCCGGTAGGTCTGCGCCGCGGCCTCGCGCGTCGGCACGTTGTTGATGCGTTCGCCCCAGGCGAGCTGGTTCTCCTCGGAGTTCAGGCAGTCGAGGATGCGCCCCGCGTTCCGCTCCCGCTCCCGGTCGTCATCGTTCTTCGGCACGGTCATCACCGTGCCGCCGATCGGGGCCACCGGGTCCAGGCCCGCCTCCGGCACGGGGATGCTCGCCACCGCCCAGTCCACGTTGTCCTGCCCGTCGAGCACCGGCACCTGCCAGGGGCCGTTGATCATCATGGCGGCGCGGCCGGAGATGAACTGGTCGTTGACGTCCTGCTGGTTCCAGTTGACGACCGACCTGGAGGCGGAGCCCGCGTCCACCAGGTCCTGCCACAGCTGGAGAGCCGCGGCGCCGCCGCCCTCGTTCAACTGCGCCTCGTCGCCGCCCGCCGACCAGAAGAACGGCAGGAACTGGTACACGCCGTCCGCGTCCGGCGAGGCGCTGAACGCCATGCCGTACGTGTCACCGCGGGTCAGCTCCGCGGCGGCGGCCTGGAGTTCGTCCCAGGTCTCCGGCGGCTCGATACCGGCCTCGGCCAGCAGCTCGGTGTTGTAGATCAGGGCGAGCGAGTTCACCGAGCGGGCGACGCCGTACTGCACCCCGTCGAAGGAGCCCAGCGTGTTCGAGCTGGTCGAGAAGTCGCCGGTGTCCACGCCGGTCTCGGCGAGCGGGCGCAGCCCGTCGGTCCCCGCGAACTGCGGCAGCTCCGAGCCGTCCAGCTCCAGGATGTCGGTCAGTGAATCGGACGAGGCCATGCGCAGCGCCTTGGACGCGATCTGCGGGGCGGGCACGCTGATCTGCTCGACCTCAAGGCCGAGCGGCTCGGCGCAGCGGTCGAAGAAGTCCTGGTTCGCCTCGTGCTCGGCGGCGTCCGTCGCCGAGTTGAGCACGGTGACGGTGTCCGGGTCGGGCTCGGCCGCGCAGCCCGTCAGGCCGAGGGCGGCCATCGTGCCCGCGAGGGCGAGTGCGGTGGCGGGCTTCGGTATGCGCCCGGTTCTCAGTCGCATCGGTTCTGGGTCTCCATTCGCGGGACGGGGGCGGGGCGGTCGTCGGGGCCGCCCGGCGGCCGGACGTCCTGGCTTTCTGCCATCCGCGGCGCGATCAGCTCGTGCCGGGGGGCGGCGCCGCCGATCGCCTCCACGGCGAGCCCGGCCACGGCCGCCGACATCTGGCCCACGGGGAGGTCGATGCGCGGCAGGGCGGGCCCGCCCGGCTCGTCGGGCAGGCTGCCGACGAGCACGATCTCCAGGTCCTGCGGCACGCGCAGGCCCAGGGCGGCCACTTCGGCGAGCAGCAGCGGCAGCGGAATGAGGTGCTGAACGATCAGCGCGGTCGGCGCGGGCGCGGCGGTCAGCGCCGCGCGCAGCCGCCCGCGCAGCAGCGCCGGGTCGGCCGCCGAGGGCTGGACGCGGACGTCGGCGCCGGTTTCGGCGGCGGCGGTCCGCGCACCGGCCAGACCGTGCAGCGCGTAGCCGCGGCGGGCCTCGATCTCGTGGTCGGCCGACGCCCAGAACACCATCCGCCGGTGCCCGGCGGCGGCGGTTTCGTGGACGGCCAGGGCGACGGCCGCCGCCCAGTCCAGGTCGACCCAGGAGACGCCGGACTCCTCGCGCCCGTCGCCGTGTCCCAGCAGGGCGGTCGGGAAGCCCAGCTCGCGCAGGGCGGCGACCCGGGGGTCGGCCTGCGCCACCGCCATCAGCACGGCCGCGTCCGCCAGGCCGCTGCGGGCGATCCGCAGCAGCCCGTCCACGCCGTCGGGCTCCGTCATCATCAGCAGGTCGTAGCCGTGGCCGCGTGCCGCGTCGCTGATCTCGATGGCGAATCTGCCGTCCATGGCCCGGTACTTGCCCGACTCCCTTGGCACGGCCAGCACCAGCACCTCGCTGCGCGCGCTGCGCAGCGTGCGGGCGCTGGCCCGTGGGTGGTAGCCCAGCTCGGCTATCGCCGCGCGGACGGCCCTGGCGGTGTCCTCGGAGATGCGGCGCGAGCCGCTGAGCACGTACGACACGGTGCTCGGCGCGACCCCCGCCCGTTCCGCGACATCCTTGATGGTGGCCATTCCCGCTCCTTCGCGGCCCGTGCTGCGCAGCGCGGTGAAGCGCTTCGTCGAATCGATTCGTCGAATCGATTCGACGGCATGTTATGCACAGGTGTGCGACGCAGGCAAGAGGCGATTTCGAAGCGGGCGCCCCGGCCGCCGGGCCGGGCCGGGGTGTCAGCCGGCCGGGTTCCGCCAGTGGCCGCCGAGTGCGGGGGAGAGCCAGTCCGTGGCGCGGGCCCGGAAGTCCGCGGGCGCCAGGGCGCCCGCACCGGCCGGCACGGCACCGGCCAGCGGGGCGCCGGCCGCCAGGGGCAGGTCGGTGAGGTTGCACCGGGCCGCCAGGTCCAAAGCGGCCGGGCTGCTCCCGACCACCAGGCCGCGGCAGCGCAGGCCGCGCGTGCGCAGCGCCTCCGCCGTCAGCGCCGTCGTGTTCAGCGTGCCGAGCCCGGCGGTGACGACGACGAGCACCGGCGCGCCGAGCAGCGCGGCGGTGTCCGCGAGCGTGCCGCCCATGTCGTCGAACCGCACCAGCAGTCCGCCCGCGCCCTCGACCAGCACCAGGTCGTGGTCGTGCGCCAGCTCCTCGGCCGCCTTGGCCGCGTCCGCCGGCCGCACCGGCGGCAGACCCGCCCGCCGCGCCGCCGTGGCCGGGGCCAACGGCTCGGGATAGCGGGCCAGTTCGCGTGCGGTCACCGGCCCGGCCAGGCGGGCGGCCGCCGCCGCGTCGCCCGGCTCGCCGGGCGCCAGGCCCGTCTGGGCGGGCTTGAGCACCGCGACCGACCGGCCCGCGGCCAGCGCGGCGGCGGCCACCGCCGCGGTCACCACCGTCTTGCCGATCTCCGTGCCCGTTCCGGACACCACTAGGATCTCGCCCGGTATGATCATCGACCTCAACCCGCTTCCGCCGCCGCGCGCATCGCCCGGCAGATCAGTGCCAGGTCCGCGTCGTCCGTGACGTACGGCGGCATCGTGTAGATCAGCCGCCCGAACGGCCTGAGCCAGACCCCGGCGCGCACCGCGGCCCGGGTCGCCGCCGCCATGTCCACCGGGTGGTCCAGCTCGACCACGCCGATCGCGCCGAGCACCCGCACGTCGCGCACCCCCGGCACCCCGGCGGCCTCGGCCAGCCCCTCGCGCAGCCGGTCCGCGACGCGGGCCACCTCGCCCGCCCAGTCCCCGGCGAGCAGCAGCCCGACGGACGCGTCGGCGACCGCGGCCGCCAGCGGGTTGGCCATGAACGTCGGCCCGTGCGCCAGCACCGGCACCTCGCCGCGGGAGATGCCCGCCGCGACGCGCGGCGTGCACAGGGTGGCGGCCATCGACAGATAGCCCCCGGTCAGCGCCTTGCCCACGCACATCACGTCCGGCGCCACGCCCGCGTGGTCCGCCCCGAACAGCGCGCCGGTGCGCCCGAATCCGGTCGCGATCTCGTCGAACACCAGCAGGACGTCGTGCTCGTCGCACGCCTCGCGCAGCACCCGCAGATAGCCCGGGGAGTGGAACCGCATGCCGCCCGCGTTCTGCACCACCGGCTCCACGATCACCGCGGCGGTCTCGGCCGCGTGCCGCCCGATCAGCTCGCGCAGCGCCGCCGCGTAGCGGGGCTGCGGCTCCGCGTCGAAGCCGGGCGGCGGCGCGTCCGCGAAGATCTGCCGCGGCAGCGCCCCGGACCAGATGTGGTGCATCCCGCCGTCCGGGTCGCACACCGACATGGGGTGCCAGGTGTCGCCGTGGTAGCCGCCCCGCCAGGTCAGCAGGCGCCGCTTGGCGGGGCGGCCCAGGGAACGCCAGTACTGGAGGCACATCTTCACGGCCACCTCGACCGACACCGAGCCGGAGTCGGAGAGGAACACGTGCCGCAGCGGCCCCGGCGTGACATCCACCAGGCGTTTGGCCAGCCGCACGCCCGGCTCGTGCGTCAGCCCGCCGAACATCACGTGGCTCATGCGCTCCAGCTGGTCGCGGGCGGCGGCGTTGAGCACCGGGTGGTTGTAGCCGTGCACCGCCGACCACCAGGAGGCCATGCCGTCGACCAACTCGGCCCGTCCGAAGGCCGGTTCGGCCAGGCGCAGCCGTACCCCGGCGGCCGACTCCACCACGAACGGCGCCTGGCGCCCCGGCATCGGGCCGTAGGGATGCCAGACGTGCTCCCGGTCGAGCGCCAGCAGTTCCGCGGGGGAGAGACCGCCGCCCGCCGCCTTCCCGTCACGCATTGGGCGGCAGCTCCGTGCCCGCGCCGCGTCGGCGCACGGCCACCAGATCGGCGCGGTGGCCGGGCAGCGTGGTGGTCTCCGCGCCCTCCACCTCGAAGCCGGCGTCCGCGATCATCTCCAGGTCCGCCTGCCCGGCCTGGCCTTCGCTGGTGAGGTAGTCGCCCAGGAAGATCGAGTTGACCACGTGCAGCGCCAGCGGCTGCAAGGTCCTCAGGTGCAGCTCCCTGCCGCCGGAAAGGCGCACCTCCGCGTCGGGGCAGACGAAGCGCACCATCGCCAGGATGCGCAGCGCGTGCTGCGGAGTCAGGTTCCACTCCGAGGCCAGGGGCGTGCCCTCGAACGGGATCAGGAAGTTGACCGGCACCGAGTCCGGATCGAGGTCCCGCAGCGCGAACACCACGTCCACCAGGTCCGCGTCGCTCTCGCCCATGCCGGCGATCAGGCCGGAGCAGGCGGAGAGCCCGGCCGCCCGCGCCTGCCGCACGGTGGACACCCGGTCCGCGAAGCCGTGCGTGGTGCAGATGTCGGCGTAGGTCGCCTCCGAGGTGTTGAGGTTGTGGTTGTAGGCGTCGGTCCCCGCCTCCCGCAGCCGTTCGGCCTGGCCCTCGCCGAGCAGGCCGAGGCAGGCGCACACCTCGACGTCCGCGTGGCGTTCGCGGATCGCGGAGATCGTCTCCGACACACGCTCCACGTCGCGGTCCGTCGGCCCGCGTCCGCTGGCCACCAGGCAGACCCGCTTGGCGCCGCCGGCCACGCCGGCGCTCGCGACGTCGGCCGCCTCGGAGGGCTTCAGCCACGTGTACTTCAGCACCCCGGCCCGCGAGCCGAGCCGCTGGGAGCAGTAGGAGCAGTCCTCGGGGCACAGCCCGGACTTGAGGTTCACCAGGTAGTTCAGCTTCACCCGCCGCCCGAACCACTTGCGGCGCACCTTGCCCGCGGCGGCGATCACGTCGAGCAGCTCGTCGTCGGCGGTGGCCAGCACTGCCAGCGCCTCGTCACGGGTGGGCAGTTCGCGGCGGAGGCCCTTGTCCACCAGGGCGTTCAGCAGTTCCATGAGCCGATCCTCACCCAACGCCACCGGCCCGGTCGAGGATGAAAGCTACAACAGGCCCCGGTGCCCCGTGTCGTTATCGCCACTGTCGGGGCGTTCCGCCGGGCACTACGTTTATGTGCAACCCACAAGACGACGGAGGACGGCGGCCGGTGCACGACGACGACTCCGCCAGGGTCTTCGACTGGCTGGACGCCGCGGCGGAGCGCCGTCGGCGGGCCGGCCTCGTCAGGGAGCTGCGCCCGCGCGCCGCGGACCGGGCCGCCCACGATCTTGATCTCGCGGGGAACGACTACCTCGGCCTGTCCCGCCACCCCGCGGTGACCGGCGCGGCGCAGGCCGCGCTGCGGGAGTGGGGGGCGGGTGCCACCGGCTCCAGGCTCGTCACCGGCAGCACCCGGCTGCACGCGGACCTGGAGAGGGAACTGGCGGCGTTCTGCGGCTTCGAGGCCGCCCTGGTCCTGTCCTCCGGCTACGCGGCGAACCTCGCGGCGCTCACCGCTCTCGGCGGCCGGGAGTCCCTGATCGTCTCCGACGCGGGCAACCACGCCTCGCTCATCGACGGCTGCCGCCTTTCGCGCGCCGAGGTCGCGGTGGTGCCGCACGCCGACGTGCCGGCCTTCGCCAAAGCGCTCGACGGCCGCACCGGGCCCGCGCTCGCCGTCACCGACGCGGTCTTCTCCGTCGACGGCGACGCCGCGCCGCTGGCCGCGCTCGCGCCGGTGTGCCGCGCGGCGGGCGCGGCACTGGTCGTGGACGACGCCCACGGCCTGGGCGTGCTCGGCCCCGGCGGGCGCGGCGCGACGGCGGCGGCGGGCCTGGCCGGGGCGCCGGATGTGGTGGCGACGGTGACGCTGTCGAAGTCCCTGGGCAGCCAGGGCGGTGCGGTGCTCGGCCCGGCGCGGGTGATCGCGCATCTGGTCAACGAGGCACGCCCGTTCATCTTCGACACCGGCCTCGCCCCGGCGGCGGCGGGAGCCGCGCTCGGTGCGCTGCGGCTGCTGCGCCGGGAGCCGCGACTCGCGGCGCGCGTCCGCGGGAACGCCACGGCGCTGTACCGGCGCCTGACCGCGGCGGGGTGCGACGCCACCCGCCCGGACGCGGCCGTGGTGTCCGTACGCGCCCCCTCGCCCGCGACCGCGGTGCGCTGGGCCGCGGCCTGCCGGGCGGCGGGGGTGACCGTCGGCTGCTTCCGCCCGCCCTCCGTGCCGGACGGCGTCTCCCGGCTGCGGCTGACCGCACGCGCCGACCTGACGGAGGACCAACTGGTGCGCGCCGTGCACGAGATCGTGCGCGCCGCCCCGCCGGGCGCGGCGGGCCGCGGCCTCGGCTGAGCCGCCGGGTCAGCGCTCCAGGACGAGGGCGAGGCCCTGGCCGACGCCGACGCACAGGGCCGCCACGCCGGTGCCCGAGCCGTGGGCGGCGAGCTGGTGCGCCACGGCCCCGGCCAGGCGCGCGCCCGAGGCGCCCAGCGGGTGGCCGATGGCGAGCGCCCCGCCGCGCGGGTTGACCACGGCCGGGTCGAGTTCGGGCAACTCGGCGAGGCAGCCGAGCACCTGCGCGGCGAACGCCTCGTTCAGCTCGACGGTGTGCAGGTCGGCGAACCGCCTGCCCGCCTTCGCCAGCGCCCGCCGTATCGCCTCCACCGGACCGAGGCCGAACAGCCGCGGCTCGATGCCGGTGACCGCGCCGGCCGCCACCCGCGCCAGCGGCTCGCGGCCGGTCGCCGCCAGGCCCGCCTCGTCGGTGATCAGCAGGGCCGCGGCGCCGTCGTTCAGCGGTGACGAGGTGGCGGCGGTGACCGTGCCGCCGGGGCGGAAGGACGGCTTCAGGCGCGCCAGCGCCGCCGGGGTGCCGCCGTCGCGGATCGTCTCGTCGCGCGGCAGCTCCGTCCCCGGCACGGGACACGCTTCCGCGGTGTAGTGGCCGTCCCGCCAGGCGCGGGCGGCCTTGGCGTGGCTGGCCAGGGCGAACGCCTCCTGCCGCTCCCTGCCGATGCCGTGCCGGTCGGCGATCAGCTCCGCGCCCTCGCCGAGTGCCACGGTCCACTCCGGCCGCATCCGCGCGTTGACCAGGCGCCAGCCGAGCGTCGTGGAGATCAGCTCCTGGTGCCCCGCGGGGAAGGCGCGGTCCGGTTTGGGCAGCACCCAGGGGGCGCGGCTCATGGACTCCACGCCCCCCGCGATCACCACGGAGGCGTCGCCGACCGCGACGGCACGGGCGGCCTGCACCACGGCCTCAAGACCGGAGGCGCACAGCCGGTTGACGGTCGTGCCCGGCACGGTGACGGGCAGCCCGGCGAGGAGGGCGGCCATGCGGCCGACGTTCCGGTTCTCCTCGCCCGCCCCGTTGGCGTTGCCGAGCACCACGTCGTCCACGCGGGCCGGGTCGAGGCCGGGGGAGCGGGCCAGCAGGGCCGTCAGCGCGTGCGCCGCCAGATCGTCGGGCCGTACGCCGGCCAGCGCTCCGCCGTACCGGCCGACCGGGGTCCTGACGGCGTCGGCGACGTACACCTCGCGGACGGTCATGGCTGTCCTCCTCACGTGCCGCTGTTCTTCGCCCGCCGCCGCGGGGCGGCCGGGCGGCCGGGCGCGTGGAGTCTCGGCCCGTCCGGCGGGCGTGTCAAGGGTGCGTGGCGCGCGCCGCGCCGCCCGCGCGGTTACGTTGAGGAGCGAACGCACATCGCGCGCGTCAGGGAGGCCCCGTGACCAACGACCCGTCCACCCCGGCCGCCGGGTCCGCCGGCTCGGGCGACCCGGTCTCGAAGATCGACACCTCCGTGCCGCACTCCGCACGGATCTGGAACTACTGGCTCGGCGGGACGGACAACTACGAGGTCGACCGCATCGCCGGCGACCAGTACCGCGAGGCGTTCCCCGGCATCGTCGACATCGCCAGGTCCTCCAGGGAGTTCCTGGTGCGCAGCGTGCGGCTGCTCGCCCGCCGGGCGGGGGTCCGGCAGTTCCTCGACATCGGCACGGGACTGCCGACGGCCGACAACACCCACCAGATCGCCCAGCGCGTCGCGCCGGAGTCCCGCGTGGTCTATGTCGACAACGACCCGCTGGTGCTGATGCACGCCCACGCGCTGCTCACCTCGGCACCCGAGGGAGCCACGGACTACCGCGAGGCCGACCTGCGGGACCCGGCCGCGATCCTTTCCGCCGCCGCCGCGACGCTGGACATGTCCCGGCCGGTCGCCCTGGTCCTCAGCGGCATCCTCGGGCATGTGCCCTCCTACGCCCGCGCGAAGGAGATCGTGCGGCAGCTGATGGACGGCCTGCCGTCCGGCAGTTACCTCTCGCTCAACGAGGGCACCGACACGGACGAGACGTACGTCCGCGCCCAGCGCGCCTACAACGAGTCGGGCGCCGTGCCCTACCACCTGCGGTCTCTCGACGAGATCACCGGCTACTTCGACGGTCTCGACATCATGGAGCCGGGCGTGGTGCCCGTCACGCGGTGGCGGCCCGAACTCGCGGACCTCGGCGGCCGCGACGGCATCGGGCAGGCCGGCGGGGTGGGCCGCAAGTCCTGACCGCAGCCCCGCAGCCGGCCGGCGCCGAGGAACGCCCGGCGGGCGCGGGTGTATATTTGTGAGCGGCACGTCGGTACGCCCCTTTGCCGGGCGTCCGTGCCGATCCCCTTCTCACCGCCTTCTCCAGGCGCCTGCCGTCCGCGGTATGTGCGCTTTCTCCGAAGCCGGTTCACCCGCGCCGACCGCTGCCCGCCGCGGCGGGCCGGCCGCGTCCGCCGTGCTCACGGCATCTTCCTTCAACCCCGCCTTCCCGTATCGCCGTTCCCTCACCCGCTGGAGTCTCCCGCATGTCTGTCCTTCCCCCTCCCGGCGAGGAGCCCGTCGCCGGCGTCGTCGACACCGTCGGCGGCAGGACGTTCCTCCGCCTCGACGGCTACCTGCCCGGCCCCCGCGACCCGCAGCTGCCGGCCGCCCAGGTGCACCGGACCGGGCTGCGCCGGGGCGACGCGGTCGCCGGTGCCCTCGCCCCGCCCGTGCGCGGCGGGCGGGCCGGCGCGCCCCGCCCGCTCGCCCGCATCGACGCCGTCAACGGCGTCGCGGACGTCCCGCCGGACGTCCTCGCCGCCCGGCCCGACTTCGGCGCCCTCACGCCGCTGCACCCCGACAGCAGGCTGCGTCTTGAGACCGGCCGCGGACACCTCGCCGGCCGTCTCATCGACCTGCTCACGCCTCTCGGAAAGGGGCAGCGCGGACTCGTCGTGGCGCCGCCGAAAACCGGCAAGACCACCATCCTGCGGACCATCGCCTCGGGCATCGCCCGCAACCATCCCGAATGCCATCTGATGATGGTGCTCCTCGACGAACGGCCCGAGGAGGTCACCGACATGCAGCGCTCGGTGCCCGCCGAGGTGATCGCCTCGCACTTCGACCGCCCGGCCCAGGATCACACCGCCGTCGCCGCGCTCGCCGTCGAACGCGCCAAGCGCCTGGTCGAGCAGGGCCGCGACGTCGTCGTGCTGCTCGACTCCCTCACCCGCCTGTGCCGCGCCTGGAACAACAGCACGCGCACCACCGGCCGCATCCTGACCGGCGGCATCGACGCCGCCGCCCTGCACCCGCCCAAGCGCCTCTTCGGCGCCGCCCGCAACATCGAGGAGGGCGGCTCGCTCACCATCCTGGCCACCGCCCTGGTCGGCACCGGGTCCAAGGCCGACGACTTCTACTTCGAGGAACTGAAGAGCACCGGCAACATGGAACTGCGCCTCGACCGCGTCCTGGCGGACCGGCGGATCTTCCCAGCCATCGACCTCGACCCCTCGGGCACCAGGCGCGAGGAGATCCTCACCACGCCCGCCGAACTCGCCGCGATCCACGGCCTGCGCCGGGCCCTCGGCGACCGCGACCCGCGCCAGGCCGTCGAGATGCTTCTGACACAGCTGCGGGCGACGGCCAGCAACGCCGAGTTCCTCGGCGGGGTCAGCCGGATGTTCGCCCCCGCCTGACGCCGCGGTCCTTGGCCCGGCTCGGCTGCACCCGCTTCGGCTCGCCCGCCGCCTTCGGGTGGTCCGGGGGATAGGGCAGGTCGCCGAGGCCGTGGTCGCGTTCGTCACGCTCGGCCAGTTCGAGCACGGCGTCCAGGCGGCACGGCCGGTCCGCCATGCCGGCGTGCACGTCCCCGGCCTCGGCGAAACGCCCCGGCATCGTCGCCAGGTCGAAGTCCTCCGGCCGGGCGTCGGGCAGCTCCGCCCAGCGCAGGGGCGCGGACACCGGCGCCCGGGGCCGGGGACGCACCGAATACGCGCTGGCGATCGTGCGGTCCCTGGCCGTCTGGTTGTAGTCGACGAAGATCTTCTCCCCCCGCTCCTCCTTCCACCAGGCGGTGGTGACGCGCTCCGGCGCGCGCCGCTCAAGCTCCCGGCCGATCGCGATGGCCGCGCGCCGCACCTGGGGAAAGGTCCACTCCGGGACGATCGGCACGAAGACGTGCACCCCGCGGCCCCCGGACGTCTTCGGCCAGCCGCACAGGCCCAGTTCGTCCAGCAGCTCGTGCAACTCGCCCGCGGCGCGTACCGCGTCCGTGTAGTCCGTTCCCGGCTGCGGGTCGAGGTCGATCCGCAGCTCGTCCGGATGCTCCGTGTCGCCGCGCCGCACCGGCCAGGGGTGGAACGTCAGGCAGCCGAGGTTCGCCGCCCACACCACCGCCGCCGGTTCGTCCGGACAGATCTCGTCGGCGAACCTGCCGCTGGGGAACGCGATCCTGCCGGTGGGAATCCAGTCCGGCAGGTTCTTCGGCGCCCGCTTCTGGTAGAACGACTCGCCCGTCACACCCTCCGGGTAGCGCTCCAGCGTGGTGGGCCGCTCCCGCAGCGCGCGCACGATGCCGTCCCCGACCGCGATGTAGTAGCGGGCGAGGTCGAGCTTGGTGAAACCGCGCTCGGGGAAGTACACCCGGTCCGGGTGCGAGAGACGCACCGTTCTGCCGCCGACGTCGAGGTCGAGCGCGTTCCTGCTGGCACCGCCCATGCGCCCACGGTAGGCCGGGGCACCCGAACGCGCCCGTCGGCGGGCGCCCGCCGGCCGGCGCCGCGACAATCCGGATCATGGACCTGCCGGTGATGCCGCCCGTCAAACCGATGCTCGCCAAGGCCGTGGCGCGCATCCCAGAAGGCATGCACTACGAGGCCAAATGGGACGGCTTCCGGGCCCTGGTCTTCCGCGACGGCGACGAGGTAGAGATCCACAGCCGCACCACCAAGCCGCTCACCCGCTACTTCCCGGAGCTCGTCGACGGCCTGCGCGCCAGGCTGCCGCGGCGCTGCGTCGTGGACGGCGAGATCGTCGTCGTGCAGGGCCCCCGGCTCGACTTCGACGCCCTGCTCGGGCGCATCCACCCGGCCGAGTCCCGTATCCGGATG
The DNA here is from genome assembly GCF_031845565.1 of Streptomyces johnsoniae. Lineage (NCBI taxonomy): Bacteria > Bacillati > Actinomycetota > Actinomycetes > Kitasatosporales > Streptomycetaceae > Streptomyces > Streptomyces johnsoniae. The sequence continues at coordinate 192,928 of NZ_JAVREV010000009.1, read as the reverse complement.
CTCGCCGGAACCACCCCGGCCGACTTCGTCGCCTTCGACCTGCTCGCCCTCGGCGACACCTCGCTCCTCGACACCCCGCTGCACGAGCGCCGCGCCGCGCTGGCCGACGCGCTGCGCGACACCCGCGAGCCCGTCTTCCTCGCGCCCGCCACCCGTGATCCGGACGTGGCGCGGCAGTGGTACGACGCCTACGAGGGCGCGGGCCTCGACGGGGTGGTCGCCAAGCCCCTCGACCTGCCCTACCGGCCCGACGAACGGGTCATGGTGAAGGTCAAGCACGAGCGGACGGCCGACTGCGTGGTGGCCGGGATGCGCCACCACAAGAGCGGGCCCGTCGTCGGCTCGCTGCTCCTCGGCCTGTACGACGACGCCGGGCGGCTCCAGCACGTCGGCGTGTCCGCGTCGTTCCCGATGCGGCGCCGCGCGGAGCTGGCCGAGGAGCTGCGGCCGCTGGCCATGGACTCCGTCGAGGGGCACCCGTGGGAAGCCTGGGCCCGCGAGGAGGCGCACGGGACCCGCCGCATGCCCGGCGCACCGAGCCGCTGGAGCGGCACGAAGGACCTGTCCTGGCAGCCACTGCGGCCCGAGCGCGTGGTCGAGGTGGCCTACGACCACATGCAGGGGGACCGCTTCCGGCACACCGCGCGCTTCCGGCGCTGGCGCCCCGACCGGGAGCCCCGCAGCTGCACCTACGCGCAGCTGGAGGAGCCGGTCGGCTTCGACCTCGCCGACATCCTCACGCCCCGTCCGCACCCTCGCTGAACGCCGCGCGCAGCCGGTCCGCCACCTCCCGCGCCTCCGCCGCGGAGGCATACCGGGTCCTGGGCCAGAAGAAGCCGCGCAGGCCGTCCTTGCGGCGGCGCGGCACCACGTGCACGTGGAAGTGCGGAACGGACTGGCTGACCCGGTTGTTCGCCGCCACGAACGTCCCGTCCGCCCCCATTCCGCGCTCCACGGCCCGGGCGGCGGCCCGCACCCGGCGGAAGAACGGCCCGGTCTCCGCCTCCGGCAGATCCGTCAGGGTCTCCACGTGGTGCCGGGGCACCACCAGCACGTGGCCGGGGAACAGCGGCCTGGTGTCGAGGAACGCCACCACCGCGCCGTCCTCGTACACGCGGTGCGCGTCCGCCGCACCGCTGATGATCGAACAGAAGACGCACGTCACGCACCCAGTCAACTACCCGCCGCGCCCGGGAAGGCGGAACGCCGCCCGACCGTTGAAACCGGTATGAACGAAGTGGCTGTTCTCGTCGTCGGTGCCGGCCAGGCCGGCCTGTCAAGCGCCTACCACCTCAGGCGCCGCGGGCTGCGCCCCGGCACGGACTTCGTGGTGCTCGACCACGCGCCGCACCCCGGCGGCGCCTGGCAGCACCGCTGGCCCACCCTGACCTACGGCCGGGTGCACGGGATGCACGCCCTGCCCGGGATGGAGCTGACCGGCGCCGACCCGGACCGGCCCTCCTCCGAGGTGATCGGCGCGTATTTCGCCGACTACGAGCGCGCCTTCGCGCTGGCCGTGCGCCGCCCGGTGCACGTCAGGTCCGTGCGCGACGCCGGGGACGGCACGCTGCTGGTCGAGTCCTCGGCGGGGGAGTGGCGCACCCGGGCGCTGATCAACGCCACCGGCACCTGGGACCGGCCGTTCTGGCCGCGCGTGCCCGGCCAGGAGACGTTCCGCGGCCGCCAACTGCACACCGCCGGCTACCCGGGGCCCGACGCGTTCGCCGGCCGGTCGGTCGTCGTCGTCGGCGGCGGCACCTCCGCCGTGCAGCACCTCATGGAGATCGCCGAGGTGGCCGCCGCCACCACCTGGGTGACCCGCCGCCCGCCGCTCTTCCGCGAGGGCGGCTTCGGCGAGGTCCAGGGCCGGGCGGCGGTCGCCCTGGTCGAGGACCGGGTGCGCCGCGGGCTGCCGCCGCGCAGCGTCGTCTCGGTCACCGGCCTGCCCATGACCGAGGCCATGCACCGCGCCAGGGAGCGCGGTGTCCTCGACCGGCTGCCGATGTTCGACCGGGTCACCCCCGAGGGCGTCGCGTGGGCCGACGGCCGTGCCGTCGCCGCCGACACCCTCCTGTGGGCCACCGGCTTCAGGGCCGCGATCGACCACCTCGCCCCGCTGCGGCTGCGCGAGCCGGGCGGCGGGATACGGCTGGACGGCAGCCGTGTCGTGCGCGACCCGCGGGTGCACCTCGTCGGCTACGGCCCCTCCGCGAGCACCATCGGCGCCAACCGCGCGGGCCGCGCCGCCGTCCACGACGTACTCGCCCTGCCGGGGATGCCCGCCCCCGCTGCCGTTTCTCCACGCATCGAAGACACTTTGTCGACGAAACGATAGGCGACGTCTATGATGCGATGCTGTTATGGACCTCCGTGAGCCGCCTCCCCCGTCCGCCGTGGTCACGTCCGGCCCGGTCGCGGCGCAGGACCCGCCGTGCGCCCGGAGGCAATCCGCCGGCACCGGCGTCGGCACCGGCCCCTTGGCCCGCCGCTGACACGACGTTCTCCCGCAGCGCAGGACGCCGCACCGTCCCACCACGCCACCTCCCACGGCACGACCGCACGGCAGCAACAGGAGAAACACCCCGTGACCGATGAAGCACCCTTGATCGACACCTCGGTGCCGCACTCGGCTCGGATCTGGAACTACTGGCTCGGCGGACGGGACAACTACGAAGTCGACCGGGTCGCGGGCGACCACTACCGCAGTGTGTTCCCCGGCGTCGTCGACGTGGCGCGCGCGTCCCGCGGCTTCCTCCTCAGATCCGTCCGCTACCTCGCGGCCGAGGCGGGCATCCGCCAGTTCCTCGACATCGGCACCGGACTGCCGACCGCGGAGAACGTTCACGAGGCCGCCCAGATCGTCGCCCCCGAGTCCCGCATCGTCTACGTCGACAACGACGCGCTGGTCATCGCCCACGCCCGCGCCCTGCTCACCAGCGGTCCGCCGGGCGTCACCGACTTCGTGCGGGCCGATCTGCACGACCCCGAGACCGTCCTCAGCGGCGCGGCCCGCACCCTGGACCTGTCCCGGCCCGTCGGGCTCGTCCTCAGCGGCGTGCTCGGTCACGTCGCGGCCTACGAGGAGGCCAGGTCGATCGTCGGCAGGCTCCTCGCGGCGCTCCCCGCGGGCAGCCACCTGACCCTCAACGACGGCACCGGCGTGTTCCGCCACGAGTTCGTGACCGCCCAGCACGCCTACAACGAGAGCGGCGCGACGCCCTACCACCTGCGCACTCCCGCCGAGATCGCCGGATTCTTCACCGGCCTCGACCTGGTCGAGCCAGGCGTCGTCTCCTGTCCCGGCTGGCGGCCGGTGGCCGGGGAGCCGGACGGGGCGGACGAGATCGACGTCTTCGGCGGCGTCGGCCGCAAATCCTGAGCGGACCGCACCGCCGCGTCGGCGGGTGAACGCGCGGGCGAGCGACGAGGGCCCCGGCGCACGTTCGTTAAGCTCGAATGATCGGAAAGGTGGGTGCCAGCCGCTGATGGTGTACACGTACGGGCGTACCGTCACACACTGCCCCTACTGCGGAGTCGGCTATACGGTCAGCTCCGCGTGGCCCAGGGACTGCCCCGGCTGCGGGGAGACCCACTGGGCCAACCCGGTCCCCGTGGCCGTCGCCGTCCTGCCGGTGACCGGAGCCGACGGCGGCGGACTCGTGGTCGTACGCCGCGACATCGAGCCCTGCCGCGGCGAGCTGGCCCTCCCCGGCGGCTACATGGAGATCGGCGAGACCTGGCAGGAGGCCGCCGTGCGGGAGCTGTGGGAGGAGACCAGGCTGACCGCGTCCGCGGCCGAGGCCACGCTGCTCGACGTGCAGAGTGCCGACCGGACGCTCAACCTGTACGCGCTCTTCCCGGCCGTGGAGGCCGGGGCGCTGCCGCCGCCGGTCGCCACCGAGGAGGCCACCGAATGGCTGGTGCTCACCGCGCCGGCGCCGCTCGCGTTCCCGGGCCACACCGCGGTGACCGAGGCGTACTTCGCCGCACACTGAGCACGTGCCGGGCGTGGGGCCGTGCGGTCAGACCACGCCGGCCCGCTGTTCCGCGGCCGGCCGGCGCTGGCCGGCCAGCGGCTCGGCCGCGGCCCACCGGCCCAGCGAGATCTCCGCGGTGATCCCCGGGCCGAAGCCGGCGATCACCCCGCGCGCCGACTCCTGGGCACCGCCGTCCTCGAACAGCCGGTCGAGGGCGTCGAAGACCACGCAGCTGGCGATGTTGCCGCGCTCGGTCAGCGTGGCCCTGCTGTAGCGGTACATCTCCGGCTCCACGCCGAGGTAGTGGCACAGATCGTCCAGGATGCGCGGGCCGCCCGCGTGGACGATGTGGAAATCCAGGCCCGACACGTCCCACTCGTGCGCGTCTGCCAGCGTCCGCAGCGCGGGCGCCAGCATCTTCATCGTGGTCGGGACCCTCTTGTCGAGCAGGAAGTGGAACCCGGTGCCCTTCACCGCGTACGAGATCCAGTCCTCGGTGTCCGGCACCAGATGCGAGCCGTTGCGCTCCAGGCGCACCCCGGTGCCGCCGCACCCCCGCACCACGGCCGCGGCGACCGCGTCCCCGAACAGGCCGTTGGACAGCAGCGAACCGACGCCGAGATCGGTCGGCTGGTAGCACAGGGAACAGAACTCGCAGGCCACGATCAGCACGTTGGCCTGCGGGTAGGCCAGGCAGAAGTCGTGCGCCCGGTTGATGGCGGCGCCGCCCGCCGCGCAGCCGAGCTGCGCGATCGGCAGCTGTCTGGTGTCGTTCGCGAAGCCCAGGGTGTTGATGAGCCAGGCCGTCAGCGAGGGCATCATGAACCCGGTGCACGAGACGTAGACGATCAGGTCGATGTCGCGGACGCCGAGCCCCGCGTGGTCGAGCGCCCCGAAGACCACCTGCGGCACGCGGCGTTTGGCCTCGGCCTCGTAGACCCCGTTGCGCGGCTCGAAGCCGGGGTGCCGCAGCGTCTCCTCGATGGGCTGAACGATATGCCGGGTGCGGACGCCGGTGTTCTCGATGAGGCGCAGGGCCAGGCCGAGTTGCGGATGGTCGGCGTGAAGCGTGCGCGCCAGCTCCAGCGTCTGCTCCATCGTGAGCACATGATCAGGTACGGCAATGGACGGCCTGCACAGAGTTGCCATGATCCCCTCCCCTTGCCGCGCGGCCACGTTCGTGGCCGTCGCGGTACCAATGGCCGAGTCAGCGGGTGCACCCGGTCACCAGGTGACCGGAAGCTCGTACGGATAGCGCCAGATCGACTCGTCGTTCCACCGCACCTCGGCGGCCGGGACGGCGAGCGCCAGGCGCGGGAACCTGCTCAGCAGGGTGCCGATGGCCAACTGGAGCTCCATCAGGGCCAGCGGAGCCCCGATGCAGTGGTGCGCCCCCCAGCCGAAGGTCATGTGCGGCGACGGCGGCCGGTCCAGGTCCAGCCGGTCCGGGTCGGGGAAGCGGTCCGCGTCCCGGTTCGCCGCGAGGTACGAGACGTGCACCGTGTCGTCCTTGCGGATCGTGACGCCGCCGATCTCCACGTCCTCGGTGGCGACGCGTGGAATCCCGACGCCCTTGCGGAACGGGATGTACCGCAGCAACTCCTCCATGGCCTGCGGCAGTTGCTCGGGCCTGGCCCGCAGCTTCGCCAGCTGGTCCGGATGCGTCAGCAGTGTGTAGGTGAGGTTGCTGAGCTGGTAGGTGCTGGTGTCGTGCCCGGTCATCAGCAGCACCATGGCCATCACGGTCAGCTCGTCGGCCCCCAGCACCTCGTCCCCGTCGCGGGCGGTGGCGAGCACGCTGATCAGGTCGTCGCCCGGGTGCTCGCGGCGGCGCCGGGTGAGATCCGCGAAGTAGGCCCGCAGCTCCGCCTTCGCCCGCACGGCGCTCTCCCGTGTCGCGGCCCCGGTGTTCATCATCGCCATGGCGCGGGCGCGCAGCTCGGTCCTGTCCGCCGCCGGGATGTCCAGCACCTCGCAGATCGTCGTCAGCGGCAGCCGCGTCGACAGGTGCTCGACGAGGTCGGCGGGCGGTCCGTGCTCGGCCATCCCGTCGAGCAGCTCGTCCACGATGCGCTGCGTCGCCGGCTTCATCCGGGCCACGCGGGGCGCGGTGAACGCCTGCGAGACCAGGCGGCGCAGCCGGCTGCTCTGCGGCGGATCGAGCAGGTTGATCGATTCGTCCTGCACGATCGGGGCCGGGGTCATGCGCGGGAAATCCCGGCCCGCGACGGCGGCCCGGCTGAAGCGGCGGTCGGTGGTGACCGTTCTGACGTCCTCGTAGCGGGTGACGAGCCACGCCTCGCCTTGGCCGTAGGACATCCGGATTCTCGCGATGGGCGCCTCGGTCATGAGTTGCCGCAGCAACGGGTCGAACTCCAGCCCCTCGGCGAAGTCGAACGGACAGGTCCACACGGTGCCGGGATTCTCCACGGGGGCGCTCCTTTCCTCGGGGACGTCATGGCAGGACGCCGGCCGTGCCGGGCCGCGCCTGGACGAACGGTGTGTCCCCACCCGTTGCGGAGGTCATGTGCGCGGCCCGTGAAATTAACCCGTTAGAGGACAGGCGAGGTGATGTTTGTCACGGCGAACGAGGGAAGCCCCGACGGACCTTGACGGGCCGCCGGGGCTCGGACTCCGCGGTCCGTCTGCCGGTTAGTGCGCCGCGGGCTGGCCGGTGGGCTCGGCGTCGCCGAGGTTGTCCGGCAGCCGCAGGCCCTCGCGCAGCGGTACCAGCTCGGACTGGAGGACGAGCGCGGCGGCGCCGATCGCGGGCGCGGTCGCCGCGGAGCGGGAGAGGCGGACCGGCACGGAGTGCGTGGCACGGGAGAAGAACGCCCGGTCCAACTCCTCCTGGACCACAGGGAGGTAGATGGAGCCCGCGATGGCCAGGCTCGGGCCGGTCAGGACGAGCTGCTCCAGGTCCATGACGTTGGCCAGGGTGCGCGCGGCGACCGCCAGGTAGCGCGCCGAGCGCTCAAGCAGCGCCCTGGCGCGCTGGTCGCCGCGCAGCGCGGCGCGGGTGATGGCCGCGAAGTCCGCGACGCGCCGCGGCCGTTCGCCGGTGCTCGCGAGGCCGGCGGAGCGGGTGAGGTCCGCGTCGGCCAGGGCCGCGCCCACGACGGCGCCCGGCCCGGCCAGCTGCTCGGTGCAGCCGCGCGCCCCGCACCAGCAGTCCGGACCCGCGACATCGAGGCAGATGTGCCCGATCTCCCCCGCGTTGCCGCCCGCGCCGCGGTAGGTCACGCCGTTGATCATCAGTCCCGCGCCGATGCCGGTGCCCATGTAGATGGCGGCGAACGTGGCAGTGCCGCCGACGTCCCCCGACCAGTGCTCGCCGAGCGCGGCGGCGGTGGCGTCGTTGTCCAGGACGACCGGGAGGCCGACGGCCGTGCCCAGTTCGCGGTCGAGGGGGAAGCTTTTCCAGTGCCGCATCGCGGGTGGCGTCAAAGGCATGCCCCCGGTCTGGTTCAAGGGGCCGGGAGCGACGAGCCCGAGGCCCAGTATCCTGCTTCGGTCGATACCGGCGCCGTCGATCAGCGCGTCGACTTCTGTCGCGATCCTGGCCACCACGACCGGGGGGTCGTCGGCGCCGACACCCGCGCGGGACATCCGGGCGACCACCGATCCGCCCAGGTTGGTGAGCACGTAGGTGAGTCCCGCGTGATCCAGATGCACGCCGACAGCAAACCGGGAGGACTGGTTGAGCTGTAGCAGCACGCGGCGTTTGCCGCCGGTGGACTCCGCCCGCCCTGTTTCCAGGACGAGTCCGTCGTCGATCAGCCGCCGGACCACCGTCGAGATCGTCGCGCCGGTGAACCCGGTGGCCTTGACGAGCCCCACGCGGCTGATGGTTCCGGCCGCACGGATCACGTCGAGGACCGCAGCCCGGCTGCTGGCGTGGGGAGTGGCCCCCGCTGGTCCGCTCACTGAGTCCTCCGCATCGTTCACGGGAGTTGGCGACTTCGTGGCGCAGCCCCGTGGTAACGCTGCGCGATGCTTAGTTTATTTGCCTGACGAACGAGTTTGCCAGAGTCTTCCTCGAGCGGTGACGACGTATCCCGACATGTTGCGCAAGGTGGTCTTGTGACCGCGCAGCGTGGCGAGCATGATTCACGCACGTCGTTGTCTGTTCGTGTCTTTAGAGGGTTGACTTTGTTAATTCGGCGGCTTAACAATCACATACCCCCGGGTGACTCCGCCCATGCCCCAAAGGTGGGGCAGGCCATGAGAGGAACGAAGCATGTCCTTGCACGCAAGGTGGCGGCGCGTACGAACAGCGGCGATAGGAGCGGTGACGATCGGGCTGCTGGCCGTCGGTTGCGGCGGTTCCAGCAACGGCGGTTCGAGCACTGACAGCGACACCCTGATCGTCTACACCGGTCTCGCCGGCGACTGGCCGCGTGTCTTCAACCCGTACCTGCCGACCGTGTCGGAGGGGCCGGGCACGATCTTCGAGCCGCTGTTCTTCTACAACATCGCGCGGCAGGACGACCCCGCGCCCCGCCTCGGCACCGAATACGCGTGGAACGAGGACGGCACCGAGCTGTCCATCACCCTCAGGGAGGGTGTCGAGTGGTCGGACGGCGAGCCGTTCACCGCCGATGACGTGGCCTTCACCCTGAACATGCTGCTGGAGCACGAGGCCCTCAACACCCAGAACTTCCAGGGCGAGCCCACCGTCGTCGACGACACCCACCTCACCGTGTCGTTCGACGAGCCCGCCTACATGAAGGCGCCCGACCTGCTCGGCAAGACCTGGATCGTGCCCGAGCACATCTGGTCGCAGATCGAGGACCCGGCCACCGACCAGATCCAGGAGCCCATAGGCACCGGTCCGTTCGCGCTGACCGACTTCAGCCCGCAGGCGTTCACGCTGAGTGCCAACGAGACCTACTGGGACGGCGCCCCGGCCCTGCCCGAAGTCCGTTACGTGGCCCTCTCCGGCAACCAGGCCGGTGCCGACGCGCTGGCCGCCGGCGAGATCGACTGGCAGACCGGCCCCGTGCCCGACATGGAGAACTTCGAGCAGAACCACCCGGGTTACAAGTCCATCACGGTCAACGCCTTCCAGATGGTGCTGGACACCTGCTCCAACCCGGACCTCGGCTGCACGGGACCGCAGACCGACCCGGCCGTGCGGCAGGCGATCTACTACGCCATGGACCGCGAGCAGCTGAACGCGCTGGCCTTCCAGAACACCGCCGCCGAGATGTCCCCCGGGTTCGCGCTCCCGGAGCGTGACGCCGGCTACCTCTCCGCGGACCTGGAGAACCAGACCGTGCCGATGAACGCCGACGTGCAGCAGGCCCAGGAGATCCTGGAGGGCGCCGGCTGGACCATGGGCGGCGACGGCATTTACGAGAAGGACGGCGAGAAGCTGTCCCTGACCGTGCGCGTGGTGACCGGCTGGACCGACTACATCACCGCCGTCAACACCATGTCCGAGCAGCTGAAGGAAGCCGGCATCGAGCTGACGCCGCAGCCCGCCTCGAACAACGAGACGATGGACGCCCGCGGCCGCGGTGACTTCCAGCTCCAGATCGACTCGCTGTACCCGGGCCCGACGCCCGACCCGTACTACGTGTACAACAACTTCTTCAACAGCGAGAACACGGTTCCGGTCGGCGAGTCCGCCAACCCGAACTTCTCCCGCTACTCCAACCCGGCCGTCGACGAGGCCATCAACCAGCTGAACCAGATCGACCCCGTCGACACCGAGGCGCGGCAGCAGCACTACGACACGATCCAGGCCGAGATCGAGCGGGACATGCCGTACATCCCGATCCTGCTCGGCGGTACCACCAGCCAGTTCAACTCGGAGAAGTTCACCGGCTGGCCGACGGACGTGAACCTGCACGCGTACCCCGCGGTGTGGCAGCGTCCCGACCAGGCGCAGATCTACCGCAGCCTCGAACCGGCTGGTGAGTGACGTAAAACCATGAGGTACTACGCCCGGAAGCTCGGGTTCTACCTGGTCGCCCTGTGGGCGGCCCTGACCCTGAACTTCTTCATTCCTCGAATGATGCCGGGCAACCCGGTCGACACGCTGCTGGCGAAGCTCCAGCAGCGTGGCGGCTCGGTTGGCCCCGATGTCCGCGAGTCCTACGAGCTGATGCTCGGCACGGACACGGGCGATGCACTGTGGAACCAGTACTTCTCGTACCTGGGCAACATGTTCCGCGGCGATCTGGGGGTGTCCGTCAGTGTCTTCCCCGAGGAGGTCACCACGGTCATCTCGCAGTCCCTGCCCTGGACGATCGTCCTGGTCGGCATCGCGACCTTCCTGTCGTTCCTGGTGGGCGTCGTGCTCGGCATGGTGGTGGGCTGGAAACGCGGCACCTGGCTCGACTCGCTGATCCCGGCCACCACCGTGCTCTCGGCCGTGCCGTACTTCTGGCTCGCGCTGATCTTCGTGATGGTCTTCTCCACGTCACTGGCCTGGTTCCCGCTCAACGGCGGCTACGACGTCGCGCTCGCGACCGGCTGGAACTGGGAGTTCATCAACTCCGCGATCTACCACGGCTTCCTGCCGGCGCTGACGATCGTCGTCTCCTCCGTCGGCGGCTGGCTGCTCGGCATGCGGAACATGATGGTCTCGACGATGTCCGAGGACTACATCCTGACCGCACAGGCCAAGGGACTGCGCAACAGGCGGATCATGACCCGCTACGCCGCGCGGAACGCGGTCCTGCCCTCCGTGGCGGGCTTCGCGATCTCCCTCGGGTTCGTGGTCTCCGGCTCGATCATCACCGAACAGGTCTTCTCGTATCCCGGCATCGGAGGAAAGCTGCTCCAGGCCGTGGAGAACAGCGACTACGCCCTGATGCAGGGGATCTTCCTGATCATCACGGTGGCGGTGCTGGCCGCCAACCTGGTCGTCGACCTGCTGTACGGCTTCATCGACCCGCGTACCCGAGTCGAGAACTGACCAGGAAGGAGCAGGCATCGTGACCAATCTCAGCCCGCTCACCGGCAGCGCCGACGAGGGCGCGGCCGCGGCGGCCCCCGTCAAGTCCGCGTCCGCGCCACCGTCCCGCGGCCGCAGCGGCATGCGCGCGCTGCTGCCGAGCTGGTCCCCCAAGCTCGTCATCGGCCTCGTCCTGGTTCTCGGCATCACGCTGTTCGCCATCATCGGCCCGTGGCTGGTGGGCGACCCGGACGCCATCGACAGCATCGGCATGACCGAGCCGAGCGGCGAATACTGGCTCGGCACCACGCAGACCGGCCAGGACGTATTCGCGCAGCTGGCGCACGCGGTCCGCGGCTCGCTGCTGGTGGGCCTGGTGGTCGGCATCCTGGCGACCATCCTGTCCGCCCTCTTCGGCATCATCGGCGGGTACGTCGGCGGCGCGGTCGACGAGGGCTTCTCGCTGCTGTCCAACGTCATGCTGGTCATCCCCGGCCTGCCGCTGGTCATCGTCATCGCCGGGTTCGTCCCGCCGCAGGACCGCGGCTGGTGGACCGTCGCGCTGGTGCTCGCCATCACCGGCTGGGCCGCCGCCGCGCGCGTGCTGCGCGCCCAGACACTGTCCCTGCGCAACCGCGACTACGTGGCCGCGGCCCGGGTCGCGGGCGAGAAGCGGTGGCGCATCGTCTCGGTGGAGATTCTGCCCAACCTGCTGCCGCTGCTCGCCTCGCAGTTCGTCTTCGCCGTGATCGCGGCGATCCTCGCCGAGGCCGGCCTGTCGTTCCTCGGCCTCGGCGCGGCCAACTCCCACACGCTGGGCACCATGCTGTACTACGCCCAGAACGGCTTCGCCCTCCAGTACGAAGCCTGGTGGTGGTTCGGCCCGCCCGGTCTGATGATCGCGCTCTTCGGCTGTGGTCTTTCGCTGATCAACTTCAGCATCGACGAGATCATCAACCCCAAGCTGCGGGTGCCCAAGCCGGTGGCCGCGAAGGGCGGCACCCCGCCCCCGGCCGCCCCGCCCGCCCCTGTCGGCGGCGCTGCGGCCCAGGCGCCGCCCGCCCCCGCGCGGGCGGCGGACGGCCGGGACGTGGTGCTGTCCGTCCGGGATCTCAACGTCATCTACCAGACCGAGAACCCGGTGCACGCGGTCAAGGACGTCTCCATCACCCTGGGCCGTGGCGAGATCCTCGGCCTGGCCGGCGAGTCCGGCTGCGGCAAGACGACCCTGGCCTACGCCGTGAACCGGCTGCACCGCCCGCCGGCCGAGGTCGCCTCCGGTTCGGTGATCTTCCACGACCGGGACGGCGGCGATATCGACCTGCTGGCCCTGGACGCGGAGGAGCTGCGCCAGTTCCGCTGGGCGAAGCTGTCGATGGTCTTCCAGGGCGCGATGAACTCGCTCAACCCGGTGATCTCCATCCACGAGCAGCTCGACGACGTGCTCACCACGCACAAGCCGGACATGTCCAAGCAGGCCAGGCGCGAACGCTGCGAAGAGGTCCTGCGCCTGGTGCGCGTCGACCCCACCCGGCTCGACTCCTTCCCGCACGAGCTGTCCGGCGGCATGCGCCAGCGGGTCATGATCGCCATGGCGATGCTGCTCGACCCGCAGGTCATGATCATGGACGAGCCCACCACGGCGCTCGACGTCGTCGTGCAGCGCGGCATCCTGCGGGAGATCATCCGGCTGCGGGACGAGCTGGGCTTCGCCGTCGTCTTCATCACGCATGACCTGCCGATGCTGCTCGAACTGAGCGACCGCATCGCGGTGATGAGGGCGGGCGAGGTCGTCGAGTACGCGCCCGCGGAGCAGATCTACGAGCGCCCCGAGCATCCGTACACCCGTCAGCTGCTCGGCTCCTTCCCGAGCCTGACCGGCGAACGCGGCGCGTTCATCCGCACCGGCGAGTCGTCGCCACTTACGAAGAACGAGGGAGCGCCGCGATGACCGCTCTTGAGGTCCGCGACCTGGTCAAGGACTACCCCATCCGTTCGGGCCTGCGGTCCTCCCGCCTGCGCGCGGTGGACCACGTCTCCTTCACCCTCACGCCCGGCAGGACCGTGGCGCTGGTGGGGGAGTCGGGCTCGGGGAAGTCGACCGTGGCCAAGATGATCGCCCGCCTGGAGAAGCCGACCGGCGGCGCGATCGTCGCCACCAAGGCCGACGGCAGTCCGGTCGGGGACAGGGAGTACCGGGATCACGTGCAGATGGTCTTCCAGGACCCTTTCGCGTCGCTGAACCCGTTCCACACCATCGAGCACCACCTGGCCAGGCCGCTGCGGCTGCACGGCAGGACCAAGGGGCGAACGGACACCAGGCGCCAGGTCGAGCAGCTGCTCGAACGCGTCAACCTCACGCCCGCGCACGCCATCGCGCCGCGTCGCCCGCACGAGCTGTCGGGCGGCCAGCGCCAGCGTGTCGCCATCGCGCGGGCGCTCGCGCCCGGCGCGCAGGTGGTGGTGGCCGACGAGCCGGTCTCCATGCTCGACGTCTCCATCCGGCTCGGCGTGCTCAACCTGCTCGCCCGCCTCCAGCGCGAGGACCGTCTCGCGGTGCTCTACATCACCCACGACCTCGCCACCGCGCGGCACTTCTCGGACGAGATCCTGGTGATGTACCGCGGGCACGTCGTCGAACGCGGCCCCGCGGACGACGTCATCCTCACGCCGCAGCACTCCTACACCAAGCTGCTCGCCGCCGCCGCGCCGAACCCGGAGGAGCGCGGCCGGTCCCTCGCCGAGGGGGTGGGCGCGATCGACGAGGCGGACCTGAACCGGACGTTCGACCACCACACCAAGTCGTGGCATCCGTTCGAGAAGGCCGCCCCCATCGCCGCGGCCCTGGCCAACCCGGCCGGAGGGAAGCGGTGATGGCGGCCAGGACCCTGCTGACCTGGCGCGGCGGCGACGCGCGCCTGGTGCTCGGCGTGGGCGGCGACCTGCCGGTGGCGCTGCTCTCGCTGCGCCCCGGCGCGGCCGGCGCCGCGCCCCCGCCCGACGAGGCGGCGGCCCCGCCCCTGGTGGAGCTCCAGCTGCTGGGGCACGGCCGGTTCCCCGGCAGCCACCGGTACGCGGACACCTGCGTGGGCGCGCGGCTGCGGTACGTGCGGCACACGGAATCGGCCGGTGCGGCGGGTGCGGAGCTGCGGGTCACGCAGAGCGACGACGTCACCGGGCTCACCGTCACCACCGTCTTCGTCGCGGCCGAGGGCGTGCCCGCGGTCCGGGTGTGGACCGAGGTGGGCCTGGACGCGGGCGCGGAAGAGGTGCGGCTCCAGGCCGTCACCTCGGTGGTGACCGGGGCCTTCCTGGCCGACTCGGGGCGCACCGTGGACGAGGTCGACGTGGTCTGCGCCGACTCGGACTGGGTGGCCGAGTCGCGGTGGCGCCGTGCGCCGCTGCGCGCGTGCGGACTGATCGCGATGGACCCCGAGGTGCACCACCACGCCTCGCGCAGCCGGTTCCCCGTCACCTCCCGCAGTTCGTGGTCCACCGGGGAACGGCTGCCCACCGGCGCCGTGGTGGCGGACGACGACTCCTGGTCCATGGCCTGGCAGATCGAGCACAACGGCGCCTGGCACTGGGAGCTGGGGGAGCGCAAGACGGGCGCGTACCTGGCGCTGCTCGGTCCGACCGACGCGGAGCACCAGTGGAACACGGTGGTGACGGCGGAACGCGGCTTCACCACCGTCCCGGTGTCCCTGGCGGTCGCCGCCGGCGGGGTGGACGAGGCGTTCGGCGCCCTGACCCGGCAGCGCCGGGCCCTGCGCGCCGGCCGCCCGAGCGACCTGCCGGTGATCTTCAACGACTACATGAACACCCTGATGGGCAGCCCGACGACGGCCAAGCTGCTGCCGCTGATCGACGCGGCGGCGCAGGCGGGTGCGGAGTACTTCTGCATCGACGCCGGCTGGTACGACGAGGACGGCCGCTGGTGGGACAGCGTGGGGGAGTGGCGCCCTTCGGCGACCCGCTTCCCCGACGGTCTCGGCGAGGTCGTGGACCGCATCAGGGACCGCGGCATGGTGCCCGGCCTGTGGCTCGAACCCGAAGTGGTGGGCGTCCGCTCGCCGATGGCGGAACGGCTGCCCGACGAGGCGTTCTTCCAGCGGTACGGCGCACGCGTCGTGGAACACGGCCGCTACCACCTCGATCTGCGCCACCCCGCCGCGCGGGCCCACGTGGACGGGATCGTCGACGGGCTGATCGAGGAATTCGGCGTCGGCTTCTTCAAGTTCGACTACAACATCATGCCGGGCCCTGGTACCGACCTGGGCGGTTCCGCGCCGGGCGAGGGGCTGCTCGCGCACAACCGGGCGCATCTGGAGTGGCTGGACGCCCTGCTGGCGCGGCACCCGGACCTGCTCATCGAGAACTGCGCCTCGGGCGCGATGCGCATGGACTACGCGATGCTGTCCAGGCTGCACCTGCAGTCGACGTCCGACCAGCAGAATCCGCTGCTCTATCCGCCGATCGCCGCCGCGGCCCCGGCCTCGGTGCTGCCGGAGCAGGCGGGGAACTGGGCGTACACGCAGCCGGAGATGTCCGTGGAGGAGTCGGCGTTCACGCTGGCGACCGGCGTCCTCGGGCGGCTGTACCTCTCCGGGCACCTCAATCGCATGACGCCGGACCAGCTTGCGCTGGTCGGCGAGGCGGTGGCCGTGCACAAGGAGCTGCGCGAGGAGATCGCCGCGGCGCTGCCGTTCTGGCCGCTGGGCCTCACCGCGGAGGCGGGCCCGTGGGTCGCGATGGGCCTCAGACCGCAGGAGCCCGCGGGGAGCACGCTGCTGACGCTGTGGCGCCGGCCGGGCGCGGAGCCGGAGCTGACCGTTCCGGTGCCGCATCTGCGGGGCGTGGACGTCACCCCCGAGGTGCTCTTCCCCGGCCCCGGCACCGGCGCCGCCGAGTGGACACTGGTATGGGACGCGGCATCGGGCGTACTGCGCCTGACGAGTCCGGACTCCGGGCCCGCGGCCACCGCCCGGGTCGTCCGGCTCCGCTGAGGCGCCGGCTGCCGCCGGGCGCTCCCCGGCTCCGCCACCGCGGGGCCGGGGAACGCCGGGCCGGACGGCTAGGCCGTGGCGCGCAGCAGGACCAGGCGTTCAGGGAAGAGGACCGGGGCCTGCAGCCCGGCCTCGGCCAGGGCCCTGCCCGGCAGCCGGACCCCCTCGGGCGTCCACCACGGCAGGGGAACGCCCCACCGCGCGGCATTGCCGTCGGTCACGTCGCCTGGCGGCAGGGGACGGACGTGGTACGTGACGTCGGGGCGCAGCCCCGGCAGCCGGACCGGTCCCGGCGGGTACAGCTCGGACGTGGCCGAGGCGACGATCGCGAACACCGCGTCGGAGCCGTCCTCGGCTACCACGCCGGTCACGTCGTAGGCGGGGTCCGCGTGGTCGGCGTGCACGGCCGTACCGGTGTGCAGCAGCCCGCGCAGCTCCTTGTAGAGGGCGACCCACGCGCCGAGCCGCGCCAGGTCTTCCGTACCGGCGCGGGTGAGGTCCCACTCGATGCCGAAGTGGCCGAACAGCGCCGTTCCGGCGCGGAAGTCCAGCGGGTGGTGCCGGTGGGTGGTGTGGGCCAGCCCCGCGCCGACGTGGGTGCCCATGAGTTCGAACGGGATCAGGGTGTTGGTCCAGCGCTGGATGCGTTGCCGCTCCAGGGCGTCGATGCAGTCGGAGACCCAGACCCGGTCGGTGCGCTCCAGAATTTCCAGGTCCACCCGTCCGCCGCCGGAGGAGCAGGACTCGATCTCGACCTCCGGGTGGCGGCCGCGCAGCTCGTCCATGAGCCGGTAGACGGCGTGCGTCTGGTCGTGCACCCCGGCGCGGCCGTCCGGCTGGTGCCCGGCCTCGACGAGGTCGCGGTTGTGGTCCCACTTGAGATAGGAGACGGGGTAGGTGGTGAGGAGGTCGTCCAGTCGTTCCAGTATGTACGCGAACGCCTCCGGCCTGGCCAGGTCGAGGACCTGCTGCGCGCGGGCCGCGCCGGGCAGCCGGCCGCCGGTGGCCATGATCCAGTCGGGGTGGGCGCGGGCGAGGTCGGAGTCCTCGTTGATCATCTCGGGCTCGACCCAGATGCCGAACTGCATGCCGAGTCCGGTCACATGGTCGGTCAGCGGGCCGAGCCCGTCGGGCCACACCTCGTCGGAGACGTACCAGTCGCCCAGGCCGCGGCGGTCGTTGCGGCGGGAGCCGAACCAGCCGTCGTCCAGGACGAACCGTTCCGCGCCGACCGCCGCCGCCGCGTCGGCCAGGCTGCGCAGGCGGGTGAGGTCGTGGTCGAAGTAGACGGCCTCCCAGGTGTTGACCACCACCGGCCTGGGCCCGGACGGGTGGTTCGGGCGGGCGCGGAGGTGGCGGTGGAAGCGGGCCGACACCTCGTCAAGTCCGTTGCCGTGCGCACCGTACTGCCAGGGAGTGGTGTAGGAGGCGTCCGGTGCGAGCGTGACCTCGCCGGACAGCAGGAGTTCGCCCGAGCCGAGCAACGAGACGGAGTGGAAGGTGCGTTCGGCGAAGGTACGGTGGTTGCCGGACCAGGCGGTGTGCACCGCCCAGACGCGTCCGGAGCGGTTGCCGAAACCGGCGGTGCCGGCCGCGAGCAGATAGGCCGCGTCGTATCCGGTGCGCCCGGTGCGGTTCTCGCGCACCCGCAGGCCGTGGGTGAACGGGGTGCGCTGCGGGCTGCGTTCGCGCAGGTGATGGCCGGTGAAGTCGAGAAGTTCCGTCGCGTCGGGCGGCACGGGGAGGGTGAGGTTCACCGCGTCGACGGCGAACGGGCCGGTGCCGCGGTTGGTCACCGTGGCGCGCTGGCGCACCAGTCCCTGCGCGGTGAGTTCGACGGTGAGCTCCAGGCCGAGGGCGGCGACGGGGTCGTGCGCCGTCACCTTGAGCCGCCCGCCGCTGCCCGTTCCGTCGTCGTCGAGGTCCGCGCCGGTGACGCGGAAGGCCGTGGAGAAGTCGGCGCCGCCGCGGTTGCCGACCAGGCCGGGGGTGCCCAGCCAGCCGGCGGACTGCTCCGGCAGGACGGCGACGTCGACGGGGCTGTCGACCGAGAAGCCGATGGGCTGCGGCCTGGCGGCGAGCCGCAGCGCCGCCAGCGCCGTCTGGTCCAGCGGACCGAGGTCGGCGCCCCAGTGCACCACGCGGGGAAGCGTGCCGCCGGAGAGGTCGAGCACGAGGCCGACGCCTGCGCTCCGCAGGTGGATCAGACCGGGCTCGGCGAGGGGGACGGATGAAGGTGCCACGTGGATCTGCGTCCTTCGCTGATCGTTGGTGTGCTGGTTTGTTGACTCTGTTGACTTACTTTATTCGGTTGCATAAGAATCTCTACCCGGTTCGAGCAGATAACTTCCAGGGAGTGTTCAAGGATGATCCGCCACACGTTGCATGACGGTTGGCACCTGACGGCGGCTGCCGGGCCGGTACCCGAGCACATCGCGGGTCGCACCGTTCCCGCGCAGGTCCCCGGGAGCGCCCACCTCGACCTGCTGGCGCAGGGGCTGATCCCCGACCCGTATCTGGACCGGGCCGAGGAGGAGCTGGTCTGGGCGCACCGCACCGACTGGCGCTACGCCACCACCGTCACGGCCGGTCCCGCCGCCGCCGACGAGCGCGTCGACCTCGTCTTCGAGGGCCTGGACACCGTCGCGGACGTCCTGTTCGGCGGTCGGCTGCTCGGCACCGTCGCCAACATGCACCGCTCCTACCGCTTCGACGTCCGCGAGCTGCTGACCGGCCGGGAGACCGACCTCGTCGTCACCTTCCGTTCCGCGCTCGCCTACGCGGAGGAGATCCAGGAGCGGCTCGGCTCGCGGCCCCGCGCCTACCCGCACCCCATGAACACCATCCGCAAGATGGCGTGCAGCTTCGGCTGGGACTGGGGTCCCGATCTCCAGACCGCGGGCATCTGGAAGCCCGTCCGCCTCGAACGCTGGCGCGTCGCCCGCCTCGCCGAGGTGCGCCCCCTGGTCACCGTCGCCGAGGACGGCACCGGCCGCGCCGAGGTGCACGCCGTCATCGAACGCTCAGGACTCGGCGAGGACACCGAACTGGCGCTCACCGCCACGGTCGACGGCCGCACCGTCACCACCGTCGTCCCGGCCGGTGCCACCACCGCGCAGGTCACCGTCGAGGTGCCGGACGCGCGCCTGTGGTGGCCCGTGGGCCACGGCGACCAGCCCCTGTACGACCTGGAGATCGGCCTCGCCGCCGCCGTCGGCGGCCGGGTCGGGACGCCCCTGCACACCGTCGAACGCCGCATCGGCTTCCGCACCATCACCGTCGACACGACGCCCGACGAGCACGGCACCCCGTTCACCTTCGTCGTCAACGGCCGGCCGATCTTCGCCAAGGGCGCCAACTGGATTCCCGACGACCACTTCCTGACCCGCATCACCCGTGAACGCCTGGAGCGCCGCGTCGACCAGGCCGTCGGCGCGCACATGAACATGCTCCGGGTCTGGGGCGGCGGCATCTACGAGACCGAGGACTTCTACGACGTCTGCGACGAGCGCGGCATCCTCGTGTGGCAGGACTTCCTCCTCGCCTGCGCGGCCTACCCCGAGGAGGAGCCGCTGTGGGGCGAGTTCGAGGCCGAGGCCCGCGAGAACGTGGCCCGCCTGACCTCTCATCCCTCGCTCGCCCTGTGGAACGGCGGCAACGAGAACCTCTGGGGCTGGATGGACTGGGGCTGGCAGGAGGAGCTGAAGGACCTCACCTGGGGCCTGCGCTACTACACCGAGCTGTTCCCCCGCATCGTCGCCGAGCTCGACCCCACCCGCGCCTACGCCGACGGCAGCCCCTTCAGCCCGCGTTTCGCGCCGCGGGACATGCACCCCAACGAGCAGGACCACGGCACCCGGCACGAGTGGGCGGTGTGGAACCGCGTCGACTACACCCACTACCGCGACCACATCCCGCGGTTCTGCTCCGAGTTCGGCTTCCAGGGCCCGCCGACCTGGGCCACCCTCACCCGGTGGATTCACGACGAGCCGATGACGCCCACCTCGCCCGGTTTCCTGCTGCACCAGAAGGCCGAGGACGGCAACGGCAAGCTGGACCGCGGCATGGCCCCGCACCTGCCCGAGCCGCGGACCTTCGAGGACTGGCACTGGGCGACCCAGCTCAACCAGGCCCGCGCCGTCGCCTTCGGCATCGAGCACTTCCGTTCCCACTGGCCGCGCACCGCGGGCTCCCTGGTCTGGCAGCTGAACGACTGCTGGCCGGTGACCTCCTGGGCCGCCGTGGACGGCGACGAGCGGCCCAAGCCGCTGTGGTACGGGCTGCGCCACGCCCACGCCCCCCGCCTGCTGACCGTCCAGCCCCGCGACGGCCGACCGACGCTGGTGGCGGTCAACGACACCGACGAGCCCTGGGACGGGCAACTGCTCCTGAAGCGGCTGTCGTTCGCGGGTGAGGTGCTCGACAGCGCTACGATCTCCCTCGGTGTCTCGGCGCGTTCCGTCGCCGAGATCGAGCTGGCCGACTCGCTGCTCAAGCCGGCCGACGCGGCACGGGAGGTGCTGGTGGCAACCGCGGAAGGGACCCGCGCGGTCCATCTTTTCGCCGAGGACCGGGATCTCGCCTACGACCCGCGGGCGCTGACGGCCGAGGCGGTCGCCGTGCCCGGCGGCTACCGGGTCGACGTGCGGGCCACATCCTTCGCCCGGGACGTCGCCGTCCTGGCCGACCGGGTGGCGCCCGACGCGCAGGTCGACGACATGCTGGTGCCGATCCTGCCCGGCGAGACGCGGTCCTTCACGGTCCGCACCGAGGCCGACGTCGACCCGGCACTGCTGACGGGGCCGCTGGTGCTGCGCAGCGCGGGATCGCTCCACTCGGTGCCGGCCTAAGTGAACCGGACCGAAGCCATCGGGTTGGTGCTCGCCAGGCCCGCGCGACTGCTCGGCGTGGAACCGTTCTTCATGGAGTTCATCGCCGGGATAGAGGAGAAGCTGGCGGAACGCGGCCTCTCCGTGCTGCTCCACGTCGTCGCCGCGCACGACGAGGAGATCGCCACCCACCGGCGGTGGTCGGAGCGCCGGCTCGTCGACGCGGTCGTCGTGGTCAACCTGACCGACGGCGACCGCCGTCCGGCGGTACTCGCCGAGCTGGGGCTGCCGGCCGTCATGGTCGGCGCCTGGGACGGCGGCCCGGACACCCCCGCGGTGATCACCGACAACGAGGGCCCCGTGCGCGAGGCGCTCGGCGTGCTCCTCGGCCTCGGGCACCGGCGCCTGGCGCGCGTCACCGGGCCCGCGGAGCTGGTGCACACCAAGGCGCGGACGGCCGCCCTGCGGACGGGCTGCCGGGCGGCGGGCATCGAGCCGGTGCTGCTGGAGGGCGACTACTCGGCGGAGGTCGGCGCCAAGCTGACCGCGCAGCTGCTGCGCCGCCGGGACCGGCCGACGGCCATCCTGTACGACAACGACGTGATGGCCGTCGCCGGGCTCGGCGTCGCCAAGGACCTCGGCATCGCCGTGCCGGACGAGCTGTCCCTGATCGCCTGGGACGATTCGACGCTGTGCCGCCTGGCCTCGCCCGCGCTCTCGACCATGAGCGTCGACGTGCACCAGTTCGGCATCCTCGTCGCCGAATCCGTGCTGGAACTGCTCGACGGGGGCCCCGTGAACCGGCGGTGGTCGCCGCCTGCCCGGTTCACGGCCCGCGGCACCACCGCGCCCGCGCCGTCCGGCGGCTGAGCCCCCGCCCCCGCCCCCGCCCCCGCCCCCGCCTCACGAGGTGGGCGCGGGGGCGGTCTGCCCCTCGTCCTCGGTCGGCAGGCGGCGCGTGGCGCGCTCCGCCGTGCCGACCGCCCAGCGGCCCGTCGTCACCACGCCGAGGATCAGCACGACGATGCCGCAGCCGGCGATGACCCACAGGCCGGCCGTCCGCGACCCGGCGACGAGCACCGTGCCGACCAGGGCGACGCCGAGGGCGGAGCCCACCTGGCGGCCGGTCGAGGCGATCCCCGCGGCCACGCCCGACTGTGCCCGCGGCATGCCCGTGACCGCGGTGTTGGTGATCGGGGCGTTCACCAGACCGAAGCCGATCCCGAACGTCACGTACGCCGTGAACAGCACCGGCAGCGGCGTGCCCGCGTCCAGGCCGGTCAGCAGGAAACCGCTGAAGGCGATGGCGATTCCGGCCGGGACCAGCGGTACCCGCGGCCCGATACGGCCCACCAGATACCCGGACAGCGGCGCGAAGAACAGCGTCATGCCGGCCATCGGCAGCAGGTACAGGCCCGCCTCCAGCGCCGACAGGCCCCGCGTGTCCTGGAGGTAGAGCGTGTTGAGGAACAGGAAGCCGCCGAGCGCGGCGAAGGCCGCCATGGCGATGACGAACGCGCCGGTGAAGGGCGCGCTCCGGAAGAACCGCAGTTCGAGCAGCGGCTCGCGGCGGCGCGGCTCGTACACCAGCAGAGCGGCCAGCGCGCCGAGGGCGACGGCGAAGCACGCCGGCATCACCGGCGAACCCCACCCGTCGTGCCCGCCCTCGATGATGCCGAACGTCAGCGAGCCCAGCAGCACGATCACCAGCAGCTGCCCGACCGGGTCGATGCGGCGCGGCCTGGCGGCGCGGGATTCGGGCACGTAGCGGGCGGTGAGGAACAGCGCGGCCAGGCCGATGGGCAGGTTCAGCCAGAAGATGGCCCGCCAGCCGAAGGCGTGGGTCAGCGCACCGCCCAGGATCGGGCCGATCGCCATGGAGATCCCCACCACCCCGCCCCACACCCCGATGGCGCGGGCCAGCTCGCGCGGCTCGCGGAAGGTGTTGGTGATGATCGACATGGCCACCGGGTTCAGCATCGAGCCCCCGACGGCCTGCGCCGCTCTGAAGACGATCAGCCAGCCGAGCCCTGGCGCCAGCGCGCACAGCAGCGAACCGGCGGTGAAGAGCACAAGACCCGTCCGGAAGACCCGCCGCCGGCCGATCCGGTCCGCCGTCGAGCCGGACAGCATGAGGAAGGAGGCCAGCACCACGGTGTAGATGTCGATCGTCCACTGGAGCCCCGAGACGTCCGCGTCCAGCTCTTGCCGCAGCGACGGCAGCGCGACGTTCAGTGCGGTCACGTCCAGGCTGACGATCAGCAGGCTCATGCAGCAGATCGCCAGCACCAGGTACGGCCGGGGCCGGCCGGGGCTGTCAGGCATGGGCATGTCTTATCAGGCCGCGCGGGGTAGCGTCGGGAGGAGCGGGGAATCCCAGGAGGGAATAGCGGCCTCCCGCGCAGCGTTGGGCCGACCCCGGCACACCTGCCGGCCGCCGACCGCCGACCCAGGAGGGCCCGTGCCCGACGCCACTCCCGAGACCCACGTCATCGCCTACCGCGCGGCGGAAGCGCTCCTCGAAGCCCGCGACCCGCGCGGGGCCCTGAAGCTGCTCGACCCGCTGATCACCGTGCACCCGGAGAACACCGCGGCCCGCCTGCTGCGCGCCCGCGCCTTCTTCCTGGGCGCCCAGCTCCGCCTGGCCGAGCTGGAGTTCCAGCTCGTGCTCGAGCGCGAGCCGGACAACTCCTTCGCGCACTTCGCGCTGGGCAGGACCCTGGAGCGCGCCGGCCGTGACGCCGAGGCGCTGCGGCACTTCAGGCTCGCCGCGGCGCTCGACCCGCGCCCCGACTACGTGACCGCCGCCCGCTTCGAAGAAACCCCCTGAGGCCCGCCCGCCGCGCGCCCGAGACAGAATGACGAACATGGACGCGAACGAGGCACGCGCGGCGGCGGCGGACTGGGTGGCACGGCACGGCCGCGAGCGGCCGGGTTTCCACGGCGCCTACTTCAGCGGATCGACGATCGCCCTGGCGCCGGACGAGCCCGTTCCGCCGGGCTCCGACGTCGACATCGTGCTCGTCGTCGACGATCAGGACCCGGGGCCCAAACCCGGCAAGTTCCTGTACCGCGGCGCGCTCCTCGAAGTCACCCTGCTGCCCGCGGAACTGCTGGCCTCGGCCGAGGACGTGCTCTCCCAGCACCACCTCGCGCCCTCCCTGCGCACCGACACCCTCATCGCCGACCCCACGGGCCGCCTGCGCGCCCTGCACGAGGAGATCGCCCGCCGCTTCGCCGAGCCGCACTGGGTGCGCCGCCGCTGCGCGTCCGCGCTGCGGATCGTGGAGGACGGGCTCGGCGGCCTCGACACCACGGCCCCCTGGCCGCAGGCCGTCACGGCCTGGCTGTTCCCCACCGGCGTCACCACGCAGGTGCTGCTCGTCGCGGGGCTGCGCAACCCCACCGTGCGGCTGCGCTACGTGGCGGCCCGCGAACTGCTCGCGGAACACGGCCTCCTGGACCGCCACGAGGAGCTGCTCGCCCTCCTCGGCAGCGCCGCCCTCACCGCCGGGCGCGCCGAACACCACCTGCACGCGCTGGCCCGCACCTTCGACGCCACCGCGGCCGTGGCCCGCACCCCGTTCTTCTTCAGCTCCGACATCACCCCGGCGGCGCGGCCCATCTCGATCGACGCCATCCTCGGCCTGATCCGCGCCGGCCTGCACCGCGAGGTCGCTTTCTGGATAGCGGCGACGTTCGCCCGCTGCCACACCATCCTCGACGCCGACGCGCCCGAGGCGCTGCGCCGCGACCACGCGGGGCCCTTCGCGGACTTCCTCGCCGACCTCGGCATCACCTCGGCCGCCGACCTGGAATCCCGCGCCAAGGACGTCCTGGCCTATCTGCCCGTGCTGACGGGGACGACGGAGGCCGTTTTTCACGCGACGGTCGGCTCGTCGAGCTGACGCCGCACCGCCGCCACGATCGCCGCGGCGTCGATCCCCGCGTCGCGCAGCTGCTCCTCGGGGCTCGCCGAGCCCGGCATCGTCTCCACCGCCAGCCGGATCAGCCGCGGAACGGGCCGCCCGTCGGTGAACGCGTCCAGCACCGCGTCGCCGATGCCGCCCTCCGGGCGATGGTCCTCGACCGTCAGCAGGCAGCCGGTGGCCTCCGCGGCCTCCAGCAGCGCATGCGCGTCGACGGGCTTCACCGAGTACAGGTCGAGCACGCGCACCCGGATGCCGTCCGCCGCCAGCCGGTCGGCCGCGGTCAGCGCCTCGTGCACCGTCACCCCGGCGGCCACCACGGTCAGCCGGTCCTCGTCGGAGGAACGCAGCAGCTTGCTGCCGCCCACCGGGAACTCCTCGTCAGGGCCGTAGATCACCGGGCTGCCGCCGCGGGACGTCCGCAGGTACCTGATGCCGCCGCCGTCGGCCATGGCGGCCACCAGCTTCGCCGTCTGGTTGCCGTCGCACGGGTACAGCACCGTGCTGCCGTGCACCGAGCGGAACATCGCCAGATCCTCAAGACCCATCTGGGAGGGGCCGTCCTCGCCGATGGCCACCCCGGCGTGCGATCCGGCCAGGCTGAGGCTCGCGCGGCTCACCGCGGCCATGCGGATGAAGTCGTGCGCCCGGGTGAGGAACGCGGCGAACGTCGAGGCGAACGGCGTCCAGCCGCGGACCTGCATGCCCACCGCCGTGGCCACCAGCTCCTGTTCCGCGATGTAGCACTCGAAGAACCGGTCGGGGTGCTGCTTGGCGAAGAACTCCGACCGCGTGGAGTCGCTGACCTCGCCGTCCAGCGCGACCACGTCGCCGCGGTCGGCGCCCACGGCGGCCAGCGCTTCCCCGTACGCGTTGCGGGTGGCGACCTTCTCACCCTTCGACCAGCGCGGCAGGTCGGCGTGCACCCCGTGCGCCTGCCGGGGAGCGGTGGTCGCGGCCGGCCGTTCCACCTCGATCCGCAGATCGCGGACCCCGCCCAGCTCGGCTATCGCCTCGTCGGTGTCCGGCACCGGCTTGCCGTGCATGCCCTCCCGGTCCTGCACGGCGGACACGCCGCGGCCCTTCTGCGTGTGGGCCAGGACGACCGTCGGCCGGTCGGTGACGCCGGCCGCCTCGATGTAGGCGGCGTCGATCGCCGCCGGATCGTGGCCGTCCACCTCGACGGTGTGCCAGCCGAACGCGTCGGCGCGGCGCGCGTACGCGTCCAGGTCCCACTGGTGGCGGGTCGGGCCGCGCTGGCCGAGGCGGTTGACGTCGACCACGAGCGTCAGGTTCGACAACTGCTCGAACCCCGCGTGCTCGAACGCCTCCCAGTTGGAGCCCTCGGCCAGCTCGCTGTCCCCGCACAGCACCCACACCCGGTACGGCATGGGGTCGAGCCGGCGCCCCGCCAGCGCGATGCCGACGCCCACGGGCAGCCCCTGCCCGAGAGAGCCGGTCGCGACATCCACCCACGGCAGCCTGGGCGTGGGATGCCCCTCCAGGCGGCTGCCCGAGGCGCGGAAGGTCATCAGCTCCTCGTCCGTGATCGCCCCGGCCGCCTTGTACGCGGCGTACAGCAGCGGCGACGCGTGCCCCTTGGACAGGATCAGATGGTCGTTGCCCGGATGGTCGGGCCAGTCGAAGTCGTACCGCAGGTGGCGTGCCAGCAGCACGGCCATCAGGTCCGCCGCGGACATCGACGAGGTGGCGTGCCCGGACGCGGCGTGCGACGTGGCACGCACCGCGTCCACGCGGAACTGCTGCCCGAGCTCGGCCAGGTCCTGGTCAGTGGTCATGCGGTCCTCCTCGAATGGGCCGGCCGGTGGGGAAGTCCGTGCGCGGGTACCCCCCGCCCGGCGCGCTGAAAACGCCGCCGGCCCCGGCCCCGGCACGGGGCCGGGCCGGATCGGCCAAGCGCGGGGCGGCGCGGGGCCTCACCGCTCGGGCCGGGCGCCGCCACCGGGGACCGCACCCTGGTACGGCCAGCGCAGCAGCGCGCCGAGCCCGCCGACCGGCACGGCCCCATCCGCGCCGCGCCGCCCGCCGTCCCCGGCCGGCAGCCCGATCACCGCGGCGCCGGTGGCGGCGGCCGAACGCAGCAGCGCGTCGTCCGCGCGGGCGGCCGCGGGCAGCGGCTCGCCGAGGTACTGCGACTCGGAACGGCGCATCGCCAGCTGATCGGGCTCGGGGCCGACCCAGACGTCGTGGTGCAGGTCGGCGCCGCCCGGCCGCAGCAGCAGCTCGTCGATGCGGTGCTCGCGCGCGGCATCCACCAGCGCGGGCACGCCCTCGGCGGCGTCGATGCGGTCCCCGGCCGGGGCGCGGCCGGCGCGGAAGCGGCTCAGCGCCTCCTCGGCGTGCGCGCGGCTCCGGTCGGCGCGGGCCCGTTCCACGTCCGCGTCCAGCAGTTCCTGGGACGACCCGGCCGCCCGGCCGCCGTGCTCGCTCTCGACGGCCGCCGCGCGCAGTTCCTCGGGCAGGCGGTCGCGCACGGCCCGCCGCTCCCGCGGGTCCCCGGCCAGGACCAGGATTTCCGCCTCCGTACGACCGGCCTCGTCGGCCAGCGTCCGGGCGATGAGGGCCGCGTTCTCCTCCCAGGTGTTCTCCACGGCGAGCTGGAAATGGCGTTCGGACCAGTCGTCGCGGCCGGTGCGGTGCAACGGCCACTGCTGCCCTGTGACCTCGCCCGCCGGGCGCGGCCTGCCGTGCCCGCCGCGCAGCTGGAGGTCCGCGCCCTTGCGGTCCACGAACGCGACCAGGCACGCGGGCTCGCCGCCGTACTCCAGCAGCGGGGCCAGGCGCGGCAGTACGGCCCAGTCCGCCGTGGGCGGGGCGGGCGGCGGCGAGGCCAGCGGCACGTCGAGGACGACCTCGCCGTCCGTGGCGAACACCGCCCGCCCGGCGTCGTCGCGGGAGGCCCCGGCGAGCGCGCCGTACACGGCGTGGCACGTCGCCTCGTCCGCGCCGAGGCCCGCCAGCCGGTCGCCCGCGTCGCGGGCCTGGAGCTCCTGGACCGCCACCGCGTCCTCCGCGATCGCGGAAGTGTCCATGTACACCGAGGCCCAGGGCCCCGGCCGGTGCAGCAGCGGGTTGAGGAATCCGAGATTCATGGTTATGCGGCGACCTTTCCGAACTCGCGCAGCATCGCCTCGCCGAAGTAGTCGAGGTCGGCCGGCTTCCGGCTGCTGACCAGGGTGTTGGGCCCTTCGTGGCAGACCTGCACCTGCTCGTCCACCCAGGTGCCCCCGGCGTTGCGGATGTCGGTCTGCAGGCTGGGCCACGAGGCCAGGGTGCGCCCGCGCACGACATCGGCCTCGATCAGCGTCCACGGCGCGTGGCAGATCGCGGCGACCGGCTTGCCGGCGTCGAAGAAGCCCTTGGCGAAGGCCACCGCCCCGGGGTGCGTCCTGAGCGCGTCCGGGTTCGCGACACCGCCGGGAAGCACGAGCGCCTCGAACCCGTCCACGGACACCTCGTCCACGGTGCCGTCCACGGGGAACGTGTCCGCCTTGTCGAGGTGGTCGAACGCCTGGATGGTGCCGGGGCTTGTGGAGATCAGCTGAGGCGTCTCGCCCGTCTCGGTACACGCCCGCCAGGGCTCGGTCAGCTCGATCTGCTCCACACCTTCCGGTGCCATCAGGAATGCGATACGCATGGGGTTTCACCGTCCTTCGTGCCTGTCGGGTCTGTGGCCCGCGACCCGGGTAACCGGCGGGGCGGGCAGGAAACCCGGGCGCGTGGCGTTTTCCGGCCATGGGCCGGGGAACCCGTCGTCGGCCATGAGCGCACGAAGCGGACGGTACGAGGTCCGGGCCGGCGGGCGGCGGGTCGCCGTCACCCGCCCGGACAAGGAGATGTTCCCCGAGGAGGGGATCACGAAGGCGGACCTGGTCGACTACTACCGGTCCGTCGCCCGTCCCATGCTCACGCACCTGCGCGACCGGCCGGTGGCGATGGAGCGGTACCCGGACGGCTACCGGGGCAGGTCCTTCTTCCACAAGGACGTGCCGGACTACTTCCCCGACTGGATACACCGCCTCGAAGTCCCCAAGGAGGGCGGCACGCTGGACATGGCCGTGTGCGACGACGCGGCCACCCTGGCCTACCTGGCCAATCAGGCGTGCCTCACCCCGCACGCGTGGCTCAGCCGCACCGGCGGCCTCGACCGGCCGGACCGGCTGATCTTCGATCTCGACCCGCCGGGCGACGACTTCGGGGTGGTGCGATGGGCCGCCTTCACCGTCCGTGACCTGCTCCGCGACGTCGGCCTGCGCCCCGCGCCCATGACGACCGGCTCCCGCGGGGCGCACGTGCTGGCGCCCCTGGACGGCAAGGCCGGCTTCGACGAGGCGCGGGACTTCGCCCGGCTCGCCGCGGAGGTGCTGGCCGCGCGCCACCCGGACCGGCTGACCACCGAGATCCGCAAGAACCGGCGCGGCGGCCGGCTCTACCTCGACGTCCAGCGCAATGCCTACGCGCAGACCGCCGTCGCCCCCTACGCCGTCAGGGCCCGCCCGCACGCCCCCGTGGCCACCCCGCTCACGTGGGACGAACTCGCGGACGAGCGCATCGGTCCCCGGCATTTCACGCTGCGTACCCTGCCGGCGCGTCTCGAACAGCGGGGTGACCCCTGGGCCGGGCTGCGCCGCGACCGGCGCTCGCTCACCGCGGCACGCCGCCGTCTCGACCGGCTGGCCCTGGGGCGGCGTCCCCGGCCCTGATCCGGCTGTGCAGCTGGGGCAGGCTCCGGCCCGGCTCGATGCCGAGCTCGTTGGCCAGTGTGCTCCGCATGCGTTCGAAGGCACCCAGCGCGTCGGTCTGACGGCCCGTGCGGTACAGAGTGACCATCAGGTGGGCGTGTATGTCCTCGCGCAGTGGGAAGTCGCCTGCGAGCTCCTGGAGTTCACCGACCAGCGAGCCGTGCATGCCCGGCGTTCGAGTGCGGCGACGCGCAGCTCGGCCAGCCGCACCGCCGCGCTTCCGAGCAGTGCGCCGTGCGGGGTGTCGCACAGCAGCGGACCGCGCCACAGCGCGAGCGCCCGCCGTTCAAGTGCGGCGGCCTCCTCGTAGTCGCGCCGCTGCATGGCCTCTCCGCCACGCCCGTGCAGCTCCTCGAATTCGGTCAGGTCGAGTTGATTTGGTGTCAGCCGCAGCAGGTAGCCGGGGCGTCGCGTGGTCAGCGAGGCGCGTCGTCCGGCCTCCGGGTCGGCTGCGTGCAGCAGCTTGCGGAGCTGCGATATGTACACCTGGAGCGTGGTCGCCGCCGTGCGCGGCGGCGCGTCACGCCACAGTTCGTCGATCAGGGTGGTCGCACCTCGTTCCCTTCATCCGGCCGAAACCGTTCTCAACGGTGGGGGGACGAGGCACCCTCACGGGCCAACAAGCCCCCTGTTCGCCCTGTTCGTCTCGCACGGCGTCCCGCGCGCCGAGGCCGCGCCGCGGGGGGGTGGAGGGGAATACGGAAGGCGCGTGGGCCGGGTGTTCGCCCGTGGGGCCGATGTGAAAGGGTGATTCCGCTTGTGTGGATCGCGAGCGGCCCGGACGGCTTATGCCGTGGCGCGTCAAATATTGTTCAGCCGGCGAATTTTCGAGAGGCGGTGAACCGTGCGCTTGCTGTCGCCGGAGCACTTCCCGCGGGGCCGCCCGAAGATTGCCACTGTGTTGCGCAGGCGCCTCCGTCGGGTGGCCATCGCATGTCACATGCCTGACGTTTCTGTTGCTTTTTATCCGATCTCACGTCCTTTTCTGTCCTTCGTGCCGTATCGCCACGCCGGTGCGTCGCCATCCGGTTGCTGGATGTAGTAGTGCAGGGTTAATAAAGGCCCTTAAAAGCTGAGAGGTCGGTTAGGTCTTTCTTGTCGCATTGGTAGGCTTTGCGTCCAGCGGGCCTCAAGGCCTTTGGTTGACAGGGGCGCCGCGTACAGGGTTGTATCGAGACTGGTTGTTCCGTTCATCGGTCATGGGTTCGGGAAGCTGGGGACAAAGGTTCTGCATGCTGCACACAGGCCTCCGGGAATTGAAATCTGCGCTCGCTGAATCGGCATTAGGCAAGGCGCGAATAGTCGTCATAGAAGGCCCGGCCGGCTTCGGCAAGAGCGAACTCCTGGAAGCCATCGCGGCCCATGCGGCCGACGAAGCGGCCGTCGTTCTGCGGGCCGCCGCCCTGCGGTCGGAGGACTCTCTCCCCCTGGCCGTCCTGCGGCAGCTCGTCAACTGCCCGACGCTGCCCGCCCCCGCGGCGGAACGGCTGCGGACCCTCGTGGACGACGCCCAGGCGGCGGCGACGCCCGGCAGCGGCGACCCGGAGACTCCCGCGCGCACCGCCCGCATGCAGAAGCTGGGCACGGCCTTCCACGACCTGATGCGCGACCGGCTGGTCGTCATCGCCGTGGACGACCTCCAGTTCGTCGACGCGCCCTCGCTCCAGTACCTCCTGTACCTGGCCGGCCGCTCCCGCGGCGCCCGCCTGCTCATGGTCCTCACCGAGGCCCTGTACCACCATCAGCGCGACCCGGCCTACCGCACCGAATTCCTGCGCCAGCCGCACTTCCGGCGCCTGCGGCTGCACTCCCTCGGCCGCCGGGACGTCGCGGCGCTGCTCACCCGGGACGGCTGCCCGCCGCCCGACGAGCGCACCGTCCAGGAGTGCTGGCAGGTCACCGGCGGCAATCCGCTCCTGGTGCGCGCGCTGCGCGAGGAGCACGCCACGGCACCGGCCGGGCCACCCGCCCAGCCGGACCCCCTGCGGCCCGTCACCAGCGAGGCGTTCGTCCTGGCCGTGCTGACCTGTGTGGACCGCAGCGGGCCGACGGCCGCCAAGGTCGCCGAGGCCCTCGCGATCCTCGGCGGCCTGAGCGGCCTCGACCGCCTCGGCAAGCTCTGCGGGCTCACCGGCACCGCCACCGCGCAGGGGCTGCGCGCCCTCCAGGCCGCGGCCGTCATCGACGGGCACCGCTTCCGCCACCCCGCCACCCGCGTGGGCGTTCTGGAGGGCATGGACGCCGCCCGCCGACGGGAGTTGAACGGCAGGGCCGCCGTCCTCCTGCGCGCCGACGGCGCCTGCGCCGCGGACATCGCCCACCACGTGCGCCGCGCCGAGGGCATCGACGAGCCGTGGTGCGTCTCCGTGCTCCAGGACGCGGCCGAGGAGGCGCTCGCGGAGGACGACGACCGGCTCGCGGCCGACTACCTCGACCTGGCCCACGGCATGTCGACCGAGCCGAGGCGCCGCGTCGAGATCCGCGTCAGGACGGCAATGGTCCTGCGGCGCAGCAACCCCTCGGCCTCCGAACGGGTCGCCGAGGAGCTGCTCGACCTGATGCGGGCCGGCCGGGTGCCGGAGGACCAGCTGTTCATGCTGGCCGACCTGTTCGTGCGCCACCGGCGGCTCACCGAGGTCAACGAGATCCTCGCCGCGCTGCGGGACAAGACGCCCCCGCAGACGCCGATGGCCTTCGCCTGGTCGGACAGCGGGCTGACGGCCGCCGTCGACCCCTACAGCCCGGCGCCCACCGCGCCCGAGGGCGAGGGGCGCAGGCCGCCGCTCACCGAGGCGAGGAACCGGGAGAGCCTCAAACCCTGGAGCACCCTCGTCGCGGGCGACCACGACAAGATCAGCGTCGCCGCCGAGGAGCTGCTGCGGCGGTCCGTGCTCACCGACGCGACGATCGAGCCGATCCTCAGCGCCGCCAAGTGCCTGCACTTCGCGGGCAAGGTGGACAAGGCGCGCCACTGGACCGAGACGCTGCTGAAGGAGTGCCTGCGCAGGAACGCGGGCGGCTGGCACGCGATGGTCTCCATCCTGGGGGCCGACATCGCCTTCCAGCAGGGGGACCTCGCCGAGGTCCTGGTCATCGTGGACAGCGGACTCGCGGGCCTCCAGGACCGGCAGGGCAGCGTCCTGGCCAGCGGACTTCAGGCGATGAAGGCACTCGCCCAGACGGCCATGGGGGACTTCGAGGCGGTGGCCAAGGAGCTGAACCGCACGGCCCCGCGCGCGCTGTTCGGCAGCATCAACGGGGTCGTGCACCTGCGCGCCCGCGGCCACTACAACCTCGCCACCAACCGGCCGCATGCCGCCCTGGACGATTTTCTGGCCGTCGGGCGGCTGGTGGAGAGCTGGGGCATCG
This sequence comes from Streptomyces johnsoniae, assembly GCF_031845565.1. Lineage (NCBI taxonomy): Bacteria > Bacillati > Actinomycetota > Actinomycetes > Kitasatosporales > Streptomycetaceae > Streptomyces > Streptomyces johnsoniae. Next base: position 160,148 of record NZ_JAVREV010000009.1, on the reverse strand, counting down.
ACCGGCCCTGGTGGGCGGCCTGGCGCAGCGACGCCGCGGAGGCGTGGCTCCAGCTCGGCCACTCGGAGGAGGCGCATCGGATGGCGCGGGAGGAGCTGGCCCTGACCGACCTCAGCCACGCCAGGGCGCGCGGCATCTGCCTGCGGCTGCTCGGTGTCTCGACCGATCCGGGCACGCGCCTGACGCTGCTGACCCGCGCGGTGCGGCAGTTGCAGCTCGCGGGGGACCGGCTGGAGCTGGCCAAGGCGCTCTTCGAGCTGTCGGAGACCCAGCGGCGTCTCGGGCACGTGGCCGAGGCCGCCGTCGGCTCGCGCCGGGCGTGGCAGCTGGCCAAGGACTGCCGGGCCGAGCCGCTGTGCGCCCGCATGCGGCTCAGCCAGGAGGAGCCGGCCTGGGAGGCCGTTCCGCAGGTGCCGGTGAAGGAGGGGAACGAAGCACTGCTCAGCGAATCGGAGAAGAAGGTCGCGGTGCTCGCCGCCTGCGGTTACACCAACCGCGACATCTCCTCCCGCCTGTACATCACCGTCAGCACCGTGGAGCAGCACCTCACCCGGGTCTACCGCAAGCTCAACATCGACGGCCGCCAGCAGCTGCCGGTCGACCTCCAGTTCGAGGTGAGCGAGATCAGCTGACTCAGCCCCGCGGCGTCAGGGCGCGCAGCCGCTGGTCGAGTTCGCGGTGGTAGAAGTCCGCGAAGCCGTCGGGGTCGGGGCCTGCGTTCTGCATCACCAGCCGGTCGAAGCCGGCGTCGACGTAGGTCTGGGCGACCTCGGCGTAACGGTCCGGGTCGGTGCCGCACGCGAACTGGGCGAGGATGTCCTCCTCGCGGACCGTCGCGGAGGCGGCCTCGAAGTTCACCGGGTTCGGCAGCTCGCTCATGACCTTCCAGCCGGTCACGGCCCACCGGCTGGTCTCCAGCGCCGCCGCGGCCGCGCGGTGGGTGTCCTCGGCCCAGGCGACCGGCACCTCGGCGTAGCGGGGCCCGGCGCCGCCGCTGTCGCGGTACCGCTGGACGATCTCCTGGCGCGGCTCGGTGGCGAACAGGCCGTCGCCGAGCGCGGCGGCGATCTCCGCCGCCTCCTCGCCGCCGGCGGCCACCGCGATCAGCGGCGGCGCGGCGGGCAGGTCGAAGATCCTGGCGTCCTCCACGCGCAGGTACCTGCCGTCGTAGGAGCGGTATCCGCCCCGCCACAGCAGGCGGATGATCTCCAGCGCCTCGCGCAGCATCTCGTGCCGTACGTGGACGGAGTCGGGGAAGCCGCGGCCGACCACGTGCTCGTTGAGCCGTTCCCCAGAGCCGATGCCGAGCGTGAACCTGCCGCCGGAGAGCAGGCCGAGGGTCGCGGCGGCCTGGGCCACGATCGCCGGGTGGTAGCGGACGGTGGGGCAGGTGACGCCCGTCGCCAGGCCGATGCGTTCGGTGCGGGCGGCGATGGCGCCCAGCACGCTCCAGGCGAAGGGTGAGTGCCCCTGGTTGTCGAGCCAGGGGTGGAAGTGGTCGCTGATCTCCACGAAGTCGAATCCGGACCGCTCCGCCAGCTCGGCCTGCCGCACCAGCTCTTCCGGTCCGTATCCCTCCGCCGCCAGCTTGTACCCGATCTGCATGTGCTCCTCAATTCCCGTGGCCGTGCCGCTGGTGCGCGCGTACGTCCCGCGCCCTGCCGGGCACGGTGCCAGGCGCGGGGAGGCGTCTTCGGCCGACAGGCCGCCCACCGGCGGCAGGTCCCCCGTACGGCCGACGGAGCGACCGTTCACGGTGCGAAGGCGGGTCGGAGCCGCGGCCGTCGAGCGACGGTGAACGTGCCGCATTTGAACACCTCTTGAGGCTCGCTCGGGTCCCGCTCGGGTCCCGCTCGCGGCCGGTGCCGCCCGGTGTCCGACGTCTCCGCAGGCCGCGCGCCCCCGGCCGTGACGGGCGCGCTCGAACGGCGCAGGGACGCGCGGGTCCACCGCCGCGTCCCGGCGGGCCGCGGCAGCCGTGAAAGCGTTCGCGGTCGTAACGGTCGGCGCCGCCGCGGCGGCGCGGGGAACGGGGTCCCGCCCGGCCGCCGCTTCGCCCGCGTGGAACCAAAGGCTCATCGTGACCACGACACACTTCTCGCTGGTCAGACCAAGTAAAAGGATTTATCACTTCACCTCTTGAAGGCAAAATCAAAAGTAGAGCGCTCTCAAAACAATCTGGTGTGATCTATTGACGGCTTGTGAGAGGCGCGGTTAACTCCCACGCAACTTCGCCGGAACCGGTTCCGGAACCGGTGTCGACGCTGCCGCCGCACGTGCGGCGCGCAGCCTGCTCAGCTGCCGAGGAGCCCGTCCATGCGTGTCACCATCGCCGATGTCGCCCGTAACGCGGCGGTCAGCAAGACCACGGTCTCGCGTGTGCTCAACGGCAAGGGCGAGGTGGACGCGGAGACCGCCGACCGGGTCCGCGCCGTCATCGCGAAGTTGGGCTACGTCCCCAGTTCGCGTGCCGTCGGCCTGGCGCGCGGCAGCAACCGCACCCTGGCCATGCTCGTTCCTTCGCTGACCTGGCCCTGGGTTGGGGAAGTGCTCCAGGGCGTCGCGGACACCGTCGAGGCGGCCGGGTACGGCCTGCTCCTCTTCACCTGCAACCGGGGTGAGGACTCGATGGCCCAGTTCACCAGCCAGGTGTCCGCGCGCGCCTTCGACGGGGTGCTGGTCATAGAGCCCGAGAACACGCTGCGTTCCATGGCCGCCCTGCACCGGCAGGGCCTGCCGCTGGTCATGGTCGACGACCGCGGGCAGCGCCCCGACTTCCCCTCCGTGGCGACCACCAACGCCGAGGGCGCCGCGGCCGCCGCCGCGCATCTGCTGGACTCCGGCCGCCGTGCCCCGCTGATCATCACCGGGCCCCGGCACTTCGGGTGTGTGCAGGACCGGCTGACGGGATTCGTCGGGGTGCTGCGCGAACGCGGGGTCGCCCAGCCCGCGGCCCGGGTCGCCGCGGGGGACTTCACCGTCCGCTGCGGCCAGACCGTGATCGAACGCGCCCTTACCGAGGGCATCCCCTTCGACTCCGTCTTCGCCCACAACGACCTCAGCGCCACCGGCGCCCTGCACGCCCTGCGCGCCGCCGGCCGCCGGGTGCCGGACGACGTCGCCGTCATCGGCTTCGACGACATCCCGATCGCCGCCTACACCGAGCCGCCGCTGACCACGGTCCGTCAGCCCATGCGAGCCATGGGGGAGGCGGCGGCCCGCCGCATGATCGAGCACCTCGGCGGCGTCACCCCGCTCCAGGCGGCCCCGACCGTCCTGCCCACCGAATTCGTCATCCGGTCCTCCGCTCCCGGCTGACGATCCCCACGGTCCCCCCGACATCCCAGCAGGTCCGACCCACAGTTCACGATCCCGGGAGTTTCCCCATGAGAGTCCATGCGCGAACGCGCAGTACCATCACGGCCGCCGGCAGCGCCCTGCTGGCACTCGCCGTGCTCGCCGGCTGTTCGGGCTCATCCGGCCCCGAGGGGCCGGGGAGCGGCAGCGGCGGCGTGCTGAACGTGGGCATGCCGAACGGGCCCCAGGCCAACAACAGCAACCCGTTCCTGGACACCTCGGCAGGCGCGTCGCTCGGCTACCGGGCCATGATCTACGAACCGCTCGCCATGACGAACGTGGTGCGGCCGGAGCAGGAGCCGAAGCCGTGGCTGGCCACCGCCTGGGAGTGGGCCGAGGACTTCACCTCGGTCAGCTTCACCATCCAGGACGGGCCCACCTGGTCGGACGAGGAGCCGTTCAGCGCCGAGGACGTCGCGTTCACCTTCGAGCTGCTCGCGAGCAACGACGCGCTCAACACCGCGGGCATCCCCTACGAGGACGTCGTCCTCGACGGCAGCACCGTCACCGTCAACTTTGCCGAATCCCAGTTCGTCAACCAGACGCGGATTCTTGACACCTACATCGTGCCCGAGCACATATGGGGCGAGCTGGACGCGCCGGAGACCTTCGAGAACCAGGAGCCGGTCGGCACCGGCCCCTACGTGCTGGAGAGCTTCACCCCGCAGACGGTGACGCTGACCCGCCGCGACTCCTACTGGCAGGACCTGCCGGCCGTCGAGGAGCTTCGGTACACCTCCTACAACGACAACAACGCGCAGACCACGGCCCTCGCCAACGGCGATACCGAGTGGTCGTTCGTCTTCATGCCCGACTACGAGAACGTCTTCGTCGACCGGGACCCGGAGAACCACAAACTGTGGTTCCCCACGGGGCTCGGCATTCACGGGCTGTGGATCAACGTGGAACGTGAGCCGTTCGACGATCCCGCGCTGCGCCGCGCGATGGCCATGGTGATCGACCGGCAGGCCATTCACGAGCAGGCGCACGCCGGCCTCTACCCGGCGCTGGAGAACCCGACCGGCCTGCCGCTGCCCGCGGGCGAGTCCTTCCTGGCGCCCGAATACCAGGGCGTCACGCAGGAGATCGACGTCGAGGGCGCCCGGCAGGTCCTTCAGGAGGCCGGGTACGAGCTGGACGGCGACACCCTCAACACCCCCGAGGGCGAACCCGTCAGCCTCACCCTGACCGACCCCGCCGGCTGGTCGGACTACCTGACCGCCCTGTCCATCATCTCCGACAACCTCGCCGAGATCGGCATCGAGGCCACCGTCGAGACGCAGACCGTGGACGCCTGGACCAACTCGGTGAACGCCGGCGGCTTCGACGCCACCCTGCACTGGACCAACACCGGCGCCACGCCGTACGACATGTACCAGCACATCATGGACGGCGACAGCTACAAGCCGATCGGTGAGGCCTCCCCGGCCGGCAACTTCGGCCGCTTCCAAGACGAAGAGGCCGACCAGGCGCTGGACGAGTACGCCAACGCGACCGACGAGGAGACCCGCACCGAGGCGCTCCACACCCTCCAGCGCATCCTCGTCGAAGAGGTCCCGATGATCCCGACCGTCGCCGGGCCCATCGGGGCGGAGTACAGCACGAAGAACTGGGTCGGCTGGCCCACCGAAGAGGACCCGTACGCGCCGCCGCAGCCCACGCAGCGCGGAGCGCTCGACGTCGTGCTGAACCTGGAGCCGGCCAACGCGGCCGACTGACACCGCCGTCAGCTGGTCCCGCACGCCCGCCCGCCCCCGCCGCAACCACCCGCGCGCCTGCCGCGGCGGGGGCGGGCGCCCCTCACGCCGCCCGTCACCCAAGGACATCCGTCATGCCCGAAAAACCTGATGCGCCCCGCGCCGCCCCCCATCCCGACGTGGTCCTCGAAGCCCGCGATCTCAGCAAGCACTTCCGGGTGCGGCGTACGCTGCGCAGCATCGCCGAACGCGACCGGCCCGTGGTCCACGCCGTCGACGACGTGTCGCTGCGGCTGCGCCGCGGCACCGTGACCGCCGTGGTGGGGGAGTCCGGCTCGGGGAAGTCCACCATCGCGCGGCTGCTCGCACAGCTCTACCCGGCGACCTCGGGCGAACTCCGCCTGTCGGGGAAGCCGGTGCGCGCCGCCCGCGGCAAGTCGTTCCGCGCATACTGCCGTCAGGTCCAGCTCATCTTCCAGGACCCCTTCGGCTCCCTCAACCCCACGCACACGGTGCGCTACCACCTCACGCGCGCCCTGCGCATCCACGGCCGCGCCGGCCGGACCGCCGCCGAGCTGGAGCAGGCCCTCACGGAGCTGCTTGGCCGCGTGCACCTCACGCCGCCGGACCGTTACGTCGACAAGTTTCCCCACGAGCTGTCCGGCGGCCAGCGCCAGCGCGTCGCCATCGCCCGCGCCATGGCCGCCGACCCCAAGGTTCTGCTGGCCGACGAGCCGGTGTCCATGCTGGACGTGTCCATCCGGCTCGGCATCCTCAACCTCCTGCGCGACCTCAAGGAACGCCTCGACCTGGCGATCCTGTACATCACCCACGACATCGCCTCCGCCCGCTACTTCGCCGACGAGACCCTGGTGATGTACGCGGGACGCATGGTCGAGGGCGGCGACAGCGAGACCGTCACCCAGCGGCCCGCCCACCCCTACACGCAGCTGCTCATCGGCTCCGCCCCCGACCCGGACCGCATCACCGGCGCGGGCGAGGAGCCCGGGGCCGGCGACGCCACCGAGGGCGAGGAGGCCGGCGGCGAGCCGCCCAGCCTCATATCGCCGCCCCCCGGCTGCCGGTTCCACCCGCGCTGCCCGATGGCGATGGCCCGCTGCCGCACCGACGTGCCGCCGCGCTTCGACCTCGCCGACGGCCAGTGGGCCGCCTGCTGGCTGTACGACGGCACCACCGAGGAGCGGCCCGCCCCCCAGGAGGCACCCGCGTGAGGTACCTCGTTCAACGCCTGGCGTTCTACGTCTTCACGGCCTGGGCGGCCATCACCATCAACTTCTTCATCCCGCGGATGATGCCGGGCGACCCCGTGCAGTCCCTGATCACCCGCTATCAGGGCCAGCTCAGCACCCAGGCCATCGACTCCCTGCGCACCCTGTTCGGCCTCGATCAGGAAGCGTCCCTGTGGCGGCAGTACCTGGACTACTGGGGCAACCTGTTCGACGGCGATCTGGGCACCTCGTTCACCTACTTCCCCACCGGCGTCTCGGAGATCATCGGGCAGAGCATGCCCTGGACGCTGTCGCTGATGGGGATCACCACCATCATCAGCTTTCTCCTCGGCACCGGGATCGGCGTCTACGCCGGGTGGCGGCGCGGCTCCTGGCTGGACGGCATGCTGCCCGTCACCACGTTCCTCTCGGCCATCCCCTACTTCTGGCTCGGCCTCATCGCCATCGCCCTGTTCGCGGTGCAGTGGCCGATCTTCCCCGCCTCGGGCGGCTACGACAACGGCCTGGTGCCCGAGTTCAGCTGGGATTTCATCTCCAGCGCCATCTACCACGGCGTCCTGCCGGGCGTCACCATCATCGTCAGCGCCATCGCCGGCTGGATACTCGGCATGCGCAACATGATGGTCTCCGTCTCCGCGGAGGACTACGTGCTCGTCGCGCACGCCAAGGGCCTGCCCGAGCGCCGCGTCATGTTCTCCTATGCCGCGCGCAACGCGATCCTGCCGAACATCTCCAACTTCGCGCTGTCCCTCGGCTTCATCGTCGGCGGCACCCTGCTGGTGGAGATGGTCTTCTCCTACCCCGGCATCGGCTACGTGCTGTTCCAGGGTGTCGGCGCCAAGGACTACCCCCTCATGCAGGGCGTCTTCCTCTTCATCACCCTCGCCGTGCTCGCCGCCAACCTCGTTGCCGACCTCGTGTACCTGCTCCTTGACCCACGCACCCGACGGGAGGCGTAGCGACCATGGCACTCCAAGCCACAGAAACCGCCGTCGTCGCCGGGGAAGCGGCCGAGGCCCCCCGGCGGGACCGGCTGCGATTCCTGCGCAACCGGAAGACCCTCATCGGCCTGATCATCCTCGGCGTCTTCGTCGTGCTGGCCGTCGCCGGCTCCTGGCTGGCGCCCTACGACCCCTCCGCCCGCAGCGACGACCTGCTCCAGCCGCCTTCCCTCGACCACCCGTTCGGCACCACGCAGACCGGGCAGGACATCTTCTCCCAGATCCTGGTCGGCACCCGGGGCGTGCTCGTCGTCGGCTTCACCGCCGCCGTCGTCGCCACCGTGCTCGGCGTGCTCATCGGCGTCACCGCCGGCTACCTCGGCGGTGTCGGGGACGAAGTGCTCTCCTCGGTCAGCAACGTCTTCCTGGTGATCCCGGGCCTGCCGCTCATCATCATCGTGACCAGCCTCCTGCCCGAGACCAACGACCTGACCATCGCCATGGTCATCGGGCTCACCTCGTGGGCCTGGGGCGCCCGGGTGCTGCGCGCCCAGACGCTGTCGCTGCGCAGCCGCGACTACGTCCAGGCCGCCCGCGCCACCGGCGAGTCCACCTGGCGCATCATCGTCTTCGAACTGCTGCCCAACCTCACGCCCGTCATCGCCTCCGGGTTCATCGGCACGGTGATCTTCGCCGTGCTCGCCGAGATCACCCTCGCCTTCATCGGCGTCGCCGACATCTCGCACTGGAACTGGGGCACCGTCCTCTTCTGGGCCCAGAGCAACCAGGCACTCGCCCAGGACGCGTGGTGGTGGTTCGTGCCCGCCGGACTGTGCATCGCCCTGCTCGGCACCGCCCTGTCCCTCATCAACTTCGGCATCGACGAGTTCATCAATCCCCGGCTGCGCTCGGAGGGCCGCCCCGACCGGTCCGTGCGGATGCGCGTCGGCTTCACCCCCGTGGTGCGCGCCCCCCGGGACGAGACGACGACCCGGAAGGACACCAGCACATGAGCAGCCCAGCCGTCCTCGACATCAGCGGCCTGTGCGTCGACTACGGCCTCGGGGACTCCGCCGTGCACGCCGTGCGGGACGTCAGCCTCACCCTGCACCGCGGCGAAGTGCTCGGCCTCGCGGGGGAGTCGGGCAGCGGCAAGTCCACCCTCGCCTACGGCGTCACCCGCCTGCTGTCCCCGCCCGGCGTCATCACCGGCGGCTCGGTGCGCTACCACCCGCGCGCCGGGGGCAGCTCCGACATCCTCGACCTGGAGCCGGACCAGCTGCGCGCGTTCCGCTGGCAGGAGATCTCCCTGGTCTTCCAGGGCGCGATGAACTCCCTCAACCCGGTGCACACCGTTCGCACCCAGCTGACGGATGTGCTCCGGGCCCACCGGCCGGGCATGAGCCGGGCCGAGCGGACCGCCCGCGCCGAGGAACTGCTGTCGCTGGTCGGCATTTCCAGCGACCGGCTCGCCAGCTACCCGCACCAGCTCTCCGGCGGCATGCGCCAGCGCGTCATGATCGCCATGGCACTCGCCCTCGACCCGGAGATCGTCATCCTCGACGAGCCCACCACCGCTCTCGACGTGGTGATGCAGCGGCAGATCCTGCGGCAGCTGACGCGGCTGCGCCGCGAGCTGGACTTCTCTGTCGTGTTCATCACCCACGACATCTCGCTGCTCATCGAGTTCTCCGACCGCATCGCGATCATGTACGGCGGGCGGATCGTCGAGGAGGCCAACGCCAAGGACATCTACGAGACCGCCCTCCACCCCTACAGCGACGGGCTGCTGCACTCCTTCCCCGCGCTGCACGGCCCGCGCCGGGAGCTGACCGGCATCCCGGGATCGCCGCCCGACCTCAAGGCCATGCCCGCCGGCTGTGCCTTCCACCCCCGCTGCCCCAAGGCGTTCGAGCCCTGCGAACGGCGCGTGCCCGGGCTCCTGCCCCTCACCCGGGCCGGCGGGGACACGCCGCCGCCCCCGGGCGGCGCCGACCGCACCGTCGCCTGCTGGCTGCACGCCGACCACTGACCAGGAGCCTCATGACCGCCACCGCCAAGCCGCCCGTGCCCGCCACCGGCCGGGCGCCCGCCGTGCCCATTCCCGAACTGTCCGACGGCTTCCGCTGGGGCGTGGCCACCTCCGCGTACCAGATCGAGGGCGCGGCGGACGAGGACGGCCGTACCCCGTCCATCTGGGACACCTTCTGCCGCGTGCCAGGCGCCGTCGCGGGCGGCGACAACGGCGACGTCGCCTGTGACCACTACCACCGGGTCACGGACGACGTCGACCTGATCGCCGGCCTCGGCGTGGACGCCTACCGCTTCTCGCTGGCCTGGCCCCGTGTCCAGCCGGGCGGCCGGGGCCCGGCCAACCCGCGTGGCATCGCGTTCTACGACCGCCTCGTCGACACCCTCCTGGACCGCGGCATCACCCCCTGGGTCACGCTGTACCACTGGGACCTGCCGCAGGAACTGGAGGACGCCGGGGGCTGGCCGGCCCGCGACACCGCCCACCGCTTCGCCGATTACGCGGAGCTGGCCCATGCGGCCCTCGGCGACCGGGTCGCGCACTGGACCACGCTGAACGAGCCCTGGTGCTCCGCCATGCTCGGCTACGACCAGGGCGTGCACGCCCCCGGGCGGCGCGACTTCGGCGCGGCCATGCACGCCGTGCACCACCTGCTGCTCGGCCACGGCCTGGCCGCGCAGCGGCTGCGCGCGCAGGCCGCGCCCGGCCTCGAACTCGGCATCACCCTCAACCTGGGCCACGGCTCACCCGCCACGGACTCCGCGCAGGACCGCGAGGCGGCCCGCCGCGCCGACGGCCTCGGCACCCGTATCTACCTCGACCCGCTGGTCCACGGGCGCTATCCCGAGGACGTCGTGGCGGAGCTGGGGGAGCGGGGAATCACCCTGCCGGTGCGGGAGGGCGACCTGGCCGCCATCGCCACGCCGCTGGACGTGCTCGGCGTCAACTACTACTCCAGCCACCGGTTCGCCGGCACCGCGGAGGACGGCTCGGCGGTCGACGGGGAGGGCAGGCCCGTCGTGCGCGGCGTGCCGTTCGGCCGTCCCCGCACCGCCATGGACTGGGAGATCGTTCCCGAGGGGCTGACCAGCCTGCTGCTGAGGCTGCACCGGGACTACGGGCTGCCGACGGTCATCACGGAGAACGGCGCGGCGTTCGACGACGCCCGCGCGGCGGACGGGGCCGTGCACGACGCGGACCGCACCGCCTACCTGGCGGACCACCTGCGGGCCGTCGCCGACGCCCGCGCGGCGGGCGCCGACGTGCGCGGCTACTTCGCGTGGTCCCTGTTCGACAACTTCGAGTGGGCCTACGGCTACGAGAAGCGCTTCGGCATCGTGCGCGTGGACTACGACACCCAGCGCAGGACGGTCAAGGACAGCGGCGCCTGGTACCGGGACACGGTGCGCCTGACGCGCGGTCACTGACCCCGGGCGAGAGCGGGGCGGTCCGGCGCGGGTGCCGGACCGCCCTGTGGCTCACTCCTTGCGCTCGCTGCGGTCCCCGCCCCACAGCGTGTGGTAGGAACCGTCCTTGTCCGTGCGCTGGTAGGTGTGGGCGCCGAAGTAGTCCCGCTGCCCCTGCACCAGCGCCGCGGGCAGCCGGCCCGCCCGCAGCGTGTCGTAGTACGCCAGCGCCGCGGAGAAGCCCGGCGCGGGAACGCCCAGCTCCGTCGCCCGGGCCACCACGTGCCGCCACGCGTTCTGCGCGGCGCGCAGCGCCTCGCCGAACGTCGGGTCGGTCAGCAGCGTCACCGGCGCCTGGCCGCCGCGGTAGGCGGCGCGGATCTCGTCGAGGAACCTGGCCCTGATGATGCAGCCGCCGCGCCAGATCGCCGCGACCGAGGCGCGGTCGATGTCCCAGCCGTACTGCTCGCCGCCGGTCTGGATCAGGTGCCAGCCCTGCGCGTAGGCCACGATCTTCGAGGCGTACAGCGCCTGTTCCACGTGCTCCGTGAAGCGGGCCGCGTCGTCCGGGTGCAGCTCCGGCCGCTCGGGCCCCGGCAGGTCCGCCGCCGCGGCCCGCAGCTCGGCGTGGCCGGACACGGAGCGGGCGAAGACCGCCTCGGCGATGCCGGAGACGGGCACCCCGAGGTCGAGCGCGGTCTGCACCGTCCACCGGCCGGTGCCCTTCTGCTCGGCGCGGTCGGCGACGATGTCGACGAACGGGCCGCCGGTGTCCGCGTCGGTGTGGGCCAGGACCTCGGCGGTGATCTCGATGAGGTAGGAGTCGAGCCGCCCCGTGTTCCACTTGCGGAAGATGTCGGCGATCTGCGCCGGCTCGTACCCGGCGACCTTGCGGAGCAGGTCGTACGCCTCGGCGATGAGCTGCATGTCGGCGTACTCGATGCCGTTGTGCACCATCTTGACGAAGTGACCCGCGCCGTCCGGGCCGATGTGCGCGCAGCACGGCTCGCCGTCGACCTTCGCCGAAATGCTCTCCAGCAGGGGGCCGAGCGCCCGGTAGGACTCGGCGGAGCCGCCCGGCATGATGCTCGGGCCGTTCAGCGCGCCCTCCTCGCCGCCGGAGATGCCGCAGCCCACGAAGTGCAGGCCGCGCTCCTTCAGCGCGGCCTCGCGGCGCCTGGTGTCCTCGAAGTGGGCGTTGCCGCCGTCCATGATCATGTCGCCGGGCTCAAGCAGCTCGGCGAACTCGTCGATCACCGCGTCCGTCGCGGCGCCCGCCTTGACCATGATCACCAGTCGGCGCGGCCGTTCGAGCGCGGCCACGAACTCCCGCGCGGACTCCGCGGGAACGAAGTCCCCCTCGTGGCCGAACTCCTCGACCAGCGCCCGCGTCTTGGCGGCGGTGCGGTTGTGCACGGCAACGGTGTGCCCGTGCCTGGCGAAGTTACGGGCGAGATTGCTGCCCATCACCGCAAGCCCGGTGACACCGATCTGTGCCTGCCGCGCCATCTCATCAACTCCTGTCGTCACATCAGCTGTCGTAATGCCCAACTACGGGCGGGCGGGCCGTGTTTCCAAAAAGCGCGGTGAGCGTATCCCGGCGTGGTGGGCGGTCGGTCAAAACTCCTCGTGCGTGTCGGGGTCGCCGCCGAGCCGCCGGTGCGGGCGGTCGGACACGGCCGCCATCTCCTCCGCGTCCAGCGCGAAGCCGAACACGTCGAAGTTCTCCCGCTGCCGCCCGGGGTCGCCCGACTTCGGGATCGGTACCACACCGAGCTGGACGTGCCACCGCAGCACGATCTGCGCGGGCGTGACGCCGTGCTTCTCGGCGAGCCGCCCGATGCCCGCGTCGCGCAGCAGGGTGCTGCCGCGGCCCAGCGGGCTCCAGCTCTCCGTGATGATGCCGTGCTCGGCATGGAAAGCGCGAGCCTCGTCCTGGGGAAATAGGGGGTGCAATTCGATCTGGTTCACCGCGGGCAGCACCCCGGTCTCCTCGGCGAGGCGGCGCAAGTGAGCGGGCGTGAAGTTGGAGACGCCGATGGACCGCACCAGGCCGTCGTCCCGTAGCTTGATCATCGCCCGCCAGGATTCGGTGAAGGCGCCGACGCCGGGGAGCGGCCAGTGGATGAGGTACAGATCGACGTGCCTCAGCCCGAGCCGTGTCCTGGACTCCTCGAAGGAGGCCAGGGTCTCGTCGTAGCCGTGGTGGCGGCCCGGCAGCTTGGTGGTGACCACGACCTCGTCCCTGGGCAGGCCCGAGGCGGCGATGCCGCGGCCGACGCCCGCCTCGTTCCCGTAGTTCACCGCGGTGTCGATGAGCCGGTAGCCGAGGCCGAGGGCCCCGGCCACCGCCGTCTCGGCCGCGGCGTCGTCCAGCGGGTAGGTGCCGAAACCGAACGCGGGCAGGTCGTGCGAGTCGTTGAGCGTGTGGGTGGGCGCTGCGGCCACTTGCTCCTCCTTGGTCGGCGGGGCGCCCGCCGGGCCGGAGAACGGCGCGACCGTTCACCACGCGGCCGTTGCCCCCTCCTCCGCGGGCGCCCGTCCATTCTGTGGCCGCCGTCCCGGGGCCGCACGTCCGGGCCGGAGCCGGCCCGCTCAGCCGACCGGGATGCCCGGATTGGTGAGGCCGTTGCCGCCGGTGACGGTGTTGTCGCCGGTGACCGTGACGGGGCAGGTGCCGGGGTCGTGGCTGGTCACGTTGATGGCGTACCGGTCGGGCCCGGCTGAGCCGGTGAGGTCGGCGTGGTTGCCGCGGAAGACGGTGTGGCAGCCCCAGCCGTCCTGCACTTCGTGCGTCTGGAAACCGTCGTTGGTGGTGTGAACGCCGGTGTTGCCCTCGACCAGCACGTGATTGCCCTTGATGTCGACCCAGGAGTCGTCGTAGTTGGCGCCGGTCAGGCCGCTGCCGTCGAAGGTGTTGCCGATGATGCGGGCGCCGGTGGTGCCCTCCTTGATGTCGATGTTCTCGCCGCCGATGCCGGGGCCGAGGGTGTTGCCGCGGATGAGGACGTGGTCGCTGTGGTCGTCGGTGCCGCCCGCGCTGCCGACGTAGACGCCCTCGCCCATGCCGCGGCCGTCGTTGCCGGTGTCGTGGATGGTGGAGTCGGTGAGCGAGCCGTGGGAGCTGGAGTTGCGGAAGTGGACGGCCTCCATGGTCAGGCCGTGGACGGTGACGGCGTCGATGTGGACGTGGTCGGCCGCGTCGGTGACGATGCCCTTCTGCCCGCCGGTGACGGTGAAGCCGGACAGGTTCCAGTACGAGGCGCCGTCGAGGTGCAGGCCGTACCCGCCGCGCGCGGTCAGCACGGCGCCGGACGAGCCGGTGAGGGTGATGGGAGCGGTCTCCGTACCGCTGGTGGTGGCGTCGAAGTTGCCCTGGTAGGTGCCGTCGGCCAGCCGGATGGTGTCGCCGGGGGCAGCGTCGGCCAGGGCCTGCGCCAGCTCCTCGGCGTCCGTGACGTCGAGGATCGCCGTCGCGGCACGGTCCGCCGCCTGCACGGTGCCGCCGGTGGCCGCGGCGGTCAGCAGGACGGCGGCGAGCAGTGCGGGGCTGCGCGGTGCGGACATGGGACTCCCGGTGGTCGTCGCCCGTGGCCGGGCGGAGGGCGGGCGGAGGGCGGTCGGAGGGCGCGGCCGTGGCGCGGCGCCTGCTCCAGGTATACGAGCGCGGCCGCGTGCCGTGAATACCTTCGTCGTGCGGTTTGCGAGGTTTTCGTCTGGTTTGCGGTGGTAACCCGGCTCCGGAACAGGGAGGCACACCCGCATCCCGGAGAAGGAGAGATCCATGAGTGAGTCTGCGCATGTGGACACGCACCGTGCCCAGCAGAGCGGAGACGGGTCCCGGGGGTTCACCGACACCGCGCGGGAGCAGACCCGGGCCGTGACGGACCAGGCCAGGAGCCAGGCGCGGACCACCGCCCACGACCTGCGCGGCCGCGTCACGGACGAGGCCGACACCCAGACGCACCGCACCGCGGGCGCCGTCCGGCAGTGGGCCGACGACATGGCGGGCCTGGCCCAAAACGCCCCCGCCGACTCGCCGGCCAAAAGCCTGGTGGCGCAGGCCGCCGACCAGGGCCACCGCGCCGCCGACTACCTCGACCGGCACGGCTTCGGCGGGCTCGTCGAGGACGTGCAGGGCTTCGCCCGGCGCCGGCCCGCCGCCTTCCTCGGCGGCGCCGCGCTGGCGGGGCTCGCCATCGGGCGGCTGGTCAAGGCCGGCCGCGCCGAGGCCGACGGGCACGGGTCCGGTGGGCACGGGTCCGGCGAGGCCGAGCAGCGGGAGGTGTGACATGACGCTGACGTCACGGGAACCGCGACAGGCGGAAACCACCGCGGAACGGGACGGGTCCATCGGCGGCGCGATCTCCGAGGTCACCGCGGACGCCCAGCGGCTCTTCCGCCAGGAAGTCGAGCTCGCCAAGGCCGAGGTCCGCCAGGAGGTCGGCAAGGCGGGGAAGGCCGCGGGCATGTTCGGCGGCGCGGGATTCGCCGGCTACATGGTCGCCTTCTTCCTCTCCCTGGCGCTGATGTTCGGCCTGGCCAACGTCGTCGACGCCGGGTGGGCCGGGCTGATCGTCGCCGGGTTGTGGGCGGTCGCGGGCGCCGTCCTGTTCGTCGCGGGGCGCGCTCGCATGAAGAGCGTGTCCCCCACACCCGAACAGACCGTGGAAACCCTCAAGGAGGACGCACGATGGGCACGTCACCCGACCGCATAAGGGCCGACATCGAGGCCACCAGGAACAAACTGGCCGGCGACCTGGACCGGCTCGCGGACCGGGCCAGCCCGCGCCGCATGGCGCAGCGCCGGGGCGCACGCGTGCGCGACACCGCCTCAGGACTGCGCGAGCGCATCGCGGGCTCGGCCTCCGGAAGCGTCGGCGGGGCCAGGGAACGCGGCAGCCGGGCCGCCAGGTCCACCCGCGACACCGCGGCCCAGGCCGGCGGCGGCGCGGGCCGCGCCCCGCAGGAGGCCGCGCGCCGCACGCGGGGCAACCCGCTGGCCGCCGGGGCGGTCGCCTTCGGCGCCGGACTGATGGCCGCCTCGCTCGCACCGGCGAGCCGCCAGGAGCAGCAGGCCGCCGAACGGCTGTCCGAACGCGCCGGGCCGGTGCGGGACGCGGCGTTCGAATCCGCCCGCCATGTGCGCGCCGACGGCGGTGACACGGTGCGGCAGGCCGCGCAGAGCCTGAAGGACTCGGCGGCCGACACCGTCAGGAACCGCTGAGCGACCGGGGCCGGCGGGCGGCGCGCACCGGCCGCCCGCCGGCGGCCGGCCGCTACCCCGCCGCCCGCCGGTCGCCGCCCGTTCGCCCGCGGCGGCCCGCCGCACCGGGGCACCGCCGCCCGTACGGGCGGCGACCTGGCGCAGACTGGACCCCATGGAGCTGCACATCACCGCCACCGACCCCGCCCACCCCGCAACCCTCCTGGACCTGCCGTGGGACGTCCCGCTGGCAGAGTGGCCGGAGAAGCACCTCGTCGCGCTGCCGCGCGGCATCTCCCGCCACGTGGTCCGCTTCGCCAGGGCCGGCAGCGAGGTCGTGGCGGTGAAGGAGGTCGGCGAGTGGGCGGCCGTCCGCGAATACGCCCTGCTGCGGGACCTGGACCGGCTGGCCGTGCCGTCCGTCGACCCGGTCGCGGTGGTCACCGGCAGAACCGGCGCCCACGGCGAGCCGCTCGAACCCGTGCTGATCACCCGGCAGCTCAAGGGCTCCCTGCCCTACCGCTCGATGTTCGAGACGACGATGCGCCCCACCACCATCAAACGGCTCCTCGACGCGCTCGCCGTCCTCCTCGTGCGGCTCCACCTCAGCGGCTTCGCCTGGGGCGACTGCTCCCTGTCCAACACCCTCTTCCGCCGCGACGCCGGCGCCTACGCCGCCTACCTCGTCGACGCCGAGACCGGCCAGATCCAGCCCCGGCTGACGCGCGGCCAGCGCGACTACGACCTGGAGGTGGCCCAGGTCAACATCGTCGGCGAGCTGATGGACCTGGAGGCCGGCGGCTCCCTGCACCCCTCGGTCGACCCGGTGCCGTTCGGCCAGGAGATCGTCGAACGGTACGGCGACCTGTGGCACGAGCTGACCCGCACCTCCATCTACCCCAAGGACAAGCGGCACTACATCGACCGCCGTATCCGCCGCCTGAACGAACTGGGCTTCGACGTCGCGGAGATGCAGATTCAGCGTTCCCCCGACGGCGACCACGTCACCTTCCTCCCCAAGGTCGTCGACGCCGGCCACCACCAGCGCCAACTGCTGCGCCTCACCGGCCTCGACGCCGAGGAGAACCAGGCCAGGAGCCTGCTCAACGACCTGGAGACGTGGATGGCCGGCCAGGAGGACTACGCCCCGGGCGACCCGCTCGGCGCCCGCCCCGAAGTGCTCGCCCACCGCTGGGTCCGCGACGTCTTCCGGCCCGCCGTGCGCGCGGTGCCCCTCGACCTGCGGGACGGCGCCGATACCGCGCAGATCTACCACGAGCTGCTGGAGCACCGCTGGTACCTCTCGGAGCGCGCGCAGCGCGACGTCGGCCTGGAGGCCACCGCGCAGGACTACATAGAGACCATCCTCCGTCCCCGCGCGGAGGCGGCGGCCCGCGACGTAACGTGAGTGCATGCCTGAATTGCCTGATGTGGAGGGTTTCCGGCGCATTCTCGATGAGTGCGGCCGCGGGCGGCGTATCGCGCGCGTCGGCATCGCCGACGCCTCGGTCCTGCACGACGTGACCGCGCCCCGGCTGCGCAGGGCCCTCAAGGGCCGCCGCCTGGCCGAGCCGGAACGCCGCGGCAAATGGCTCGTCGCCCGCACCGAAGGACCCACGGCCCTGATGCACTTCGGCATGACCGGGCGCCTGGTCTGCCAGCACCCCGACGACCCGCCCGACCGCCACGACCGCGTCACGTTCGGCCTCGGCGACCGGCACGAGCTGCGCTACCGCGACCAGCGCAAGCTCAAGGGGATCTGGCTCGCCGCCACCGACGACGACATCGGCCGGGTCATCGGCGAGCAGGGACCCGACGCGCTGCACGTCACCCGCGCGCAGCTCGACGACCTCCTCACCGGGCGCCGCGCCCGAGTCAAATCCGTCCTGACCGACCAGACGGCCCTTGCCGGGCTCGGCAACCTCCTCGCCGACGAGATCCTGTGGCGCGCCCGCATCCGCCCCGCCCGCCCGGCCGGCGACCTCGGCGCCGCGGAGCGCCGCCGGCTGACCGAGGCCATGCGGCAGGTGCTCAGGACGTCCGTGCGGGCCGGCCGCGTCCCGCCGCGGCAGGACTGGCTCACCGGCCACCGCGACGCGGACGACCCCCGCTGCCCCCGTTCCCACGGGCCACTGCGCCGCGACCGCGTCGGCGGGCGCGGCACCGTGTGGTGCCCCGTCTGCCAGCGCGACCCCGACTGAACGGTCCCTTGAGGTCGCGGCGGCCCGCCCAGGCACGGATAGTGGAGGTGTCCTCGCGGAAGGGAGCCAGGCCCATGGGCGACGCCATCCTGACGGAAGGGCTGTCCAAGCGGTTCGGCGACACCACCGCGCTGGCCGGTGTCGACCTCCGCGTCCGCGCCGGGACCGTGCTCGCTCTCCTCGGCCCCAACGGGGCGGGCAAGACCACCGTCGTGCGCGTCCTCGCCACCCTCCTGCGCCCGGACGCCGGACGCGCCGAGGTCGGCGGCCACGACGTGCTGCGCGAGGCCCACCGGGTGCGGCAGCTCATCGGCCTCACCGGCCAGTACGCCTCCGTCGACACGCAGCTCACCGGGATGGAGAACCTCCAGCTCATCGGCCGCCTGCTCGGTATGCCCCGGCGCGAAGCCAGGCACCGCGCCCGCGAACTGCTCGACCAGTTCGGCCTCGCCGACGCCGGGGGCAACGCGGTCGGCACCTTCTCCGGCGGCATGCGCCGCCGCCTCGACCTGGCCGCCAGCCTGGTCGGCCGCCCGCCCGTCCTCTTCCTCGACGAGCCGACCACCGGCCTCGACCCCCGCGCCCGCAGCGAGCTGTGGGACCTCATCCGCCGGCTGGTGTCCACCGGCGCCACGGCGCTGCTCACCACCCAGTACCTGGACGAGGCCGACGCACTCGCCGACGAGGTGGTCGTGATCGACCACGGCGAGGTCGTCGCCACCGGCACCTCCGAGGAGCTCAAGTCGCGCGTCGGCGCCCGCACCCTCGCCGTCCGGCCGGCCGACCCCGCCCGCGTTCAGGACGCCCGCGCCGCCGTCGCGGACCTGACCGGAACGGCCCCCGACGTCAAGGGCGACCTGATCACCGCGCCGGTCGGCGACGCCGCGCTCCTGCCGGCCGTCGTGCGCAGGCTCGACGACACGGGGGTCCTGGTCACCGAACTGACGCTGCGCGGCTCCAGCCTCGCCGAGGTCTTCTTCACCCTCACCGGCCGCCCGGCCGAGGACGGGGCGGGCGGCGGGCAGGCGGGCGCCGCATGACCGGCCCTGGGAACGGAACCGCCCCCGCCCCGCGCGTCACCCTCGCCCAGGGCGTGCGGCAGAGCCTGACGCTGGCCTGGCGCACCCTGGTCCAGGTCAGACACAACCCGTTCGAACTGACCGACTTCAGCATTCAGCCGATCATGTTCGTGCTGCTCTTCACCTACGTGTTCGGCGGCGCCGTCGCCGGCTCCACCGACGCGTACCTGCAGTTCATGCTGCCCGGGATGATCGTGATGAACATGCTGTTCGTCACCCTCTACGTCGGACAGGGCCTCAACACCGACGTCACCAAGGGCGTCTTCGACCGCCTGCGCTCACTGCCCATCGCCCGCTGGGCCCCGCTGGCCGGCCGCATCGCCGCGGACCAGGTGAAGCAGGCCTGGTCGATCGTGCTGGTGCTGGCGGTCGGGCTGATCCTCGGCTTCCGCCTCGGCTCGCCCGGCATCCCCGGCGTGATCGGGGCGGCGGTCCTGCTGCTGGCGTTCGCCCTCGCCTTCTCCTGGGTCGCGGTGCTGGTCGGCCTGCTCGCCAAGGACGCGGAACGGGTCCAGATCTTCGGCTTCACCAGCCTGTTCCCGCTCACCTTCGTCAGCAACGTGTTCGTGCCCGTCGACTCCATGCCGGGCTGGCTCCAGGGCTTCGTCAACATCAACCCCGTCAGCAAACTGGCCGACGCCTGCCGCGGACTGATGCTCGGCGGCGAGGTCGCCGAGCCCGTGATCGCCTCCCTCGCCTGGGCCCTCGGCATCGCCGCCGTCTTCGCGCCGCTGTCCGTGCGCGTCTTCAAGCGGAAGATCTGAGCCCGCCCTACCAGCGACCGTGCACCAGGTGCCGGACACGCGTGTCGTACACCGCCCCGATCGCCCTCAGCGTGGCCTCGGACAGCGGCGGCAGCGCCGCCGCCGCCACGTTCGCCCGCACCTGCTCCGGCGAGCGCGCGCCCGGGATCACCGTCGTCACCCCCGGCTGCTGGACCACCCACCGCAGCGCCGTCTGCGCCGGCGTCGCGCCCTCGGGCGCCAGCCCGGCGAACTCGGCCGCCGCCGCGACCCCGGCGGCGAAGTCGACCCCGGAGAACGTCTCGCCCCGGTCGAACGCCTCGCCCTGCCGGTTGAAGGTGCGGTGGTCGTCCGCGGGGAACACCGTGTCCGCCGTGTACCGGCCCGACAGCAGCCCGGACGCCAGCGGCACCCGCGCGATGATGCCCACCCCGGCCTCGCGCGCCGCGGGCAGCACCCGCTCCAGCGGCTTGCGACGGAACGGATTCAGGATGATCTGAACGCTCACCGTGCCGGGGCGCGCGATCGCCGCCAGCGCCTCCTCGCACGTCTCCACGCTCACCCCGTAGCCCCCGATCCGCTGCTCGGCCACCAGCGTGTCCAGCGCGTCGAAGACGGCGTCCGAGGAGAACACGGGCGTCGGCGGACAGTGCAGCTGCACCAGGTCCAGGGTGTCCACGCCCAGGTTGGTGCGCGAACGGTCCGTCCACGCCCGGAAGTTGTCCAGCACGTAGTTCTCCGGAAGCTGCGGCAGCCGGCGGCCCATCTTGGTGGCCACCGTGATCCCCGCACCGGGCGAGGCCCGCAGGAAGGCCGCGATCAGCCGCTCGCTGCGCCCGTCCCCGTATACGTCGGCGGTGTCGAAGAACGTCACACCCGCCTCGGCCGCCGCGTCGAGGACGGACATCGCCGCCTGCTCCGGCACGTCCCCCCAGTCCGCGCCCAGCTGCCACGTGCCCAGGCCCACGACCGAAACCGGCCGTCCCGACTTCCCGAGTATCCGCTGCTCCATGCGCCGCATTCTGCCTCAACCGGACGACGGGCCGCTCGCCCCGGGCGTCCCCCGGGAAATCTCGATGCTGAGTTGGGCACCCAGCTCCTGGAAGCCCAGTGCGGCCGCGACGCGCCGAGACGCGGGAACGCGGGCTCGCCACTGCGGCAGGAGCCCGGCCGCGAGCGCGTGGGCGACCGCCGCCGAACCTGTCAGCCGGGCCAGCCCTCGCCCCCGCCACTCCCGTCCGGCCAGCACGCTGACATGGGCCGCCCGGCCCGGCCAGAGCTGGTAGCCGGCAGCGGCGACCACCTGACCGCCCTCCCTGACCGCGAACGCCGGCGAGGTGATCCCGTCCAACTCCGCCTCACCTGACTCGTCCTCGCCCACGGACGCCGCCAGGTCCCGCAGGTCCGCGTGGCTGCCGGGCAGTCGTTCGACGGTCGGCGCACCGGCCTCCGCGGGCCGGAAGTGCACGGGCGACACATACGCCAACGCCGCAGGACCGAGCAGACCGGCCACCGGCAGCACCTGGCGGACCGCGTCCGCGTCCACGACCGCCTCCGAGGGCAAAGGAGCCAGGCCGTCACGAACGAGGGCGGCCGTCCTCCCGTCCGGCGCGGTCGCGATCGCCGATCCGCCCAGAGCGACCACACCGACCCAGCCGGGCGGGCACATGCCCGATTCCGGTGAGACGACCACGTTCAGCCCTCCGACCGGGGCGAACGACACGGGCACCCGTGCCCACCCTGTCCACAGGGCGCGGGCCGCGGAGAGCAGCGGATCAATCGGCATGCCCCCGACCCTGGCAGTCCCCGCATGCCGTCGGCAAAGGAGAATCAGCGCCGGGCGATGGCCTCGCAGAGCACGTTGTCCATCAGACGCATGGTCGCCGTCACGTCCCGGGCGATCTGCTCGGGGCCGCCCGGACCCGGCAACCGGCGGGTCGTTTCGTTCCCCGCCGGACGGGAACTCGGCGGCATGGCCTTCTTCCAGAGACTGCCCAGTAGCTCATCCGCCGTCCGCGCCCTGCTGCCCGACCGCGAACGGCCCGGGCGGGTGCTGTCCGCCATGGACACCGTGGAGTCGACCCGGTGGGCCGACCCGCTGATCCGGGTGCTGCGGGGCGCCGTGCACACGATCCCCGCCGGGGCCCGCGACGTCCTGCACGGCACCTGGCTCGGCCATCCGGTGCACCCGCTGATGGTGCAGGTGCCGATGGGCACCTGGCTGTCCGCGGCCGTGCTCGACCTCGCGCCGGGGCGCCGCCGCGGCGCCGGCGCGCTCGTCGCCGTCGGTCTGGCCACCGCGGCCCCCGCCGCGGTCGCGGGCTGGGCCGACTGGGCGGACCTGCGCAAGCCCCAGATGCGCGTGGGCCTGGTGCACGCCGCCGCCAACTCGGCGGCCATCGCCCTCTACGCCGCGTCGCTGACCGCGCGCCTCCGCGGCCGCCGCATGGCGGGCCGCGGGCTCGGCTTCGCCGGGCTGACCGTCGTCAGCCTCGGCGGCGCCCTCGGCGGGCACCTCGCCTACCGGCAGGCCGCTGGCGTCAACCACGCCGAGCCGGTGCCCGACCTGGTGGAGCCGGGCTGGCACCGCCTCGGGGACCTCGGCGAGTTCCCCGTCGGGCAGCCCGTCCAGCGCACCATCGGCGACGTGCCGGTGCTGGTGGTGCGCGAGACCGACGCCGTCGTGCGGGTCCTCGCCGACCGGTGCAGCCACCAGGCCGGGCCGCTGTCCCAGGGCGAGGTCGAGGACGGCTGCGTGCGCTGCCCCTGGCACGGCAGCGTGTTCCGGCTCGCCGACGGCTGGCACGTGGGCGGCCCGGCCACCGCCCCGCAACCGGCGTTCGAAACCCGGATAACAGACGGCCGCGTCGCGGTCCGCCTGCCCGAGAAGGCGGAGGGCAGCTGACCGGCGACGGCCCGCCCGGCCCGGCGGAATTCCGCTCAAGGATGTCGGAGAGAAAACCGAGAAACCCGCCGCCTGAATCACGCCGAATTCAGGGACTTCCCGAGGGTGAATTGGCGTGAGACGATGCACAGGTGCCGAAGAGCCGACATGAATCAGCGCTCGTCCTGTCCGCCGCATAACCATCCCACCGGGCGCCTCCGTCCTGGTGTCCGTCGAGGTCGATGCCCGTATCGTGCAGCGCGATGATCAACTGATGATCGGGGGCCAGGCATTCACCGTCAGCGATATGACCGCGGTGGGCCCGGGCCGCAAGCGCTTGGAATTCAGTACTGGCGAGATGTTCATGATGAACCCGACCACCGTGCTGTGGGCCGCCCGCCGCATTGATCCCCGCCTGCGCAGGTGAGTGCGGCGATGAAACTGCCGTTCCGCCTCAGTC
This sequence comes from Streptomyces johnsoniae, assembly GCF_031845565.1. Classification (NCBI taxonomy): domain Bacteria; kingdom Bacillati; phylum Actinomycetota; class Actinomycetes; order Kitasatosporales; family Streptomycetaceae; genus Streptomyces; species Streptomyces johnsoniae. The sequence goes on along the minus strand of NZ_JAVREV010000009.1, from coordinate 136,892 downwards.
AGGCAGGTGTGTGAACCCGGTTCAGGAAGTCGCGCGGGTCCGGGAGACGGGAAGGACAGGCGCCGCTGCGGCGCAGCCGCGCCTCGGCGCCGTCCGTCGCGTACCTGCCCGCGGCGGACGGCGCGAAGCGTGGGCCAGGGCCTACCCGCCGGACGGCGTCCCCGCGGAGCAGCTTGGTGCCGGGACGACCTCCGCGGCGGCCGGGGCCGTGCCGAGGTATCCGAAGGACACCTCGCCGCCCGGCGGCAGCTCCGCGTTCCAGGGCCTCGGCGTGGCCCGTACGGTGTCCGAGGTGGTGGACAGCGTGGCGTTCCACGCCTGCCCGACCGTGTCCCCGGACGGCACCCGCCAGGCCACCTCCCAGCCGGAGACCGGCGCCCCGCGGGTGCTGCGGACGGTGACATCGGCCAGATGCCCCGTGCCCCAGCCCTCGACGACCCGGTGGGTGGCCGTGCAGCCGCCGTGGTTCTTGAAGTCGCCCAGCTCGTCCAGCGTGATCACCCGTGGATGGTTGTAGACGTGCTCCAGGTGCTCGCGCGAATTGGTCACCCCGTCGGTCAGGAAGTCGCCGGACCAGGTGACGAACCAGGCCCAGTCGGCCTGGTAGGACTCCAGCAGGTCGGGGTCCGGGATCGGGCCGACCTCGGTGAGGGCCACCAGCTTCCGGTCGTCGGCCAGCTCCACCAGCTTCTCGTAGGTCGCGCTGACCGGGCCGTGGTCGCCCGCGGGCGGGTAGGAGTCGGCGCTGACGATGTCCACGACGTCGTCGCCCGGGTACCAGGCCGGGTCCACCGAGTTCCACACCCAGATGAGGTGGTGCAGGTCGTGCACCTCGGTCATCCGCTCGTACATGATCCGCCACAGCTCCTTGGCGGGCTCCGGCCCCTTGGCGCCCCACCAGAACCAGCCGCCCTCCGCCTCGTGCAGCGGGCGCCACAGTACGGGCACGCCCGCGTCCTTCAGCCGGGCCAGCTCGACGGCGATGGCGTCGATGTCGCGCAGCAGCAGCCGGTATTCCTCGGACTCCTTGTCCGCCAGCGCGGCCTGGAGGTCGAACGTGGTCGCGTCGGTGTAGAAGCCGCGCCACCATTCGCGGCCCGGCTCGTCGATGAGGCCGGTGGGCGCGTTCCAATGCCACACGAACGTCGTGATGCCGCCCCGCTCGTCCCAGGCAAGCGCGTTCTCCACCTCCTGGGAGACCGTGCCGCGCTCCACGCGGCTCGGTGAGTAGTCCATCATGTCGAGCCCCGCGACGGCCGGGGTGCGGCCGATGTTCTCCTCCAGCCACGTGATGCCGGACATGTCCTGCTGCCCGCTGAGGATGCGGCTGCCGTACCCGTCGGTGAGGTAGCGCAGCAGGGCTCGCGCCTCGGGCGTGGCCCGCGGGTTCACCGGCTCGCCCGTCACCTGGTGCGGCGGGCGCGGCGGAACGGGCGCGATGGCGAGCGCGTCGATCTCGTACCAGCCCCAGCTGCTGACGACGGTGAGGGTGTTGGCCCCGGGTTCGAGCAGCACCTTCCCGGCCGCCGCGGTGGCGAACTCGGTCGTCTCGGTCAGCGTCACCTCGCCCATGCCCGCGCCGTTCAGCAGCAGTCCGGCGTTCTTCTGCCCGTACGGCGCGCGGTAGTGCACGGTCAGCTCGTACAGGCCGCCCGGGCTGTCCGGGATGGTGACCGTCACCTGGTCACCGGCCTCGTCGAAGCCCTCCACATAGCCGGTGCCTGAGTAGCCGGGTGCCGTCGTGCCGACCGACACCCCCTGGAGTTCGCCGTCCTCGGCCTCGTACACCTCGGCCTCGGCCGGGGCGGCGTCGCCGCCCGCGGACCCGCCCGCGGACCCGGCCGAGGCGGCTCCGGCCGTCGACGGTGCGCCGAGCAGCGCCAGCACGCCCGCCACCGCGGCGGCCGCGCATCCTCTGACAGCAGTGCGGAGTTGCATCAGGTCTCTCACCTCCCACAGATCGTCTGGGAGCGCTCCCAACGCGGATTGCACCGCAAGCCCAGGTGGCTGTCAATGCGTCCGGCAGCGCCGGTGCCGCGGCGGCCGGTACGGGAAACCTCTTCGGGAAGTGCCCACGAGCTGGCATTCTCTGCGGGGCGCGGCCCGGCGCCACGACGACGACCACCGAGGAGTACCGATGACACCGCGCCAGACCCTGCGGGCCCTGGTGGACCGCATCGTCCCGGAAGGGGACGGTCACCCCGGTGCCTGGGAGGCGGGCGCCGACGGCTTCCTGCCGCGGATGCTGGCCGGCGAGGCGCGGGCCGACGCGCCCCTGATCGAGGCCGGGCTCGTCCTGCTCGACGCCGAGTCCGCCGCCCGCCACGAGGGCGCCGCCTTCGCGGCCCTGGACGCGGCGCGGCAGGACGGCATCGTGGCCGAACTGCTCGCCGGACGGTCCCGCGTGCCGTGGGGCGAGGTCGCGCCCGACACGTTCGTCCTGGCGGTGATCCGGCTGTGCGCGCAGGGCTACTGGGGCGATCCGGGCAACGGCGGCAACCGGAACGCCGCCTCCTGGCGCATGATCGGCTACCGGCCCGTGCCCGGGGGCGCCGCCCCGCCCGAGCCCGCCTCCGCGACGCCGCCCACGACGCCATGGGAGCGGGTCGCGGACCGCTACGACGCCGTCGTCGTCGGCTCGGGCGCCGGCGGCGGCGTCGCGGCCTGCGTGCTCGCCGAGGCCGGGCACCGGGTGCTGCTGGTCGAGCGCGGCCCGTGGCTGACGCCGGAGGAGCTGATACCCGACCACCTGCGCAACCAGCGGGGCGTTCCGCGGGTCGGCGGCGCCTACGACACCCCCGCCGGGCCCCCGGCCCGCGGCAATCCCCGGGTCCACGCCGGGGCTTCGGGGGACGAGGTGGTGTGGCCCGCCGACCCGCGCTGGTCCAACAACGCGATGACCGCGGGCGGCGGCACCCGCGTGTACGGGGCGCAGTCCTGGCGGTTCTGCGCGGAGGACTTCGCGATGGCCACCACCTACGGCGTTCCCGAGGACAGCTCGCTCGCCGACTGGCCGTTCGGCGAGGCCGACCTCGCCCCCGACTACGACCGCGCCGAGTGGGAGCTGGGGGTCAGCGGCGACCCCGCGGGCAACTCCTGTGCCGGGCCGCGCACCCGCGGCTACCCCATGCCGCCGGTGCGCCCCAACGGAACGGCCCGCGTGCTGGCCGCGGGCGCGCGGCGCCTCGGTCTCGCGACCTCGCCCGTGCCGCTGCTGATCAACTCCGTGCCCCGCGACGGCCGTGGCGGCTGCGTCGGCTGTGCGACCTGCGTGGGTTTCGGCTGCCCAGGCGAGTTCAAGAACGGTACGCACAACACGGTCATCCCGCGCGCGGTCGCCACCGGCCGCTGCGACGTGCTCACCGGCGCGCAGGCCACACGCGTGCTGACCGGCGGCCCCGCCGGGCGCGTCAGCGGTGTCGCGCTCGCCGCGGAGGCGGGCGGCCGGGTCCTGCGCCGCGAGGTCGCCGCCCGCCACGTCGTCCTGGCGGCCGGTGCCGTCGAGACGGCGCGGCTGCTACTCAACAGCGCCTCGGACCGCGAACCGCGGGGCCTTGGCAACGCCCACGACCAGGTCGGCCGCCATCTCCAGGGCCACGTGTACGCCGGGGCGTTCGGCCTGTTCGACGAGCCGGTGCAGGACTGCGTCGGGCCGGGACCGAGCATCGCCACCAACGACTTCAGGCACCACAACGAAGGACTGGTCGGCGGCGGGATGCTCGCCAACGACTTCGTGCCGACGCCGCTCCAGACCTTCGGTACGCTCACCGCGCTCGGCGCCGTTCCGGCGTGGGGCGCGGCGGCCAAGGAGGGCATGCGCGCCCTCTACCCGCGGCTCGCGCTGGTCACCGGTCCGGTGCAGGAGATCCCGCGGGCCGGCGTGCGGGTCACCGTGGACGCGGGCACGCGCGACCGCTTCGGCGTGCCGGTCGCGCGCCTGGCCGGGAACCTCCACCCCGAGGACGCGCGGAACGCGGCGTTCCTCTCCGGTCGCGCCGCCGAGTGGCTGACGGCGGCCGGGGCCACCACGGTGTTCCCGCACGGCGGGCCGCCGGCCGCGGGGCCGAGCGCGGGGCAGCATCAGGCCGGCACCTGCCGGATGGGCACCGACCCGGCTGTCTCGGTCACCGACCCCTTCGGAACGGTCTGGGGCCACGACAACCTGCACGTCGCCGACGCGTCCCTGCACGTCACCAACGGCGGCGTGAACCCGGTCCTCACCGTTCTCGCGCTGGCCTACCGGGTCAGCGGTCATATCGGTGCGGCCTGACTGCTGCCCGCCGTACGGGATTTGGGCGACATTGCGGACCAACCCCAGGGCCGGTTACCGTTTTCGGATTCGCGGTCACGTCTTGTCGCCGCGCCACGGCCGGGCGCCGCCGCGCGGGAACGCGCCATCGCCCAGAAGGGGACACCGTCATGGCGCACGGCGAGGATCTGACCGGCCGCGAGGTTCAGGAACGTGCCGGTCCGCGCGTGTGCGATCTGCGGGGGGCCGCCGGTCTGCCGGAGACCCTGCGGTGGGCGCCCGGCGAGCGCGTCGTCGTCTCCGGCCTGCCCGGCAGCGGCAAGTCGACCCTCATGCTCAGGGCCCGCGGCGCCGCGGCCGTGCTCATCGACTCCCAGGAGGTCAGGGAGCGCTGGGCGCGCCGCCTGCCGCGCCGCCTCCCCTACCCCGTGTACCGCCCCGCGGTGCGCCTGGCGCACTACGCCAGGCTGTGGCTGGCGCTGCGCTCGCCGTCCGCCGTGCTGGTGCACGACTGCGGCAGAACGGCGTGGGTGCGCCGCTGGCTCGGCCGCGACGCACGGCGCCGCGGCACCGGCTTCCACCTGCTGATCCTCGACGTGCCCGCGGACACGGCCCTGGCCGGTCAGCGCGAGCGCGGCCGGGCCGTGTCCCCGCGGGTGTTCGCGCGGCACCGGCGGGCCATCGCCCGGCTGGTCGCGGACGTGGTCGCGGGCCGGCTGCCCGCGGGCTGCGCGTCCGCGGTGCTCCTCGACCGGTCGGCGGCCGCCGCGCTGGCCGGCGTCGTCTTCGCCGTGCCGGGGCCGGCCGATCCGGCCGGGCCCGGCACGGACGGCCGCAGGCCGCCCGTGCCCCCGGGGTGCGCCGCGCGGGGTCAGAAGGAGTAGTCGTCGATGTTCTCCTCGGTGAAGACCGTCGGCGGGCCGAGGACGACCGTGCTCTCCTCGGCGATGGTGTACTCGCCCAGCTCCCCGGCCGTGAACGTCTCGCCCTCCGCGCCCGTGATCTGCCCGGAGGCCAGCGCGGCGCCCGCGTAGGCGGCCAGGTAGCCGAGGTCGGCCGGGTTCCACAGGGCGAACGACTCCACGGTGCCGTCCGCGACGAACTCCCGCATCTGGTTGGGCGTGCCGAGGCCGGTCAGCGCGACCTCGCCGCCGTACTCGGAGCCGGACAGGTAGCGCGCGGCGGCGGCGAGCCCGACGGTGGTCGGCGAGACGATCCCGGCCAGGTCGGGGTAGGAGCGCAGCAGGCCCTGCGTCTCCTGGAACGACTTCTCGTCCTCGTCGTTGCCGTAGGCCACCGTCACCAGCTCGATGCCCGCGTACTCGGGCTTCGCCAGCTCCTCCTCCATCAGCGCGATCCAGGCGTTCTGGTTGGTCGCGTTGGGGGTCGCGGAGAGGATCGCGATCTGGCCCTCGCCGCCGATCTGTTCCGCGATCAGCTCGACCTGCGTCTGCGCGATGCCCTCGGCCGTCGCCTGGTTGACGAACAGGTCGCGGCACTCGGGGCCGGTGTCCGAGTCGAACGTCACCACCCGCGCGCCCGCGGAGCGCGCCCCGTCCAGCGCGCCGCAGACGGCGCCCGGGTCGTTCGCGGCGATGGCGATGACGTCGGTCTGCTGCTGGGACAGCGTGTTGATGTAGCTGACCTGGGAGGAGGCGCTGGCCTCCGAGGGGCCGGTCTCCTTGTACTCCCCGCCGAACTCCTCCACGGCGACCCGGCCGCCCTCGTCCGCGACCGTGAAATAAGGGTTGTTGACCTGCTTGGGCAGGAACGCGACGGCCAGATCCTCCGCCAGCGGCGCGGAGGGGTCGGCCTGCGCGGTGGACTCCGCGCCGTCGTCGGTGTCTTCGTCGTCGTCACCGCGCGTCGTTCCCGAGCAGGCCGCGGAGGCGAGCAGGGCCGCGCAGGCGGCCAGGGCGATGCCGACGCGCGGACCGGTACGCGGGCCACCGGTGCGCGGACCGCGAGGAATCAGGTTCATCGGAAGGTTCCTTTCGCTGGTTCCTGGGTGCTTCGTGGTGCCGCGGCGAAGCCGCGGAACGCGGGCGGCTACGGGGCGTTCCCCGGCCGTGGGGGAGGGGCGGAGCCGGCGCGGGGGCGCCCGAGCCGCGCCCGCAGCAGTACCACGGCGTTCGGCACGACGACGGAGGCGATCAGCAGCGAGCCCGTGACGATGTCCAGCGTGTCGGAGGGCACGTCGGCCAGTTGCAGCGCGTTGCGCAGCGTGCCGAGCAGCAGCACACCCGCGCACACGCCCGCCAGCGTGCCCCGGCCGCCGAAAATGGACACGCCGCCCAGCAGCACGGCGGCCACGACGGCGAGTTCGAGACCCTCGCCGTTGTCCGCGCGGGCGCTCGCGTACCGCAGCGTCCAGTACACGCCGGCCAGTCCTGACACCGCGCCCGACGCGACGAACAGCCAGAACTTCCGGCGCGCCACCGCGATGCCGGAGAAGCGGGCGGCCTCGGCGTTGCTGCCGATCGCGTAGAGCTCCCGGCCCGGGGGCGTCGCGTGCAGCAGGATGCCGAAGACGACCGCGAGCAGCGCCGTGCCCACCATCGCCCAGGGCAGCGCCCCGCCGGGAACGGTCCCGACGGCGGCGTCCGTCCACTCGCCGGGGAAGTCCGCGACCGCCTGGTCGCCGAGCACGACGAACGCGAGACCGCGGTAGGCGGCCAGCGTTCCGATCGTCACCGCGAGCGACGGCAGCCCGAAGCCGGTCACGAACAGCCCGTTCACGGCCCCGAGCACCGCGCCGAGCGCCACGGCGGCCGGCACGATCAGCTCCAGCGGCCAGCCGGACAGCCACAGCTGGCCCATCACCGCGCTGCACAGGCCCAGCGTGCTCGCCACCGACAGGTCGATCTCGCCGGTGACGACGATCAGGGTCATGGGCAGCGCGACCAGGCCGATGGCCACCGCGTCCAGGAGCAGGAACTCCGCGTTGCGGCCGGTGGCGAAGCCGTCCACCAGCAGCGCCGCGCCCACCACCACCGCGATCAGCCCGAGCACGACCGTCGTGTCCCAGCGGCGCAGCACGGCGGCGAGCCGCCCGCCGCCGCGCCCCGGCGCCTGGCCCTTCGGCTCCTGCGGCTGCGCGTACAGGGTGTCATGCGCCATGGCTCGCCCCTTCCCTTGCGCGTCCCTGTGAACGGACCGCACGCGCCGCCATGCGCGCGGCGAGCAGCCGGTCCAGGCCGATCGCGGCGAGGATCAGCGCCCCGACCACGGCCTGCTGCCAGAACGGGTCGACCCGCAGAACCGCGAGCGAACTGCCGATCGTGGCGAGCAGCAGGGCGCCGAGCGCGGCGCCCCAGGCCGTTCCGCTGCCGCCGAAGATGGCCACGCCGCCGACCACGACGGCGGCCACGACCTGGAGTTCGAGCCCGGTGCCCACGGTGGCGTCCACCGTGCCGTACCTGGCCGCGTGCAGCACGCCGGCCAGGCCGGCCAGGGCGCCGCTGACCAGGAAGGCCGTGAACACCCTGCGCCCGACCGCGATGCCGGCCAGCCGGGCGGCGGCCGGTTCGGAACCGATCGCGTACAGCTCCCGGCCGCTGCGGTAGGAGGAGAGCCACACCGCCACCACGACCAGCACCGCGGCGGCGAGCAGCGCCAGGACGGGCACCCCGAGCAGCGTGGCCGTGCCCAGGTCGAGGAACGAACGCGGCATGTCCGCGGCGTTGATCTGCTCGCCCGAAGCCCAGGAGTGGTCGATGCCGCGCAGCACGTACAGCGTGCCCAGCGTGATGACCAGCGCGGGCACCCGGGCCGCGGCGACCAGCGCGCCGTTGAGCAGCCCGCACAGCGCGCCGAGACCGACCCCGGCGAGCACCGCGAGCAGGATCGGCGTACCGGGCGCCGCGACGAACAGCTTGCCGGTCGCGAACGCGGTCAGGCCGAGCACCGAGCCGACCGACAGGTCGATGTTGCGCGTGACGACGACGACCGTCTGCCCCACCGCGAGCACCATCAGGATCGACGCGCTCAGCAGTACGTCCCTGATGCTCTGGGCCGACAGGAAACGGGAGTTGTCCGCCGCCGTGACCGCGACCAGCAGGGCGAGCGCCAGGAGCACGCCCAGCTCGCGCGCCGCCCACACGCGGCGCGCCCCGGAGCGCGGGGGCGCCGCCCCTTCCCCCGGCCGCCTCATGCCCCCGCCCCCGGCTGCCCGGTGGCGGCGAACATCACCGATTCCTCGGTGGCCCGGGAGCCCGGCAGCTCCGCGGTGATCCGGCCCTCGCGCATCACGAGCACCCGGTCGGCCATGCCCAGCACTTCGGGCAGTTCGGAGGACACCATCAGCACCGCCATGCCCTCGGCGGCGAGGCCGGACATGATCCGGTGCACCTCGGCCTTGGTGCCCACATCGATGCCGCGCGTCGGCTCGTCGAGGATCAGTACCTGCGGCGAGGTCGCCAGCCACTTGGCCAGCACCAGCTTCTGCTGGTTGCCGCCGGACAGCGTGCCCACGGCGTCGCCGAGGCCGCCGTGCCGCACGTGCAGCCGACGGGCCAGGTCCGCGGCGGCGCGCCGTTCGCCGCGGCCGGAGAGCAGCCCGAACGTGGCGAGCGGACGCAGCCGGGTCAGCGTCGCGTTCCGCTCCACGGACAGCTCCATCACCAGACCCTGCTGGCGGCGGTCCTCCGGCACCAGGGCGATGCCCTGCGCCATGGCCGCGGCCGGGGAGCCCGGCGGCAGGAGCCGGCCGCCGACCCGCACGTCGCCGCTCTCGTAGCGGTCGACGCCGAAGACGGCGCGGACGACCTCGCTGCGCCCGGCGCCGACGAGCCCGGCCAGCGCGACGATCTCGCCGCGGCGGACGGTGAGCGAGACGTCCTCGAAGACGCCGGTTCTGGTCAGCCCGCGGACGTCGAGGACGACGTCGCCAGGATCGACGTCCTGCTTGGGGAACAGCGCGGAGACCTCCCGGCCCACCATGCGCCGCACCACCGTGTCCACCGTGACGTCGGCGACGCGGTCGGTGGAGACCCAGGCGCCGTCGCGCATGACGGTGATGTCGTCGCACAACGAGAAGATCTCGTCGAAGCGGTGGGATATGAAGAGCACCGCGGCGCCGCGTTCGGTGAGGCCCCTGATGACGGCGAAGAGGCGGGTGGCCTCGACGCCGGACAGCGCGGCGGTGGGCTCGTCCATCACGAAGACCTTCGCCCGGCGGGAGAGGGCCTTCGCGATCTCGACGAGCTGCTGGTCGGCGATGGACAGGCCGCGGGCCTGCCGGTCGGGGTCGATGGCGACGCCGAGCCGGGCGAAGAGGCGGCCGGCCGCCTCGTTCATGGCGCCGCGGTCGATGCGGCCGAATCTGCCGGTGGGCTGACGGCCCATGAAGATGTTCTCGGCGACCGGCAGATCGGGGAAGAGGGTCGGTTCCTGATGGATGACGGCGATGCCGGCCGCCTGCGCCGCGGCCGGGCCGTCCGGGGAGATGGGACGGCCTTCGAGTTCGAGGCCGCCGGAGTCGGGCCGGTGCACGCCGGCCAGCATTTTGACGACGGTCGACTTGCCGGCGCCGTTCTCGCCCGCGAGGGCGTGCACGCGCCCGCCGTGCAGGGCGAACGACACCCCCTGCACGGCGGCGACCGGTCCGAAGGATTTGGCGACGTCCCGTAGGTGGAGCAGTGGCGATGCGGCGGCGGGGCCAGACATGGCACTCCTTCTTCCACATGTTCTTCCACGTGCAACGCGTCGTGAAACGATTCAAACACGTGCCGAGGAACATAGGCGCGAGGTGAGGGAGTGTCAAGAGGTGCGGAACGGCCCCGCCGCCGGCCGGTCAGCCAGGCGTGTGGCTGCCGCCGCCGAGGCCGAGGTCGTGGATCAGGACCGGGAGGCCGGTGTCGAGCGAACGGTTGCCCGCGATGCCGACCGCGACGGCCCGCAGCCCGTCGGCCACGCCCGCCGCCCTGCCCAGCGGGTCGGGCGGCACCTCGCGGAAGAGGGCCAGGTACAGCTCCGCGTCGCCGCCGCCGTGGCCGCCGGTGGCCTGAGGGATGGGCACCTCGCGCGCGGGCTCCCAGTGCCGCTGGAGCACGAGCCGTTCGCCCTCGGTCCTGCTGTCCTCCGCCGCGCCCGCGGTCCTGGCGGTGACGCTGGGGTCGACCGCGACGTGCCCGTCCTTGCCGGTGACCACGGCGGCGCGCTCCACGACCTCCAGCTCGGCCCGCCCCGCCGTCCCGTTGACCGCGACCCGGTAACCCTCCCAGGGGCTGTGGGCGTTGAGGGAGTAGGAGAGGGCGGCGCCGCCCGCGTAGTCGACGACGAGCGCGAGGTTGTCCTCGATGGTGATGCCGGGGCCGAACACGTCCAGGTCGCGCAGGTAGCCGTCGTGGTGCTCGGTCTCCAGGTAGAGGCGGCGCAGGCTCTCGTCGTCGCGCAGGTCCAGCAGGAACGGGTCCTCGGCGCTGCCCTCGGTCGTGCCGCGCTCGGGACGGGGGCCGAGCCCGCGCCGCGCCGCGTTCCGCGCGCCGTAGAAGCGCAGCCCGCCGGAGGCGAACACGCGCCGGGGCGCGTCGTCGAGCCACCAGTTGACGAGGTCGAAGTGGTGGGACGCCTTGTGCACCAGCAGCCCGCCCGAGTTGGGCTTCTCCCGGTGCCAGCGGCGGAAGTAGTCGGCGCCGTGCTGGGTGTCGAGCACCCACTCGAACTGCACGCCGGTGACCTCGCCCACCGCCCCTGAGGCGATCAGCTCGCGCAGTGCGCTGTTCCTGGGGGAGTAGCGGTAGTTGAACGTGACGACCAGGTCCCGTCCGGTGGCGTCGAGCGCGGCGGCGATGCGCCGCGTGCCCTCGGCGTCGATGGTCAGGGGCTTCTCCGTGATCACGTCGGCGCCGGCGTGCAGCGCCCGCACGATGATGTCGGCGTGGGCGTGGTCGGGGGCCGTCACGATGACCCGGTCGATCCGCTGTTCCGTGATCATCCGTTCCACGTCGTCCGCGCCGTACTGGGCGGGCGGGGCCACGCCCGTTCCCAGGTCGCGCACGAGGTCCTGGTAGAAGTCGAGCCGTCCGGGGTTGGGGTCGAGGAACGCGGCGAGCGTGGCGACGTCCCGGTGGTCGCGGCACAGGGCGCGCACGTAGTCACGGCCCCGGCTCCCGGTGCCGAGGAGCGCGTACCGGCGGTGGGTGCCGTTCGTCGAGGTCGGCATGGCCAACGCACTGGTCCTTTCCTGGTGGTGTGCATCCGAACACCGGATGCCTCCGGCACTCTATGGAGGTTTCCGTGGGTTGGCGAAGTATCTTGCGGATACTTGTTTGATCTCGACGCGTTCCGTGGTCGTTCCCCGGGGCTCGTGGACCGGAAAAGGGATTTTGCATTCTCTGCATTTTTTCATACTCTGCAAGGCGTGAAGGATGCGGGCGCTCCGGTGGGGCTCAGGGAACGGAAGAAGCGGGCCACGCGAGCGGCGCTCGCCGAGGCGGCCGTGCGGCTCGCCGCCGAGCACGGCGTGGACAACGTCACCGTGGAGGCGATCAGCGAGGCGGCCGACGTCTCGCCGCGGACCTTCTTCAACTACTTCGACAGCCGGGACGACGCCTTCGTCACGATCGACGCCGAGGTCGGCACGCGGATTCGGGAGGCCGTCCTGGCCGCGCCGCCGTCCCTCGACCCGCTGACCGCGGTCCACCGCGCCTTCGCGGACGAACTGGCCGACGTCGAGAGACATCACGAGGTGTGGAACCTGCGCGCCGAGGTGCTGAAGCAGGCCCCCCACCTGATGGTCCGCACCCTCGGCGCCCACCTGGAGGACGAGCAGGGCCTGGCCAGAGCCATCGCCCAGCGCCTCGACCCCGGCTCCCCCGAGCCGGAACGGCCAGGACTGTACCCGCGCCTGCTGGCGGCGGTCGCCGGTACCGCGGTGCGCATCTCCATCGAGCACTGGAGCGCCGCCGGCGCCACCGTGCCGTTCCTCGCCGTGTTCGAGCGGGTCTTCACGCACCTGGCCGCCGGGCTGCCGGCGCCGCCCCCCGACGACCGCTGACCCCCGCGGGCCCGCGTCGGACCGCTTTCCCCTCTTCCCTCACCGCACAGTTCATGAAGAAGGACGTTGTGACCACAACAGAGGTGCCGGAAAACGCACCGTCGCCCATGACAGAACGCCAGATACTCCAGGCCATGTCCGGTCTCATGGCCGGCATGTTCGTCGCCATCCTGGCCGGCACCGTGGTGGCCAACGCGCTGCCCCGCATCATCACCGACCTCGGCGCGAGCCAGTCCTCCTACACCTGGGTCGTCACCTCCGAACTGCTGGCGATGACCGCCACCGTCCCGCTGTGGGGCAAGCTCTCCGACCTGTACAACAAGAAGCTGCTGCTTCAGGCTTCGCTCGCCCTGTTCGTCGTCGGCTCGCTGGTGGCCGGCTTCTCGCAGGGCATCGAGGTGCTGATCTTCAGCCGCGTCGTGCAGGGCATCGGCGCGGGCGGTCTGACGGCGCTCGTCCAGGTCGTGATGGCCGCCGTCATCCCGCCGCGCCGGCTCGGCAAGTACGCCGGGATCTTCGGTGCCGTCTTCGCCGTCGGCACCGTCGCCGGGCCGCTGATCGGCGGCCTGCTGGTCGACACCTCCTGGCTCGGCTGGCGCTGGTGCTTCTTCATCGGGGTGCCCTTCGCCACCGCCGCGATCTTCCTGCTCCAGCGGACCCTGTCGCTCCCCACTCTGCGGCGGGACGTCAAGATCGACTACCTGGGTGCGTTCCTCATCGTCGCGGGCGTGTGCTCGCTGCTGATCTGGACCTCCCTCGCGGGCAACCAGTTCGACTGGGCGTCCTGGCAGACGGCCGTACTGACCGGCGGCGGCGTGCTGCTGCTCGTGGCCGCGGTGATCGTCGAGACGCGCGTGCCCGAACCGGTCATTCCGATGGGCATCTTCCGCAACCGCACCGTCACCCTGACGACCGTGGCCAGCCTGCTGGTCGGCCTGGCGATGTTCGGCGGCACCGTCTTCCTGTCCCAGTACTTCCAGGTCGCGCTGGGCAAGTCCCCGACGGTGGCCGGGCTGATGAGCCTGCCGATGATCTTCGGCCTGCTGGTGTCGTCCACCGTCGCGGGCCAGCTCATCACCGCCACGGGGAAGTGGAAGATCTACCTCGTCGTCGGCGGCGTGGCCATGACCGCGGGACTCGCCATGCTCGCCACCGTCGACGCGGACACCGGCTTCGGCCTGCTCAGCCTCTACATGGCCGTCCTCGGCATCGGCGTCGGCCTGCTCATGCAGAACCTGGTGCTGGCCGCGCAGAACGACGTGCCGGCCGCCGACCTGGGTGCGGCCACCTCCGTGCTCTCGTTCTTCCGCAGCATGGGCGGCACCATCGGCACCAGCGTCCTCGGCGCGATCCTGGCCAACCGGGTCGCCAGCGAGATGTCCGCCAACCTCCCGGGCGCCGAGGGCGGCGGCGAGGGCGGCGGAGGCGGGCACGGCGCCGTGCCCGACATCGCGATGCTCCCCGCGCCGGTGCGGGAGGTCGTGCAGGACGCCTACGGCACCGCCACCGCGGACCTGTTCCTGGTGGCCACCCCGTTCGCCGCCATCGCGCTGATCGTCGTCCTCTTCATCAAGGAGAAGCCGCTCAAGACCACCAGCGGCACCGAGCGGCTCGCCGAGGAGGCCGAGGCCGCACGGCTTCAGGAGGCCGGGGAGACGCCGGAGGAGACGTCCGGGGAGGCGGCGGCGGAGCTGGGCGCCGAGCCGCGGAGCCTGGCCAAGGACGGGCCGCGGGACGCCGGCGAGACGCAGGACGAGGCGCCGGTCACCCCGGCGCGCTGACGCCCGGTGCCCGGGGACCGGCCCCCGGGCACACGGACGCGAGCGATTGCGCGAGCGCCCTGGAACGCAGGCCGTCGAGGCGGCGTTCCAGGGCGACGTGCGTGCGCCGGACGGCCAGCCGCCGGGCGCACGCGGGCGCGTCCCGCTGCGGCGCCGCCGCGGCGAGCGCCGCCACCAGCGCGCGGTCCGCCGCGTCGATCTCCCCGCGCACCCCCGCCAGCCCGCCGGGCTCCGTGGCCGGGCGCGACGCGGGCCCTACGGCCCACCGCCGGTGCAACGCCCGCTGCACCGTCTTGCTCGCCGCGATCTGGTCGGCGAGCACCCGTTCCGCCACGGCGGGATCGAGTCCGGCGCCCGCGGCCAGCGCGCGCCCGCGCGCGAGCACCTCGTCCTCGCGCGCCGGGTCGTCCACGGGCGCCCCGGTGGCCCACTTGACCGCGGCCACGTCGGCGGCCGTGGCCAGCCGCCGTTCGGACGCCTGGGCCACGCGGTGGAGCGGATCGGCCGGGGCCGCCGCCGCGGGCGGGGCGCCGCCGAGCAGGGCGAGGGGCAGAAGAACGGCGGCGGGCAGCGCCCGCCGCAGGAGCCTGATGCCGGTCATGGCACCGGTATACCGGCACCCAGGGGCGGCGCCCCCGCGCAGCGGCACGCCGCCACCCGGCGCACGCGTTTTCCCGCAGGCGCTCCGCGGCGGCGTCGGCCTGCCTTACCGGACGAGGGCCTCTGGCGGGGCGGGCGGCAGTCGGGGTAGCGTCCGAACTCGCCCGTCGCACGTGTCACATGACGGCCTCAGCGCCATCGTCACAAGGAAGCCCCCACATTCCTGGAGTCGATATGCCACGCCGCCGGACCGGCCGCCTGCTCGCGGCCCTCGCCCTGACCGTACCGATCCCCCTGGCTCTCACCGGCTGGACGGCCGGTGCCTCCGACGACCCGGGGCAGGAGCCGCCCGCCCGGGCGGCGGCCCTCCCGCTCGACGAACTGGCGGCGAGCGCCACCCAGGTCGCCTCCGGGCTCGCCCGCCCCACCGCAGTCGCCGCCCCCGACGACGGCAGCGGCCGGCTGTTCATCACCGAGAAGGCCGGGACCGTCCGTGCCTACGACCCCGAGGGCGGGCTCGCCGCCGAGCCGCTGCTCGACATCGGCGACCGGGTCGACAACTCGGGCAACGAACGCGGGCTGCTCGGCATCGCCACGCCGCCCGACTTCGCCGGGAGCGGGCAGGTGTACCTGGCCTACACCGCCCTGCCCGACGGTGCGGTGACGCTGGCCCGCCACGACCTCGCCGACGGCGGCCACGAGGTGCTGCTCACCCAGGAGCACGCGCAGTACGCCAACCACAACGGCGGCCAGCTGGCGTTCGGCAGCGACGGCCACCTCTACTTCGGCATCGGGGACGGCGGCGGCGCCGGCGACCCCGCGGGCAACGGGCAGCGCACGGACACCTTGCTCGGCAAGATCCTGCGCCTCGACGTGAGCGCCACCTGCGGCGAGCTCGCCTACTGCATCCCCGAGGACAACCCCCTGGCGGGCGTCGAGGGCGCGCGCGGCGAGATCTGGTCCTACGGCCTGCGCAACCCGTGGCGCTTCTCCTTCGACCCGGCGGACGGCTCGCTGTGGATCGGCGACGTCGGCCAGGGCGGTCAGGAGGAGATCGACCACATCGGCGCCGACGAGGGCGGCGCGAACTTCGGCTGGTCCTGCCGTGAGGGCCTGGAGGAGTTCAACCCCGACCAGTGCGCGCCGGACGCCGAGCTGACCGACCCGGTGTTCACCTATCCGACGTCCGTCGAGGGCTGCGCGGTCATCGGCGGCCACGTGTACCGGGGCGCGGAGTTCGCCGACCTCGCCGAGGGCACCTACGTCGCCACCGACTACTGCTCGAACACGGTGTGGGGGCTGCGCCAGGCCGAGGACGGCAGCTACGAGAGCGCGACCATCGGCGAGTTCCCCACGCAGGTCACCGCGTTCGGCGCCACGCCGGAGGGCGAGCTGTACGTGGTGAACGACCTGCCCGGCGGCCTGCACCGGGTGACGTTCTCGGCGGCGGACGCCGAAGGCTGACGCCCCGCGCCCGCGGGCTGCCGGGCGCGCCCGGCAGCCCGGCCGGCGGGCGCCGCACCGCCCCGGTCACCGTTCCGGTCAGGCCGGTGCCGTCCCGCTCCCGCCCGTGGCCCGGGCGGGCCGCGGTGTGCCGTACTGAACGGCCCGGGTGGGCACGACCGTCCGCCGCGGTGCCCCCCCGGCGGCCGGTGCGTTCCGCATGCGGTCGGTCAGCAACCGGCCGGCCTCGCGGCCGAGTTCGTCGCTGTCGTACGCCTGGATGGTCAGCGGCAGACCCAGCGAGTCCGCCAGTTCGAAATCGTCGAAACCGGCCAGCGCCGTGTCGCCGCCCGCCGCGCTCACCGCCCGGAAGGCGCCGATCGTGTTGCGGTTGTTGGAGCAGAACAGCGCGGTCGGCGGCGCGGGCAGCGCCAGCAGCCCCGCCGCGGCCCGCTCCGCGGTGGCGATGTCCTGCTGCCCCTGGCTGATCACGTCGTCCGTGGCCGGCAGGCCGGCAGCTTCGAGCGCCGCCCGGTACCCGCGCAGCCGCTCGGTGCTGGTGTACACGGCGGCCGGCGGGCCGAGGAAGCCGATCCGCCGGTGCCCCAGCGCGAGCAGCCGCTCCGTCGCCTCCCGCGCCCCGCCGAAGTCGTCCACCAGCACGTGGTCCGCCTCGAACCCCGCCGGCGGCCGGCTGGCGCAGACCACCGGCACCCCCTGCGCCACCGCGGCGGCCAGGTGCCGCTGGTCGGTGCCCGCGGGCACCGCGATGATGCCGTCGACGCGGCGGCCCACCAGGTCCGCCACCAGCTCCCGTTCGACGTCCAGATCCTGACGGGTGTTCCCGATGACGGTCTTCAGACCGTGCGGCCCGACCACGCTGTCCACGCCCAGCGCCAGCCGCGAGTAGAACGGGTTGGCCAGGTTGGTGACGACCAGTCCGACGAGGCCGCTGCCGCGCCCGAGCCGCAGGCTGCGCGCGACCGTGTTCGGCCGGTACCCCAGCTCGGCGACGGCGGCGAGCACCCGTTCCCTGGTCCCCGGCAGCACCCGCGGATCGTCCCGCAGTACGCGGGTGACGGTCATGGCGCTGACCGCGGCCCGCTTGGCGACGTCCCGGAGAGTCGGCCGATCGGCCCTGTGCCCTGGCGCGTGCGGCATCGTGCCCGGCTGTCCTTTCTCGGCTATCGGCTCCCGGCCGCGGCATGCGCCGCGCCGAGCAGCGGTGCGTCGGCGCCCAGGGCGGCCGCCGTCACGGCGGTCGCCACCGGGCCGAGGCCGGCCCGCAGCGCGGGACCCACGAGGTCCCAGGAGCCCGCCATCGATCCGCCGACCACGAGCCCGGAAGCACCGAAGGAGTCTAGAGCGGGTGCCAGGACACTGCCAAGGTCGCGCAGCGCCTCCCCGAGCACCCGCCCGGCCCGTTCCTCGCCGGAGCGCGCCCGCTCGGCGATGTCGGCGACGTCGGCGTCCCGATCGCCGTACGCGGCGAGGATGGCGCGGCGCGACACCGTGTCCTCCAGCGGGCGCCCGCGCAGCGTCAGCAGGTCGACGCGGCCGTCCGGCGGCACCCCGGGCCCCGCGCGGCACACCCGGCCGCCGTCGAGGAACGCCGAGCCCACGCCCGTGCCGAGCGTGATGCCCACGCAGCGCCGGTGCCCCCGGGCGGCACCGGCGTGCCACTCGCCGGCCAGGAAGGCGTGCGCGTCGTTGAGGAAGACCACGCCCGCCGGACGGCCGGGCAGCCCGGTCAGCAGCGCGGCACGCATGTCCACCCCGCGCAGGCTGTCGAACTTCCCGACCCCCTCGTACCGCGCGATCCCGGCCGCGTAGTCGAACGGGCCCGGCACCGCGACCCCCCACACGCCGTCCGGCGGCGCGGGCAGCGCCGCGGCGCAGCCGAGTACCGCGCCCAGGATGTGGTCCGCGGCGCCGTGCGGCAGGAGCGGGTCCCGGCGGCGGGCGGCGACCACCGCCCGCGCCGGGTCCACCAGGGCGGCCGTCACGTGGGTGCCGCCGATGTCGAGTACCGGAATCACCGCACGAGCGCCTTGACCACGCGCGCCGGGCCGCCGTGCGGCACCAGCCGGTAGGCGCCGACGGCCGCGGGCACGGTCAGCGTCTCGGCGAACGCCAGCTCGTGCCGGTCGCCCGCCGCCGTTTCCACGGTCACGCCCGCGCCCTCCACCACGTTCAGCACGTGGAACCGGCCGGCCGTGTCGTCCTCGGCGCGTGCCCCCGCCCGGAGCGTGAATCTGCGGACCTCGTAGAACATCTCGTCCAGCGCGCCCACCACCTCTTCCTCCCAGCCCTCTCCGCGGCGCAGCGTACGCGGGCGCGGCACCAGGTCGCGTTCGACCGCCGCGCCGCGCCGCGCCGTGTCGAGGTTGGCCAGGCCGTGCCGGAACGGCAGCGGGCGCGGGCGGCCGTTCGCGTCGGGGCGCTGCCAGTCGTAGAACCGCAGGCTGTACAGGTAGGGCGTGGCGCTGATCTCCAGCACCAGGTTCCCCGCGCCGCTGGAGTGCGGGGTGCCCGCGGGGATCATGAACAGCTGCCCGCGTTCCGCGGGGAACGTCAGCACGTGGTCCTCCGGGCGCATCGGCACCAGCTCGGCCGCGGCCTTCTCGACCTCCGTGCGGAACAGGTCGAGGTCCACGTCCTCGCGCAGGCCGAGGAACACCCGCGCGTCGGGGCCGCCGTACGTCACGTAGTACGTCTCGTGCTGCGTGTAGGACCAGCCGAACCGCTCCCGCATGTACCGCTCCCGCGGATGGCAGTGCACCGACAGGTTGCCGCCGTCCACCGTGTCCAGGTAGTCGAAGCGGATCGGGAACGAGGTGCCGAACGCCGCGTGCACCGCCTCGCCCAGCACCTCCCGCGGATGCAGCACGCACATCAGCTGGAACGGCAGCTCCACCTGGCGCCCCGGCCCCTCGCCGACGAGGATGCCCGACTCCGGGGCGATCAGCTCGTAGCCGAGGGCGGTGTTGCGGGCCCGCGGAGCGAAACCCAGCTCGCGCTGCGCCCAGTGGCCGCCCCACGGCGTGGAGTTGAAGTACGGCCTGGTGCGCACCGGGCGGCGGGCCAGCCGCGCCAGCGTGGCCCGCATCCCGTCCCCGTCCAGCCACGTCGGCGCCCCGGCCTCCTGCACGTCCAGCCACCCGTCGATCCGGGGCGCCAGGGCGTCCCGGTGCCGGTCGAGCATCGGCCAGTCCACGTAGAACAGCCGCCGCGGATCGGCCGGCCTGCCGGGCAGGCCCAGGTTCTCCCCGCCGCCCGCCGCCACCGCGGCCTCCGCGTACCGCTTCGGCAGGTCCGCGTACCACAGCACGTCGTGCGCGGTCAGTGCCGCCCCCGGGCCGTACACCAGCAGCAGCCCGTCGGCGGGCCGCGGCACGGACGGCGGAGCGTCGAACAGGTCGTCCAGGGCGTTTTCCGCCAGGCGGGGGAAATAGGGGTCGTCGGCCTCATCGGGGAGGGTGCGGCGGCTCACCGTTCCCGGCGGCGCGTAGTGCGTGCGCACGTCCAGCACCTGCACCGCGGTCCCGCGGCCGGTCAACTCCTCCCGCAGCCGGGCGGCCAGGGCGGGCCAGTTCACGGACGGCGGTCCTTCGACCGCGACGACCGCGGGGCCTGACGGAAGTCGCGCCGCCACGGCGGACCACCCGGTGGCCAGGGCCGCCTGCGGCGCCGCGGGGTAGCGCGGATCGAGCCGGTACACGCGTTCTCCTTGCGTTCGTTGCTCTCGTGAAGCAGAAGGGGGTGGGGAGCCGCCCCGGGTCAGGGGCGCTCCAGCAGCACCGCGGCCGTGCCGAGCGCGGGAACGGGCACCGTCACCCGGCCGTCCTCGACCGGCAGCGCGCCAAGGGCCGTTCCCAGGTAGTCGGCCTCGTGCGCGGCGGTGACCGGGAAGTGGACGCGCACCGGGCAGGACAACGGCTCCTCCGCGAAGGACTGGAGCCGCAGCAGCACCGAACGCCCGCCCGCCGGAGTGATCGCCCCGACCAGCCGGACGCGCGCGTCCCCGACCTCGGCGAACCCGAGCGCGGCAGCCGCCGCGCCGTCGGCGACGGCTTCGCCGCGGGCGCGCACCGCGTGCAGGGGGCGGCTGAACGCGGCCGCGGTGCGCGGCCCGAGACCGGCCGCCCGCTCCGCGGGGGCGCACGCGACGCTGTAGCGGAAGGGGAACTCGAAGCCCTGCTGACTCGGGAAGTTGGTGTCCCACAGGTTGTTGTGAATCCAGGAGAACACCGTCGCCGGCTCGTCCTTCTCCAGGGTCGCGGGGAACGGCGCGTACGGCAGCGCGATGTTGCCGAACTGCACCAGCGGCGCGTCCTGCGTCGACCACGCCACCGCCAGCCCGTCCTCCTCCAGCGTCACCCAGCGGCGCACCGCCCGCATGTGCCGCGCGGACCCGGGGACCACGGGCAGCCCGCTGCCGGTCGCCCCGCCCGACGCCTCCATCCGCACCCGCGGGCTGCCGAAGGCGAACGGGAACGCGAAGTAGGCGCTCTCCTTGCCCAGCGTGGCGTCCTTGTCCACGCTGTTCGCCACGTCGAGCCTGGCGATGCCGTGCGGCAGCGTCAGCGTGGTGCGGACCCGGTTCGCGCCCGCGGGGTGCGTCTCGTACACCAGGATCTCGGCCACCGCCGTGGACCGCCGGTCGATCAGTGCCGCCGGTGGCGCCACCGCGCGGACCCCCAGGTGCTCCAGCCGGTCGGAGGCCGTGGTGCGGCTTGAGTTGTGGTTGAACGCGCCCGCCGTGGTGTAGCTGTCGTGCAGGTAGCCGTTGAAGCCGACCACCGCGTCCTGCCGCACCAGTTCGGCCCCGCTCGCCTTGTCGACGATCGAGGCGACGCACGCCCGCGCCAGGTCGACGCACACCCGCAGGTGCGCGTTCTCCAGCACCGTCGCGTCCGGCCGCGCCAGCGCCCGCGCCGCCGTCCCGGCCGGGTCCTGCCGGTCCGTCGTGCCCGTCGGGTTCCGGCGCATGATGGAGTCCGGCACCGCACCGTCCCCGCCGTTCCCGTCCTCGGCGGTCGCCACCACGTCCAGCCGCACCGAGCCGGCCGGCGGCACGTCCGTCACGCGCAGCACGAGGAACCGTCCCGCGTCCCGGTGCGTGTCGTTGGCCTGCGGCTCCTCCTCGTGCGCCAGGCGCTCCCCGGTGCGCGCGTCGAGCACCGCCACCGGCTGCTCCAGCGGCACGCTGCTCTCGGGCAGGAAGATCCGCGCCACCTCCGTGCGCGTCCACGAGCAGGTGTTGACCACGTGGAACGCGGCCGCCGCGCCGGCCGGGCGCGCCAGCCGCTGGCCGAGCCGCGCGGTGGCGCGGTTCAGCAGCGACTGCCCGTCGTCGTGGCCGCGCCTGGCCTGCCCGTACTTCCAGTGCCACTGGTCCTCGCCCGAGTGCCCGTGGTCGTGCCCGTGCGTCCACGGGTCGCTCGCGCCCCAGGTGTGCTCGTCGAACAGCGACACCGCCTCGTACACCCCGGCCGCGTCGCGGGTGTCGTCCTCGGCGCCCGGCGCGCCGAGCACCCCGGCGAACGTTCCGATGGTCTGCGCGTCCGCCACGACCCCCTGCGCGGTGCGGGCCAGCGAGAGCGGCATCGCGCCGGAGCCGACGCCGTCCACCCACCAGTCGGTCCAGTCGCCCTCGAAGGTCTGGATGCGGTCGCCGAGCCGCGCCTCGGCGTCGGTGAAGAAGTCCTCGTTGCGCGACAGCCGCAGCTGCGGGTAGGCCCACGTCTCGTTCCAGCGGCGCACGGTGTCCGCGATGATCCGCCGCGGCGGCGCGTTGTCGCCGAACTTGCCCTGCACGCGCAGGTGCAGCACGTCCCACTGGTAGGGCTCCCGGGAGATCTGCTCGCGGTCCATCGGCCAGCCGAAGACGCCCTCCTCGTACGGGTAGGGGTTGTTCGCCAGTGAGGTCAGGTAGGCCGGCAGCAGGTCGTCCACCGAGGCGTAGTCGGTGTCGAAGCCGAGCAGCGGCCCCTCCATGTAGGCCAGCCCGTGCGGGGTATCGGTCATCCACACCAGCACGCTGCGGCCGCTGGGCGCGCGCCAGCGGAAGAGACGCGGCAGCTTGTCGCCGCCCACCAGGTGCGGAACGGAGCGGCCCGCCCAGTTGTGCGCGACGGACAGGTAGCGCACCCCGGCCGAGGCCAGCGCGTCCACCAGGCCCACGACCGAGCCGGGCACGTCGGTCTGCATCGCGGAGGTGAAGGAGACGCCGAACCGGTCCGCCACCTCGCGGGCGGGCCGCAGCAGTTCGTGCAGCTCGTCCGTCGAGCACGTCTCCGTGTGCAGGTTGAACGGCATCGCGGTCAGCTCGATGCGGCCCTCGCGGACCCGCCGTACGAACTCCTCGACCTGTTCGACGGGCCGCGCGTCGGCCCACTGCTGGAAGGACAACAGCGACTCCACGCACCAGCGGAACTTCGACTCCTCCGACCAGGAGTCGGTGGCGCCGGTCAGTTCGAGGCAGGAGTCGAGGAACGACAGGTGTTCCGCGAGCACGTGGCCCTGCGGGTCGGTGTAGCCGATGTCCAGGTGCGAGTGGTGCACCAGGTGGATGGTCCACTGCCGCTGCGGCGTCAGCTCCACCTCCACCCCGTCGGACGGGTCGGCGGCGCCGTCCGCGGTCACCGTGACCCGGCGGGCCGCGTCGACGGCCGGCACCAGCAGCCGCACCGAGCCGTTCGGCCCGGCCAGTTGCTCGACCGGGAGGGCGCCGGAGGACGCGGTGCGCACCGTGAGCCGCGCGGGCGGCGCGGCACCGCCGGCCGCCTCGACGCGCAGCGACTGGAGCAGCCCGCCGCCGGCCGCGCGGCGCAGCAGCGGCTCCTGGGTCAGCCGGACGGGGACGCCGCCGAGGGTGCCCTCCGCGGAGACCACCGAGGCCCGCAGACTGTCACGTATCCGGTCGTTGTCCCAGGCAGTGGTGCGGACGAGAGCACGAGTGGTCATGGATATCTCTCCGAGTTCAGCGTGCGGTTGCGGTGACGCCGCGCAGGAACAGGCCGCGGAACACCAGGAAGATGACGAGGGTGGGCAGCGACACGATCAGCGCGCCGGCGAGGATCACCGGCGGCCCCGAGGCGCTGTAGGCGGTGTTGAGGGTGGTCAGGGCGGCCATCACGGGCTGTACCTCGGGGCTGCGGGTGAGCGTGATCCCGAACAGCAGGTCGTTCCAGACGGCGGTGAACTGGAAGATGAACGCCGCGCCGAGCCCCGAGCGCAGCAGCGGCACGTGGATCGACCAGAAGATGCGGGTGAAGGAGGCGCCGTCCAGCATGGCCGCCTCCGTGGCCTCCGGCGGCATCGTGGTCATCTGGTTGCGGATCAGGAAGAACGCGAACGGCACCGCCCAGGCGGCGTAGATCAGCATGAGGCCCAGGCGCGTGTCGTAGAGGTTCGCGTCGGCGTACAGGCCGAACAGCGGGGCCAGGAAGATCTGGAGCGGAAAGACCGTGCCCGAGTAGATCAGCCAGAACCACGCGGCCGGCCGCGGCAGGGGCAGGACCACCACGGCGAACGCGGCCATCGCCGCGACGAGTACGGCCGCGGCGCCGCACACCACCGCGTAGAGCAGCGAGTTGAGGAAGCTGTCCCCGATCGCCGCCTCGTCCCACGCGGTTTTCATATTGTCCAGCAGGGCGAAGTCCCCCGGCAGCCAGTCCGGTTCGCCGGTGTAGCCGCCGGCGGGGGTCAGCGCGTTGACGATCAGCAGGTACAGCGGCACCAGCCACAGCACCACGCAGCCGGCGACGAAGAGATTGCGCATCGTGCGTCCCATCGGAATCCCTCCTCAGTCCCTGGCGGCGGACGGCATCTGGCGGCGCAGATACATCCACGCGGAGGCCACGACGATGACGGTCAGGACGAGGGCGATGGCGGAGCCGTAGCCGACGTGGAAGAGGCGGAACGTCTCCCGGTACATCGTCAGCGCCAGCGTCTCGGAGGAGCGCGAAGGCCCGCCCTGGGTGAGAATCCAGATCATGTCGAACGCCTTCAGGCTGTTGACGATGGCCATGCCGACGACCACCACTGTCACGGCCCGCAGCTGCGGCAGCGTGATCCAGCGGAACATCCGCCAGCCGGACGCCCCGTCCAGCTGCGCGGCCTCGACCGTCTCCCGCGGGATCGCGCGCAGCCCGATGGCGAACAGCACCACGTTCAGCCCGGTGCCCTGCCAGGTGCTCGCCACGATCATCGACAGCGTGTTGTGCGGCCACTCCAGCAGCCAGGGGTGCGCGAGCCCGTCGAGCCCGACCGCGCGCAGCACCTGGTTGACGGCACCGTCGCTGGTCAGCATGAAGTCCCACAGCACGGCGGTGGCCGCGCCGGAGATCGCGTACGGCAGCATGATCACCAGCTGTGCCACGACGCCAAGACGCATGCGGTGCGTGGCCACCGCGATCAGCAGCCCGAGCAGCACCGGCAGCAGCAGTGTTCCCGCCACCCACATCAGGGTGTTGAGGACGGACCGCGAGAAGATCGGGTCGTCGGCCAGGCGCGTGTAGTTGTCGAGCCCGGTCCAGCGGCTGGTGAATCCGTTGTCCTCGAAGAAGCTGCCGTAGACGCTGCGCACGAACGGGTAGACCAGCAGCACGCCGACCAGCGCCAGGGCGGGCAGGGCCCACGGGATCGCGGTCAGCGGGCCGCCGAACGCGGCGGGCGGTCCGGTGCGGTGCGGCGCCCGGTGGGGTTTGCGCAGCGGGATGCGGCGCCGGGTCCTGGTGTCGCGGGGGGCGGGGGCGCTGCTCAGGGTGCTGGTCATGACTGCTCGGCCTCCCGCCACACCTGCCACGCCTCCTCGGCCCGCCCCTGCATGGTGCGCAGCACCGAGCGGTAGGAGGACGGGTTGAGCAGGAGGCCCGCGAGGTCGTCGACGGTGGCTTCGACCAGTTCGGGAGGGCCGAGTTCCCAGAAGCGGTTCAGCAGCCACAGCCGGTCCCCGCGGACCGTGTCGACGATGCCCTCGATCAGCGGATTGGCCGCGCCGACCCGCGGGTTGGGGGACCCGTCCTGGAGCGTGCCGGAGAACGCGGCGGACACTTCGGGGTGCAGCCAGGCGTCCGCGGCCCGGAGGGCCTCGTCGCGGTCGGGCCCCTTCACGGTGCACACCAGGGCGCTGGACTCGAAGATCATCGCGGGCCGGGCCCCGGGATCGGCCATGGGCAGGACGAAGGCGCCGATGTCGCCGCCGGGTTCGCCGCCCGCGGAGGTGAAGTTCGGTGTCATGAAGGTGCCGCCGGGCATCATGCCGAGCGTGCCGTGCACGACTGAGGCGGCGGCGTCCACGTGGCTCATGTCCAGCGCGGTGAACCAGTCGCGGTCGAAGAAGTCGGCGATGGTCGCCAGGGCCCGTTCCGCGCGCGGATCGGTGTAGTCCTCCCGGCCGTTCATCAGCCCTTCGTAGAACTCCGGGTCCTGGCGGCTGAGCACTTCCATGAACCAGATGAACGCCGGCCAGCGGCCGTCCGTTGTCGCGTGCAGCGGGACGATGCCCGCCCGTTTGAGCCTGGCGCAGGTATCGAGGAACGCGTCCCAGGTGCGCGGGGCCGACAGGCCGTGCTCGGCGAAGACCTCGGTGTTGTAGAAGAAGACCCAGTAGCTCATGTTCATCGGCAGGCCGTAGACCCGTTCCCGGTGGGTGAACGCCTCGCGCAGCGAGCCGTCGACCCAGCCGCGGCGCTCGGCGTTCTGCCAGGCGCGGGTCAGGTCCTCGATGCCGCCGGTGCGGGCCAGGTCCCGCAGCCGGTAGCCGGACGAGTACTTGAGCATGTCGGGCGTCTTGTTGGTGCGCAGCGAGGACTTGACGATCTGCTCGAAGGACTCGAGCGAGGGAATGACCTCGGGCACGAGTTCGAGGCCGGCCACGGACTCCATGCTGCGGCCCGCGGCGGCGAGTGGCTCCTCCCAGGAGGCGTTGTCGCCGTGCAGGGCGACCTTCCCGGCGGGCTGTCCCGCGGCGGTTCCGCAGGCGGTGGCGACCGCGCCGACGGCGGCTGCGAGCACCGTGCGGCGGGCGAGAGTGGGCAGGGGCAAGGGGTAACGACTACCTGACATGGCGGCTCCCTACAGGTACGCGTTAGCCGTGTTATCGTTAACACGTGTCGTGCAGCTTCCTGCCGCCGGTAGCTGTCTGTCAAGGAGGGGGCCAAAAAAATCTCCCGCGATCACCATCGGTGACAGCGGGAGGTTCAGGCATGCCCGCGCCCGGGTGCCGCGCGGCGGCGCCAGGCCCGGTGACCGGAGGCTCCGGGGCCGGTCAGGAGGGCCGGGCGGTGCACGCCCCGTGGCTTCCGGTGGACGGACAGCCACCGCGATGGTGGCCGTGCCACTCTGCAAGTGGCAGAATGGCGCGGCACATTGTTGTCACACCTTCCGGGAAGGGGGCGCGGTATGCCGG
Organism: Streptomyces johnsoniae; assembly: GCF_031845565.1. Classification (NCBI taxonomy): domain Bacteria; kingdom Bacillati; phylum Actinomycetota; class Actinomycetes; order Kitasatosporales; family Streptomycetaceae; genus Streptomyces; species Streptomyces johnsoniae. The sequence continues at coordinate 110,403 of NZ_JAVREV010000009.1, read as the reverse complement.
TGTCGCGCTCCGGCCGCCCGACGGCCGCCCTGCTGCTGATCGGCGCCCGGCTGCGTGAACTGCGCGCCGCGGCCGGTCTCTCCGCGCGGGAGGCGGCGGACGAGCTGGGCACCTCCGCCTCCACCCTGCACCGCATGGAGGGCGGCCGGGTAGGGCTCAAACCGGCTCATGTGCGACGGCTGCTGACCGTCTACGGGCGCGAGGCCGACGCCGGTTCGGTGCTCGCCGACGTCGAGCGGGCCAGCAGGCCCGGCTGGTGGCAGGCGTACCGGGACGTGCTGCCGCGTTCGCCCGCGGACCTCATCGGCCTGGAGGAGCACGCGCAGGTCATCCGTTTCTATGCGCCCGCCGTCGTGCCCGACCTGCTTCAGACTCCCGCCTACGCCGAGGCGTTGCAGCGCGTCCAGCATCCCGAGGACGACGACGGGCGCATCGCTCGGCGGGTGGAGCTGCTGACCCGGCGGCAGGCGGTCCTCGACCGGGCGGAGCCCGCGCCCCCCGTTCTGTGGGCGCTGGTCGAGGAGGCCGCGCTGCGGCGCCGCGTCGGCGGGCCCGAGGTGATGCGCGGGCAGCTCGCGCACCTGCGGCGGCTGGCCGGGCGCCCCGGGGTGACGATCCGGGTCGTTCCGATGCGCACCCTGCACACGGCCCTGATGTGCGGGCCCGTTCAGCTGCTGCGCTACCGCCCGGCCGGGCTGCCCGACCGGGTGCTGCTGCACACGCTGGACGGGACGGAGGTCAACGAGGCGCAGGACGCGGTGACGCAGTATTTGATCGCGCTGGACTCGGCGGCCTCCGTGCCGTCCAGCGCACCGATTACGGAATGGCGTACCGAATGGGAGGACCCCGGTGCTTGAGGACCAGATAGATCCCTACCGGCCGGACCCGGCGCGTGTCTACGACTGGTTCCTCGGCGGGAAGAACTTTTTCCCCGCCGACGAGGCCGCGGGCCGGCAGGTGGTGGGGATGTGGCCGGGGGTGCGCATCGCGGCCAGGGCGAACCGGGCCTTCCTGCACCGGGCCGTGCGCTGGCTGGCCGCGGAGGCGGGCGTGCGGCAGTTCCTCGACATCGGCACCGGCGTGCCCACCGAGCCGAATCTGCATCAGATCGCCCAGGCCGAGGCCCCGGACACCCGCGTCGTCTACACGGACAACCGGCTGATCGTGCTGCGGTACGCCGAGGCCCTGATGACCGGCACGCCCGAGGGCGAAACGGCCTACCTGCACGCCGATTTCTGCAATCCGACGAGCATCCTGGACAGCGATCGGCTGCGGGAGGTCCTGGACCTGTCGCAGCCGGTGGCCCTGTGCCTGAACGCCCTGCTCCACTACATCGCGGACGACGCGGAGTCCGGCGTCGCCGCCCGTGACCTGGTCGCCGAGTACGTCACCGCCCTCGCGCCGGGCAGCTACCTCCTGATCACCCACGTCACCCCCGACTTCGACGTTCCCACCTGGGAGCGGATTATCTCGGGCAATCGCGGACTCACCGGGCAGATGGGGCAGGTCCGCGGCCGCAAGGAGATCCTGGCCTTCTTCGAGGGGCTTGAGCTCGTCGAGCCCGGCCTGGTCCCGCCGCAGGAGTGGCGCCCGGACGGTCCGGTGCCGTCGGAGGCCACCCCGGGGGCCGTCTCCATGTGGGCGGGTATCGCCCGCCGCCCATAGGCCCTGCCGGCCGTCAGGAGGGCAGGCCCGGTCCCGGCGCCTCCGCGCGCGGCCAGGGCTCGCCCTCGTGCCGCTCGACCGTGGTATTGAAGCGGGTCAGCACCCGGGCCAGTGTGGCCAGTTCGCGCGGTGACCACTCGTCCAGCAGCCCGCTCAGGTTTCTGACCCGTGCCTCGCGGTCGAGGCGGAGCCGCCGCGCGCCCTCGTCGGTGATGCGGAGCCGGCGGGCCGTGCCGCCGTCCGGATCGAGAATCCGCTCGATCAGTCCGGTCTTGAGAATGACGGCGGTCTGGCGGTTGACCGTTGAGCAGTCAAGGCGGAACGCTTCGGCCAGCTGCCCGATCGACATGGGGCCCGCCGCGTCGAGCCGGCTCAGCAGGAGATAGGCACTGCGCTCCAGCCGCTCCTGGCCTTCGGTGGGCCGGCAGCGGCCGGCCGAGCCCATGGACGCGTGGCGGCCGAGAAGCATCAGTTCACGCTCGATTCGGCTCATTTCTTCGTGCACTTCGACCTCCCTCTTCCGAATCCCGGTCAACTGATCGGCCGATTAAATGTATGGCGCATGATGTGTGTATCGTACATATCTTGTGCATGCTGCACATCCAGCCTGCCTCGCCCTTCCTTCGAGCGGAGAACGCATGAGTCCGACCTCGCCCGTGCCGCGCAGCGGCGCCGTCGTGGGCGTGCTGGCCGGCGCCGGGATCGTCACGTCCCTGATGCAGGCCCTCGTCGTCCCGCTGATACCCGAGCTGCCGCGACTGCTGGACACCACCGCGGCCAACGCCTCCTGGATCGTGACGGTCACCCTCCTCGCGGGTGCCGTGGCCACCCCCGTGGTGGGCCGGCTCGGCGACCTCTACGGCAAACGGCGCATGCTGCTCGCCTGCCTGGCCGTCCTCGTCGCCGGCTCGCTCATCTGCGCACTCGCCGACTCCCTCGCCCCCATGATCGTCGGCCGTGCCCTCCAGGGCATGAGCATGGGCATCATCCCCCTCGGCATCAGCATCATGCGCGACGTGATGCCACCGGAACGCCTCGGCTCCGCCATGGCCCTGATGAGTTCCTCGCTCGGCATCGGCGGCGCGCTCGGCCTGCCCGCCGCGGCCGCCGTCGCCCAGAACACCGACTGGCACGTCCTGTTCTGGGCCGCCGCCGCGCTCGGCACCGTCGTCGCCGTCCTCGTGCTGCGCACGGTCCCCGAATCGCCGGTCCGTTCGGGCGGGTCGTTCGACCTCATCGGCGCGCTGGTGCTCTCCGTCGGTCTCGTCACCCTGCTGCTGCCGATCTCCAAGGGCGGCGACTGGGGCTGGTCGAGCCCCACCACCCTCGGCCTGTTCGGCACGTCCGCCGTCGTACTGCTGCTGTGGGGCGCCTGGGAACTGCGCATCCCCGCCCCCCTGGTCAACCTCCGCTCCAGCGCCAAGCGGCAGGTCCTGGTGACCAACCTGGCGTCCGTGCTGGTCGGCCTCGCCATGTTCGCGATGATGCTGGTCCCCGTGCAGATACTCCAGCTGCCCGAGGCCACCGGCTACGGACTGGGACAGTCCATGCTCGCGGCCGGGCTGTGGATGGCGCCCTCGGGCCTGATGATGATGGTCGTCTCGCCGCTCGGCGCGCGGCTCTCCGCCGCCCGCGGCCCCAGGACCTCCCTGCTCGCCGGCGCACTGTTCATCGCGTTCGGCTACGTCATCGCGCTGGGCCTGTCCGGTTCCACCTGGGGCGTGCTGATCTTCACCTCGGTCATCAGCATCGGCATCGCGCTCGCCTACGCGGCGATGCCCGCCCTCATCATGGCCGCGGTGCCGGCCACCGAGACGGCCGCCGCCAACGGCCTGAACACGCTCATGCGTTCCATCGGCACCTCCACGTCCAGCGCCGTGGTCGGCGTCCTGCTGGCCAACATGACCACCTCCTTCGGCGGCGTCGCGCTGCCCTCCGAGAACGGCTTCCGCACCGTCCTGATCTTCGGCGCCTGCGCCGCGCTGGTGGCGACGCTGGTGATCCTCGCCATCCCCGGCCGGGCCGCCCGCCCCGCCTCCGCGCCCGCCCATGTCCCGCCCGCGCAGGAACCGGCCACGACCCCGGGAGCCGCCACATCCTGACCCGGGGAGCCGCTCCAGGCCGGGAATTCCCGGTGGCGCGGGGGCGGGCCGGGCGGGTAGCTTCCGTTCCGTGACCGCGACAACCAACGACGACCTCATCGCCGCGGCCGCCGCCGTACTGAACCCGCGCCCGGTGGGCGACCGGCTGTTCGGAGACGTGGCCGCCACGCTGGTCACCGAGGCAGGCGGCTTCCACTCGGGCGTATGCATCGACACCGGCTCGGGCACGGGCTTCTGCGCGGAGCACGCGGCCATCGCCGCCATGGTGACGGCCCGTGAGTACCGCATCGCGAAGATCGTCGCCGTGTGGCGCAACGAGAACGGCGCCCTGCATGTACTGCCGCCCTGCGGACGATGCCGGGAGTTCATCCGGCAGATCGATCCCGCCAACCTCCACACGGAGGTGGTGCTCGGCAGGAACGTCTCGGCAAAGCTGGCGGAGCTGCTCCCCGCGCATGAATGGCCGAGCCCGCTCGACTGACTGTGACGATGCCCGTGGCAGCGGAACGGCCGGTTCAGCCGGTCACGAAGGTCGTCACGCTCCGGGCCGGCAGCTGGCCGGTGAAGGAGCCGTTCGACAGGGTGATCCCGCCCTGGGGCGCGAGATTCCTGCTCGCGTCCGTCAACCAGGGCGACACGCTGGACGCGGGGGCGTTCCCCAGGGTGAACGACTGACTCACCGGTGAGGTCCCCTTGTTGATGGCGACGATGACAATCTCGGAGTCACCGCCCTTGAACGCCGAAGTGTAAACATTCGACTGGGGGTTCGAGGTCGCGTCGAGCCGCACATATCCTGGCCGGACGAACTTGGCGAAGTGCGCCATGTTGGCACCGCGCTTGCTGATCTGCCCGTCCTCCCGCATGGGGCCGTAGCTGCGCCGGATGTACCACCACACATACGCCTGGAACTCGGCGTCCACGAGAGCACGGTGGACGTGTTCCCCCACGTCGAGCGCTTGCGGCCAGAGATCCGCCGAATCGCTGCTGTTGGGATGGTAGACCTCGGTCATCCAGAGTTCCTTGCCCTGGCCCTTTTCCCTGAAGAGGGGGTAAGGGAAGTTCCCGTGCGGTGTGCCGTAGAGGTGAGCCCCGAGTATGTCCAGGTTGGCGAGCGCCGCGGGGTCGTTGAGGATCGGGTCCGAAAAGCTCTTCACGTACTGGAAGGACTCCGGCGCGATGACCTTGGTGCCGATCGAGCCGGCGTTCTCCCGGAGGAACCGGATCATCTCGCCCGGAGTCCACCACGTCCAGTCGTGCGCGTAATCGGGCTCGTTCTGCACCGAGATGGCATACAGGCCCACCCCGTTGTCCCTCATGAACCCGTGGAAGTCGTTCAGGTGCTGCGCATAAGCGCCGTACATGTCGTGCCGCAGCCGCCTCGCGTCGGACTGATTGCCGCGGACGAAGGTTTCGACCATGTGAGCGGGGGGATTCCACGGCGACGCGATGACCGTCGCCCCGTGCTCGATCGCACGCCTCGCCGTCGCCACCTCACGGCTCCAGTTCGCCCGGTCCTCGTGAACGGGGATTCTCAGCACGGAGAAACCCAGTTGCCCCTCACCGTTGCCGAATGCCGTGTCCCGCTGGGCAGGCGTCAGATCGTTGATCCAGGCCGTGTGGTTCATGCCGCCGAAGCCCCGGATCGTCTGCCGTTCCGCCGAGGGGTCGACGATCACCTCGCCGGCCGCGGCCGCGGCCGGTGCTCCGGTTGCTGCCGAGGCCGGCTTCGCGGCCACGAGGACCGGTAGGGCACCCATCGTGGCCAGCACGGACCTCCGACTTGGGAGTTCCGGCCTGGCGGCCATGGATTCATTCCGACGTGACGTCATTACTCCTCCTTTTGAACGGTGACGTTGAGCTGTGCGGCCTCGGTCGTCGCCACGGTGTCGCCGTGGATGCCGCCGTTTTCTTGGGAGCGCTCCCATCCGGCGGCAGGCGTCGACTCAGCCTGTGCTTCGCGTTGCCGGAAGACGGGAGGGGTGGAGAGTGTTCGATATTGCGAACGGTGCCTGCGATGTCGAATCGCTGGCACGTTAACGGTCCAACTCGCCACCGTCAACCGGGCCGTATCGTCACGCTTCCGCGCGGAGTTTTCTCGTGCCCGAGCGGGCGGAGCGCCGGGCTGCTGTTACTTCGCGGCCAGGCCGCGAAGCGCGAGCCAGGGGTCAACCGGCCGATGCGGACGAGTCCGAGGAAATCCGGCGAGTCTGTAACGGGGGCAGCGCCAGGACAGGGCCTAGTAGCCGGAGCCCAGGGCGGAGGCGACAATTTTCCGCCACAGCCGGTCGCTTTCTGTGATCCGGGGCGTCTCGTCTTCGCTGGGCTCCTGCTTGGCCCGCCGGGGCGCGTCGGGGAGATCCCCGCGCAGGTACTGCTCCAGGTGGTCTGTGCCGTTCTCCCAGCCGACGCCCACCAGCGCCAGGCTTTCAGCCAGCGCCGCGGGCTCATCGACCGTGGTGTGTTCCACTTCGAGGATCGTGCCGCCGTCGGCGGCAGGGCTGAGCCGCAGTTCCAGCTCATCGGCCGGGTAGTCCTCGTAGATCCAGCTCAGCGTGAGGGTATGCGGGGCGTCGCAGCGCAGGATCTCTCCGTGCGCGTGCTCCGGCAGGACATACCTGCGGCCCTCCCGCAGGTCGCCCTCGGGCCCGACGAGCCAGCGGCTGACCCGGTCCGGCTCGGTGCAGGCCCGCCAGACGTCCACGATCGACGTGCTGTAGTGCCGTCGCAGCACGGCGCTGCGGCCCTCTCCTCTGACGATCTTCCGGTGGCCGACCGACCGGTGGATCTCGCCGAGCGGAGTCAGATTCTGCGCCATCGAGCCCTCCCGCGGTCTTCTGAGCCCTGAAGTGGTCCGCTGGCAGGCCACGTCACTGGACCGCTGTCGTCGCCATCATGACACCCCGCACTCGTCGGCAGCTGGTTCCGCAGACATCTGTGAATCGCGTCCGTTGCGCACGTCGTCGTCGCGCACCGTGGCTGAGCTTGGCCGGTCGGGTGGCCGTCATCCGGATCGCCAATCACCGCCGGAGTCCGGTGGGTCGGGCCGCGGGCCGGGCGGACGGGTCCCGAAGTCGTGGGTTCGTGGCCTTCGCACGCCTCCGTGGCCCTCCGGCACGAGGTGTGCGTGCACCGTAGTACTCGCTGTTGGCGTACCGTACCGGCTGCACCTTCAGGAAAACGGCAACGTTGAGGAACGTGAGCGATGAGAACTTCGAAGTCGACGGTCATGCGCCGGGCCGGCAGCATATGCGTGCTCGCCGTGGCGGCGGCACTCACCATGACGGCCTGCTCGGACGACTCCGAGGACCCGGCGGACACGACTTCGGAAGCCGGCGAGTCGCAGGAGTCCGACGGCTCGGAGGAGTCCGACGGCTCGGAGGAGTCCGACGGCTCGGAGGAGTCCGGCGAGTCCCCGGAGGCCGACGCGCCCCAGGAAGAGCAGGCCGCCGGCCAGGCCACGGGCAGTGAGGCGGTGGCGACGTGGGTCGCCGCGATCGTCGAGGACCGGCCCCTGGACGCCTGCCTCGTCATGGGGGCACCGGGCGCCGACGGCACGCCCGCGGGCAACACGGCGGCGATGTGCGAGGACGGCAGCCCCGAGGCCGAGCAGGCGCGGCAGTTGGTGAGCACGCTGGCCGAATCGTTCACCCCCGAGAGCCTGGGCGAGCCGGCCGCCGTGGAGGTCGCCGAAGGCCAGGGGTCGGGCGGGACGGCGACGTTCGACGGGCAGCAGATCACCGTGGACGGCCAGACGATCGAGGAGATCGTCGTGTCGAACTCCACCGGAGTGGAGCCCGGTCAGATCGGCATCGAGATCGAAGCCACGGACGTCGACAGCCTCTGGTACGTGACCGACTTCGACCTCTCCTTCGGCTGAGGCCGATGCCGAGCGGGAACGGCCCCGGCCGTTCCCGCGGGCCGTCGATGGGGGTGTGTGAGCGCCACCGGCCGGCGTTCGCACCGTCCCGCCACCGGTTCCGGCTCCGGCGACAGTACGTGTTTCTGGTCCCCGGTTCTCGGCGGCATTTCGGGATGCTGCACCAAGCGCTCGTCCGCTCAGAAGACGATTCTGCCGGTGCGCGCGTGCCAGTGCCGTCCGGATCGAAGATGAGCCGTGTACGCCCTTCGCAGGGACGTGTCCTGGGGCAACTCGGTGAGGAGGCCGTCGGTGACGGGATCGCTCTGGCTCGGTCGGCCGAAGATGTACTCCAGCATGTCGCCGTCCGCGTGCTCCTGATCGTCGGATATGAACGGCTTCAGCTCGAAACGGCGGAGGAACCGTACGATGTTCGACCGCTCGGGTAGGTACTCGGTGATCTGTGGGTCGAGTAGCCAGGAGTGGCAGACCAGGTACGAGACCGGTTCGTCGGGGAAGTGACGGCCGAAGAACTCCCGGGCCAGGTCGAACGATACGTCACAGGCTTCCGGGGACAGCGGTGCGCCGGACGGAATATGAAGGTGCAGCAGGAATCCCGTCGTACCGTCCGGGAGTTCGCCGCGACCGCGGTCGTACTCAAGCCGGCCGAGCCGGTACTCGGCCCCTCGAAACTTCAACGGTGGGCACCACTGTCCGAACCTCCCGATGCCACCGAGCCCGTGCACGGCCCGGTGCTCGGCCATCATCGGTCCCAGCGTCGACAATGTCTCCCACGACGTCGCCCGGTCGATGCCGCGCTCCGCGTGGTAGCGCAGAGTCTCCGGGAGTACGGCGAGATAGAGCCAGACGTAGAGGTGGAGCGCCACCGAGTTGGCGTCAACCGGCATCGCTGGAAAGCCACGGTATCCGTCGACCGGGAGTCCCGAACCCATGCGGGACATCAGGTCGCCATAGCAGCCTTCCAGGTGCCGCCAGAGCTCCCGATGCTTCCGCGGATCGGGCCGCGCCGCCAGCGTCTCGGCTCGATCCACGGCCCTCGCACCCAGCCGCTCCAGCAACCGCGCCGCTTCCGCGTTCGAGGGAAGTTCAAGCATGTGACATAACCTACGACGTCAGCGTGGGTCGGCGGGCACTTCCCAGGTCCGCCCGGTTGCGGTGGTTGCGGTGGTTGCGGTGGTTGCGGTGGTGCGGGAAGCGGCGGGGCGCGGCCGAGTCGAGTCGGTGCCGGCGATGTTCCGCCTCCCCGGGCTCGGCCGGGGCAGGCCGCGCAGCGGGTCCGGCAACCGACTTCGACGAGCAGCGCCGCGCAGGTGCAACCGCGACTGTCCGGAGGTTCCTAGGTCCTGTCCTGTCGATCTTGCCGGGCCCGCGACGCCAGCTACGGCACTCCCCCAGCCTGGCGGCTGGGAGGTGCCCCCACGCTGCGTTACCGAATCGCGCGAATACGGCCAAGTATGAGCTGCGATCCGGCTCCCTCTTGCACGCATCGTGCAAGAGGGGCCCACGCGATGCACCGCATCTGGGGGCACCTCCCGGACGGAGTCTGGGGGAGCCGCGGGCTGATCCGACAAGATCGACAGGACAGGGCCTAGGCGATACCGCCGTTGCTGTGGAGCAGTTGGGCGTTGATCCAGCCGCCCTCGGTCGAGCAGAGGAACGTGACCAGGTGCGCGCAGTCCTGCGGCACGCCGATGCGTCCCAGGGGCGTGAAGCGGATCATGTCGGCCATATGTTCCTCCGTCATCCACCCGGTGTCGGTCGGCCCGGGGTTGATGGCGTTGCAGGTCACTCCCAGGTGGGCCAGCTCCCGGGCCGCGGCCAGGGTGATCCGGTCCATGGCCCCCTTGCTCGCTCCGTAGGGAAGGTTGCCGGCGGTGTGGTCGCTGGTGAGGCTGACGATCCGGCCGCTACCGTGCTCCCCGCGGAACCGCAGCCCGTACTCCCGGATCAGCAGCCAGGTTGCCCGCGTATTGACCGCGAAGTGCAGGTCGAAGCTTTCCACCGTGGTGTCCAGCAGGCCGGAGTCGACCGACTCGGCATGGCAGAGCACCAGCGCGGTGACGTTCCCCAGCTCCCGCTCGACGCTGTCGAAGAGCTGAGCCGGCACCGCCGGGTCGCCCAGGTCCGCCTCGACCGCGAGGGTCCTCGCCCCGAGGGACGCCACCTGCTGCCGCAGTTGCGCGGGCGCGCCCGGGTCCATACCCCACTGCATCCGCGCGTCATAGGGTGTCCAGTAGGTGAAGGCCACATCCCAGCCGGCCCGGGCCAGACCGACGACCACGGAGGCCGCGATCCCGGCCGAACGTCCCGCCCCCGTGACGAGGGCGAGCGGGCGCTCCGCCCCTTCCCTGTTCTGCGGACTCTGTGTGTGCGTCTCACCGGTCATGATCACCATCATGACCGGCGGCACGCCGCACAGCACCCGAATTCCCCAGCGCGCCCGCATCCGGTCGTTCAGCGGTGATCAGGAACCGGTGCGCACGCACGTCGAAGCGTCCTTCCGAGCACATGTGCCGATGCAGGCGGCGCAGCGCGGAATCGTAGCGTTCGGGGCTGAAGTCGGGGATCTGCCAGCTGACCATGCGCAGGTGATAGACCACGGCGCCGATGTCGTAGAACGTGAGCACCGGGTGCTCTTCTTCGCCTCGGGTCAGCGCCAGGTCCGCCCGGGTCAGCGCCTCACCCGCCGCGTTGAGGTTCCAACTGCCCGGCGGGTGGGAGGGCGGGGCGCCGAGGGCTTCGTTCAACTCGGCGCAGTCATCGCTGCCGACCTGCTGGGTCAGCAGGCTGCCGCCGGGGCGCAGCACCCGCCGGACTTCGTGCGCGGCCAGCCGTCCGTGGCGATTGAGCACGATGTCGACCGACCGGTCTTCGAGCGGCAGTGTTTCCCGGTCAGGGGCCGGCACGACCGTGACCCCCAGCGGTTCCAGCCGGCCGCGGGCGACAGCGATGTTCGGCGGCCATCCCTCGGTCGCCCACGTGTGCCGGGGCAGTGGCTGAAGCGAGGCCAGCAGCTCACCGCCACCGGTGTCGACGTCCAGCAGGCGCTCGGCGGCGGCGATGTGCGCGCGGGCCGACTCCGGATAGGACCACGAAGGGTCCGAGCCCTGTGCGCGTCCGGACAACCAGCCGAAGTCCCAGCCCGCGGCCGGCGCCGCCATCGCATCGGCGACCAACTCGTCGTACCCGGTGGAGATCACGCCTGAAGGCTAGGAACCGCCGCTGGGGACAGCAACCGGTAATCCCTGTTCTCGCCACCGGGCCGACCGGCCGGCCCGGTGGCGAGAACAGGGATTACCGGCGGCGGCAGTGGAATTCGGCGTGAGTCGTGCGGGGGAAGGCGCGGGAGACGAGGTCGAACCCGGCTCGCCGAAGCATGCCCTCGATGATCCAGGCGTACGTGGAGAACTCGTCACGGACATGGGTTTCGAAGTCGGCCTTGAGGAAGCCCTGCCCCTCGGGCCGGCCCGCGGTGTCGATCCAGTGCTGAAGGCGGCCCTGCGCGTCAGAGGGCTCGAAACTGTAGATCACGTCCCACAGGTAGAAGGTGCCGCCGGGGCGGAGCATTCCGGCCGCGCGCAGAAGTGCCTCCTGTTTCCAGAAGTCCGGGAGCTGGTGCAGAGCCGATTTGGTCGTGACCACGTCGGCGAGCGGTGCGCGGTGCGCGTAGTCCAGGAAGCCGGCGTGATGCCAGTGCGGTGCGACACCGGACTCCCGCGCCCTGGCCCGCGCGAAGGCCAGCATTTCCTCTGAGACGTCCACGCCGTGTGCGACGGCCCCGCGCCGCGCCGCCTGGACGGCCAGCGAGCCGGTACCGCACGCCAGATCGACCAGGCGGGTGCCTTCGGTGACCCCCAGGCGGTCCAGCAGCGCGTCGTCGGCCTCGGGGTCGGTGCCCTGATTGCGGTCGTAGGCGGTGACGGCGTCCCTGCTGCCCAGGTCGACGCCGACCGGGGTGTACTCGGAGAAGTACCAGGCGGGCCGGGGCCGTTCAGTAGGTGCAGTGCGTTCGGTGTCGTCGCGTCGTTGCATGGCCCTGTTTGTAGACTCTGCACCGGCGGTGCGGCAACGACAACATACGCACGGCGGTGTTGCGGAAGGTGAAAGATGCAGGACCGCGATCAGTACCGGCTCTTCCTCCATCTCGCCCAGACGCTCAGCTACACCCGCACGGCGGCCGATTGCCACGTCAGCCCCGCGACCCTGTCCAGGACCGTGCGGCGTCTTGAGGCCGCGGCCGGGCACCAGTTGCTCGAACGCGGCCCGCGCGGGGTGGCCCTGACCACGCACGGCCGCGCCTTCCGCCGCTATGCGGCCGACGCGCTGGATCTGTGGTCCCGCTACCGCGACGGCGACACCACGGCGGACGATCTGGGTGGCCACCTCCGGGTTTTCGCCTCCGTCACCGCATGCCACAGCCTCCTGCCCGACCTGCTCGGCCCGCTGCGCACCGCGCATCCGCGCGTGCACATCTCCCTGCGCACGGGTGATGCCGCCGCCGCCCTCGCCCTCCTCGACCAGGACGAGGCGGATCTCGCCGTCGCCGCCCTCCCGGCGCGCATCCCCGCCACCCTGCTCGCCCGGGAGATCACGCACACTCCGCTGGTCCTCGTCCAAGGGCGCACCGCTCCGGCCGCCGAGCCGTTCTCCGTCGCCGACGAGCCCTTCGTCCTGCCGCGGAAGGGACTCGTCCGAACGGCCGCCGACCAGTGGTTCCGCACCCTGGGCAGCCATCCGCACGTCGCCGCCGAGGCCGACGGGCACGAAGCGCTGCTCACTCTCGTCGCCCTCGGCTACGGAACGGGAGTCATCCCCGGCCTCGTCCTGCGGCACAGCGGCGTCCGCACCGGACTTCGGCAGCTGCCCACCCCGCCGGGGCTCGGCCGGCTCGCCATCGGGGTGTGCATCCGGCGGGCCGACGCGCATCGCCCGCTCGTCGCCGCGGCCTGGGCGGCAACGCGGCCCGGCACCGGCCCGCGGCCGGGCTCGGGAGAAGCGGAAGCGGCAAGCCCGTAGGGCGGATGGGCACAGCCCGCGCGGAACGGCCGGCGCCTGGCCCGCCGCGGCCCCCATGTGCCCCCGAGCAGCGCCGCCGCGAGACCGGCAGGAACGGCTCAGACCCGGCTGCCCGGTGGGGCGTCGTCCGTCGCTTCCCGTTCCGGGGCAGGGCCGCTCGCCCGTGGCGGTTGCTGTGCCGGGCGCGGCGGGCGGACGGCGGTGGCCAGGGTGCCCGCGAGCAGGACCACGGCCAGGACGGCGAGCATCGCGTTGCGCAGCCCGACCGCCTCCCCGAGGAAGCCGAGGGCGGGCGGCCCGGCGAGGAACGCCAGGTAGCCGGTGATCGCCACGGCGCTGACGCGCGCCGCCGCCCCCTGCGGGTCGTCGCCCGCGGCGGAGAGCGTCAGCGGGAAGCCGAGCGCGGCGCCCAGGCCCCACAGCACGACCGCCGCGGCGGCCGGTGCCGGGTGGGGCGCGAGCACGACGGTGGCCAGCCCGACCGCGGCGCACACCGCGCCGGCGCGCACCACGGTGACGCGGCCGAAGCGCGAGAGGAGCCGCTCGCCGCTGAAGCGGCCGACGGCCATCGACGCGGCGAACAGGGCGTAGACGAGGGAGCCGGTGGCCGCGTCGAGGTCGTAGCCGTCGACCATGATGAGCGGCAGCCAGTCGTTGGCCGCGCCCTCGGCCAGCGCCATGCCCAGCACGATGAGGCCGAGCAGCACCACGCGCCGTTCGCGCCAGACGGCCAGCCGCTCCCGGGCGCCGAGGGCCGGGGCCTCGGTCGAGCCGGGCCGCTCCTGCCCGGTGCCCCGCGGCACATGCCGCAGGGCCCACACGCTCAGGGCGACGCCGAGCAGCACGACGATCAGAAGGTGCCACTGCACGGGGAAGTCGACCGCCGTCAGCGCGACTCCGGTGGTGGCCCCCGCGAACGTGCCGGCGCTGAAGCAGCCGTGCAGGGCGGGCAGCACCGGTCGTCCGATCACGCGTTCCACCGCGGCGCCCTCGACGTTCACCGCAATCTCCATCAGGCCGCTGCCCGCGCCGAACAGCGCCAGGCCGCAGAACACCACCGCGCCGCTGCCCGCTCCGGCGCCGAGCGCCACCACCGCGAGCCCCGCCAGGTTGAGCGCGGAGCCCGCCGTGGTCACCGCGCGCCCGCCGTACCGCGCCACCAGCGAGGCCGAGCAGAGGACGCCGGCCATCGCGCCGATGGAGAGGCCGAAGATGATCAGCCCCATCTCGGCGGTCGAGGCGCCGACCCGGTCGCGGATGTCCGGCGTCCGCGTGATCCAGGAGGACATCGCCACGCCGGGCAGCAGGAACATGGCGAACAGCGCGGCGCGCCAGCGTGCGGTCCGCGGGTCCATGGCAGCCTTCGCCATCACGGAGGGGCCTCCCTGATCGGGTCGACGCCAGCAATGCCCCGACCAGCGGTGTTTTATCGCTACATCACGCTGTCACAGGAGTGACCGCGCGGGCAACCGGCACAGACGAGGAGGAGGGCGGCGTGGAAAACCCGCGGTACCGTCTCACGTTCCGGCCCGGCGGGACGTCTACGGGGTGTGACCATGGAACCTTTCGAGCGCATCGTGACCGACCACGGGCCCGTGGTGCTCCGCGTGTGCCGGGCCGTTCTCGGGCCCGACGACGCGGAGGACGCGTGGGCCGAGACGTTCCTCGCCGCGCTGCGCGCCTATCCGGACCTGCCGCCGGGGGCCAACGTCCAGGCGTGGCTGGTGACGATCGCCCACCGCAAGGCCATCGACATGCTGCGCGCCAACCGGCGCCGCGCGCTGCCGGTCGGGGACGTTCCCGAGCGCCCCGCCGAGACCGGGCGGCCCGACGCCTGGGACGGCGACCTGTGGAACGCCCTGCGGGCCCTGCCGGAACGCCAGCGCGCCGCCGTCGCCTACCACTACCTGGCCGGGCTGCCCTACCGGGAGGTCGCCGCCATCACGGGCGGCACGCCCGACGCCGCGCGCAGGGCCGCCGCCGACGGCATCAGGAAACTCCGTGGCACCTACCCCGCGCACCCCGCCGACCAGACAGGAGCGGACCGATGACCACCACGTCCGGCACCCCGGAGGAGCGGCTTCTCGCGTCGCTGCCCGCCCACGATCCCGCGGCCCTCGACCGGCTGCGGGCCCGCCTCGCGGAGCGGGCCGAACGCTCCGGCCTGCTCGACGTCGCCTACCGCACCGTCGACACCCCGGTCGGGAGCCTGCTGCTCGCGGCGACGGAACGCGGACTGGTGCGCGTCGCCTTCGCCGTCCAGGACCACGAGGCCGTCCTGGCCGATCTGGCGGAACGTGTCAGCCCGCGTATCCTCGCGGCCCCGGCGCGGCTGGATGCCGCGGGCCGCCAGCTCGACGAATACTTCGCAGGCCGCCGCACCCGCTTCGACCTGCCGCTCGATCTGGCGCTCGCCAAGGGCTTCCGGCGCGAAGTGCTGGCCCAGCTGCCGCGGATCGCCTACGGCAGCACCGAGAGCTACGCGCGGGTCGCCGCCGCCGCGGGCAGTCCCAGGGCCGTCCGTGCGGTGGGCACCGCCTGCGCCACCAATCCGCTGCCGCTCGTCATCCCCTGCCACCGCGTCGTCCGTTCGGACGGTTCGGCCGGTGGCTACGCCGGGGGAGCCGCGGCCAAACACCGCCTGCTGGCGCTGGAGGCCGCGGCCTGAGACGTCCCGGCGATACCTACAACCAGCGCGGCAGCCGGGGCAGTTCGCCGTGGTCGCAGGTCAGCCGCCGTGCCCCGCGCCCGGTGAGCCAGCGGGTCAGGTCGGCGGCCGTGCCCGTGACACTCGGCCCGCCGCCGGGCGCGACCGCGAGCGGGGCGTCCCGGTCGGTGGCGGCGAGTGTCAGCGCGGGGCGCTCCCCGCGCCGTTCCCACGCGGCGAGCACGTCGGCCGCCAGCCGGTCCAGCAGGCCGGGCGGGATGTCGCGGAACCCGGCGCCGCCGCCGAGGTCGACGGCGTGCACCCACACCTCGCGGGTGCGCATCCACGCCGTCTCCCGCAGCGGCACCGTCCGGCCCTGCGCGGTGACCACGCTCGCGTCCCAGGCCGGTCCCGGCAGATCCCGCCACTCCACGTTCAAGTGGACCTCGGAGTGCGCGAAGAGCGAACGCAGTGCCCGTGCGGGCAGTGTCGCGCCGCGGGCGATCTCCGCCGCCCGCTGCCGCGGTGAGGCGTACATCGGGCACTCGGTGCCGGTGCGGCCCCACGTGCACAGCCGCGTCAGGGCGCGGGCGTTGTAACCGACGTGCGCGATCAGCGCGCGCCGGTCCCAGCCCGGCAGCAGCGAGGACGCCGAGAGGTCCGCGTCGGACAGCTCCGCCAGGGCGCGGGCGAAGAACGCGGTGCCGGCGCGCGCCCACGCCAGCTCGGTGTGCGGGGCGCCGTCCGCGTCGTACCGCGCACCGGCGCCCTGCCGGGCGCGCAGCGCCGCGCGGGCCTCGTCCAGGGCGGTGCCCGCGCCGTTCACGTGCCCGCCGCCGCGGGCACCTGCTCGGCGACCGCGGTGTTGGTCAGCGTGCCGATGCCCTCGACGGTGGTGGTCAGCACCTGTCCGGGGGCGAGGTAGCGGGCGGGTTCGCGGGCATGGCCCACGCCGCCTGGCGTTCCGGTGGCGATGACGTCCCCCGGCCGCAGGGTGAGGATCGTGGAGAGGTAGGAGATCAGCTCGGCGGGGCCGAATACCAGGTCGTCGGTCCTGGTGCGCTGCACCTCCTCGCCGTCAACGGCCGTGACCAGGTCGCCGCCGGGCGTGAACTCGTCGGGGGTGACCAGCACGGGGCCGAACGGGGTGGTGTGCTCGAAGGACTTGCCCGGGAGCCACTGCATCGTGCGGTACTGCCAGTCGCGCATGGTGACGTCGTTGAGCACCGCGTATCCGGCGATGGCGCGCTCCGCGGCGGCGCGGTCCGCCCGCCGCACCTCGGAGCCGACGACCACGGCCAGCTCGCCCTCCCAGTCCACCTGGGAGGACTCCGGCGGCAGCAGCACGTGATCGGCGGCGCCGATCAGGGCCTCGGGGTACTTGGTGAACACGGTCGGCGCCGTGGGCAGTTCCCGGCCCATCTCCAGGATGTGGGCGCGGTAGTTGAGACCCACGCACAGGATCTTTCCCGGGGCGGGCACGACGGGCGCGAGGTCGGCCCGTTCGAACGCGTGCTCCCGGCCGGCGGTGGTGGCCGCGTGTTCCAGGGCGCCGGCGCGCAGCAGCGCGCCGACGTCCGCGAAGCCCAGCTCCGTCGCGGTGCCGCCGTCCACCCGCACGGCCGTCGTGGCGCCGCCGGGCAGCCGCATGGTGGCCAGTCTCATCGGTCTTCTCCTTCGATGTGGGTACGGGCGAAGTGCAGACGCTCCATCACGGGCGCGTCGGAGAAACGGAACAGGTCGAACGGCGACTCGGCCCGCAGGGACCACGGCACCCAGGACGGCACGACGAACAGGTCGCCGTTCTCCACGCGGTGTTCCGTTCCGCCGAGCACCACCTGTCCGCGGCCCTCGAAGACCTGGAAGATGCAGGAGCCGACCTCGCGCCTGGTGGCGGTGGCCGTGCCGGGGCGCAGCCGGTGGAACTCGGCGCGGATGGTGGGCATCACGTCGCCGCCGGTGGTCGGGTTCACGTAGCGGACCGCGGCGTGGCCCTGCTCCACCGTCGCCGGCAGGCCCTCCTCCTCAAGCAGCAGTTGCTCGGTCAGGGCGCGGTCGGTGTGCTCCCAGCGGTAGGCGCCGATGGGGGAGGAGACCGTGTCGCGCAGGCCGGACAGCGGGCGCAGCCCGGGGTGGCACCACAGGCGTTCGCCGCGCGAGTAGTTGGGCGTGGCGTAGTCGGTGACCCGGTCCGAACCGAATTCGAAGAAGCCGGTGTCCGTGTAGTGCGCGAACGGGATGTCGAGCCCGTCCAGCCAGGCCATCGGCCGGTCGGTCTCGTTGTGGTGGCCGTGGAAGTGCCAGCCCGGGGTCAGCAGGAAGTCGCCGCGGCTCATGCGCACCGGATCGCCGTCGACGACCGTCCACACGCCCTCGCCCTCCACGACGAAGCGGAACGCGTTCTGCGCGTGCCGGTGTTCGGGTGCGGTCTCCTTGGGGCCGAGGTACTGGATCGCGGCCCACAGCGTCGGCGTCGCGTACGCGTGGCCGGACAGCCCGGGGTTGGCGAGGGCGATGGCCCGCCGCTCCCCGCCCCGGCCGACGGGCACCAGGTCGCCGGCCCGTCGCGCGAGCGGGTACAGCGTGCTCCAGCGCCACACGTGCGCCCGCGCGGCGGGCGCGGGGTGCATGGGCATGAGGTCCCCGAGCTGCGTCCACAGCGGAACGAGGTGCTCGGCGTCGAAGTCCTCGTACAGCCGTGTCAGTTCGGGGCTGTCTTCCCCCGTCATCGCATTGTGGACGGAGCCGTGGTCGGTGGCGTGCTGCTCAGTGGTGTGCCGCTCGGTGGTCATGCCGGAAACTCCTTCCCGACCGCGCCGGACGCGCCGGCGGCGGGTTCGTTCTCGGGGCGGTGGCCGCGTTTCGCCTTCTGCACCAGCTCGTAGACGTGGGTGCGGAGTTCGCCGAAGCGCGGCAGATTGCGCGTGCCGAGCTGGTCCCGTTCGTCCGGCAGGTCGACGGCGACGTCCTCCATGATCACGGTGGGCCTGCCGGACAGGACCAGTACCCGGCGGCCCAGGTAGATGGCCTCGTCGATGTCGTGCGTGACGAACAGCAGCGTGATCCCGAGCCGGTGCCACAGGTCGCGGACCAGGTCCTCCAAGTCGGCGCGGGTCTGCGCGTCGACCGCGGCGAACGGCTCGTCCATCATCAGGATGTGCGGTTCGTAGGCGACGGCGCGGGCGATGGCCACGCGCTGCTGCATGCCGCCCGACAGCTGCCAGGGGTAGGAGCGGGGCACGTCCGCGAGGCCGACGGCCTCCAGCGACCGTTCGACCAGGCGGCGCCGCTCCGCCTTGGGCAGCTTCTTCTCGCGCAGGGGCAGTTCGACGTTCTGCGCGACGGTGAGCCAGGGGAAGAGGCTGCGCGCGTAGTCCTGGAAGACGACGGCCATGCCCTTGGGCGGCCCCGCGACCGGCCTGCCCTCCAGGGAGATGTCGCCGCCCGTGGGCGGCAGCAGCCCGGCGATGCAGCGCAGCAGCGTCGTCTTGCCGGCCCCGGAGGGGCCGACGATGCAGACCATCTCGCCGGCCGCGATGTCGAAGGTCAGGTCCCGGATCGCCTCGGTGGGCCGGCCGGCGGACTCGTACACCTTGTGCAGGCCGCGCACCGAGAGCATGCGGGTGGCGGTGGCCGGTCGGTCGGTTGCGGTGGTCATCGGTTGCCTCCTCGTTGAGACTGGCGCTGCCCGCGGTACCAGGCGAGCACGACGCGCTCGACGGCGCGGAAGATCAGGGAGAGCAGCACGCCCACGAGGCCGAGCAGGAGGATGCCGGTCCACATCTCGGGGAGGGCGAAGCTGCGTTGGAACTGGACGATGGAGAATCCGAGGCCGTTGTTCGCCGCGAACATCTCCGAGATCACCATGAGGATGATCGCGATGGACAGCGCCTGCCGCGCGCCGGTGAAGATCTGCGGGCTCGCCCCGCGCAGCACCAGCGTCCGCAGCCGCGTCAGCGGGCGCAGGCGGTAGGTGCGGGCCGTGTCGCGCAGCAGCGGGTCGATGCCGCGCACGCCCTCGACGGTGTTGAGCAGGATCGGCCACACGGCCCCGGTGGCGATCACGATGACCTTCATCGTGGTGCCGATGCCGAAGAACAGCATGAGGATCGGCACCATCACCGGCGGGGGAATCGCCCGGAAGAACTCAAGGACGGGCTCGGCGAAGGCGCGCAGGTTGGCCGAGGAGCCGATGAGGACGCCCAGCACGACGCCGACCACCACGGCCAGCGCGTACCCGGACAGCAGCCGGGTCAGGGACGGCACCACGTCGCCGGTGATGCGGCCCTCGAACCACGTGGGGCCGAAGGTCTCCACGATCTCGCGCAGCGGCGGGAAGTAGAAGCTGTGGTACTCCTCCGACACCAGCCACCACACGGCGATCAGCACCGCGGGCAGGCCCAGCACGATCAGGGTGCGGCGGGCGGCGGCCAGGGCTTTGCGGCCGGTGCCGCGGCGAGTGGCGGAACGGGCCAGTGGCGCGGCGGCCCGCGGGGAGAAGACGGTCATGACGCGGACTCCTGTCGCACGGAGGGATGCCAGCGCAGTACGCGGCGCTCGACGAGCCGGGCCAGGAGGTTCACGGCCACGCCGAGCAGACCGGTCACGATGACCAGCGCGTACATCGACGCGACCGCGCCCGAGGTCTGGGCCACGGCGATGAGCCGGCCGAGTCCCGGGGTGCCGATGATGAGTTCGCCGGTGACGGTGAGGATCAGCGCGACGCTCGCGGCCAGCCGGAAGCCGACCACCGCGTACGGCAGCGTCGTCGGCCACACCAGGCGCGTCACCTCGGTCAGGAACCGGAAGCGGTAGCTGCGCGCGGTGTCCCTGGCCACCGGGTCCACGTCCTGCACCCCGGCCAGCACCTGGAGCAGGATCTGCCAGAACGCGGCGTAGATCACCAGCAGCAGGGTGGCCTCGCGGCCGGTGCCGTACATCAGCACCGCCAGCGGGATCAGCGCCACGGAGGGGATGGGCCGCAGGAACTCGATGACGGAGGCGGTGGTTTCGCGGAGCACCCGCACGGAGCCGATGAGCATGCCGATGACGACCCCGGCGGCCAGCGCGATGCCGAGGCCGATACTCCAGGTGGTGAGCGTGTCGCCGAGCGCCCGCCAGAACTCGCCGGTCCCCGCCCGTTCGCCCAGCGCCTCGGCCATGTCCGAGAACGGCGGCAGGAAGCGGGAGTTGACCAGGCCGGTGCGCGGCAGCAGCTCCAGCAGGCACAGGAACGCCGCGACGCCGGCCAGGCCGAGCAGCGCCCGGTGGGGGCTTCGCGCCGGGCGGCGCCGGCCGCCGCGCGGGGCGGTCCGCACGGGTGGGGGGACTGTGGCAGTGGCAGTCATGACACCGGTCCGTTCGCCTCGTCGTGGTGGTGGACCCGGACGGCGGTGACCTCAGCCATCACGTCTCACCTCTTCTCTCCTCGCCTTCCGCGTCTCGGCCGTCTCCCGCGTCTCGGGCGTCGCCGGTCTCTCCCGCCGCCAGTGGGCGACGACGTCCGCGGTGGTGAAGGACCTGCCGAAGTGGCGCGCCATCACCGTGACCGCCGCGGCGTGTTCCGCCGCGTCGTACGCGGCGCAGGCGTCGGACACGACCGAGGCGAGGTGGTCGGCGTCGACGGCCGACCGCAGCGTGCTCTCCACACAGACGTTGGTGGTGACCCCGGCCAGAACCAGCGCCGGGCGCCCGTGTGCGGCGAGCGCGGCCCGGAAGCCGGGCGAACCGAACGCGCTGTAGCGGTGTTTGACCGCGACGCTCTCGCCCGGCCGCGGCCGGAGCCGGTAGAACTCGGCGCCCCAGCTGCCTTCGAGGCAGTTGCCCGGGGCGGGCCGTTCGCCGGTGCCGATGCCCGCGGCGTAGCGGTGCCGCCAGGCGTCCGAGTCGACGCGCTCGCCGTGGACCGTGCGGACGAACAGCGGCGGAACGCCCGCGTCGCGCGCCGCCGCGAGCAGCAGCTGCGCGTTGGCCACGGCGGGCGGCACGGCCGACAGGTCCATGCCGCGGCGCCCCATCGTGCCCCGGGGGTGGCAGAAGTCGTTCTGGACGTCGATCAGCACGAGCAGCGCGTCCCGCGGCGACAGGCGGGAGACGGGCCCGCCGGCCGGCCGGTCAGCGCCCGGTGAGGGCGTCGAGGTCGATGGCGTCATCGACGAATCCGTTCGTCAGCATGCGGTCCGCTATGAACTCGAGTGAGCTCTCGTCCAGTTCGCTCTTGAACTGGGGCAGCACCATCGCGTCCGCGACGGCGGGGTCGAGCTCCTCGATCTCCGGCAGCGCCGCCCGGAACCCGTCCGGGTCCTCGGTGATCGAGGCGGCGGTGTCGGCCACCGCGGCGTCGAACGCCTCGACCAGGTCGGCGTTGCCCTCGGCGAACTGCTGTGTGGTGAGGTAGGAGCCGACCTGGAGCCCCTCCATGGATTCCGCGTACGGGCGCAGCACGGGCCGGAAGCCCTGCTCGACGCCCATCGTCTGGAAGGGCTCGATGATCCAGGCGGCGTCGACCCGGCCGCTCTCCAGCGCCGGCAGCATGTCGGGGAAGCCGAGTTCGACGAACTCGATGCCGGAGGTGTCCACGCCCCGCTCCTCCAGCGCGGCCATGATCGTGATGTCGCCGATGTTCTGGAGCGTGTTCACGGCGATGGAGGTACCGGCCAGGTCCTCGGCCGAGGCGATCGCCGAATCCTCGGGCACCAGCACGGAGGAGAAGTCCGACTCCACGTCGTCGGTGGCGAACGTGCCAGGCGCGACCATCCGCAGCGGAAGGCCCTGCCCGGCGGCGAGCATGCCGCTGACCACGTTGGACCCGGCGATGTCGAGGTTCCCGCCGACGAGCGCGGGGATCGCGGCGGCACCCCCCGCCGAGGTGTCGATCCGCAGGTCGATGCCGTGCTCCTCGAAGAAGCCCTGCTGCTCGCCGTACTTGAGGAACGCGCTGGGCACGCCGTCGGTCTCGCCGACGCGGACGACGCCCTCGCCCGCCGCGCCCGCGCCGTTCGCGCCGTCCGCGGGCGAGGTCGCGGCTCCGCAGGCCCCGGCGCCGAACACCACGGCGCCCGCCGCGGCCACGGCCGTCATGCGATGTCTCATCGTTGTCCTTTCCCTTGCCTGCCCCCGGCCGACGCGCCCGTTCGTCCCGTCGGGCGCGCCTGGCGGTCCACGGAAATCCCGGTGGACCCGGCCCGGGAGACCGGCCGACGGACAAGCAACATACGGAGGCGGCTGTTCGGCGGCGGGATTCTGCCATCGAGATTCTGCTATGACGAATCTGGATTCTTCCTCGCCGAAGCAGGCGACCGGGGACCGTACGCTGTGGCGGCAACAGCCTGCGGCGATGGCTCTCACCGGGCCGGATGCCGCGGAGCCCTGTGCGTTCCTTACAGCGGAATCCTTGATCATCGGGCGAAGGCGTGGTGGCGCGGACCGCCCGGTCGGCAGGCGCGCACTCGTGTTCAAGAAAGGCAAGCCATATGAACGTCCTCGTCGTCGGCGCGGGAATCGGAGGGCTCACCCTCGCCCTCGAACTGCACCAGGCAGGCATCCCCTGCCGGGTTCTCGAGGCCGCCCCGGCCCTTGAGCCCATCGGTGCGGGCATCAACCTGCTGCCGCACGCGGTGCGGAACCTGGACCGTCTTGACGTCGCCGGGCGGCTGGAGGCCGTCGGCGTCGAGACCGGGGAGTCGGTGTTCTTCAACCGCTTCGGACAGCTCGTCTACCGCGAGCCGCTGGGCCGCCTGGCCGGCTACGGCCACCCCCAGATCTCCGTGCACCGCGGCGACGTCCAACTCACTCTGCTGGCAGCGGTGCGAGAACGGCTCGGCGCCGATGCCGTCGCGCTCGGCAGGCGGGTGGTCCGCACCGACGACGACGGCAGGCGGGTCGCCGTCACGGTCGAGGACACCGCCACCGGCGCCCGCGGCACCGAGCACGCCACCGTCGTCGCCGCCTGCGACGGCATCCACTCGGCGGTCCGTGCGCAGTTCTACCCCGACGAGGGCCCGCCGCTGTACTCCGGCGTCACGATGTGGCGCGGCGTCACCCCGTGGCGGCCGTTCCTCAGTGGCGCCAGCATGGTCCGCGCCGGCTGGCTCGCCTCGGGGAAGATGGTCATCTACCCGGTGCGCGACGGCATCAACGAGGCGGGCGAGCAGCTCGTCAACTGGGTCGCCGAGGTCGAACGCCCGCGCCCCGCCCGCCGCGACTGGAACCGCACCGGTCGCCTTGAGGACTTCATCGACGTCTTCGCCGACTGGCACTTCGACTGGCTGGACGTCCCCGCGCTCATCCGCGGCGCCGGCAAGATCCTCGAATACCCCATGGTCGACCAGGACCCGCTGCCGCGCTGGACCTTCGGCGCCGTGACGCTGCTCGGCGACGCCGCCCACCCCATGGTGCCGCGCGGCTCCAACGGCGCCGGGCAGGCCGTGCTGGACGCCTACGCGCTGCGCACCGCCCTGGAGAGCGCCCCGGACCCGCGCACCGCCCTGCTCCGCTACGAGCAGGAACGCCTGCCCGCCACCGCCTCGGTGGTGCGCACCAACCGCATCAGGCCGCCCGATACGATCCTGAAGGAAGTCTACGAGCGCACGGGCGACCGCCCGTTCGACCGTATCGAGGACGTCATCAGCACCGAGGAAATGGCCGCGATCTCGGACGATTACAAGAAGGTCGCCGCGTATGACAAAGAGCTCGTCAACCGGCGGGAGTGACGCGCCCGTGTCCGTATCCTCCTCCCGCGGCCGGTCCGGCGGCCCGCCGGGCGACGAGACGCGGGACGGCTGGTCGGCGGTGCCGCCGCCCTACAGCCTCGCCTCCGTGGACAACGCCCTGCGGCTCATCCACGTCCTCGACGAACGCGGCGAGCTGCGGGTCTTCGAGGCCGCGGAACTGCTGGGCGTCGCCCGCTCCACCGCGCACCGGCTGCTGTCCACGCTGGCCTTCCGCGGCTTCGCGACCCGCGGCGGCGACAGCCACGTCTACCGGCCGGGGCCCGCCCTCGTCGACGCGGGGCTGCGCGCCATCGCGCGGCTCGACCTGCGCCAGGTCGCCAGGCCGCACCTGCTGGCCCTGGCCGAGGAGACCGGCGAGACGGTCCACCTCGTCGTCCTGGAGGGCAACGGGGCCCGCTTCGTCGACGGCGTGGAGAGCAGCCAGCCGCTGCGCGTCGGCCTGCGCGTCGGCATGGTGCTGCCCGCGCACGCCACGGCGGCGGGCAAGGCGATCCTCGCGGCCCTGCCGCCCGGGCAGGTCCGCGACCTGTACCCGCGGGGGGTGCAGGCCCTGACCGGCCGTACGCTCCAGAGCCTCGACGAGATCGAACGCCACCTGGCGACCGTGGACCGTGCAGGGTACGCCACCAACCACGGCGAGAGCGCCGACGACGTGGCGGCGGTGGGCGTCGTGGTCCGCGACCACGCCAGGACGCCGGTCGCCGCGATCGCCCTGGCCGCCCCCGCGGAACGGCTGCTCCCGCCGCGCATCCCGCTCATCGCCATCCGCATGCACCGCGCGAGCCTGGCCATCAGCGGTGACTTCGCCGCCCCCCGCTGAGCCCGAAGGGCCGGCCGGGCCCGGCACGGTCTGGATGCTGACGGCGGCCATGGGCCTCGGCCCCGCGAGCCTCTACGCGGTGACGGCCCTGAGCCCGCAGCTGCTGCCGGTGCTCGGGGCCGGCGAACGGCTGCTCGGCCTTGCCGTGGGCGCGTCGTTCGCCGTCGCCTCCCTGGCCTCGGCCGCGGCCGGTGCGGCCGTGGACCGGCACGGCGGCGTGCTGTTCATCCGCCTCATCGCGGTGTTCTCCGCGCTGACCGCTGTCCTGCTGACCCTTCAGGTGTCGGCGGCGACCCTGGTGCTCGCCGTCGCCGTGGCCGGTCTCGCCCAGGCGGCGGCCAATCCGGCGACCAACGAGATCATCGCGCGTGCCGCGCCGCGGCAGGGCCGGGCCAGGGCGGTGGGGCTGAAGCAGAGCGGTGTGCCGGGCAGCCAGCTCCTCGCCGGGGCGGCCCTGCCGCCGATCGCCGCACTCGGCGGGGTGCGCTGGGCGTTCGCGGCCCTCGCCCTGACCGCCGTCGTCCTGGTGGTGCCCGCGCTGCGCATGCGCGCCGGGCCCCCCGTCCGGCGGCCGGTCCGCGGCGGCCGGGTGCCGCTGTCCCGTCAGGTGCGGATCGTGCTCGGGGTCTCGTTCTGCTCGGGGGCCACGACCCAGGCCACCAACGCCTACCTCGCGCTCTTCGCGCACGGCTCGCTCGGGCTCGGCGCGACGGCCGCGGGCGCCAGCATGGCGGTCGTCGGCGGCGTCGGCATCGCCGGCCGCGTGCTGTGGACCCGCGCGCACGCCGCCGCGCGGCGGCCCCCGCTGGTGCTGACGGTGCTGACGGCGGGCGGCCTCGCCGCCTCCGTCCTGCTCCTCGCGGCCGCCGCGTCCGGCGCCACCGCCCTGTTCTGGGCCGCGGTGGTGGTGCACGCGCTGTGCGCGATGGCGGTGCCGGGGGTCGTCTTCCTCACCGTGATGGATCTGGTCCCGGCGCACGCCATCGGCACCGTCTCCGGATACGTGGGCATCTGCCAGTTCGCCGGCTTCGCCGGCGGCCCCGTCCTGGCCGGCCTCGTGGTCGGTGCGGTCGGCTACCCGGCCGTGTGGGCGGCGGTGGCGGGACTGGGCGCCGCCGCCCTCCTCCTGGCCGCGGCCGCCGCCCGGCGGCGCTGACGCTGGGTGACGATTAACGGCTCGAAGGGTGACTTTCCGGCCGTCTCTTGACGGGCCTCGGGCAGGAGTCCACACTTTCGGCTAAGTTCAGTCATCCACACACGCTTGCAGTCAGTCGAGGCCGCGCATGCTCCCAGCCGAACGCCACCGCCGCATCACCGCCGCCGTCAATCAGGCGGGCACCCTGAGCACCGAGGCGCTCGCCGCCGAACTCGGCGTCTCCGCCGAAACGGTGCGCAGGGACCTCGCGCAGCTGGAGAGCCGCGGGGTGCTCAGCCGGGTGCACGGCGGCGCCGCGGCGCTGGCCGTGGCCAGAGGACTGACGGGGGAGGAGGCCCCCTTCGCGGAGCGCTCCGCCGCGCAGGCCGACGCCAAGGCCGCGATCGGCCGGGCCGCGGCCGCGCTGGTGCGTCCGGGCATGACCGTGGTCATCGACGTCGGCACCACCGCCGTACAGGTCGCGCGCGCCCTCCCGGCCGACTTCCGCGGCCTGGTCGCCACCTCCTCGCTGCTGGTGGCGGGCGAGCTGGCGGGCAGGCCGCAGGTCGAGGTGCTGATCCCGGGCGGGCGCGTCCGCGGCGGCGACCTGGTCTGCTCGGGGGCCCAGGCCGTCGCCTTCTTCTCCGGCCTGCACGCCGACGTGGCGTTCCTCGGCTCGGGCGGCCTCGACGCCGAGGCCGGGGTGACGGACTTCTACTTCGACGAGATCGCGACCAAGCGGGCCGTCATCCAGCGGAGTGTCCGCGCCTACGTGCTGGCCGACACCAGCAAGCACGGGCGGATCGCGCCCCACCGCGTCTGCGGCCTGGACGAGTGCGCCGGCGTCATCACCGAGCCGTCCGCGGAACCGGAGCTGGCCGCGGCCGTCAGCCGCGCGGGAGGCACCGTGATCACGGCCTGACCCGCGCAGCACAGGTTCCACCCAGGCGGTCCCGAGCCACGGGCGCCGTCCGCACGTGAAAGGCAGCAGGTCCCATGAGTCACAGCGATCCCCGCCCCGCGGGCGGCCCCGCGGCCACCCCCCGGGCCGCCGGCTACCAGCAGGAGATGGCCCGCGAGCTCGGCTGGTACGCCTCCTTCTCCATCGCCTTCGGCTTCGTCTCCATCGCCACCGGCATCTTCACCGCCTACGGCTCGGTGCTCAGCACCTCGGGCCCGCGCGGCATCTGGGCCTGGCCCATCGTCGTCGTCGGCCAGCTCGCGGTCGCGCTGATCTTCGGGGCCCTGGCCGCCCGCATCCCCATCAGCGGCTACGCCTACCAGTGGGTCTCCCGGATCGTCGGCCCGCTGTGGGGCTGGATCATGGGCTGGATCTCGTTCGCGTTCCTCGGTGTCGTGGTCGTCGCCGTCGACTACACCATCGCCTCCACGATCCTCCCCGAGCTGTTCCAGTACCGGGGCACCACGCAGAACGCCTGGTTCATCACCGCCGTCGTCATACTCCTCCAGGCGATCCTGGTCGCCGCCTCCACGCGCACCACCCACCGCGTCAACAACGTGGCCGTCACCGTTCAGCTCATCGGCATGACCTCGCTCACCGCGCTGCTGTTCGTGGTCGGCGCGGTGACCGGCAAGCTCGACTTCGCCACCCTCTTCGAGGCGGCGCCCGCCGACGCGTCCGGCTACTACGCGCTGGGCGACATGACGCACGCGGGGCCGTTCGCCCTGGCCTTCCTGCTGGGCGCCTTCACCATCGTCGGCTTCGAGTCCGCCGCCAACCTGGCCGAGGAGACCAAGGAGCCCGCCCGGGTCATCCCCAAGGCCATGGCGCAGGCCGTGCTCTCCCTCGGGGTCCTCGGCTTCCTGTTCCTCATCGCGATCACCGCGCTGGCCGGCGACCCCGCGGAACTGGCCCGGTCCGACACCCCGGTGGCCACCGTCATCACGGCCGTCCTGGGCTCGGTCGTCGGCAAACTGCTGCTCGTCCTCGTCGTCCTGTCCATCTTCTCCTGCGGTCTGGTCATCACCCTCAGCGGAACGCGCCTGGTGTGGGCCATGTCCCGCGACCAGCGCTTCCCCGGCTGGCAGGCGCTGCGCAAGGTACACCGCAGCCGCGGCACCCCGCTCAACTCGTCGATCTTCATGCTGGTGATCGCCCAGGTCGTGCTGCTGGTCTTCTCCGGCTCCACCGACGCGCTGTTCGAGCTCTTCTCGGCGGCCACGCTGCTGCCGGCGATCATCTACGCCGGTACGGTCATCATGTACATCGCCAAGCGCAGGTCGCTGCCGCCGAGCCGCGGCTTCTCCCTCGGCCGCTGGGAGATCCCGGTCATCGTCGTCGCCTCCGTCTGGCTGGTGTACGAACTGCTGCTGTTCCGCGACGAGTCCTTCCGGGCGCCCTGGGCCTATGTGCTGGTCCTGTTCGCCATCGGCGCCGTCTACCTCGCCTACCTGCTGATCAGCCGCGGCAGGTCCGGACTCTCGATGCCCGACATGACCGATATCGACCGTGCCCTCGACGCCGACGAGCCCGGCGGTGCCGAGCCCGCGGCATCCGGCGGCGGCCGCACCGCGGCCGGCAGCGGTGCGGGACCAGGACCTGAGGAGAACCCGCGATGAGCACCATCCTGGCCATCGACCAGGGCACTTCCGGCACCAAGGCCATCGTGGTGGACACGGTGGACGGCACCCTCGCCATCGCCGAGGAGGCCGTCCGCCCCGCCTACCTCGACGGCGGCGGCGTCGAACAGGACCCCGGCGAACTCCTCAACTCCGTCCTGGGCGCCGGCCGCCGCGCCGTCGCCGCCGCCGGCCGGCCCATCGACTGCGTCGCCCTGGCCAACCAGGGCGAGACCGTGCTGGCCTGGGACCCGGCGACGGGCGCGCCGCTGTCCGCCGCCATCGTCTGGCAGGACCGCAGGGCCGAACGGATCTGCGCCGAACTCGCCGACCACGCCGCCTGGGTGGCGCAGCGCACCGGGCTGGTGCTCGACCCCTACTTCTCGGCGCCGAAGATGGCCTGGCTGCGGCGCCACGTCACCCGGCAGGGCGTGGTCACCACCACCGACACCTGGCTGGTGCACCACCTCACCGGCGCGTTCGTCACCGACGCGGCCACCGCGAGCCGGTCGCTGCTCCTCGGCCTCGACGCGGTCGACTGGGACCCGGAGCTGGCCGAGCTGTTCGGCCTCACCGGGGAACGCCTGCCGCGCATCGTCGCCTGCGACGAGATCGTGGGCACCACCCGGGCCTTCGGCGACGAGGTGCCGGTGGCCGGACTGATCGTCGACCAGCAGGCCGCGCTGCTCGCCGAGGCGTGCCTCGCGCCGGGCACCGCCAAGTGCACCTACGGCACCGGCGCGTTCCTGCTGGCCAACACCGGGTCAACGGCGGTGCGTTCCGCGTCCGGCCTGACCACATCCGTGGCCTGGCGGGCCGCCGGGGGGACTCCGTACTGCGTGGACGGCCAGGTCTACACCGCGGCCTCCGCCATCCGCTGGATGCAGGACCTCGGCTTCCTCGGCACCGCGACCGATCTCGACGCGGTCGCGGCCCGCGACGCGGAGGGCGTGCTGTGCGTCCCCGCCCTCGCCGGACTCGCCGCGCCGTGGTGGCGGCCGGCGGCCACCGCCACGTTCACCGGCATGACCCTGTCGACCCGCCGCGAACACCTCGTGCGCGCCGTCCTTGAGGGCATCGCCGCCCAGGTCGCCGAGCTGTGCCGGCTGGTCGAGGCGGACCTCGGCGCGCCCGTGACCCGGCTGCGCGCCGACGGCGGCCTCACCGGCAGCCGCACGCTGATGCAGGCCCAGGCCGACCTCGCGCAGGTGCCCGTGGACATCTACCCCTCGGGCCACGCCACCGCGCTGGGCGCCGCCGCGCTGGCCCGGCTCGCGTTGTCGCCGGGACTCGGCCTCACCGAGGCCGTCGGCGCGTGGCGTCCCGCCACCGTCCACGAACCGGTCTGGCCGGCCGACCGGGCCGCCGAGTTCCGCGCCCGCTGGATCGCGACCGTCGAGGCATACCCAGGCAAGGGAGGCACCCCGTGAACGCCGCTTCGCCCACCGGCCCGACCGAGATCTTCGACGTCGCCGTGATCGGCGCCGGGATCGTCGGCGCGGCCGTCGCCCGCGAACTGTCGGGACACGAACTGTCGGTGGCGCTCGTCGAGGCCCGCGACGATGTCGGGGACGGCACCAGCAAGGCCAACACCGCGCTGCTGCACACCGGTTTCGACGCCAAGCCCGGCACCCTCGAATCGCGGCTCGTCGCGCGCGGCCACCACCTGCTCGCCGACTACGCCGAGGCCACCGGCATCCCCGTCGAGCGCACCGGCGCCATCCTGGTCGCCTGGACCGCGGAGGAGCGCGACGCCCTCCCCGGCCTCGCGGAGAAGGCGGAGCGGAACGGATACGACCGCTGCCGCCTCATCGGCCCCGACGAGGTCTACCGGCAGCTGCCCGCGCTCGGCGAGGGGGTGCTCGCCGGGCTGACCGTTCCCGACGAGTCGATCATCTGCACCTGGACCACCAACCTGGCGCTGGCCACCGACGCCGAACGCCGCGGTACCCGCGTCCTGCTGCGGCACGCGGTCACCGCCGTGGACGTCGCCGGGGACGTCACCACCCTCACCACCACCGGCGGACGCGTCGCCGCCCGCTGGGTCGTCAACGCCGCGGGACTGTCCGCCGATCGCGTCGACCGCATGTTCGGGCACGACCGGTTCACCGTCACGCCGCGCCGCGGCGAACTCTTCGTCTTCGACAAGCTGGCCAGGCCGCTCGCCGACAAGATCGTGCTGCCGGTGCCGTCCTCGCGCGGCAAGGGCGTGCTGATCTCGCCGACCATCTACGGCAACGTCATGCTCGGCCCCACCTCCGAGGACCTGACCGACCGCACCGCCACCGGCACCTCGGCCGACGGCTTCGCGTTCCTGCTGGGCAAGGGCGAGCGGCTGATGCCGCGGCTGCTGGCCGAGGAGATCACCGCCTCCTACGCCGGGCTGCGTGCCGCCATCGACCACGGCGACTACCTCGTCGAGGCCGATGCCGACCGCCGCTACCTGCTGATCGGCGGCATCCGCTCCACCGGCCTGACCGCGGGCATGGCCATCGCGGAACACG
The DNA here is from genome assembly GCF_031845565.1 of Streptomyces johnsoniae. Classification (NCBI taxonomy): domain Bacteria; kingdom Bacillati; phylum Actinomycetota; class Actinomycetes; order Kitasatosporales; family Streptomycetaceae; genus Streptomyces; species Streptomyces johnsoniae. The sequence continues at coordinate 79,325 of NZ_JAVREV010000009.1, read as the reverse complement.
CCCGCGACCTGCTGAAGGACGCCGGGCTCCCCCTCGCCCCCCGCACCGACCTGCCCGCACCGCCCCGCATGCCCAACATCGGCGAGGCCGCCTTGCGGCCCTACCAGGACGCCGAACGCATCGCGGCCGACCCCGCCTACGGCACCATCGTCTGCTTCTGCGAACGCGTCACCGCGGGCGAGATCCGCGACGCCTGCCACGCACCGCTCCCGGCGCGCACGATCGAAGGGCTGCGCCGCCGCACGCGGGCCATGAACGGCCGCTGCCAGGGCTTCTTCTGCGGAGCCGAGGTCGAACGGCTCCTGACCACCAGGGGCACCGGCCCCGCCCACACCCCCCGGCGGCACGACGGAAAGAACTCATGAACCCCGACACCCCCACGCCGGGCACCACGCCACTGCTGACCCCCGACGTCCTCGTCATCGGCGGCGGCCCGGCCGGCCTCACCGCCGCCGCCCGCCTCGCCCCCCGCGTCCCGGGCGAGGTGCTGGTCGTCGAACGGGAGGCCGAGGCCGGCGGCATCCCCCGGCACAGCGACCACACCGGCTACGGGCTGCGCGACCTGCACCGCGTCATGCGCGGCCCCCGCTACGCGGCGCACCTGGCGGCGCGCGCGGCCGAGGCGGGCGCCGTCATCCACACCCGCACCATGGTCACCGGCTGGGCCGACGCACACACCGCCGAGGTCACCGGGCCCGCGGGCCGCCGGCGCATCCGGGCCAGGGCCGTCGTCCTGGCCACCGGCGCCCGCGAACGGCCCCGCCCGGCCCGCCGCGTCCCCGGCGACCGGCCGCACGGCGTGTACACCACGGGCCAGCTCCAGAACGTGGTGCACCTCCACCACGGGCGCGTCGGCCGGCGGGCCGTCATCGTCGGCGCGGAACTCGTCAGCTGGTCCGCGGTCCTGACGCTCCGCGAGGCGGGCTGCGCGGTCGCCCTCATGGCCACCGAGCATCCGGCGGCCGAGTCCTACGCCGCGTTCACGGTGCCCGGCCGCACCCTGCTGCGCGTGCCCGTGGCCACCAGGACCCGCGTCACCCGGGTGATCGGCCGCGGCCGGCTGGCGGCCGTGGAGATCGAGCACCTGGACACCGGGGCGCGGCGCACCGTCGAGTGCGACACCCTGGTGTTCACCGGCGACTGGATTCCCGACCACGAACTCGCCCGCGCCGCCGGGCTCGACCTCGACCCCGGAACGCTGGGCCCCCTCGTCGACACCGCGCTGCGGACCAGCCGCCCCGGGGTGTTCGCCGCCGGAAACCTCCTGCACCCCGTCGACACCGCGGACGTGGCCGCCCTGGACGGCGCGCACGTCGCCGACCAGGTGCTGCGCCACCTCGCGGGCGACGGGGACGGGGAAGAGAGCCCGGGCGTGCGCATCATGGCCGAGCCGCCGCTGCGCTGGATCGCCCCCGGGCTGCTGCGCCCCGGCGCGCCCGCGCCCCCGCGCAACCGGCTGCTGCTGTGGACCGACGAGTTCGTGCGCGTGCCGCGCGTCACCGTCCGCCAGGACGGCAGGACGGTCGCCCGCCGCACCCTGCCGTGGCCCGCCGCCCCCGGCCGCGCGCTGCGCATCCCCTGGTCGGTGCTGCGGAACGTGGACGACCGCGGCGGCCCTGTCACGGTGGGCGTGCACTGAACGCGGGCGGTGCCCGTGGGTCCCGCACTTCGTTACGGTGAGGGCGTGTTCACTCCCCGGGGCCCGGCCCTCCACGAGCTGGCCGTGCAGGCGATGTCCTCCGTCGAGCGCGGCTACGACCTGCTGGCACCGAAGTTCGACCACACCCCGTTCCGTACCCAGGACCGAGTCCTGGCCGCCGTGGCCGCCGCCCTGCGGCCGCTGGGGCCCTTCGGCACCGGGCTCGACCTGTGCTGCGGCACCGGGGCCGGCCTCGGCGTGCTGTCCGGGCTCTGCGAACGGCGCGTCGTGGGCGTGGACTTCAGCGCCGGGATGCTCGCGGTGGCCCGCGACGCCCGGCCCCCGGCGCCCGGCGGCCCGCCCGTGGACCTGGTGCGCGCCGACGCCAGGGTCCTGCCGTTCACCGGCGCCTTCGACCTCGTCGTCAGCTTCGGCGCGTTCGGCCACTTCCTGCCCGCGGAGCGGCCCGCGCTGTTCGCCCGGGCGTACGGCGCGCTCCGGCCCGGCGGCCTCTTCGCCTTCCCCGTCGCCGCGCCGCCGCGCGTCGGTTCGGCGCAGTACTGGACGCTGTGGGGCTTCGACGCCGCGATGCGCCTGCGGAACGCGCTGTGGCGCCCGCGGTTCGTCATGTACTACCGCACCTTCCCGCTGCCCCGGGTGAGCGAGGAACTGGGCGCCGCGGGCTTCGACGTCGGCACATGGCCGCTGGACGACCTCGGCGCGCTGCCCGACGGAAGCCCGCGCTGCCGCCTGGTCCTGGCGCGGCGCGGGCGCTGACCCGCGCCGCGCGCGGGTCGGCGCCCGGGGTCACGGCTTGCGGGCGACACCCCCCGCCATCAGCCGCTGGGCGACCGTCAGCGGCAGCGCGACGGGCGCGTCCGGCCGCCACAGCGGCAGGGACACCACGCCGGGCTCCAGCAGGTCGAGGCCCTTGAAGTACGCCGTGATCTCCTCCGTCGTCCGGAACCGCCCGGTGCCGAGGAACTCCAGCATCGTCTCCTCCACGCCGCGGGCCTCCGGGCCCGTATCGCAGAACGCCGTGATCACCAGGTGGCTGCCGGACGGGACCGCGTCCAGGTAGGCGTCGACGATGCCCTGCGGGTTCTCGTCGTCGTGCAGGTGGTGCAGCATGCCGATCAGCAGCACCCCGACCGGCTCGGAGAAATCGATCAGCCGCCGCACGCCCTGGTGCGCCAGGACCGCCGCGGGCTCGCGCAGATCGGCCGTGACGACGGACGTCCGCTCGTTCTCCTCCAGCAGCGCCCGGCCGTGCGCCAGCACGATCGGGTCGTTGTCGACGTACACCACGCGCGCGTCGGGCGCGTACCGCTGCGCGACCTGATGCGTGTTCTCCAGGGTCGGCAGCCCCGCGCCCAGGTCGATGAACTGCCTGATCCCGGCCTCCTGGGCCAGGTACCGCACCGCGCGGCCGAGGACAGCCCGGTTGAACCAGCCGACGTCGCTGATATGCGGCATCGTCCGGCGCACCTGGTCGGCGACCACCCGGTCGACCTCGTAATTGTCCTTGCCGCCCAGAACGGCGTCGTAGACCCGCGCGATGCTCGGCCTGCTCAGGTCGATGTCCGAGGTCTGGCCGCCCTCGGGTCCGCCGTTCTCGTTCGCCACCGCGAAAATCCCCTCCTCGTGCCGCGGCCCGCGCGTCCGAGCGGGCTCGCCCTTCCCGTGGCGCAAAGACTAACCCGCACCCGGCCCTCATCGCCCAAGTGTTCGCGAACCAACCGCCGTGCGGGCCTGGCGAGTTGCCGCCGGTCGTGCCTGGTCACCGCCGCCGGACCGCTCAGGTCTGGCGCGCCCGCAGCCAGGACTCCACCTCCCCGACGTGCGCCGCCGCCGCGGCCCTGGCCGCCTCCGGGTCGCGCGCCCGCAAGGCGTCGAGAATCCGCCGGTGTTCGTGGCGGGTGCGGTCGAACACGCCCTCCTCCTGGTAGCCGCGCCACACGCGGGCGCGGAACGTCCGCGAGGACAGGCCGTCGAGGATCGCCGTCAGCGTCCCGTTGCCGGCGGCCACGGCCACGGCCCGGTGGAAGGCCAGGTCGTGGGCGAGGATCTCGCCCGGGTCCTCCGTCGCGTACATCGCGTCGAGGTGCGTCTCCACCTCCGCCAGCTGCTCCGGGGTGATGCGCGCGGCGGCGATGGCCGCCGCCGTGGCCTCCAGGGCGCGGCGGATCTCCATCAGTTCGATCAGCTGCGGCCCGCGCGAGAGGTCGGCCACGACCCCCAGCGTCTCCAGCAGATCGGCGGCCTGGAGCCGCGTGACGTAGATGCCGGAGCCGTGCCGCGCCTCAAGGACGCCCAGCACCGTCAGTGCCCTGATCGCCTCCCGCATCGAACTGCGCGAGATGCCCAGGCGCACCGCGAGGTCCCGTTCGGTGGGCAGGCGCTGCCCCGGCTCCAGATGCCCCTCGGAGATCAGCGACTTGAGCTGCTCGATGGCACGCTGCGTCACCGTCCCCCTGGGCGGTGTGCTCCGCTCCACGCTGGCCGACCTCCGGTGTCGTACGGAGCGGCAGTCTACCGCCCAGTGGCCCGACCAATTGGCTCCCGAATCGGGAATTCGATGCCGCATGGGTGCCCAACTGGGCTAAGTGGTCCGATAATTGATGGGTCACGGCGGTGGCGGGCATTCCGGCGTCCGGCACGCACCCTCCCTGGACAAGGAGCCGTAGGCATGGCGGGTCAGTCACTTCGGCACACAACGCGCCGGCTGCGGGCGGCGGCCCTGGCCGCCGGTGCCGCGCTGGTGCTCGGCGCGTGCGGCAGCACGGCCGACTCCGGTCCCTCGGGCGGCGGAGGAAGGGGGAGCGACGGCCCGGTCGGGGTGGTGCTCCCCCTGCTGACGTCTCCCTTCTGGCAGGCGTACAACGACTACGTGCCGCGGATGGCGGATTCCGAGGGCGTCGACGCGCTCGGTACGGTCAACTCCAACGGCGATTCGGCCCAGCAGATCACCGACGTCAACAACCTGCTCAACCAGAACGTCGCCGGCCTGGTCGTCGCCCCGCTGGACAGCGGCGCCATCTCAGCCGCTCTCGACCAGGCCGAGCGGCGCGGCGTTCCGGTCGTCGCCGTCGACGTCGCCCCCGAGGAGGGCGAGGTCGAGATGATCGTGCGGGCCAACAACGTCGCCTACGGCGAAGCGGCCTGCGCCTACCTCGGCGAGCACGTGGAAACGGGCAAGGTCGTGCAGATCATGGGCGACCTGTCCTCCGTCAACGGCCGGGAAAGGTCCGAAGCGTTCCGCACCTGCGTCGCGGAGCACCACCCCGGTCTTGAGGTGCTGGAGATCCCCGCCGACTGGGAGTCCGACAAGGCCGCCGCGCAACTGGACACCCTGCTCAACGCCAACCCCGACATCCGGGGCATCTACCTCCAGGCGGGCGGCGTCTACCTCGCCCCCACGCTCCAGACCCTGCGCAGCAAGGACATGCTGCACCCGGCCGGTGAGGAGGAGCACATCACGATCGTGTCCAACGACGGCATCCCGCAGGAGCTGGAGTCCATCCGCAACGGCGAGATCGACGCGACGGTCTCACAGCCCGCCGACGCCTACGCCCAGTACGGCATGTACTACATCAAGGCGGCGCTGGCCGGTGAGACCTTCGAGCCGGGGCCGACCGACCACGGCTCCACCATCGTGGAGCTGCCCAACGGGCTGCTGGAGGACCAGCTTCCCGCGCCCCTGGTCACCAGGGAGAACGTCGACGACCCCGAGCTGTGGGGCAACCGCGACCAATGAGCGAACGCCAACCCGACCCGGCGCCCCGGCCGTTGACCGAGGCGCGGGGCATCGTGAAGCGCTACGGCCCCGTCACCGCCCTGCGGGACGGCCAGTTGACCGTGCTGCCCGGCGAGTCCCACGCCCTCGTCGGGCGCAACGGCGCGGGCAAGTCGACCCTCGTCGGCATCCTCACCGGCCTGACCGCGCCCGACGAGGGAACGGTCTCCTTCGACGGCGAGCCCGCGCCGCCCCTGGCGGACCGCGACGCGTGGCGCAAAAAGGTCGCCTGCGTCTACCAGAAGCCGACCGTCGTCCCCGAACTGACCGTCGCGGAGAACCTGTTCATCAACCGTCAGCCCCTGCGGCGCGGCGTCATCAGCTGGCGCCTGCTCCACCGGCAGGCCGCCGACCTCCTGGACACCTGGGACGTGCGGGTCGACCCGCGCGCCCGCACCGCGGACCTGCGCGTCGAGGACCGGCAGATGGTGGAGATCGCGCGCGCCCTGTCCTTCGGCGCCCGGTTCATCGTCCTCGACGAGCCGACCGCCCAGCTGGACAAGCGGGAGATCGAGCGGCTGTTCACGCGCATGCGCTCCCTCCAGAGGGCGGGGGTGACCTTCCTCTACATCTCCCACCACCTCAAGGAGGTCTACGAGGTCTGCCGGACCGTCACCGTGCTGCGGGACGCCCGCTGGGTCACCACCGCGGCCGTGGCGGACCTGCCGCGCCCGGCCCTGGTGGAGGCCATGACCGGCGAGGCCGTGCTGGCGCGCGGCGATGTGCGGCCCGCCCCGGACGCGACCACCGAGGCGTGCCTGGTCGCCACCGGCCTGAGCGGGCCCGCCTTCGAGGACATCGGCCTGACCGTGCGCCGCGGCGAGGTCGTGGGCCTCGCCGGCAGCAGCGGCAGCGGCAAGGTCCAGCTCGCCGAGACGTTCGCCGGACTCCACACGCCCACCGCGGGCACCGCCGAAGTCGGCGGCGTCGCCCTGCCGTTCGGCGACGTGACCGCCGCGCTGCGGGCCGGGGTCGGCTGCGTTCCGCGGGACCGCGACGAGCAGGGCACCGTCCCCGGCCTCTCCGTCGGCGACAACAGCACCATGACCGTGCCCGGGCGGCTCGGCAGGTACGGGTTCATCGGCCAGAAGCGCAAACGCACCCTGGCGCGCGAGCTGATGGACCGTCTCGACGTCCACGCCCAGGGCCCGGACCAGCCGGTGTCCGACCTCTCGGGCGGCAACGCGCAGAAGGTCGTCATGGCCCGCGCTCTCGCCTCCGACCCGCGGCTGCTCGTCCTGATCAATCCCACCGCGGGTGTCGACGTCAAGTCCAAGGAGTCGCTGCTCGCGCGCGTCGACAGCGCCCGCGACAGCGGCATCGGCGTCCTGCTGGTCTCGGACGAGCTGGACGACCTGCGCCACTGCGACCGGGTCCTGGTCCTCTTCCACGGCCGGATCACCGACGAGTACCGCGCGGGGTGGCGGGACAACGAGCTGATCGCATCGATCGAAGGAGTCGACCGTGGCTGACACCGGGACGCCGTCCGCCCTGGGCCGCACCACCGGCGCCCCCGGGCTCCCGGACGCGCCGGCCTCCCCGTCGCGGAACTCGCCGCTGTGGCGGCGCCTGCGGGAGCTGGCGCTGCTGCCCGCGCTGATTCTGCTCATGATCCTGGGCGCGTTCACCAACGACTCCTTCCTGACCGAGCGCAACATCATCTCGATCCTCGGCGCCTCGGCCGCCCTGGCGATGGTGGTGCTCGCGGAGTCCCTCGTCCTCATCTCCGGCAAGTTCGACCTGTCGCTGGAGTCCGTCGTCGGCATCGCACCCGCCCTGGGCGCGCTGTTCGTGCTGCCCGCGGCCCAGGCCGGGTTCGGCACCGAACTGCCGGTCGCCGTCGGACTGTTGTGCATCATGCTCGTCGGGGCGGGCATCGGCGCGGTGAACGGGCTGCTGGTGGTGAAGCTGAAGCTGAACGCCTTCATCGTCACCCTCGCCATGCTGATCATCCTGCGCGGCCTGCTCGTGGGCGCCACGGAGGGCAAGACCCTGTTCGGCATGCCCGAGGCGTTCTTCACGCTCGCGACCAGCACGTTCCTGACCGTTCCCGCCTCGGTATGGCTGGCGGGCGCAGCGTTCGGCATCACCGGGCTGCTGCTCAAATACCACCGGTGGGGCCGGGCCCTGTACGCGATCGGCGGCAACCAGCAGGCCGCGCGGGCCGCAGGTATCCGCGTCGACCGGGTGCTGCTCGGCGTGTTCATCACGGCGGGCGTCCTGGCCGCGGTCGGCGGACTGATCCAGACCGGCTACGTCGGCGCGATCAACAGCAACCAGGGCGAGAACATGATCTTCACCGTGTTCGCGGCGGCCGTCATCGGCGGGATCAGCCTGGACGGCGGGAAGGGCAGCATGCTCGGCGCGCTCACCGGTGTGCTGCTCCTCGGCGTCGTGCAGAACCTGCTGACCCTCGCCCAGGTCTCGTCGTTCTGGATCCAGGCGATCTATGGAGGCATCATCCTCCTCGCGCTCATGATCGCCCGCGTCACCACGGGCCGCGCACAGGACTGACCCGGCCCGCACCCCACTCCGCACCGCCGGTATACTGAGGGCAGCGAAGGGGAGTAGTCCCGCGATACCGGCCGGTCGACATACTGGCCATCCGCCTGCGGATGGCCCGGCAGCCGGGCCGCGACGCCGCAGGCGCCGCGGTGGACGAGACCTTCGGCCAGGTATGACCGCACCCGCGTTCCTCACACGGGTGTGCGACGTCGTGCCGGGCCGAGTGGTCCTCCCCGGCCCCCCGCGAGGGGCGTCACGTGAGCGCCGCGCGACCCGGCCCTCACAGAAAGCCAACGGAATGTCGCTCGACCTCCTGGCGGTGCTCACCGCCTTCGGTCTGATCTTCCTCGCGGAGCTTCCCGACAAGACGATGTTCGCGTCGCTGGCCATGGGCACCCGCATGCGCCCGCTGTACGTGTGGTTCGGCACGTCCACCGCGTTCGTCGTGCACGTGGCCATCGCCGTCGGCGCGGGCAGCCTGATCGGGCTGCTGCCCGACTGGTCCGTCCGGCTCGTGTCCGCGGTCCTCTTCGGCTTCGGCGCGTTCCTGCTGCTGCGCGGCGGCGGTGACGACGACGAGGAGGGCGGCGGCGCGGCCCGGACGGTGACCGGTTTCCTCCCCGTCTACACCACTGCTTTCATGGCTGTGTTCATCAGCGAATGGGGCGACCTGACGCAGATCACCACCGCGAATCTCGCCGCCACGAACGACGCGCTGTCCACCTCCATCGGCGCCGCCGCGGCCCTGATGAGCGTCTCCGCGCTGGCCCTGATCGTGGGCCGCTTCATCGCGCGGCGCGTTCCGCTGAAGACCGTCCAGCGCATCGGCGGCGTGTGCATGCTCGGCCTGGCCGTCTGGTCCCTCGTCGAGGTTTTCGCAGGCTGACCGCGGGCGCGCGTGCCTCGCCGCCCGCCTGCCGGCCGAGGCGCTCGCCACACCGCGTGCCGCGTTCGCCGGCCGGCCCGGCGGGTAGGGTCCCGCGGGACCACAACACGGAGGTAGGAACGACCATGACCGGCTCGACGACACCGCGCGCCCCGCGGGTGACCGTGTGGAACGAGAACGTTCACGAAACCACGGAGCCCGGCGTTCGCGCGCGCTACCCCGACGGCATCCACGGCGAGATCGCCGCGGCGGTGGCCGAGCACGTGCCGGACGCCACCGTCCGCACCGCCACCCTCGCCGATCCGGAGCACGGCCTGACCGAGGAGGTGCTCGCCGCGACCGACGTGCTGACCTGGTGGGGGCACGCGGCGCACGACCGGGTGGACGACGCCGTGGTCGAACGCGTGCAGCGGCACGTGCTGGGCGGTATGGGCCTGGTGGTGCTGCACTCGGGACACTTCTCGAAGATCTTCAAGGCCCTGATGGGTACCACCTGCGCCCTGGACTGGCGCGGCGGGCACGACAGGGAACTGGTGTGGACCGTCGACCCCACGCACCCCATCGCCGAGGGCGTACCCAGCCCGTTGATCATCCCCGAGCAGGAGATGTACGGCGAGTTCTTCGACATACCCGCCCCCGACGAGCTGGTGTTCATCAGCTCCTTCAGCGGCGGCGAGGTCTTCCGCTCCGGATGCACCTTCCGCCGCGGGCGCGGCCGGATCTTCTACTTCAGCCCCGGCGACCAGGAGTACCCCGTCTACCACCACCCGGACGTGCGCCGCGTCGTGGCCAACGGCGTCCGCTGGGCCGAGCAGCGGGGCGTTCCGCGCCGGGCGCCCGAGCTGCACCGGCGCGCCACCGGCTGGTACGAGGAGCGGGAGCGATGACCGCGCCGCCCCCGTTCGCCACCGTGCCGGGCGACGAGCCGCTGCGCGTCCTGCTGGTCGGCGCCGGCGGCATGGGCCGGGCCTGGCTGCGCACCATCGCGGCCGACGCCCGGGTGGCCCTCGCCGGGGTGGTGGACCTCGACCCGGCGGCGGCCCGCAGGGCACTCGCCGAGGAGCCGGGCACGGACGCGGTGCCGGTGGGCACCTCGCTCGGCGAGGTCGCCGCGCGCGGCGGTGCCCAGGCGGTCATCGACGTCACCGTTCCCGCGGCCCACCTGCCCGTCACCCTTGAGGCCCTGGACCTCGGCCTTCCCGTGCTCGGCGAGAAGCCGCTCGCCGCCGACCTGGCGCAGGCCACTGTGCTGGTGAAGGCGGCCGAGGACAGCGGGCTGCTGTTCATGGTCAGCCAGAACCGCAGGTACGACCGCAGGCTGTGGGCCCTGAAGGCCCAGGCCGCCCGGCTGGGCGAACTGGGGGTCCTCACTCAGGAGTTCTTCAGGGCGCCGCGGTTCGGCGGCTTCCGGGACGCCATGGATCACCCGCTGATCCTCGACATGGCGGTGCACAATTTCGACGCCGCGCGCTTCGTCCTCGACCGCGATCCCGTCGCCGTCTACTGCGACGAGTACAACCCGCCGTGGAGCTGGTACCGCGGCGACGCCTCCGCCACCGCCGTCTTCGAAATGACCGGCGGCGTCCGCTTCGTCTACACCGGAAGCTGGTGCGCCGACGGCCTGGAGACCTCGTGGAACAGCCGGTGGCGGCTCGGCGGCGCCCGCGGCAGCGCCATCTGGGACGGCGAGGGCGAGCCCGAGGTGGAGATCGCGCACGGCCCGGCCGGTCCCGGGCCCGTGGCGCCGCCGCTCCCCGGCGCGGGCACGGCGGGTTCGCTGACCGAGTTCGTGACCGCGCTGCGCACCGGGCGGATGCCGATGGGGGAGTGCCACGACAACCTGCTGAGCCTGGCCATGGTGTATGCCGCCATCGCCTCCTCGGCCACGCGGGCCCGGGTGCAGGTCGCGGACGTGCTGCGCGCCGCGCGCGCGGAGGCGGGCATCCCTGCCGAGGTGCCATAACGTCCCGCGAAGAAAACGGAAAGCGGATTTCCCGGATATCCGCAACCGGGTGAATTCCGGCCGTAGTCACCCGTGTTCCCGTTCCTGGCGCCCCGTCATGGCACAACGGGGCGCCGCCCGCGGCGGGATCGCGGTCAACGGGAACGGCGGGCGCGTGCGTCCCCGATGTGACGCGCCTTCCCCGGCGTATATGGACCGCCACTCCATTGGCCGTATACTCCGGCCATGGCTAGGAAAGTTGTCACAATCTACACCGATGACCTCACCGGCGAAGACACGGATGAGGTCAGCACGCATACCTTCGCCATCGATGGCGTGAACTACGAGATCGACCTTGCGCCGGACTCGTTCGACCAGTTCCTCTCGGCGATGGGCCCGTTCGTCAACAAGGCGAGGAAGACCGGCAGGACGCAGCGAGCGGGCGCCGCGGCCAAGCGGGCGCCGCAAACGGTGGACACCGCCAGGATTCGCCAGTGGGCCAAGGAGAATGGGTACGAGGTGAACGAGCGCGGACGGGTCCCGGCCAATGTCCGCGAGGCGTACGAGAAGGCACACTGACGCGGATCGGGTCACCCCGCCGCACGCGGCGCCCTTCCTCCCGCACGGAGGGGAAGGGAGCCGTTGCCCCGCCGTGCCCCGGATGCGGTGGCTCCCGGGGGCCGGCTGACCGGAAACCGCCCACGGTTGATATCGGGACAAAGGAGGGCGAACCACCCGCATCCGCACCGGTATCGCCGCTCACCTGTGCGGTTCCCCTCCGCCCGAGCGGCCCATCGGCGTACGATCTGCGCCGTGCGTAGCGACCTTTTCAAAGCCGAATACCAGGCCCAGCCGCCGACCGAGTCGGGCATGAGCCTGCAACACCACAAGGCGATCAAGTACGTCGTCGACGGCGAGTGCCATGCGCGCCAGGGTGCGATGGTGGCGTTCCGGGGCAATCTCCAATTCGAGGTGAAGCAGCAGGGCGTGGGCAACTTCCTCAAGCGTGCCGTCACGGGCGAGGGGCTTTCCCTCATGGCCGTGCGGGGGCAGGGGGAGGTGTGGTTCGCGCACAATGCCCACAGCTGTTTCGTCATAGACCTGGAGCAACAGGACAGCCTGACGATCAACGGCCGCAACGTCCTGTGCTTCGACCCCTCGCTCGCCTACGAGATCAAGATGGTGAGCGGCGCGGGGATGACCGGCGGCGGCCTGTTCAACTGTGTCTTCACCGGGCACGGCAGGATCGGGCTCACGTGCGACGGCGCCCCCATCGTCATCCCCGTGACCTCACAGGCGCCCGTCCATGTCGACACGGACGCGGTCGTCGGCTGGTCGAGCCAGTTGCACACCTCGATCAACCGCTCGCAGAGCATCAAGTCGATGCTGCGGGGCGGTTCGGGCGAGGTGTACCAACTCGTGCTCCAAGGCGAGGGTTTTGTGATAGTGCAACCCAGCGAGGCGCAGCCGGCCGTCGAAAAGTGAGCGCCATTCGACCCGTCGGACAAGGGAATTGAGGACCTTCTGACGCGTCTTTCCCCGGGCGCGCGCTTCCCGCGTCGCCGCCCCGCCGCCCGGCCCGGAATGGGAACACCACTGGAGCGGCGCGTTCCGTGGTGGCGTGCGCCGGGCGCAGGCCCCCGTGCGCCCGGCGCGAGTTGGCTTCGTGCGCCCGGGGCGTTCCGGGATGCCCGGAGTTGCCCCCGGCGGGCAGCACGGCGAACACAATGTGGCTCTCTGCGTTCGTCCGGTGTTCATCCGGGGACCATATGGGGCAGGAAATCATCGGTTCTGAGCCACCGGCGGGCCACTGCTCCCCTTACTCTGTGCCCTGCCGCAGTCCCCACAGCGTAGGAAGGTCGGCCGTGCAGGTGAATGAGATGGCTGTCTTCGGGGTCTCCAAATCGGAAGAAATGGTCTATCGGCACTTTCTGCGCCACCCAAATAGCGCGGCGGGCAATCTGCATCTGTCCCTCGACATCGCACAGGAGACGGCCCAGGAAGCCCTGGGGCGGCTGCTGCACCTGCGACTGCTCAGACCCGGGGACCCGCCCGAACTCCTCACGCCCGCCGACCCCGAGACCGCGGTCGCCCGGCTGACCCAGCTGCGCCTGCGCCACCTGTACCAGGAGGTGCAGCACATCACCACCTCGCACCACGTCGTCGCCGCGCTGCGCGCGGAGACGCGTCCCGGCCGGGCGCCGGCCGCCACGGGCGGCACCGTACGGCCCGACGCGATTCCCCCGGTGGAGCACCTCGGCGGCCTGCACGAGGTGACCAGCCGCATGGAGGACCTGACGTTCTTCGCCCGCGACGAGATCCTCTCCGCCGACCCGTGGGCCGCCGCCCCCGCGGGGCACGCCCGCCACGCCCAGGCACTCGACCTGCGGGCCCTGCGCCGCGGCGTCAAGCGCCGCATGGTCGTCCCCGCCGCCGCCCTCGACGACCGGCCGACGCTGGCCCGCCTGGCGGAACTCGTCGCGCACGGCGCGAGGATACGCGTCGTGGCCGAAGTCCCCGCCCACGCCGTGGTCTACGACCGCAGGGCCGCGCTGCTGCCGCAGGACCCGGGCGAGGCGGGCCACGAAGCCCTGCTGGTACACGGCGAGGTGCTGCTCGCCGGGGTGGTCGCGCTGTTCGAGAAGACCTGGGAACAGGCCGAGGACGTCCCCCTCGAACTGCGCCGCCCCGTCGACGAGGAGGCGGGGCTCTCCCCCGTGGAACTCCAGGTGCTGACCCTGATGTGCACGGTCGGCAAGGACGAGACCGGCGCCAGGGACCTCGGCGTCTCGGTCAGGACCTACCGGCGGTACGTCGCCGACGTCATGCGGCGCCTCGGCGCCTCGACCCGCGCTCAGGCCGCGCTGCTCGCCCGCGAGCGCGGTTGGATCTGACCGCCGCCGAGCACGCGCCGGGCGGCGCTCGCCATCGCCACGATGCCCGCGGGCAGCGCCGTGCGCACCTCGGGGGCGAACGCGGGGGAGTGGTTGCCGGGCACGGAAGCCCCGGCCCCGGTGCCGTCCGCAGCCTGTGCGGCGGCACGCAGACGGGCCGCCCCCACGGTGCCGAGCATCCAGTACCCGAGGCGGATGCCGCTCCCGCCGTGCAGCCCGGCCCCCGCCGGACCGAACCAGCCGAAGTCCTCGGTGGCCGCGGCCGGTGCCCAGCGCGTCACCCGCCCGGTCCCGAACGCCGCCAGGTGCGCCGCGCGTACCTCCTCGGTCAGCGCGGCGTCCGCCACCAGCGGCGGCGCGTGCGAGACCACCTCGAACCGCGGGGGCCGCGGGCAGCCGGACGCCTCGCTCTCCGCGGTCACCACCCGGCGCACGGCAGCCTCCATCCGCTTCAGCGCGGCCTCTCCGAACGCCCGTAGACTGATGCCGAGTTCGGCGTGGTCCGGCACCACATTGCTGCGTTCGCCCGCGCGCAGCCTGCCGACCGTCAGCACGGCCTGCTCCGCGGGCGGCGTCTCGCGCGAGACCACGCCCTGGAGGCGCAGCACCGCGGCGGCGGCCGCCACCACCGGATCGACCGTCAGGTGCGGGGCACCGGCGTGGCCGCCGGTGCCGTGCAGCACCGCGTCCACGGCCACGCTGCCCGCGAGCAGCGGGCCCAGGCCGTGCGCCACGGAGCCGGCGGGCAGCGTCGCGGTGTGCTGCGCCAGCACCGCGTCCGGCGTGCCGAACCGCTCGTACAGCCCGTCCCGCAGCATGGCCCTGGCCCCGTCGAGGGTTTCCTCCGCGGGCTGGCCCACCACCACGATCGTGCCGCCCGCGCCAGGTGCGGACTCGCGCGCCAGCAGGCGGGCGGCGCCGGCCAGCGCCGCGAGGTGCAGATCGTGACCGCAGGCGTGCATCGCGCCTGGCACGCGGCTGGCGTACCGCAGTCCGGTCTCCTCCGTCACCGGCAGCGCGTCCAACTCGGCCCGCAGCAGCACCGTCGGCCCGGGGCCGCGGCGCAGCACCGCGGCCACGCCGTGCCCGCCGATGCCGCGCGTGACGGCGTAGCCGTCGGCCGCGAGCCAGTCGGCGAAACGTTCCGCGGTGCGTTCCTCCGCGCCCGACAGCTCCGGGGCCATGTGCAGGCCGAGGTACAGCTCCAGGGCGGATTTGAGCACGGCGGCGGGCACCGTGACGGCGTCGGCCGTGGTCATCCGCGGCCCCCTCCCACCGTGGTCACCCCGGGCCGCCGCGCCGGCGCGCGGACACCCCGCTGACACCGGGTGTCAGCGGGGTGAGAGGGGTTGCGCGGCCGAACTGCCAGCGGCCTCAGGTGCAATGGGACGCAGTGCCGACGGCACGGAACGGCCCGCGGCCGTATGGAAGACGACCGAAGGAGCACCCATGAGCGACAAGTCCGAACTGTCCACGCTGGCCGACGAGATCCTGGAGCTGGAGTCGGAGACCTTCGAGATCTCCGACTACTCGGACGAGGCCGAGGTCGTCCTCGCCGGTTCGACATCCTGCTCCTCCACCTCGACCTGTTCCAGCACCACGAGCACCACCTCCTGCAGCGCCTGACCCGGCGTCCCGCACGGCGCGGCCCCCACCGGTGAATTCCCCCTCCCGGCGGGGGCCTGCGGCCGTTCCCCGCCGTGCCCGCCGCCGGGTGCGGCGCGTTCACGGGAACGGGTGCGGCGCGGCCGTGAAGCGGGCCCCGGCACCCGCGATCCGGCGCAGCCGCGGCATCCGCAGCGCGCGCTGCCGGTGCCAGCCGAAGTCGAGCGGCAGCAGCCCCGGCGCCAGCGTCGCCACCGTGCGCAGCCCGAACGACCGCTGCTCGGGCGTGGTCTGGTCGACGGCGATCGCGTCATGGCCTGCCGCGGCCAGTTCGGCGACGACGAGCCGCAGATCGTCCAGCAGATCGGACGTCCGCGGCCGGCCCCGCTCCCAGCCCGCGAACACCTCGGCGAGCGGCCGGCCGGGCCCCGCGCGCAGGAAGCCGTCCGCGTGGTGGGCCATGCGCGGCAGCCCGTACAGCTGCGCATGGTCCTGCAACTGCCGCACCAGACCGAAGTCCTCAGCCATCGCGTCGAGTTCGGCGCGCCGTTCGGCGACCTGCCACGGCAGGTGCGGGATGTAGGTGAGGACTTCGCTGAGCGCGTCCGCCACCGCCCGTTCCGGATCGAGGCCCGCCGCGGCGCCGAAGGACAGCAGTCCGGGGCCGCCGTCCCCGCGCACCGCGAGGCCGGTCACCACCGGGACCGCCAGGTCGCTGCGCACATCGAAGGCCCGCACGTCGTAGCCGAGCAGCGCGGCCCGGTCCAGCATGCCGCGCACGCGCGGGTCCGCGGGCGCGCCCAGGTCGAGCGGCACCGGCGGGCGGCGGCCGTACCAGGCAAGCAGGAACGCGTCCCGTTCGATCAGCTCCAGCAGGCCGAACAGCGCCGCCTCCGTCCAGCTGCCGCCGGTGGCACAGCCGTTGGAGCACTCGAACACGAAGTTGTCCGCCCGCACCCCGGCGCTGTAGTGGACGAGCCTGGCGGGCACCAGCACCGGCCGCTCCGCGCGCAGCGACCAGCCCCGCAGCCACGGGATCTCCCGGTCCGGGTCGAACGGCGCGACCATCGGGTCGTCCCGGTAGGTCTCCGGCGCGTAGAAGCCGCACGCCGCCGGGTCGAGCACGGCCGCCGCACCCTCGCGGCGCACCAGCGCGTGGTAGGAGCCGACGACGGGCAGCAGGCCGCGCCTGGCGTGGGTCCCCGCGTACCGCTCCAGGCCCTCCAGGTGGGCCAGCGTCCGGCTGGCTGCGTAACTGTCGGCCTGGCCGCTCCAGGTGACGTCGTTGAGCCCGGCATAGCCGCGCACGAAATTGCTGCCGGACACGGGCGCGGTGGTCGTCGAGGCCGGGTTGAGGTGGGTGCGTGCGCCCAGCACCCCGCACACCGGGTTGACCAGCGCCTGCGCGGGCAGCGGGTAGGCGCCGGCGGGCCTGGTGCGGTAGGTGCCGGGCGACGGCTTGGCCGCGGACGCGGGCACGGGCAGCGCCGCGTCGGCGCCGTCCGGGCGCGGTGTCACGCAGTGCGGGCACAGCGGCTCCGCCAGCAGCGGGAACGTCACCAGCGCCAGCGTCGCCAGGTCCACCCGCGTCACCCGCGGCAGCCCGTCCGCGGGCGGGCGCCCCGCACGGGCCAGCACGGCGCGGTGGGCCGCCCAGACCGCGTCCACGGCGTACGCCGTGAGCACCGGCCAGGCCGCGGCGCCCCGCGGCGCGAACGTGCCCTCCAGCGCCTCCCGTTCGGAACGGGTGCGCAGCCGCTGCCAGCGCATCGCCAGGCACCGGCCGCAGGCCGCCGACGCGGCCCGGCCGCCCCACGGGCCGAGGAGCACGGCGCGCGCCGACAGGTGCAGGCCGGCCGAGGGGCGGCGGGCCGCCCGCGGGTCGCCGTCCCGCGCCAGGGCGTCCGCGGCCCCGAGCGGCACCACGCACGGCTCGGGGCCCGGGCGGCCCCCGGCGGCCCAGCGCGTCCGCAACTCCGCCTGGAGCTGGGCGCATCCCGCGTCGAGCGGCGGGGTCGCGGTCGTCATGTCCGGTCGCTCCAGCGGAAGCTGCGCACGGCCAGCACGCCGAAGACGGCGCAGAACACGGCGAGTCCGCCCGCGGCGAGCGCCATGTCGCCGGTACCGCCCGAGCCGGTCAGGGCCGCGGACAGGCCGTCGTTGAGGTGGCGCAGCGGCAGGACCCACGACAGCGTCTGCATCCAGCCGGGCATCGCGTCCAGTGGGTAGAACGACCCGGACAGGAAGGCCATCGGCACCATCAGGCAGTTGGCGACCGCGGCCACCGCCTCGGGTGTGGTGGTGAACGAGCCGACGACCGCCCCAAGCGCGAGGAACGCGGTGATGCCGAGCACCAGCAGCGGCACCGCCAGCGGCCAGCCGCCGTCAAGACGCAGTCCGAACGCCGGCAGCATCGCCACCGCCACGAACAGCACCGCCTGCACCGCGCCGACGCCGAGCGCCAGCGTGAACCGGGAGCCGAGCACCGCGACAAGCGGCGCGGGCGTCATGCGGATCAGGCGCAGGATGTCGTCGCGCCGCCACTGCATCAGCATGAAGGCCACGCCGAACACCGCGGCGTTCGCCACCCCCCAGGACAGCACGCCGGGCGCGATGTAGCTGATGTACGGCCGTCCGCTCTCCTCGACGTCCTGCCCGCTGAAGATCAACCCGAAGACCACCAGGAACAGCAGTGGGAACGCGAACGTGAAGAAGAGGGTCGTCCGGTCCCTGGTGTAGGCCAGGTAACCGGCTCCCCGCAGCGCGGTGTAGGCGCTCATGGCGTGTGCTCCGTTCCGTCTCGGGCGGCTGCTGTCACCGCTGTCACCGCTGTCACGGCTGCTCGGTGAGGTGCAGGTAGACGTCCTCCAGGGTCGCGGTGCGCGTCTGCACGCCCGCGAGGCCCGCGACCTTCTCCACGGCCGCGAGCAGCGGGCCCGCGTCGCCGGTCTCCAGGACCACCGCGTCGCCGTCGAGCACCGCGCTGATCACGCCGGGCAGTTCGCCCGCCTCGGCCAGCGACAGGCGTTCCGCGGGCACCACCAGGCGCGTCGTGCTGCTGCTGCGCGCGATCAGCCGGTTCGGCGAGTCCAGCGCCGTGACGCGCCCGCGCGTCATGATGGCGACCCGGTCGCACAGCGCCTCCGCCTCGTCCAGGTGGTGCGTGGTGTAGACGATGGTGCGGCCAGCGCCCTTCAGGTCCCGCAGCACCTGCCACAGCGAGCGGCGCGCCTGCGGGTCGAGGGCGGCGGTCGGCTCGTCGAGGAACAGCAGCTCCGGATCGTGCACCAGGGCGGAGGCGATGGCGAGCCGCTGCCGCTGGCCGCCGGACAGGTCCTCGCCCCGCACGTCGGCCTGTTCACCGAGGCCGACCAGCGCCAGGGTCCGCGGCACGGCCGCCGGCTCCGCGCCGTAGAGCGCCGCGACGGTCGCCAGATGCTCGCGGGCCGTGAGCCGCACGAAGAACGCCGAGGTCTGGGTCTGCACCCCGAGCCGCGGCAGCAGCGCCCGGTTCCGCGGCCAGGGGCTCGCGCCCAGCACCGACACGGTGCCCGCGTCCGCCTGCCGCAGCCCCTCCATGATCTCCACGAGAGTCGTCTTGCCCGCGCCGTTGGGGCCGATCAGGCCGAAGAACTCGCCTCGGGCGACGGTGAACGAGACGCCGTCCACCGCACGCGTCTCCCGGTAGTGCTTGCGCACCTCGTTCAGGACGACCGCGGGGGCCGCCGGGTCGCCCGGGCCGGTTGTGCGGGACACGGGACTCTCCTTCCGACGTGTTCTCAACGGGTCAGCAGCGCGTGGACCAGCAGGACGAGCGCCGCGAGCAGCAGGCAGCAGACCACCACGGCGCACGCCCCGTAGGCGGTGTAGGCGAGCCGCGCCCGCCGTGGGTACCGCGCCGCCTCGGGCGACCTGCGCAGCGCCAGCGCGAGGTAGCGGCGGCTCGACTCGGCCAGCCTGGTCGCGCCGAACGCCTGGCTGACGATGGTGTAACCGTCCAGCGGCGGCAGGGGAACGAGCATCGCCAGCGCCTGGAGGCTGCCGAGGAACAGCAGCCCGGCCAGCGCCTCGCGGGTGGCGCCGGCCGGCGCGGCCAGCCACCAGGCGAAGAACGGCAGCAGGAACAGCAGATTGGCGACCGCGCCCGCGCCCGCCACCGCGATCCGATGCCGCCGCACCGACAGGTAGGGGTAGTCGTCCACCGTGCAATACATCATGATCACCGGCAGCCGCCAGCGCAGCCCGATCTCCCCGACCCGGCCGCCGTAGTGCCGGGCCGCCACCCCGTGCGCCAGTTCGTGCAGCGCCGTGGAGAACCACAGCAGCGTCGCCACACCCACCAGCAGCACCGGATTGCCGAACACCCGCGCCGCGCCGTCGAGCAGCGGCCCGAGATGCCACAGCAGCACCGCCTCCATCCCGGCCACGAGCGCCAGCAGCAGCACGGGCCACGGCCCGCGCAGCGCGAAGCCCGCCCTCCGGTGCAGCCGCCCCGCGGTCGCGTGCGCGTCCGCGACGAGCCGCACGCTGCCGTGCAGCGGCCCGTTCCGCGCCGCCCCGCCGGGCTTCTCCGGCGCCGCGGGCGCGGCGCCGCCGGGCTCGCCGGGCCCGCCGGTCAGCAGCCCGCGGCTGCCGAGCAGCGCGAGCAGCTGCCGCCAGTTGCCGTCCGCGAGCCGCCTGCCGAACGCGCCCGCGTAGGCGGTGCCGATCTCGCCGAGGGTCGCGTCGCCGTCCAGCCGCGCCATGAGGAACCGTTCCCTCGGCCCGACCTCGAACGACCGGCCGCTGACCGGGTCCTTCACCAGGTGCACCGTCTTCGGCCCGTGCAGCAGCGGCTCGCTGATCAGCACGTCGGGCCGCAGTCTCGGCCGCAGTCCGGCCAGAGCGCTCACCGCGCCCACTCCCCGGCGCGCGCGCCGCCCGGCAGCCGCAGGGCGCGGCCCAGCACGTGGGCCAAGTACGCCTCGTCCTGAATCGTGGCGTGCAGCCGGTTGTTGGTCATGTGCAGGTAGGGCGAGAGCAGCCGGACCAGCGCCTCGTCCGGGTCGGTGACCCGCTCCTCGCGTTCACCGTCCCAGGAGCGGAACACCAGATCGCCGCGCGCGGCCAGCTCCCGTACCCGCGCCCGCAGTTCGGCGCAGTGCGCCGCCCACCGCGCCAGGAACGCGGGCAGCCGGGCGCCGTCCTCGCCGGAGACGGCCGCGCGGATGCGGCGGTACCAGCGGGCCAGGTCCTCCGTCACCTCGTCGGCCTTCCGCTCGTACGCGGTGCTGCCGATGAAGCCGGTGCCGGGGAACGCGCGGTGCCAGAACGCGTAGTAGCTGTCCAGGTAGTCGGCGAGCTCCTCGTCGCCGCGCACGAAGGTCGCCGACATCACCAGCATCAGCTGCGCCGAGGTGCCGAGCAGCACCGTGCGCAGATGCAGGTTCTTCGTGCGGAACGCGTCGATCACCAGGTCGCTTGAGTGCTGGAAGTGCCACTCCGCGAGCGCCACGCCCGCCGGGCCGCCGTACTTGCCGTACTCCGGCTCGTACGGGAGCCAGCTGCGGGAATTGTTGGGACGCAGGTTCATCCGGCCGTCCGCGTCCAGGTACGCGGCACGTTCCGCACCGGGGAACTCGATGTCGAACAGCTGGTTGTAGAACTGGTTGAGGAAGCCGGAGTCCACCTCGTACAGCGCCGGCCGCCTGGCGAGGAACGTGTCGATCGCCTCCTCCGCGCGGTGCCGCACCTCGCCCTCGGCCCCCGGCCCGGAAGGCTTCAGCCGGAGCCGCACGTGCGGACCCTCCAGCCAGTAGTTGATGAAGAAGTGCCCGGCCAGCAGCCCGTCCGCGGTGAGCCGCGAGATCAGCGGACGGACGCAGGACAGCAGCATCGGGCGCGGGTTGGCCGCGTAGTAGATGTGGACGGCCTGCCACTCGCCGGTGCGGTTCACGGAACGTTCCCTTCTGCCTCGGGGCCGGCGGGCCCGGCCGGGCCGGGGCCCCGTACGGTCTCCACGGCCAGTTCGGTGACGTGCTCCCCGTCGTCGGCGGCGGTGTGCGGCCCGGCCTCGCCCGGCAGCGCCTCGCGCAGCACGACCCGCGCGCCCGGTTCCCGCACGAGCGCCTCGAACGCGGTGAGCGACAGCGGGCTGTCGAAGTCCACGTAACTCGGCTTGGCGCCGGTCGCGCCGCGCGCGTCGCCGCCCGAGACGGTCGCGAACACCCGCGCCGGCAGCCCCTGTTCGCGCCGCCACCGGTGCCAGCCGAGGAACCACCGCGCATCTCCCGCGCCCCGGGCGCGCGGCGGCAGCGCGGTGGCCGGCGCGCTCCAGCTGCGCCGGCTCAGCACCAGCCGCCCGTACCGCACCCGCGGGCGGCGGGTGACGCCCCCGCGCGGCAGGCCCTCGGGGACGCCGCCCCACACGTCGAGCGGCGCCATGGACGTGGGGGAGAGCAGCAGCAGCGTCCTGGGCACCTCCGGCAGGGCGAGCGGCACCAGGTAGCCGAGGTAGACGGGCACCACCTCGACGCCGAGCCGCAGCGACCGCAGGCGCAGCACGTCCGCGGCCGCGTCGTGCTCGATGACCAGGTCCTCAAGACCTATCCGGCACTCGGGCGGCACGCTGCTGCGCTCGCCGGGGCACACGATCTCGTAGTCGGTCAGCCGCCCGTGCAGGTTCAGGTTGCTGCTCACCGGGCCGCCGGTGACCTCCGCGAACACCGCGCCCGGCGGGGCGAGCCGGGCGGCGCGCTCCCGCAGCCCGGCCGCGAGGCCGGGCCCCCGCCCGGTGTCCAGGCAGTGCGTGAAGCGGCTGAACGGGAAGGACAGGCCGCCGTAAGCGCGGTTGAGCACCACCAGCGGGCCGTCCTGCCCGGCGCCGCCCGGCTCGGCGAGCTGTACGTGGTGGCAGTAGAGGGAAGGACCGGCGGGCAGCGGCGCTAGCTCGGCCGCCACCTCCGCGACCAGCGCCTCGTCCAGGACCAGCTCGCCGTCACCCTCGCCGTCACCGCCACCGTCGCCGCCGCCCGAGGCCGCCCACCTGGCCCGCATCCCGGCCACGAACGCGGCGCGCGCCGCGTCCAGCGCCTTCAGCTGCGGGAGCCCGAGCCAGTTCTCCTCCGGCACCGGATCGCCCGCGGCGTCGAACCGGGACCGCTTCGCCGTGAACGACAGATACTGGTCGAAGAAGTCCTCGTGGAAGTCGTTGATCAGACCGAGCAGATCCGCACAGCGCCCGCCGGACCCGTGGCGCGCGAGGAAGAAGCCCTTGAACGTCAGCCGCTGCGGCAGCGTCAGGTCGAACGCGGGCAGCAGCGGCTCGATCCCGCGGAGCGGGGCGGACAGCGCCGCGCGCAGCCGCGGCCCCGCGCCGGTCACCGCGGGGGCGACGACATCCTCGTACAGCACCGTGCGCGGCACCCGTGGCGGCGCGCCCAGATCCCGCTGCACCCCGGCGAGGTGCCCGCGCAGGGCGGCGAGCAGGGCGCGCCGTTCGGCCGGGCCGGCCCCCGGGTACCGGTCGAGGCAGTCGGCGGCCCCGGCCAGCGCGTCGGCCGTGCGGTCCGCCCACTCCCGGCCGAGCGCGCGCAGCGCGCGGCGGAAGGCGTCCAGCGGGTCGGTGTCGTGCACGTCCACCGTCAGGCACGGCACCTGGAGCATCCCCACGTCGAGCAGCGCCGCCAGGTACGCCTCCGCCTCCGCCTCCGGCACCTGCTGGTCGGCGGCCAGCAGGCGGGCCAGCTCGCCGTGGCGGGGCTCGGGACGTTCGGCGAAGAACGCCAGCATCCGCTCCAGGGCGCCGCTGCGGCGCAGGAAGAACAGCCGGTCCTTGACGGTGTCGAACGTGACGGCCGTGTCGTCCTCGCCCGTCGTCACCCAGCGGCGCACGTACCGCACCCGTTCCTCGTCGCGGCCCCAGCCGGAGGCGGGCGTCACCGGCAGGTCGGCGCGGCGCGCCGGGTCGGCCACGACGGCCTGCGCGATCCTGCCGAGCACCGCCACGTTCAGCCGCGGGTGGCTCGTCCAGGCGCCCGCGGTGGCGAGCGCGCCGCCCGCGTCCTGCGCCTCGGAGAAGGCGCCGAGCGCCACGGCCGTGAAGGAGCTGAACGGGCTGGTCTTGCACGCCGTGCGGTACAGGTAGGCCAGCAGCGACCGTTCGATCTTCCGGCTCCGCTTGTCCGCGCCCTCCGCCGGGGCGGCGAGCCAGCCGTCGAGCTGCGCGTCCAGTGCGGGCGACGCGAGCAGCAGCCCGTCCCGCAGCCGCGGCCCGGCGGCCAGGCGGCGCAGCTCCGCGCGGGTGCGCGCGGTCTCGGCCGCCAGCAGGTCCGCGCCGGCCGCCTCCCGTTCGGCGAGCGCGAGGCGGTCCGACAGCCAGCGGCCGAACGCGTCCCCGGCCGCCGGGTCCAGCCGTGCCACCAGGCCGAGGGCGGCGTCCCGGTCGGCGGGCAGCCGGTTGTTGAACACCTCGCGGCGCAGCCGCAGCAGCGCGCGCCGCGCCGCCTCGTCGGCCAGGCCGCCGACCACCCCGTGCAGCAGGTCCCCGACGCGCTCGCCCTCGGCCGCGAGCCGCGCTTCCCGCGTCAGCACCTCGTCCGCCCAGCGCCGCGCCTCCGGCGAGCGCAGCAGCCGCACGGCCCCGGTCGGCAGCCCGGCGACGCGCGCCACGAACCGGGGGCCGAGCTGCCAGTCCCCGCCGGTGTCCACCGTGCCGTCCATGGTCACTCCTCGTCCCGCCGCTCAGGCGATCTCGTAGCGGAAGTCGGCGGCGGCGGGCCGTTCGTGGCCGATCATCATGATGAGCAGCGGCGCCTCGTCGGTCCCGGTCAGGGCCAGCTCCTCCCGGTAGGAGACGTTGTCGAAGCCGAGCGCCACGCCGCAGCCGAGGCCGAGCGCGGCCGACGCCGTGTAGGTCGCCTGCGCGACGGCGCCGATCAGCGCGTTCGCCAGGCGGTAGCCGCGGTCGCCGACGGCGTCGAGCACCGCGTGCGTGCGGACGGTGGGCACCAGCACGGCACCGGCCTGTTCCAGGTTGTAGTTCGCCAGGAAGTAGTTGTCCTGGAGGAAAGACCCGGGCGGCCCGTCCTGCACGCGCCGCAGGGCGCCGCCGTCCGCGGGCAGGTACTCGTACGCGCCGGGCGCCACTCCCCGCACGTGCCCGGCGAACGCGTACAGCTTCACCAGCGCGCCGGCCCCGGCCCGGTCGCCGTCCCCGCCGAGCCGCACCCCGGCCGCGGCGGCCAGGCAGGCCGCGAGCTGTTCCGCCGTCACGGGCCGCTCGGCGGCGAACCGGCCGAAGCTGCTGCGCCGCCGCCGCAGCGCGGTCCGCACGTCGGCGGACAGCGGCGCGGGCGCCGGCAGCGCCTCGGCCCGCGGCGTCGCCGGCGCGGGCAGCGCGGCGGCCGGCGCCAGCGCCCCGGGGCCTGGCCGGCGGGCCGCGTCCGCGGACGTGGCCCGCTGCATCGCGTCGAGTGCCTCGAACGACAGCACGGTGCGGGAGCGTTCGGCGTCGCGGCGGCGCACGGCCGCACCCCCCGCGCCCGGCGCGGGGGCGGGCGCCCGGGCGCCGGTCCACGGCAGCGGGACCACCGCGAAGACGCCCTCCTCCTCGACGCGTACCCCGAGCAGCGCGGCCAGCCGCTCCTCGTCGAACCACAGAGCGGGCTCGACGGCCGCGCCGAGTGCGCCGAGCCACAGCCGCCAGGTGCCCAGCAGCGCGCCCAGGTCCATGCTGACCGCGTGGAAGGAGAAGCTGTTGTACTTGAACGCGTTCTGCCAGTACTTGATGCCGAGCACCAGGTACTGGTCGGTCTCCGGGCCAGGCGCGTCCGGCCCGAGCGCCGCCCGCACCTGCGCCGTCACATCTCCGGTGAGCAGGCGGCGCATCGCGTGGTGGCGCGCCGAGTAGTAGTGCACGCCGGGCGGCGCCGGGTCGCTCGGCCCGGACACCCAGTACACGGACACCGGGTACAGGCCGCCGCCGGACGCGGTGCCGCGCGACCAGTTCGCCAGCGGATAGTGCGGCAGCGCGTCCAGGTCGGTGTTGGCCTGTACGCCGAGCCGGCGGCCCGTCAGCCCGCAGGAGTCCCGCAGCATCCCCGAGAGCAGCGCCCGGTCGAACACCGGTCCGCCGCCGGGTGCCTGCCCCGACAGGGCCAGATCCACGGTGGCCGCCGCCGGATAGGGCGCGGGCTCGGGCAGCGGCAGCAGCTCCGTTCCCGGGTAGTGCTTGGTCTTGCGCGGCCCGTCGGCCCAGTCCGGCAC
Source organism: Streptomyces johnsoniae (assembly GCF_031845565.1). Classification (NCBI taxonomy): domain Bacteria; kingdom Bacillati; phylum Actinomycetota; class Actinomycetes; order Kitasatosporales; family Streptomycetaceae; genus Streptomyces; species Streptomyces johnsoniae. Next base: position 53,813 of record NZ_JAVREV010000009.1, on the reverse strand, counting down.
GAAGTCCACCGGCTCCATCGGGGTCCGGCCGCGATGGAGGATCGCGTCGGCGTATGCGTGGGCGTAGCGCGCGTACCCCATGGGCTGCTCCTTTTCGTTCGCCGCGGTCACGGGAAGGGGTGCGGGGCCGGGTTGAAGTCGGCCGGGTCCAGGTCGCGTCCGGCACGGCCCGCCTCGCGCAGCGCGGTCCGCAGCCGCGGCATGCCGAGCGCCCGCTGCCGCGCCCAGCCGAAGTCGATCGGCAGCAGCCCGGGAACGATCACACCGGCCGTCACCAGGCCCAGGTCCCGCTGTTCCGGCGTCGTCTGGTCCACGACGATCACCTCGAAGCCGGCCGCGTTCACCGCCGCCACGCACGCCGCCAGGTCCTGGCCCACGTCGTCCGACACCGGCAGCAGCGAGCCCGCGCGGAACGTGTCGTGCAGCGCGCGGCGCCGCGGCGGCGGATCGCCCGGCGCGCCGAGCAGGAACGCGGCGTGCTCGCCCATCTCGGGAATGCCGTACACCAGCGGGTGGTCGTGCAGCGCCGTCACCCGCGAGAAATCGGCGGCCATGGCGCGCAGCCGCGGCTCCTCCCGCGCGGTGCGCTCCGGCAGGTTGACGGCGTCGGTGGCGATCTCGCACAGCGCGGACGCCAGCGCCGCCTCCGGGTCCAGGCTCGCGCCCGCACCGAAGCACATCCGGCCCAGACCCCCGTCCTCGCGGACCGCGACGCCGGTGACGACCGGCACGGGGAACGTGATGCGGGTGTCGAAGAACCGCGCCCGGTAGCCGTACATCGCCAGCCGGTCCACCATCTGCCGAGTCTCGGGGCGGTCGCTGGTGTCCGGGTCGATCTCGGGCAGCGGCACCCGCCCGTACCAGGCGAGCAGGAACGCGTCCCGCTCGACGACCTCCATCAGCCCGAAGTACACCGCCTCCGCGAGGCAGCCACCGGAGGCGCAGCCGTTGGAACTCTCCTGCACGAACCGCTCCGCCAGGCCCGTCGCGTGGTAGTACGTCAGCACCTGCGGCACCAGCACGGGACGGTCCGCGCCCAGGGCGTGCCCCCACACCCACGGGATGTCCCGGTCCTCGTGGAACGGTGCCACGTGCGGATGCGCGCGGTGGAAGGCGTCCGCGTACAGGCCGCACGTGCGCGGGTCGAGTACCTCGTGACCCGCGGCCTTGAGCCCCGTGAGGCTGCCGCGCACCGCCCCGGTGCGGGCGCGCGGCCGCATCCCGGCGTGACGTTCGAGACCCTCCAGGATGCCCACCCGGACGCTGTCGCCGAAGGAGTCGGTGTGCCCGCCCCAGAACGTCTCGCGCAGGTAGTCGCCCGAGCGCAGCGAGAAGCAGCCGATGGTGGCCGACGTGGAGGTGGAGGACACGTCGTAGACCACGGACGGGCCGAGCGCCCCGCACACCGGGTTGGCGTAGGCGTCGGTCGGCAGGTCAAGGTCCGGCAGGGCGCGTACCCGGAACGTGCCGGGCCGGTGCTTGGGCGCCGGGCCGAGCACCGGCGGCTCCGGCCGCGGGGGTCCGGGTCGCGACCGGCCGCAGCGCGGGCATTCGGGGTCGGGCAGCAGCGGGTAGCGGCGCACGGTCAGCGCGGCCAGGTCCACCAGGTGCACCGCGGGCTCCGCCCGCCGCGCGGCGGCGGCCACCGCGGCGACGGTGTCGGCGGCGAACGGCGTGACGTACGGGTTCCGGCCCGAGGCCGCGGTGCCAAAACCGCGTTCGAGCGCATCGCGCAGCGCCGCGGAGCGCACCGCCTGCCAGCGGCGCTCCAGGCAGTGCGGGCACGGGCGGCCCGGCGCGCCCCCGGACGCGGCCAGCGGCCCGACGACGGCGTGCCGCCCGTAGACGCGGACCGGGACCGCGCCCGGTGTCCCGCCGTGCGCCGCGGTACTCGCGGCGAAGGCGTCGTTCGTGCCCAGCGCGGCGACATCCGCGGTCGCGGGTGCGGACGGCCAGCCGGCGAGCGTGCCCTCGATCAGGTCGGCCAGGCGGCGGCAGTCCGCCGCCACCGGACCCGCGTCAGCGTTCCGCATCGGCCGCGCCCGTGGTGAGCAGGACCCGCGCGGTGTGCAGCCCGGCCGACCGCAGATCGGCGGGCGTGTCCGCCAGGTACAGCACGTCCCGGCCGGCCGCGCGCAGCCGCCGCAGCACGGCGGGGAACGTCACCTGGGGCGGCCCCGAGGGCTCCGCGCCGACCGCGATCGCCTCCGCGGCCAGCTCGGGCAGCAGCGGGTCGCCGGTGTCCGGCGTCCCGCCCTCCTCGGCGGCCAGCTGGACCGCGCCGAGCAGGTCGCGCAGCGCGGCCACCGCGGCGGACTCCGCGTCGAGCGCGCAGGCGACGGCCCAGCGGGCCGCGGCGCCGCCCGCGGTCTCGCGGGCCAGCACCACGTGGGCGCCGGAGCGTTCGCCCTCGCCCAGGTCGAGCAGTTCGACGGAAGTGCCGAGCGTTCCGGCGGACTTCAGCAGGAAGACGGGCTCTGGCCCCTCGCCCGCGGCCACCGGCGACACCGCCGTCGTGCCGCGCACGGCCCGCAGCAGCGCGTCGTGCGCCAGCGCGGACAGCAACGCGTGCCCGGCCGCCTCGCCCGGCGTGGGCCCGGCCCCGGTGCCCCAGGCCCCGGCCAGCACCACCCGGTCCGCGTTGTGCGGGCCGAAGGGCCGCAGTGCGGCGGCGGGCACCGCGAAACGTTCCTTGGTCAGCAGCGAGGTGACCGCCGACCAGGCCGCGATCCCGGCCGCGTCCGCGCCCGTTCCGGCGCCCACCGTCAGCGCGTCGGGCAGCAGGACGGGCAGGCCGCCCGCGCCGCCGGGCAGCGTCGCGGCCGGGGCGGCGTGCTCGGCGTGGACCGCGGCGGCGGCCCGCAGCCCGCGCAGGCGGGCGCCGGCCAGGTGGTGCACGTCGAAGGCGGCGATCCGCCGCGGGCCCGAAGGCGAGGGCGTCAGCCGCACCCGCGTCACCTTCAGCGGCGTCTGCGGCAGTGACTCGTCGTCGTAGGCGGTGAACACGCCGGTGTGCGGGCGGACCAGGGCGGTGCTGATCCGGTTCAGGCCCGCCACCAGCTCCTCGGCCGCGCGGGCCGACGTAAGGGTGATGGCGGGCGTAACGGCCAGCTCGTCCGGCAGGGCGGCCGCGGGCTCACCGGCGTCCTGCCCGCACAGCCGGCACCGCGGGTGCGGATGCACCGGCTCGGCCACCACGTCCAGCGAGTCCAGGTCCTGGATCAGGGCCTGGCCCGCCGTCTCCGGCGGCAGCGCCCCGGTGGCGGCGCGGAAGATCTCGTAGCCGAGCAGGTTGCCGATCATGGCCGCCACCGGTCCGGCGAGCAGCCCGCCGGGCGGGCCCTGCACCGGCACCGCGCCGCCCGCCACCTGGCTCCACAGCTCCGCCGCCGCGGCCGCGTCGACGTTCCCGCCGAGCCGCAGCAGCGCGCACGACCAGCAGCCGGTGCTCCCCGCGGTGCTGCGCGGGCCGACGACGGCGCGGTCCCCGAACGTCCAGGCCGGGATCAGCACCCTGCCCTCCGGCAGGCCCGCCGCCAGCAGCCGGTGGGTGCGCACGGCGGCGTCCCGTCCGGTGACCACCACCACGTCGTGCTCGGGGCCCGGGTCGGCGCCGGCGGGCAGCCGGGTCAGCCGCACGGGGCAGCCCTCCGCGGCCAGCCGCGCCGCCTCCTGCTGTGCGGCCGGTGCCGTGGTCTCCGCGGCGATCTCCGCGCAGCCGTTGCGGACCAGGCTGAGCACGCACCAGCGGGCGGTCTCGCCGTCCCCGAGCACCGCGACGCGGGTGCCGCGGAAGCGGGCGAAGCGCGCCTCGGCATCGTCCGTGTAGTGGTCGACGTAGGCGATCTGCTCGGCGAAGCGGCGGGCGAGTTCCGCGGGCAGCGGGGCGCCGGAGGGCGGTGCGGCGTCCCTGGCGAAGTCCCGTTCCAGCAGCGAGGAGACGAGCTTGGCGACCATGGCGCGCTGTGGTTCGCCGATCCCGTCGCACAGCTCCGCGAGCCGCCTGCTGCCGTCCAGGCGCGGTACCAGCACGGACGCGAACCGGTAGGCGGTCCGCCCGGCCAGATGGAAGCCGCCGTCCGCGTTGTGGAAGAGAACGCCGTCCCGGGTCTGCGTGTACAGCACGTCACGCCGAATCCGCGGGCGGGTCCCGGCCAGCCGGTCGAAGTCCGTGGCCATCCCAGTCACACCTTCTCTCTCGGTCGGACGCGGCCGTGGCCGGTGCGGCGTGCGAACAGCCGCAGCAGCTCGTGCACGCGGTACGGGCCGGGCGGCCCGTCCTCCAGCAGCCCCGCGTCGGCGAGCCGTTCCAGCACGGCCTCCGCGCCCGCCCCCGCGAAACCGGGCAGCCCGGCGCAGTCGGCGGCGTGGAACGCCGGCGAGGGCAGGCGCCCGGCCGTCAGGAACGCCTCGGCCAGGTCGGGTTCGAGACGCTTCAGCGCCGAGGACAGCACCCGGCTCACGGAGAGCCCCGGGTCGTCGGGCAGCGAGAGCCGGGCCAGCGGGTCCTCGGCCAGCCAGCGCACCCCGTCCGCGAGCGGCAGCGCCGGCCGCGTCATCAGGCGCGCCGCGGCGATCATCAGCGCCAGCGGGTGGTGCCCGCAGCGCGCCGCCAGGTCGCGGGCCGCCGCCGCGTCCCCGGCCAGGCGTTCTGCGCCGAGCACCGAGGCGAGCAGCGCGTGGGACTCCCGCGCCGCGAACGGTTCGAGGCGGTGCACCCGGCCGCCGTGCGTGGCGATGAGCCCGGCCAGTTTCCTGCGGCTGGTGATCAGCACCGCACCGCCGCCCGCGAAGGCCAGCACCTCGCGCACCTGCTCCGCGTCCGCCGCGTCGTCGAGTACCAGCAGCGCACGGCCCGCGGCCGGGTCAGGACGCCGCGCGGCCAGCTCGGCGCCGACCTCGGCCGCGGGGCGCGGCGCGCCGTCGGTGCCGGTCAGGCGCGCCAGCAGCGCGCCGCCGGGGAAGCGGTCCCCGAGCAGGTGGGCCACGTGCTGGGCCAGCGCGGTCTTGCCGATGCCCGGCGCTCCGCAGATCAGCTCCCGCACCGGCTCCTGCCGGGCCGCGTCGCGGCCGAGCCGTTCCGCCAGCACCGCCAACTCCCGCGCGCGGCCGGTGAACCACGGCACCGGCGGCAGCGCGGGCGCGGGCTTGGGCCGTGCCGCGGCGGGCGCGGCGGCGCGGGCGCCGGGAGGTTCGGCGGGTGTGCCGAGGGATTCGCCGCGCAGCATGGCCAGTTCGAGCGCCCGCAGCGCGGCCGAGGGGCCGATGCCCAGCTCCTCGTCCAGATACTGCTGGTAACGCCGGTACTCGGCGAGCGCCTCGGTCTGCCGGCCGGACCGGTACAGGGCCTCGATCAGCTGCTCGCGGAAGCGGCCGTGGTCGGGGTGGGCGCGGGTGAGGCCCCACAGTTCGACGAGGGCCTGACCGAAGTGCCCCAGCGCGAGCTGGAGATCGCAGCCGCGTTCCACGGCGCGCAGCCGTTCCTCGACCAGCCGCGGCACCTCGTCGCGGTGGATCGCCGCCGAGCGGACATTGGTCAGCGGGGCCCCCTGCCACAGCGACAACGCGACCCGCAGCATGGCGAGTTCGGATTCGGGCTCGGTGGCGCCCGCGGCCTGGGTGACGGAGGTGCGGAAGTCCACCAGGTCCAGCGAACGGGCGTCCGCGAGGATGCGGTAGCCGCCCGGCACGGCCTCGATGGGGGTGTCGAGCACCCCGTGCTTGGTGAACAGGCGCCGCAGCCGCAGGACACAGGTCTGGAGCGCGGCCCGCGCGGTGGCCGGCTGTTCGTCGCCCCAGACCATCCGTTGCAGGTAGTCGGCCGAGACGAGGGTGCCGGAGTGGATCAGCAGGGCGGCCAGCAGGTTCGCGGGCTTGGAGGGCTGGAGGACGACGGTGTCGGAGCCGTCGCTCATGCCGAGTGGCCCGAGCAGTTGGAAGCGCATGCCCACCTCCCGCTCCACCGCGTCATCCTGCGGTCCCCCTCGGCGTCCGTCCGGCTGCGGCCCGACGCTACTCGCGTAGCGCGGGGGCGGGGAGGGCCGCGGGCGTCAGCTTGATGCAGCACCGCGGGTCAACTTGCTGCCAGATCCGGCACTTTCCGCGTTCCGCCCGCCCGCGCCCCTTCGCCGGGCCGGCCTGCCGCCGTCAGCCGGCCCAGGGCTCGCGGGCCGTGGTCACCGGCTGCCCGGTGCGCGCGGACTCGGTGATGGCCAGGCCGATCAGGTGGTCCTGGCAGCCCTCCGCCAGCGGGTAGGGCTCGGGGCCCTCGCCGCGGACCCAGGCCCCGGTGCGGCACAGCAGGTCGACGACGGCCAGGTCGTCCTCGGAGAAGCCGGCGCCCACATAGGAGTTGCGGTACACCACGCGCCCGTCGAACGCGATGTGGTGCAGCTCGCGGCCCTCCAGATTGAGGTCCGTGCCGGTCTGCCGCCTGACCAGCGGGGAGGCGACGGGAGTACGCGGATCGGCCATCCGCACCACCGTGTCGTCGACGATCTCGCCCAGCGAGCCGCGGACGACCATGCGCCGGGCGCGCAGCGGGTTCCACCACTGGTTGTCGGTGAAGTCGTACAGGCCGGTGCGCCCGCCGAAGTCCAGCAGGGCGAGGGTGGTCGCGGCGTCCTTCGGCGTCAGGTCGCCGGACCAGCCGTCCTTGGTCAGCGGATCGGCCAGCGGCGCGGTGAACGAACGCGCGGTCACCGTGGCGGGCTCGAAGCCGATGCCGAGCAGGTGCCGTATCAGGGACACGGCGTGGTACAGGTGGGTCGAGGACAGCTGAACGGACGTCACCTCGCCGATCACGCCCTCGCCCGCCACGGCGCGCCGCGCCGCGTGCCCGGGCATCAGCGGGTACTGCTCGGCGACCTGCACCAGGCCGGACCCGCCGGTCTCCCGCCACACCTCGCGCAGTCCGGCGAGGCCGGCGGCCGGCGGCGTCTCCGCGAGCACGGGGACGCCGAGCGCGACGAGGCGGGCGGTCACCGGGGCGGTCTGCGACCAGGGAACGCTGGGGATGACGAACTCGGGCGCGGGGGAGGCGGCGGTCAGCTCCTCGACGGTGCGGAAGGCGGGCACCCCCCAGCCGGCCTCCACCTCGGCGCCGCGTGCGGCGGAGCGCGTCACCACTCCGGTCACCGCGAGCCGGCCGGGCAGGGCGCGGGCCAGCCGCACGAAGAACTCCGAACGCCATCCGCTGCCCACGATGCCGAACCGTACGGGGTCTGCACTCATTCCGGTCGCTCCTCGCGCTCGTCCGCCGGCCGTGGGGCCGGGACGTGCCCCGCGGCACCGGCAGCGTACCGGCCGTTCCGCGGGCGGACATTTGAAAGAGCAGCCCAAGTGAGCTTAGGCTAACCTAAGCTCGCGCGACCCGCGCCGCCGCTGCGCAGTCACCGGAAAACATAAGGGATATCCATGCCGTCCAGCTCGACCCGCATACGACGTCAGGCGCTCGCCCTCTCGGCCGCCGCCACCGCGCTGGCCCTCGTCCTGAGCGGCTGCTCGGGCGACGAGGAGGAGGACACCTCGTCCGAGGGGCCGGCGGAGAGCGGCGGCGCGTTCCCCGTGACCCTCGACAGCGCGCTCGGCGAGGCAGAGATCACCGAGCAGCCCGAGCGCGTCGTCACTCTCGGGCAGGGCTCGGCCGAGACCGCGATCGCCCTCGGCCACACCCCGGTCGGCATCGAGAGCTACGAGTGGGGGAGCGACGACACCGGCTACCTGCCGTGGATTCACGAGGCCGTGACGGAGGCGGGCGACGAACTGCCCACCCAGTTCACCGGGGGTGAGGACATCGACTTCGACACCATCCTCGAACTCGAACCGGACGTGATCCTCGCGCCCTGGTCCGGTATCACCCAGGACCAGTTCGACATCCTCTCGGACATCGCGCCCACCGTGGCCTACCCCGATCTGGCCTGGAGCACCAACTGGGACGAGCAGATCGAGCTGATCGCCACCGCCCTGGGCAAGGCCGAGCAGGGCACCGAGCTGATCAGCGGCATCGAGCAGCAGCTGGCCGACGCCGCGGCCACCCGCCCCGAGTACCAGGACGTCAGCTTCTCGTACATCTACACCTCGGGCCCCGGCACGCTCGGCGTCTTCCTCCCCGAGGAGCAGCGGGTCGAGATGGTCAGCTCCCTCGGCCTCACCGTCGACCCGGTCGTCGACACCTTCGAGGAGACCGAGGGCACCGACTCCGCGCTCATCGGCCTGGAGAACGCGGACCAGCTCGCCGAGAGCGACCTGGTCTTCACCTTCTACACCGACGAGGAGACCCGCGCGGAGATCGAGGACCAGCCGCTGTACGGCGCGATCCCCGCCATCGAGCGCGGCTCCGTCGTCGCCAGCGACGACAACTCCTTCGTCACCGCCTCCTCCATCATCAATCCGCTGACCGTGCCCTGGGTGATCGACCGCTACCTGCCGCAGATCGACGAGGCGCTCACCGCCCTCGACGGCTGATCCCCGAAGACCTGCCGGGTTCCATGGCCACCACAGAACGCGCCCGGCCAGGCGGCACCGAGGACACACGGTCCGCCGGTGCCGCCCGGCTCGTGTACGCCCTGATCGCCGGACTCGTCCTGCTGGCGCTCGCCGTCCTGGCGAGCATCATGTTCGGCAGCAGGGCCACGTCCTTCGCGGAAGTCCTCGACGTGTGGGGCGGCTCCGCCGACCCCTACGTCACGACCGTCGTCGAGAGCCGCTACCCGAGAACGGCCCTCGGCGTGCTCGCCGGCGTCTGCCTCGCCATCGCGGGCACCCTCATGCAGGGCATCGCCCGCAACCCGCTCGCCGACCCCGGGCTGCTCGGCATCAACGCGGGCGCCGCCGCCGCGGTCGTCACCGGCACCGCGTTCCTCGGCGCCTCCGGCCAGTCGGGCACCGTCTGGTGGGCGCTGCCGGGGGCGATGCTCGTCGGGTTCCTCGTCTACGCCATCGGATCGGCGGGCGCCGGAGCGGGTCTGGTCCGGCTCGTGCTCGCGGGCGCCGTCGTCACCGCCGTGCTGACGGCCTACATCCAGGCCGTGACCCTCAGCCAGCCCGACGTCTTCGACAGCTACCGCTACTGGGTGGTGGGCGCCCTCGGCGGCCGGGACTTCGACGTGCTGCGGTCCGTCCTGCCGTTCGCCGTCACCGGCCTGGTCCTCGCCCTGCTGCTCGCGCCCGGCCTCAACACCCTCGCGCTGGGCGACGAGTCCGCCTCCTCGCTCGGCGCCAGCCCGACCGCGCTGCGGGCCGGCGGGCTCGTCGCGGCCACGCTGCTGAGCGCCTCCGCCACCGCGGCCGTCGGCCCCATCGCCTTCGTCGGCCTGGCCGTGCCCCATATCGTCAGAGCGTTCGCCGGCGTCGACTTCCGGGCGCAGATCGCGTTCTCCGCCGTCGTCGGACCGGCGCTGCTCCTGTTCGCCGACGTCCTCGGCCGGGTCGTCATGCGCCCGCAGGAGCTGATGGTCGGCGTCGTCACCGCCTTCGTCGGCGGGCCCGTGCTGCTGTACGCCGTGCGCCGGATGAAGGAGGGCGTGTGACCGCGACCCCCACCTCGCACGTTCCCCGCGACGCGGCGCCGCCGCGCCTGCTCACCGCCGGGCGCGCGCTGGCCCTCCCGGTCAACGTGCGGGCCCTCGTCATCGGGCTGCTGACGCTGCTGCTGCTCCTGGCGGCGGCCGTCGCCACCCTCTCCATGGGGCGGCTCGGCATCCCGCTCGCCGATGTCGCGGGCGCGGTGTTCGGCGGGGCGGACGGCAAGGAGGAGTTCGTCCTCGAACGCCTCCGCGGCCCGCGGCTCGTCGTCGGCATCGCCACCGGGGCGGCGCTCGGCCTGTCCGGTGCGCTGTTCCAGTCGGTGACGCGCAACCCGCTGGGCAGCCCCGACGTCATCGGGCTCGGCGCGGGCGCCGGGGCCGGCGCGGCCGTGGCGGCCCTGATGCTGCCTGGCACCCTGCCGGTGCCCGTGGGCGCCGTCGCGGGCGCGGGCCTGGCCATGGCCCTGGTGTACGTGTCCACGGGCACCGGCTTCCGCAGCCCCGGCCGCCTCATCGTCGCGGGCATCGGCGTCGCCACCATGGCGACCGCCTTCACCCAGTACGTCGTCTACGCCGTGGAACGGGACCGCGCGACCGCCCTGACCGCCTACCTCAACGGCAGCCTCGCCGCCAGGTCCTGGGACGACGCCACCACCATCTGGGTCGTGCTGCTGGTCGTGGCCCCGCTCGCCGCGCTGCTGGCGGGCCGCCTCCACATCGCGGAGATGGGCGACGAACTGGCCGCGGCCCTGGGCGCGGAGCCCCAGCGCACCCGCGCCCTGGCGGTGGTGCTGTCGATCGTGCTGTCCGCCGGCGCCGTCAGCGTGGCGGGGCCCGTCGCGTTCATCGCCCTCACCGCACCGCAGATCGCCCGGCGCCTGACCGGCGGTTCGGGCGCACACCTCACCCTGTCGGCGCTGATCGGCGCGCTGCTGCTGGTGCTCGCCGACCTCGCCGCACAGCAGCTGCCCTTCTCCGACAATCTCCCCGTCGGCATCTACACCATGGCCCTCGGCGGCATCTATCTCGGTTACCTGCTGACGCGCGAATGGCGAAAGGGAAGACTGTGAGCACCGAAGCCCCGCCGCCCGGAACCGGCCTGGCCGCACGGGACGTCACCCTCTCCTACGGCGGCGACCCCGTCGTGCGCGACCTCAGTCTCGACATCCCGCCCGGCGAACTCACCATGATCATCGGGCCGAACGGCTGCGGCAAGTCCACCCTCGTCAAGGCGTTCGCGCGGGTCCTGAAGCCGGCCGGCGGGCAGATCCTGCTGGACGGCACCGATATCCACGCGCTGCGCGGCAGGCAGGTCGCCCGGCAGCTCGCCCTGCTGCCGCAGAGCCCCATCGCCCCGGAGGGCATCACCGTGCGCGGCCTCGTCCGGCGTGGCCGCTACCCGCACCACACACTGCTGCGCCAGTGGTCGCCCGACGACGACACCGCCATCGCCCTGGCCCTGGAGCGCACCGGTCTCGCGGGTCTCGCCGACGCCCAGGCGGCGCAGCTCTCCGGCGGCCAGCGCCAGCGGGCGTGGATCGCGATGGTGCTCGCCCAGCAGACAGGACTGCTCCTCCTCGACGAGCCGACCACGTTCCTCGACATCGCCCACCAGTACGAACTGCTGGAGCTGTGCGGCGAGTTGCACCGCGAGGGCAGGACGGTCGTCGCCGTGCTCCACGACCTCAACCAGGCGGCGCGCTTCGCCACCCACCTGGTCGTGATGAACGCGGGGCGCGTCGTCGCGCAGGGCCCGCCCTCCGAGGTCATGACCCCGCAGCTGGTGCGGGAAGTCTTCGGCCTCGCCTGCGACATCGTCCCCGATCCCAGGACCCTGACCCCCATGGTCGTGCCCCACGCCCGCCACCCGGCCCCCACGGCTCGGTGAACGCGTAGTCTGTGCGGTGTCAGCCGCCGTCGTGCGCGATGGCGGGCAGTTGGGAGTCCGGCTCCCGGGTGGGTGGGCATGCTCGAAAGGCATGTCGCCATGCAGGGCTACGTTGACGTCCTGAGGACTCCCGGCCTGCGCGTCCCGCTGCTTGCCACCGTGATCGGTGCGCTCCCCCTGGGCATGCTGGGTCTGAGCCTGTTGCTGTACGCGCACGAGCGGACTGGTTCGCTCGCCGTCGGCGGGCTGGCAACGGCCGCGTTCGGCCTGGGGAACGCCGTCGGCCTGAGCGCTCAGGGGCGGCTGATCGACCGTTACGGACAGCCGAAGGTCGTGGCGGCAGCGGGGCTGGCCTGCGCGATCCTGGGCATCTTCCTGGTCACCGCCGCGCCGCTGGTGGACTGGCGGGGTTTCGTCGTCGTGGCCGGCGCCGGGATGGGGGCCGGCATTCCCGCGACGACCGGCAGTATGCGGGTGTTGCTGGCCGAGCTGGTCAGGGAAGGCGAAGCCAGGACGGCCGGATACGCGCTGCTGGCGGTGCTCTTCCAACTGGCGGTGCTGACCGGGCCGTTGCTGACGTCGCTGCTGCTGGTGGCGGCGGGGCCCGAGGAGGCCGTGCTGGCGGGCGGGTTCCTGGCCTGCGGCGCGGCGTTGCTCTTCGCCGGCACGCGAGCGTCGCGGACGTGGCGGCCTCTGCGCGGCTCCGTCAGCCGGGGTGGAGCCCGCACGGGCAAGGGCCTCGCCGTGCTGCTGTTGCTCATGGCGGGCGCGGGCGTCTCGGCCGGTGCCGTCGCCGTCGCGGTGCCGGCCGCCGCCCTCTCCCTGGGCAGCGCTGCCGACAGCGGAATGCTCATCGCGACATCCTCGGCCGGCCAGATCATCGCGGGACTGGCCTTCGGAGCGGTCTCATGGCGCTGGTCACATGCTCGGCTCATGCTCGTGGCCCTGGCGGGTTCCGCCCTGGCGGTCGGTCTGGCGGCGTGGGCCGCGAACAGCCTCGCGCTGCTGTTCCCCGCGCTGTTCCTGGTGGGCCTGTGCGGTGGCCCGTCGGCGATCGCCTCCTCGGCGCTGCTGGACACGCTGGCCCCCCGGTCGGCGCTCACCAGGGCCTACACCCTGATGGTCAGTGTCTGGCTATTGGGCGACGCGGTGGGCAACGCGGTGAGCGGAGTCGTGGCGGGGAGCCTGGGGCATCGGCCGACGCTCGCGCTCGGGGCCTGCTGGCTCGCCGCCCTCTTCGTCGTGGGAACACTGCTTCGCCGTGCCCTCGATCCCGGCCCCGGGCCGGCGGCTTCCGGCCGTTCGGAAGAGCGGGGGCCGGCCCGGGCGGGGTGAGACCCATCGGCCGGCCCCCCGCCCAGCACCTTGCGCCGCGGGGAATTCACCGTGTGCGCCTTCGCGGCTTTTCGCGGTCGGCGGCGTTTTCCCGTGAAGTCATTTTGTTCGAGATAAGGGCTCCTTTTCGATATTCCGCGGAGGTGCAGACGGTCTTTACGGCGCCGGTAAGGTGTTCCTTGAAGGCCGGGACACGCAGCCGGCACCGGTGCTGTTGGGGGGTGCATGGCCGAGTCCGGACCATCTGCGGCTGGACGGCTGGGCGGGTATGCGCTGGAACGGCGCCTCGGCGCCGGCGGGATGGGGGTCGTTCATCTGGCGCGCAGCGCCACGGGGCGCCGCGTCGCCCTCAAGGTGATCCGGCCCGAATATGCGGAGGACGCGGAATTCCGGGACCGTTTCCGGCGCGAAGTCGCGGCCGTGCGCATGGTGAGCGGCGCGTTCACCGCCTCCGTCGTCGACGCCGACACCGAGGGCAGCCCGCCATGGCTGGCGACCCAGTACGTGCCCGGCGACTCCCTGGCGGAACGGGTGCGCAGGGACGGCCCGTTACCCCTACCGGAGGCCGTGCGGCTGGCCGCGCAGCTCGCGGAGGCGCTGAGCGACATCCACCGGCAGGGCATCGTGCACCGCGACCTCAAACCGGCCAACATCCTCCTCGCCGACGACGGCATCCGCGTCATCGACTTCGGCATCTCCCGCCCCGTCGGCGCCGGCCGCCACCTCACGCGCACCGGCAGCGTGATGGGCACGCCCGCGTTCATGGCCCCGGAGCAGCTCGACGGGCCGCACCATGTCGGGCCCGCCACCGACGTGTTCGCCCTCGGATCGGTCCTCGCCTTCGCGTTCCTCGGCCGCAGCCCCTTCGAGGACCGCGATGCCGCGGGCGCCGAGCCGATCGCCGCCGCCTACGCCGTCGTGCACCGCGAGCCGGACGTCCACGCCGTGCCCGAGGCGCTGCGCCCGCTGGTCGTGGCCTGCCTGGCCAAGGACCCGCGCCACCGGCCCGCCCTGCCCGAGGTGCTGCGCAGCGCCGTCGCGGCCGGCGCGGGCCGCGTGCCCGAGCCGCGCCGCACCGGCGAACGGCGCGCCGCCACCCGCGCGTTCCCGCTGCCGCGCCGCTCCCCGCCCGCCACGGAGCCGGGCCTCGCGGCCCTCGCCGACCAGCTCGCGGTCGCCGTGCGGCGTCAGTGGGAGACCGAGGCCGGCGTGCGGGGGCTCAACGATCCGCGGCCGCTCACCGTGGCCTGGCGGCCCGCGCCCGAGCGGCTCGTCGAGGAGTGGGACTGGCTGCGGCGGCTGGCCGACGACTGGGACCCCGGCTTCGGGGCCGCGGACTCCGGCTGTGCCTCGGGTCCTGACGACCTCGCGGGCAGCGGCGGGCAGATCCTCCAGGTCTTCGGGGAACGGGTGCCCACCCGCCGTCTCGTCGTCCTGGGCGCGCCGGGCTCGGGCAAGACGATGCTGCTGGTCCGGCTGCTGCTCGACCTGATCGAGCACCGCCACCGGGGCGGCGCCGTGCCGGTGCTGTTCACCCTCTCCTCCTGGGACCCGGCCGAACTCGACCTGGAATCCTGGCTGACCCACCGGCTGACGCAGGACTTCAAGGAGCTGGCCGCGACCGGCGGCGCCGCCCTCGGCGGCATCAGCCGCGCGCGGGCCCTGCTCATGCACCGGCTGGTGCTGCCCATGCTGGACGGATTCGACGAGCTGCCCGCCCAGGCCAGGGGCGCGGCCCTCGACCAGATCAACCGCGCGGTGCCGCAGGGCCAGGGCGTCATCCTCTCCAGCAGGACCAGGGAGTACGGCGAGGCCGTCCGGCCCGCCGCCGGGCTGCCGCACAAGCTCGTCGGCGCGGCCGGCATCGAGCTGCTGCCCCTCGACCCGCAGGAGATCTCCGCCTACCTGCTGCGGGACGCCGGGGGAACGGGCACGCCGACCGCGGCCCGCTGGGACCCCGTGGTGCACAGCCTGAAACAGGGCGGCCCGGTCGCCGAAGCCCTGAGCACACCCTTGATGATCTTCCTCGCCAGGACCATCTACAACCCCAGAACGGGCGAGCCGCTCGATGCCGCCCGCTCCCCGGCCGAGCTGCTCGAAAACCCGGCCCTGAGCAGCCGCGCGGCCGTGGAGGCCCACCTCTTCGAGGCGTTCGTCCCCGCCGCCTACCGCAGACACCCCGCGGCGCCCTCCCACTGGTCCGCGGCCGAGGCGGGCCGCACCCTGCGCTGGCTCGCCCGGCACGCGGAGCGCGTGCGCGCCGGGGCCACCGACCTGGCCTGGTGGCAGTTGCGCCGGGCCGTTCCGCGCTGGCTCCTGCCCGTGCTGCTCGGCGTGCTGGCCGGCGCCCTTGAGACCGCGGTGACCTGGCTGACCATGCAGGTCAGCGCGTACGGCCCGTTCTGGGGCGACCAGTACGGCGACGGGGGACTGACGTGGTCGCAGGCGTCCCTCGACGGGCTCTTCGCGGGGCTCGTCGGCGGGGTCACCGGCCGGATAGGGGGCGGCCTGATCGGCGCCTCGATCGGCTCGGCGGGCGTCGTGATCGGCCACGGCGACCCGCTCGGCGCCTGGACCTGGCAGGTTCTCACCGCCGGTCTGGTCTACGGGTTCGTCGGCGGCCTCGGCGGCGAGCTGACCGCGGGTCTCGCGGCCCGGCGGGCCGGCGGGGAACGGCCCAGGGCAGCCGCGCGCCGCCCGTGGAGCCGCGGCGCGGCCCTGCTCGGCGCCGGGATCGGGGGCTGTTACGGCTGCGCGCAGGGCATGCCGGCCATGGCGGTCGGTCTGGCCTGCGTCTTCGCGCTCATCGGCGGCCTGGCCGTGGGACACGGGCCCGGCCCCGAGGAGGTGCCGCCGGCGGCGGACCTGCGGTGGTCCTGGGACTGGGCCGGGCTGTGGATCGGGCTCGGCGGCGGCCTCGCCGTCACTCTCCCGACCTGGCTGATCGGCTTCAGCGAGTACGGGATCTCGCACGGTCTCGCCGCGGACGTCGCGGGCGTGACCCTCTCCAGTCACTTCGGCACCATTCACGCCACCGGCGCCCTCACCGCCAACTGCCTGGGCTGCGCCATCATGTACGGCATCAGGGGCGCGACGGCCGACCTGACCCTCGCCCCCGCCCCCGCGGCGCTCCTGGCCCGCGACCGGCGCACGTTCCGCCGGCTCGGCTGCGTGACCGCCGGGGTCATCGGCCTGGCCCTCGGCCTCGTCTTCTGGTGCTCCAACTCCATCCGCCTGGCCCCCGCCACGACGGGCGAGGTGCGCTGGCAGGACCTCGGACTGGCCCCGACGCTGCCCGGGTTGGTCGGCGGCCTCTTCACCGGGGCCCTGCTGGGTGCCGTCGTCGGGCTGGCCGTCGCCTGGCAGCAGACGGCCTGCGGGCCGTTCACCATCACCCGCATCCACCTCGCGCTGTGCCACCGGCTGCCCCGCAGGCTGATGGCGTTCCTCGCGGACGCACACGAACACCGCGGCGTGCTGCGGCAGTCCGGCGCGGTGTACCAGCTGCGGCACATCGAGCTGCAACGGCATCTCGCCGCGGACGCCCACGGCCGCCCCGACCCCTGAGACCCGCCCCGACCCCTGAGACCCGCCCCGACCCCTGAGACCGCCCCGACCCCTGAGACCGGCCCGGCCCACGCCGCCCCCCGGGGTGGGCCTTAGGCTCGGTGGCGGACGACCGCAGGACGAGGAGGACGGAGCAGGACGTGGCCGCCCCACCCGGAAGCCGGCGCAGAAGGCCGCCGTGGGCCTGGCTGGTCCCGAGCCTGCTGCTGCTCGCCGCCATGACCGCCTGGGGCGCGGTGCGCTACCCCGACCTGCCCGACCGGCTGCCCCGGCACATCGGCCCGGGCGGCGTCGACGCCTGGACGGACAAGACCGTCCTGAGCGCCTTCGTCCCCGTCTACCTGTATGCCGGGGTCACCTTGCTCCTGGCCGCCTGCGCCGCGTGGGCCGCCCGCAGCACCCCGCTGGACGAGATGCCCGAGCCCGCCGACCCCTGGGCCAGGGCCGCCGCGGTCTCCCACAACCGCCCCGCCACCGCGGCCTCCGCCCGCCGCACCGCCAAGAGCCTGCTGCTGTTCAACGCCGGCCTCGGGGTCGCCCTGCTGCCGCTGTGCGGACTCCAGTGGCGCACGACCCAGACGGCCGACGTGCCCGCCTGGCCGCTGCCCGTCACGGTACTGCTCCTGCTGCTGTCCGCGGCACCGCTCGGAGTGGCCTGGCGGCGGGACGCCGCCGAGAAAAAGGCGGCCTGAAACCAGGTATCCCGGCCACCATTGCAAGTGCCGCTTCAACGGCACTTCAGAACGCCGAATCCGCGCAAGGGCGCGATGGCCGCCCCGTTCAATAGGCGCGGTGCGCCGTTCGGCACGCAGCCGCCGGTCCGGCCCTTAAGCCGCGCCAAACCCCTCACCCGCACAACGCTGTGCGCTGGTACGTTGCCAACGCAGGCAGCGACAACACCCTTTGTGCGGCCGCGTCCATCAAAGACCAACGACGAGGACATCCACTTTCCGGCCGACTCGGGCCGTGCGAGAGGGGTGAAGTGACCCATGATTCGGCGGCATGAAATCCGGCGGCTGACCGGTCTTTTCACACAGGTGCAAACGGAACGGACCGGCCGGGTCGTGCTGGTGAGCGGTCCCGTCGCCAGCGGCAGGACCACCGTCGTCACCGCCCTCGCCGATCACGCCGGGGCCGCGGGCGGCCACGTCGTCGGCGTCAACGCCTGCGAGGCGGAGCGTGATGTGCGCGCCGGCCTCCTGGAACAGCTGCACCGCCTGCCGCCGCACCCCGACCTGCGGGCGCCGGAGGCGCACGACAGTGCCCCCCGCGCCCTGTTCGACGCGCTGGCCCGCGCCACGGCGGAGGGCGCGGTCCTGCTGTACGTCGACGACGTGCACCTGGCGGACGAGGGCTCGGCCCGGACCCTGGCCTACCTGGCGCACCGCCTGAAGGAACTGCCCGTGCTGCTTGTGCTCACCAGTGCCGTCGACGCGGTCCACCGCATGACGCACCTGGTCGGCACGATCGAACGCTTCCCCCACTACCGGCGCGTCTCGCTCGAACTGCTGCGGCCTGGCCGGCACCCTGAGTCCGGAACACCGCAGGAAGCCGCTGGAGGACGCCGTCCGGCTCCTGAGCCGGTCGCGCCACGCCTTCGAATACGCCGGCGCGCTGCTCGCCCTGGCCCGCCACTGCCACGCGACCGGCGAGTGCGCGCGCGCCGAACGCCTGCTGGGCCTGGCCGGACGGCTCGCCGGGGACCTGGGCACCCGTCCGCTGCGGGAGCGGATCGACGCGTTCGCCGGGGAGGCGGGGTTCGTCGTGGCGGGGGGCGGCGGCGAACGGGAGCACGGGCCCGCGCTGAGCGGTGCGGAGCGGCGGGTCGCCGTGCTGGTCCGGGAGGGCTGCACGAACCGGGAGATCTCCGAACGGCTGTTCATCACGCAGAGCACGGTCGGCCAGCACCTGACCAGGATCTACCGCAAGATGCAGGTCAACCGCAGGGCCGACCTCGTCCGCCGCCTCCAGCTGGTGCCGGCCGAGTAGCGCGGTCGGCCGTTGCGGCGGGGCAGCCCCCGCCGCAACGGCCGCGCCGCACCGCCGCCGGTCCGGTCAGTGCACGTAGGGCCAGCCCTCGGCGTCCCAGCCCAGCCAGTTGATGCCCAGCAGGGACCTGCCGTCGTCCGCGTAGTAGTGGTAGGCGAGGATGTCGTTGTCGGAGTCGGCGAAGACGTCCTGGTGCCCGGGCCCGTTGATGCTGCCGTGCCCGGCCAGGACCTCGGTGCCGCCGCCCGCGTTCATCGCCACGCCGTTCCTGTCGTAGTACGGCCCGGTGACGCTCGTCGCCCGGCCGACCATCACCCGGTAGGTGCTGTCCGCGCCCCGGCAGCACAGGTCGAACGACACGAAGAGGTAGTAGTAGTCCCCGCGTTTGAAGACGGTCGGCGCCTCGATGGCGCCGCCGCCCCGCCCGGCGATGGCGTGCATGCTCCCGCCGGCGCGCTTGCCGGTGGACGGGTCGATCTCCACCATCTTGAGCCCCGACCAGAACGAGCCGAACGACAGCCACCAGCGGCCGTCGTCGTCCACCACGAGGTCGGGATCGATCGCGTTGAAGTCGTCCGACGACTGCGATTCGACCACCAGGCCCCGGTCCGTCCACGTACCCGAATCGCCGCTCGGGCTGGTCGCCAGGAAGATCGCCGAGTGGTTCGAGCCGAAGCTCGACGCCGAGTAGTACAGGTAGTACTGGCCGTTCTGGTAAGTGAGGTGCGGCGCCCAGAGGTTGCGGCTGCCACCGGTGTACTCCGTCGTCCAGGGCGCCCCGTTGGGGAAGACGCTCCCGGCGTTCCGGAACGCGGTGCGGTCCGTCGACGTCTTCAGGGCGATGTTGTCACCCGTGTGTGCCACCAGGTAGTCGCCCGACGGCCGTTTGACGAACGTCGGGTCGTGCACGCCGATGTCCCCGGTGACCGCCCCGGGGTTGGGGTAGGCCGCCGCCTGCACCTCGGCCGCCGCGCTGGGCAGCCCGGTCGCGCCGGCCAGCGACGTCATCGCCAGGGCGCCCGCGGTCAGCAGGCCGCCCAGCAGCCGCCGCCGGGACGGCCGCGCTCCCGCGCGCCTTCGGTCCTTGCTCATATGCTCTCCTTTTGCCTTCTTGGTGTACGTGCTGTTACCGCTTTCTCATGGCGCGTTCCGCCGCGAAAGTGCGGCCGGTCACTCGCCGGACGGGGCCGGGAGTTCCACGCCGGTCGGCACCGGGGTGCCGAAGTCGGGGGTGCCGTCGTCGTTCCAGGTGAACCGCTGGGCGCGGGTGGACCTGTTCATGTCGCAACCGCCGCCGGCCGAATCGTTGGCGTGGTAGACGATCCAGTCCTCGGTGCCGTCGGGCGAGGTGAAGAACCCGTTGTGGCCGGGCGCGAACACCCCGGCGGCGTCGTCCCGTTCGAACACGGGGTCGGGGTGCTTCGTCCAGTGGTCCCGGTTCAGCGGATCGCTGCCGGTCAGCGTGAGCAGGCCGAGCTTGTAGTCCGGGCCCCAGCAGGCGCTCGCCGAGTAGACGATCATGATCCGGCCGTCGTGGTAGAGCGCCTCCGCACCCTCGTTCACCGCGCCCGACTGCTGCTCCCAGGGCAGCGTGGGGGAGCTGATGGTCCGCCGCTGGCCGCCGAGCGTCCAGGGGTTGCTCAGCGGGGTGATCGACAGGCTCTGCGTGCCGTCGTGAATGCTGCCCAGCAGGTACAGCTCGCCGTCGACCGTCAGGATGCTGGGGTCGAGCTGCCAGTCGTTCCCCAGATCGGCCTTGAAGTGGTACGGGCCCATCGGGTCCGTACCCTCGCTCTCCAGAACGTGCAGCCGCTGCGTGGGATTGAAGTCGGGAACGTTCTGCCCCGCCACGTAGTACAGGTACCAGCGCGGTCCGTTGGGCCCGTCGAGGAGGTGGAACTCCGGCGCCCACATGTTGCAGCAGCCGTTCGGCATGCCCGACAGGTCGAACAGCACGGTATCCTGCGCGCTCGCCAGCCCGCTCAGCGTCTCGGAGCGGCGCATCGTGATCGTGGAGTTCCACGTGGTCGTCGCCAGGTAGTAGTACCCGTCGTGGTACTGGAGCCAGGGGTCGGGCCCGTTGCGCTTGATCGGGTTGGTGAACGTGCCGGCCGTTCCCCCGCCGAGTTCGATCATCTGCCACTGCTGGTTGGCGCCGTCCAGGTCCGGCCACTGGACGACCCGGCCGCCGTCCTCGGTGGAGAAGTCGAGCACGTCCAGGGCCTTGCCGCTGTTGCGGTTGATCAGCCGCACGGCGCCGCCCGCGGACTCCTCCAGCCTGAACTGCTGGCTGGCGCGGCCCTCGTCGGCCCACTGCACGATGGCGGCGCCGTCGGCGGTGGAGGAGTCGAGTACGTCGAGGTACTTGCCGCTGTGCCGGGAGCGCACCTGGTAGTAGCCGTCACCCGCGTCGACGAACTGCCACTGCTGCCAGGCCCCGTCGTTGCGGGTCCACTGCACGATCTCCGCCCCGTCGTGGGTCGCGAGGTCGTACACGTCGAGTGCCTTGCCGCTGTTCCGGTTGACCAGCACGTACCAGGCGTCGGTGTCGACGGCGGGTGCCGCCGCCGCCTGCTGCGGCACGACGGCGGTACCGCCGCACAGCAGCAGGGCGAGCACCGCGAGCAGCAGTCCCGCGCGCCGGTGCCGTCGGCGCTCACGGGGGAGCGCCAGGGAAGTGGGGGGCATGAGAAACCTCCTTGTAACGTTTCAGGCCGAGCGCCGCGCGAGGCGGTTGGGAGCGCTCCCAGTGACGTGCGTGCGACAGCTCCCGCGCGGCCGGGCGGGTACAGGGGTCAGACCGCGAACGGTCCTGGTGGGGCGGGGGGCGTGAGGGGGCGGGGCATGCGGCGGCTCCACGTTCGAAATGACGAATGCCATTCGGAATACTGGCCGGAACGTAGAGCAGGCGCCGGGGGCCGTCAACCCCCGGCGCAGCGAACGGCGTTGCCAGGGCGGCGGCGCGGCCCTGACGCGGGTGCCGTTCGGGGCGTCAGGAGCGCACGAACGTCACGTCCAGCGTCACGCCGAGGTGGCGCCCGGTCATGCCGCGGGACGCGCTCACCCCGAAGGCGACCCGGTCGACGGAGGCGGTGGCCCGGACGGTGAATTCCCCGGCCGACACCTGCGCCCGTTCGATCGTCAGCTCCACGGGCTGTTCGACGCCGCGGACGGTGAGCGTTCCGGCGAGGACGGCGGGGTCCGCGCGGTCCCCGTGCGCCGAGACGAAGGTGATCAGCGGGTGCGCCTCCGTGTCGAGGAACCGCGGGGAACGTACGTGCTCGTCCCGCTTGGCGCTCCCCGTCCGGAAGCTCCCCGCCTCGATCACCGCGTGTGCCCGGGACTCCCCGAGCGGCTCGGCGACGTCGGCCGTGCCCGATCCGATGGCGAACGAGCCGCGCACCGGGGCGAGCCCGAAGACGGACTTCATGGTGAACGTGACGGCCGAACGGTCGGGGTCGAGCAGGTAGTGCCCCGGGCGGGGCGTGGTCGTGGCGTGGTCGGGCTTCGCATCCATGCCGCCCATTCCACGGCAGCGTGGGCCCGGTGGGAAAGATGGGGCGGCAGGGTTCGTCAGAAGGCGAGGACGGCCACCGTGCCGGCGTAGACGGCGATCAGCAGGACGCCGTCGAACCCCAGGCGCCACCAGCCGCGTTCCTGCCGCACCAGGAGCCCGCCGAGCAGCACGCTCGTCATCACCAGGGCGGCGGCGGTGAGGAACAGCTGGTCGGGGCCCGCGGCGTGGAAGAGGGAACCGCCACCGTAGGCGAGATCGCCGATCACGAGGTTGAGCACGTCCAGGCAGTTGCCGCCGATCACGGCCGCGATGGCGAGGGTGACCGCGCCGCGCCGCACGGCCGCGATGGCGGTGACGGTCTCGGGCAGCGCGTTGACGATGCCCATGAGCACCGCGCCCACGAAGCCCGCGCTCAGTCCTGTGCTCGCCACCAGCGTCTCCGCGGCGCGGGCGATGACCCAGCCGCCGACCACCACGACGGCGGCGACACCGAGGAACTCGGCCCACAGCGTGCCGGTGCGCCGCGCCTGCGCCTCGCCGCCCGGCTGCGGCACGTCCGGCACGGTCTCCAGGGTCCGCACCGCCACCCACATGGGGCGCGGGCGGTCGCTGATCAGCCGGATGCCGCCCCAGTAGAAGGCGATCATGAAGGCGGAGGCGGGGTGCAGGCCGAGCACGGTGACATCGGGGCTGAAGGCGGCCATCAGGGCGATGCCGAGCAGGCCGATGAGCAGGCAGCCGAAGAGGAGGTTCGGCAGGGAGGCGGCGGCGTGCTCCAGGTTCACCCGCCGGTAGGTGGCATCGGCCGCGGCGACGGCCAGGGTCTGCGCCGCGATGCCGCCGACCGCGTTGCTGTATGCCAGCTCCGGCTGGTCGGCGGCGGCGGTGACCGCCGTCATCACGATCCCGGACAGGGACGTCACCACGCCGAAGAACACCGCACCGAACAGCGCCTCGCCCCGGCCCGTCCGGTCGGCCAGCACGTCGCCGAGCGTGGCCAGCCGGACGCTGCCCACGACGGTCACCAGCCCCGCCAACAGGAAGACGGCGATGCTCCAGCTCAGCGGCCACTGGCCGGTGAGGATGTCGGACACGGATGCGCTCCTTGCTGCGGTCGCCGCACGGAACGGTATTGAGTACCACGGCACTCGCCAGTCAATCCCGGTCCTGACCGTTCCGCGCGGCGGGGCAGCGTCAGCGCCGGGCGGGCGGCGGGCCGACCAGCTCGGTCAGGACGTCCTCCATCGTGACGAATCCGAGCAGCGACCCCCGGTCGCTGATGACCGCGGCCAGGTGCGTGCTTCCGGCGCGCATCGCCGTGAGGGCGTCGTCCAGCGGCGTCTCCGGGCGGATGCGGGTGATCGGGCGCAGGGCCTCCCGCGGGAACGGCCTGTCCACGGACTCCGCCTCCAGCGCGTCCTTCACGTGCAGGAAGCCCAGGACCGTGGTGCCGGGCCCGGTGACGGGGAACCGCGAGAACCCCGAGGTCGCGGCGGCCTGTTCGAGCCGGCGCGGCGTGGTGCGGTGGTCGACCGTCATCATCCGCCCGGCCGGGACGGTGATCTCCGCGACGGTCTTGGTGCCGAGGGCGAGCGCGTCGCGCAGCCGTTCGCTCTCGGCCGCCTCCAGCAGACCGGCGTCGCTGGAGTCCTTCACGATGCGGGCGAGTTCGTCGTCGGTGAAGACCGACGCCACCTCGTCCTTCGGCTCGACCTTCATCAGCCGCAGCAGCGTGTTGGCGAACGCGTTGATGCCGAAGATCACCGGCTTCAGCGCACGGGTGAGGGCGACCAGCGCCGGGCCCAGCGCCAGGGCGGTGCGTTCGGGGGCGGCCAGCGCGATGTTCTTGGGGATCATCTCGCCGATGAGCATGTGGAGATAGGTGGCCAGCGCCAGGGCGATCGTGAAGGCGATCGGGTGCACCAGGGCGTGGGGAACGCTGGCGGCCTCGAAGGCCGGTTCGAGCAGATGGGCGATGGCCGGCTCGGCGACCGCCCCGAGGACGAGCGAGGAGACGGTGATGCCCAGCTGTGCGGTGGCCATCATGGGGGAGAGGTGTTCGAGGGCCCACAGCACGGTGCGCGCGCGCCGCTGGCCGGCCTCGGCCCGCGGCTCGATCTGGTCGCGGCGCACGGAGATCAGGGCGAACTCGGCTCCCACGAAGAACGCGTTGGTCAGCAGCGTCAGGGCGCCGAGGGCGAGCTGGAAGGCGGTCATCGGGCTTCCCCAGGGGCAGTGGCGGACGGGCCGGGCGCGGCGATCCTGACCCGGTCGGCGCGGTGGTGCGCCGTGGCCAGGACGGTCAGCCGCCAGCCGTCCACCTCGGCGGTGTCGCCGGTGGCCGGAATGCGGCTGAGGACGGCGGCCAGCAGTCCCGCGACGGTCTCGTAGGGACCCTCGGGCACGGACATGCCGATGGACGACAGCGCGTCGACGCGCAGCCCGCCGTCCGCCTCCCACGCGCCGGGCCCGGCGGGCGCCAGGTCGGGCGCCTCCTCCGGATCGTGCTCGTCGCGGACCTCGCCGACGACTTCCTCGATGATGTCCTCCAGTGTCGCCACGCCCGCCGTGCCGCCGTACTCGTCGACGACCAGCGCCATGGACGCGGTGCCGCGCAACTGCTCAAGCAGCCGGTCGACCGGCAGGGTGTCGGGCACCGGCAGCGGTTCGGTCATCAGCCCGGTGACCGGGGTGGCGGCCCGCCGGTCCGCGGCCAGGGCCAGCACGTCCTTGATGTGAACGGTGCCGACCACGTCGTCGAGGATGTCCCGGTAGACCGGGAACCTGGAGTGGCCGGTGGCCCTGGTGAGGGCCGCCGCGTCCGCGGCGGTGGCGGAGACGGGCAGCGCGTGCACGTCCACGCGCGGTGTCATGACGTTCTCCGCCGTCAGCTCGCTCAGGTGCAGCGTGCGCACGAACAGCTCGGCCGAATCGGGCGGCAGCACGCCCTGGGCCGCCGAGTGGCGGGCCAGCGCGACCAGCTCCTGCGGGGTGCGGGCCGAGGCCAGCTCCTCCGCCGGTTCGAGACCTGCGCGGCGCACGAGGCGGTTCGCCGTGCTGTTCAGGTGCCGGATCAGCGGCCCGAAGGCGGCGGTGAAGCCGCGCTGCGGGCCGGCCACCACCTTGGCGACGGCCAGCGGGCGCGAGATCGCCCAGTTCTTCGGGACCAGCTCGCCGATCACCATGAGCGCGATCGTGGAGATCACCACGCCGAGCACGGTGGCCGCCGGGGAGGCGCCACCGCCGAGACCGGCCGACTCGAGCGGCCCGCGCAGCAGCGAGGCGAGGGAGGGCTCGGCGAGCATGCCGATCACCAGCGAGGTCACCGTGATGCCCAGCTGGGCGCCGGAGAGCTGGAACGTCAGGCGCCGGACGGCCGCGAGTGCACCCTCGGCGCCGCGCTCGCCCGCCCGCGCGGCGCGTTCCAGCTCGCCGCGCTCGATGGTGGTCAGGGAGAACTCGGCGGCGACGAAGACGGCGCAGGCGAGGATCAGCGCGAGGGCCACGAGAAGCAGCAGGATCTCGGTCACCGTGCCACCCCCGCCCCGTTGCTCGTCACTGCTGGGCCGGGAACGACACGGTTGGTACTGGGTGGTTCGCCCATGAGGGCTGCTGCTCCTTCAAAGATCGGACGGGCACTGAGCCCCATAGTAAAGGGTCGGTAAAGTTGCTGCCGGGAGGTGCGGGGGTGTGCCTGTCGGGGGTGCCTTTCGGCCTTTCTTCCGCCGGATGCCCGCAAGCGCGGGCGGGTCGCCGGGGGGCAACTATTCTTCTACAGGCGTGTAGAAACCGCGAGCGCCGGTTTCCGCGTACCGTCATGCGCCCCGCCCCGCGCGGCCCACGGGCCTGCCGCCCGCCGCCGCGGCGCGGTGCCGACCCTCACCAATGCGTAAAGGAGTGAACGCCACGATGGTGTTCAAAAGGCTGCTCGGCTCGCTCGGCATGGGCGGCCCCACGGTGGACACGGTCCTGGAGGGCGGCGCGGTGCTGCCCGGCGGGCCGCTGCACGGGCAGGTCCACCTCGAAGGCGGGAACGCCGACGTCGACATCGAGCACATCACCCTCGAACTGCTCGCGCGCGTGGAGGCCGAGGGCCACGACGGCGAGGACGAAGGCGCCGTCATCTTCGAACGGTTCACCGTCGGCGGCGGGTTCCGCCTCGCCGAGGGCGAACGGCACGCGGTCCCCTTCGCCGTCACGCTGCCCTGGGAAACCCCGCTCACCGAGCTGTACGGCCAGCCGCTCGGCATCGTGCTGGGAGTGCGCACCGAACTCGCGGTGGCCGGCGCCCGGGACAAGGGCGACCTGGACCCGTTGACGATCGGCCCGCTGCCCGTGCAGGAGGCGGTCCTTGAGGCGCTCGGCGGCCTGGGCTTCGGCTTCGTCTCGGCCGATCTGGAGCTTGGGCACGTGCACGGCACGGGCCAGCAACTCCCGTTCTACCAGGAGATCGAGCTGACCCCGCCGCCGCACTACGCCCACGCGGTCAACGAGATCGAGCTCACCTTCCTCGCCTCC
This sequence comes from Streptomyces johnsoniae, assembly GCF_031845565.1. Lineage (NCBI taxonomy): Bacteria > Bacillati > Actinomycetota > Actinomycetes > Kitasatosporales > Streptomycetaceae > Streptomyces > Streptomyces johnsoniae. The sequence goes on along the minus strand of NZ_JAVREV010000009.1, from coordinate 27,472 downwards.
CCCGGCGGCGTGGAGATCGTCCTGGAGGCCGACAAGCGCGGCGGGTTCTTCTCCGGCGGCCACGACACGCTCGGCCGGCACGCGGTCAGCCACGACAGCGTCGCCCACACCGACTGGGCCGCCGAGGTCGACGCGTGGGTCCGCGCACTGGTGGAGCACCGCGCCGCATACGCCTCGCACGGTCACCCGCCGCACGACGGCGGCTGGGCGCACAAGAGCGAGGACCACGGCCACGACGAGCACCACGGCTCCGGCCCCGGCATGGGAACGGTGATCGCGGCGGGCGCCGCCGGCCTTGCCGTCGGCGTGGTGGGTGGCATGGTGGCCGCCGAAGTCGTCGACGAGGTCGGCGACTTCTTCGAAGGCGACGAGGAGGGCGAGGAGGGCTGACCCCGCCACCCCGCCCGGCGGCCATCGCGGGCGGTCACGGCGGGCTCGTTCCGCCACGGAGAAGATCAGAGAAGATCAGAGCCGGGTCGAGGGGCCGCGGCGCCACCGGGGCCCAGGCCCTGGCGAGAGACCGCCCCGGCCGGACGAAGCCGGCCGGGGCGGACACGTGTGCATCAGACGAGGGTCGCGAGTGCCTCGTTGAGCGCGGCCGACGGGCGCATGACGGCCGTGGCCTTCTCCCCGTCGGGCTGGTAGTACCCGCCGATGTCGGCCGGGGAGCCCTGCACCGCGGTCAGCTGCCCCACGATCGTCTCCTCCTGCTCGGCCAGCGTCCTGGCCAGCCCGGCGAACGCCTTCGCCAGCTCGGCGTCGTCGCCCTGCGCGGCCAGCTCCTGGGCCCAGTAGAGAGCCAGGTAGAAGTGGCTGCCGCGGTTGTCGATGCCGCCGAGCCGCCGGCTCGGCGACTTGTTCTCGCTCAGGAACGTGCCGGTCGCCCGGTCCAGCGTGTCGGCGAGCACCTGGGCCCGCGCGTTGCCCGTGGTCTGCGCCAGGTGCTCGAAGCTGACCGCGAGCGCCAGGAACTCGCCCAGGCTGTCCCAGCGCAGGTAGTTCTCCTTGACCAGCTGCTGGACGTGCTTGGGCGCCGAGCCGCCGGCGCCGGTCTCGAACAGGCCGCCGCCGTTGATGAGCGGCACGACGGAGAGCATCTTCGCGCTCGTGCCCAGCTCCAGGATCGGGAACAGGTCGGTCAGGTAGTCGCGCAGCACGTTCCCGGTGACCGAGATCGTGTTCTCGCCGCGGCGGATGCGCTCCAGCGAGAACGTGATCGCCTCGACCGGCGCCATGATCTCGATGGTCAGGCCCTCGGTGTCGTGCTCCGGCAGGCAGGCCCTGACCTTCTCGATGAGGGCGGCGTCGTGCGCCCGCGTCGCGTCCAGCCAGAACACGGCCGGGTCACCGGTGGCCCGGGCGCGGCTCACGGCCAGCTTGACCCAGTCCTGGACGGGAATGTCCTTGGTCTGGCACATGCGCCACACGTCCCCGGCGCTCACCGCGTGCTCCAGGACCGCGTCGCCCTCGCCGTCGAGCACCCGGACCGTGCCGGTCGCCGGGATCTCGAACGTCTTGTCGTGGCTGCCGTACTCCTCGGCCTTCTGCGCCATCAGGCCGACGTTCGGCACCGAACCCATCGTCGCCGGGTCGTACGCGCCGTTCGCCCGGCAGTCGTCGATCACGGCCTGGTAGATGCCCGCGTAGCTGCTGTCGGGGATGACCGCGAGCGTGTCGGCCTCCTCGCCGTCCGGCCCCCACATGTGGCCCGAGGTGCGGATCATCGCCGGCATGGAGGCGTCGACGATGACATCGCTCGGCACGTGCAGGTTGCTGATGCCGCGGTCGGAGTCGACCATCGCCAGGGCCGGGCCCTCCGCCAGCTCGGCGTCGAAGGACTCCTTGATCGCGTCGCCGTTCGGCAGCGCCTCAAGGCCCTTGAAGATGCCGCCCAGGCCGTCGTTCGGCGTCAGCCCGGCCGCGGCGAGCGCCGCGCCGTGCTCGGCGAAGGTCTTCGGGAAGAAGGCCCGCACCACGTGGCCGAAGATGATCGGGTCGGACACCTTCATCATCGTGGCCTTCAGGTGCACCGAGAACAGCACGCCCTCCGCCTTGGCGCGGGCGACCTGCGCCGCCAGGAACTCGCGCAGCGCGCCCACCCGCATCACGGAGGCGTCCACGATCTCGCCCGCCAGCACCGGCACCGACTCGCGCAGCACGGTGGTGCTGCCGTCGTCCCCGGCCAGCTCGATGCGCAGCGAGCCGGACTCGGCGACGATCGCGGACTTCTCGGTGGAGCGGAAGTCATCGGCGGTCATGTGCGCGACGTGCGTCCGCGAATCGGGCGACCACGCCCCCATGCGGTGCGGGTTCGCCCGGGCGTAGCTCTTGACCGACGCCGGCGCCCTGCGGTCGGAGTTGCCCTCGCGCAGCACCGGGTTGACCGCGCTGCCCTTGACCTTGTCGTAACGGGCGCGGATGTCGCGCTCCTCGTCGGTCTTCGGGTCGTCCGGGTAGTCGGGCAGCGCGTATCCCTGCTCCTTCAGCTCGGCGATCGCCGCCTTCAGCTGCGGGATCGACGCCGAGATGTTGGGCAGCTTGATGATGTTGGCCTCGGGCGTCTGCGCCAGCTCGCCCAGCTCGGCGAGGGCGTCGCCGATGCGCTGCGCAGGCTCCAGGTAGTCGGGGAAGCCGGCGATGATGCGGCCCGCGAGCGAGATGTCACGCCGCTCCACACGCACCCCGGCGGTCGAGGCGTAGGCCTCCACCACGGGCAAGAACGAATACGTCGCCAGGGCCGGGGCCTCATCAGTGTGGGTATAGATGATGGTCGAGTCAGTCACCGGGTGCTCCGCTCCACGTATGCAACATTGCTCGACATCAAGATATCCTGTGGCCGCGCCGCTCCCGACAGGGCTCCGCCACCTTCCGGCCGAGGAACACCTGACGCGACAGGCGGCCGCCGGTGGTCGTCAGGCGACGGGGAGCGGGCTTCCGATACGCAGGAGATTGCCGCTGCGGTCCACGAGGGCGAACTCGCGCATCCCGTAGTCCGTGTCGACCGGAGGCACGAGCCGGCTGCCCGTCTCCGCCTCGGTCGGCACCCCGGCCCGCGACCAGGCGCGGTGCAGGGCGTCCGCATCCCGCACGCGCACGTAGCAACTCGCCGCGGTGGACAGCGGGTCCACCTCCGGGTGGTGCCAGAAGTGCAGCTCCACCGTCCCCCGGGTCAGGATCAGGTACCGGTGCCGCTCCGGCGGGTCCCCGTGCGGCTCGAAGCCGAGGTGGGCATAGAAGGCCAGCGTCTCCGCCAGATCCCGGCTGGGCAGGATCGGCACCGCGTATTCGTCCATGGCCTCAACGTAGCCGGGGGGTCCGACAGCCGGCCGTGGTCAGCGGGCCCGGTGCGGTTTGACCGCCCGCACCGCGAGCACCGCGGGGGTGGGCCGCCCGCCCTCGGCGAACCGGCTCAGCACCAGGCCCGCGGCGGTGAACGCGCCCAGCAGCTCGGGCAGCGGCAGGTGCGTGGCCCCGACCTTGTCGCGCACCCCGCCGTCGGTCCACGACGCCTTCGTCCAGTGCCCGTCGAGATACCCGGGCCCGATGACCACCGCGTCCGGGTCCCCCCGGTCGGCGAACCCGCCGCAGAAACAGGGGTGCACACCGATGTGCACCAGCACGCCCCCGGGCCGCAGCACGCGCGCGGCCTCGGCCAGCACCGCCGGATAGCGCGGCATGTCCGTGTGCACCATCATCGCCAGCACGGCGGGAACGGACGCGTCCAGCACCGGCAACCGCGCCGCGTCGGCCCGGGCGGCGGGCAGTCGCCCGCGCGCGTGGCGCAGCATCCCGCCGGAGAGGTCGACGCCGACCGGGGTCCGGCCCAGCGAACGCACGCTCGCGGCATGGATTCCCGTGCCGCAGCCGATCTCCAGGCAGGTGCCCTCGCCCTCGCCGAGCATGTCGCGCAGCAGTCCTCCGAGGCCCAGCGGATCGTCCCGCCCCGAGCCGTACCGCTGCCCGGCGATGAACTCCTCCTCGTACCAGTCCGCGATCTCGTCGTAGGCCGCCGTCGACGCCATGTGCCACTCCTTCGCTCCGCACCGGGCCCCGTCCCCCTGCGATGCCTGCCCACCCGCGCCGCCACCGCCCGCGTTTCCGCCCGAGGCGAACCCGCGGCGGGCGTGCCGCCCTGGCCAGGGCCCGGCTAGTGCCCCGTCAGCCAAGGTTTGCCCCGTCGCGACGCCCGGCACGGCACCTCGCTGCGTTGCCGAATCTTGCGAGTACGGCCAAGTACGAGCTGCGATCCGGCGCCTTGCGATGCACCGCACCGGATCGCCGCTCCTTGACGGGCAAACCTTGGCTGACGCGGCACTAGGAGTTGGTCCAGCCGCGGGTGCTGAGTACCAGCCGGTAGCCGTCCGGGTCCTGGATGGTGGCGCCCCACGCGTCCCAGTACGGGTTACGCGACCGCACGCGCTTACCGCCGTGGGCTTCCAGGCGTGAGAGCACCGCTTGCGGTACCTGCTCGTCGAGGTAGACGACGAGCAGGTCTTCCTCGGTTGGGCGCGGTTCAACGGCGGCGTCCTGGACGAGCTCCAGATGCCAGGAGGCGTCCGGCCAGCCGACCATCAACAGGTCGTGTTCGTCCGGTCCGCCTTCGCTCTCCGCTCGGAACAGTACGCTCAGCCCGAGCCCGCTGACCCAGAAGTGTTCCGCCGCGACGAGGTCGCGAGACGGCCGGGCGATACGGATATGGCTCTGACCGGTGGCGGGCATGGGACGCTCCTCGTGATCGGTCGCATTCGCTGCGGCAGCATATGCGCGCATGTCCCCCGCGGCATCGGCCGAAGGTTCCCGGGCCGACCGGTCCCGAGTCCTACGACCGCACGCGGCCCCGGCCACGTGATGGCCGTGGCCCGTTCCACCCCGGTCCGGAACGCGGGTCGGCATCGGCAGCGATGCCGACCACCACCTGCTGATCCACGGAGACCACCGACCCACCCGGCGCGGACACCACCGGGCAACGGCTCGCCGCAGCCGCAGCCGACGACGATCGACCACCGAGCCCGCTGGACAGAACACGAACCCACACGGGAGCACCAGCTAGGTGTATTGCTCACAAGCGTTGTTGACACTCGTTGGGGCTTGATCATGGCGAAGACCTCCGATGTGGTGGAGCTGTCTAGGACTGCACCGCATGGAGGTCTTCATGTCCCACCGTAATGCCCGGCTGACGGTTCATGGCAGGCGGCTGCTGGTCGAGCGGGTTCGTTCGGGTCGCCCTGTCGCCCATGTCGCCGCTGAGATGGGTGTCTCCCGGACGACCGCGCACAAGTGGGTGCGCAGGTCCGTTGCCGAGGGCGAGTCCGGTCTGGCCGACCGGCGAACAATTGTGCCCAGGGGGCCCGTGGTTGCTAGCCTGACCCGCGCAGAACATGAGCACAGCATGTGTCACGGGGGAAGAAGCATGAGTGGTATACCAGGCGGGCCCTACGCGGGTCCGCAGCCGGGGCCTGTCCCAGGGCAGCCGGGGCCCGTTCCGGGGCCGGGCGCGGGCGGCAATGACGGGCGTCGGCTCGGCATCCTCGCGATCGTCGTCGTGGCCGCGGTGGCCCTTTCGTTCGGCCTCGCCAAGGCCACCGGCGCCGACGCGCGCGGCAACGCATCCGCCGCCGCTCCCGGCATCGGCGGTCCGGGGGCGATCGACGGCGGGGACCTCGGCGAGATACCCGGCCTTGAGGATCAGGGTCTCGACGGGTCCGGCGGCGGCTCGACCGAAGGGCTCGGCGACATCGGCGGCTCGCCCACGCCGACGCCCACCCCGACTCCGACCCCCACCCCGACGCCCACGCCGACGGACCCGACGCTGGAGCTGTACCAGCAGGTTTCCGCGGGCGACTGTCTCAACAACTGGATGATTTCCGAGACCGAATGGGTCAGCGACACCCCCGACCCCGTCTCGTGCGACGACGACGCCGCCGGCGTCTGGGTGTCGGACACGGCGGACTCGGTGAGCGCCTGCCCCGTGGACGCCGGCCGTTCCTACCTGTCCTACAGCTCGGGGGCCGAGACCGTGGCCCTCTGCGTCACCCGGCAGTTCGAGGTCGGGCAGTGCTTCCTCGGCATGGCGGACGGCAGCGCCAACCTCATGAGCTGGGTGGACTGCGAAGGCGGCATCGTTCCGCCCTACAGCCAGCTGTACAACGTCACCGGCGTCTACTCCGCCCCGGCGACGGTGACGGACGACGCGTGCCGGCAGTCGGCCAACGACCAGAACACCTACTGGTGGTGGACCGCGGACGCCGAATCCGTCCTGGTCTGCACCGTCGTCTACACCGGCTGAGCCCGTGCCGACCGTCACGTCGTCACGGCCACAGGGGGAATCATGAGCCAGCCTTGGCAGCACCAACAGCAACACCCACACCAGCCGCAGCCGGGACAGCCCGGGTACGGCTACCCGCAACAGCCCGGGTACGGCTACCCGCAACAACCCGGGTACGGCTACCCGCAGCAGCCGGGGTACGGCTATCCGCAGCCCGGCATGGGCCCGCCCGCGCCGCCGCCACCGCCGGCGCCCTACGCCCGCAGGCCCCAGCCCGGGGTGGCCATCCTGGTGAGCCTGGCCGCCGCCCTCGCGCTGGCCCTGCTGTACGGCTTCCTCACGGGCATGGTCGTCGACTTCGAGTCCCTGATCGAGGACGCGGCCCGCAACGGCGACACCGAGATCGACGTCGCCCAGCTGACCTGGCTCGCCGCGGCCGTGGGCGCCCTGATCGGCCTGCCGGCCGCGAAGCTCGCCCCCGGACAGCCCGCGGCCTACTGGACCGCCGGGGCGCTGGCCGTGGTCGCCATGCTGCTCGGCGAGACCTTCGCGACCGCCGTGCTGGCCTCCGAGGCGACCGACGGCGCGAAGGGTGCGTTCGAGATGTTCATCGACAACTTCTCCGATATGTGGGAGGGCTGGACGGAGAACGCGCACGGCATGACCTGGCCGCTGGCCGCGCTCGCCCCGGCCGCCGCGGTGCTCACCGGCTACCTGGTCGGCGGTACCACGCCCCCGCAGCCCCGCACCTGGCCGTGACCGGCCGGACCGGACGTGTGACCAACTCCCGCGTCGGCTAACGTGTTTCCCCACGCGGCGGGGGAGGCTGAATGGAACTGCTGACCATGTCGGCGGTGGTGTCGGCGGTCGAGACGGTGACCTCAGACGCCCTGTCGGGGGCCACCGGCGAGTTCGGGCGGCGCATGTCCGAGGCCCTGTCCGGCCTGGTGCGCAGATCGCTGCGCCGCGACGCCGACGGCGGCACTGCCCTGCCCGACGGGCCGCAGGAGCGCCGGGAGCTGGCGGAGCGGCTGTTCCAGGAGGCCGCCCGCGATCCCGCGTTCGCCCGCGACCTGGAGCTGTGGCTGCGGGATTCGGCCGCGGTCGGCGGGGCTGGCGGCCCGCGTGGCGCGACGGCCCGCCCACGCCTGCTGCCGCCGGGCACGGCCGTCTTCACCGACCGGGAGCACGTGCTCGCCGACGTGCGGGACCTGGCGGACGGGCTCGGCGAGGAGGCCCTCGGCCACCCCGGCATCGTGGTCCTCATCGGCCCCGGCGGCATCGGCAAGACCGCGACCGCCGTGCACTGCGCCCGGCTCCTCGCCGAACGTTTCCCCGACGGGCAGCTCCACGCCGACCTCAGGGGCGCCGCGGCGGCCACCGCCGTCGCCCCCTCCGACGTCCTCGCCCGTTTCCTCGCCGTTCTCGGTGTCCCGGCCGGCCGAATCTCCGGTGACGAGCAGCGCCTGCTCGACCTGTACCGCGACCTGACCGCCGAGCGGCGGCTCCTGGTGCTGCTGGACAACGCGCATTCGGCGGCGCAGGTCGCGCCGCTGCTGACCGCCGCGCCGCGGTCGCTGGTGATGGTCACCAGCCGCTACCGGCTGCCCGAGCTGGTCAGGGACCACGGGGCCCGTGTCATCCGGCTCGGCCCGCTCCCCCCGGAGGACTCGCTCCGCCTGCTGGCCCGCCTCGTCGGCCCCGACCGCGTCGCCGAGGGCCGCGAACACGCCGAGGCCGTCGCCGGGCGGTGCGCCGGGCTGCCGCTGACGCTGTGCGCCACGGGTGCGCGTGCCGCGGGGCGGGAACACCTCAGCTGGGAGCGGATTCTCCGGGACTTCACCGAGGCCGAAGCCGGCGACGGCGGCGGCGACGGGGAACGGGAGGAGGGGGCGATGCACAGCGGGCCGGACGACACCGCGGCCTTCCGGGCCACGGACCTGTCCTACCGCGAGCTCGGCGCGCCCGCCGCCCGCCTGTACCGGCTGCTAGGCCTCCGCCCCTGGCCGGACATCTCCGTCGGCGCCGCCGCCGCGGCGGCGGGGGACGGGGACGAGGCCGCCGCGCGCGCCCTGCTCGAAGAGCTGGCCGCCGCCCACCTCGTCGAGGAGACGGGCGAGGAGCGCTACCGCTATCACGACGTCATCCGCCGCCACGCCGAGCAGCGCGCGGCCCTGACGGACGGTCCGCAGGAGTCCGCGCGCGCCACGGGCCGCATCGTCCGCTGGTATCTGCGCGAGGCGGCCGCGGCCGACAGCGCGGTCCTGCCCGGCCGTTGGCGGCTCGGCCCCGCCTACGCCGAACGCGGCCTGCCTCGGAGCGAGGCCGCGGCGACCGGCCTGGACTGGCTGCTGCGCGAACGGGAGAACCTGGCCGAGGCCGTGCGCGCCGCGGACGACCACGGCTTCGACGACCTGGTCTGGCAGCTGTGCGAAGCGCTGTGGGGCCTGCACCTCAAATGCGGCTTCCACCGGCAGTGGGCCGAGACGCACCAGCGCGGTGTGGCCGCGGCCCGGCGCTGTGCCGAGGCGTTCGGGGACCCCCGCGCCGAGGGCCGGATGCGGGTCCAGCTGGCGTTCGCCCTCAAAGGGCTCGGCCGGTACGAAGAAGCCGAACGGCAGCTGGCCCGGGCGGCGGAGTCCGACCGGCGCGCCGGGCACCACCGTGGCGAGGCCACCGCCCTGGAGGTGCTGGGTCTGCTGCGGCTCGACCAGTGGCGGTACGAGGAGGCCGAGTCCCGTTTCGCCGAGGCCAGGCACCGGCTCGGCCTCATCGCCCAGGAGCAGGACGGCGCCGCCGACGTGCCGCGTGCGCTGGCGATCCTGGCCCACCACAGCGGGCGCGCGCTGCGCCTGGGGCGCCGCACGGACGAGGCCACGACCCAACTGCTCAACGCGCTCGCACTGTTCACCGAGCTTCCGGCACCCGACCCGTACAACGAGGCGCGGGTGAAGATGAGCCTGGGCGAGACGTTTCTCGACGCCGGGGACCCGGGCGCCGCCCGGACGCCGCTGAGGGAGGCGTCCGCCGCGATGGCCGCCGACGGCGCGCCGATGCAACAGGCCGAGTGCGCGCGGCTGCTGGCGCGCTGTGCCATGGAGCTTTCCGAGCCGCGGGCCGAGGCGGAGCACCTGCGCACGGCGCGCGCTCTGTACGCGCGGACGGGGAACGACGCCCTCGTGGCCCGCATCGACGAACGCCTGCGCGGCCTCGGAGCCTCCTGACCGCCGCGCGCCGCGTACGCCCCTGGCATGCCGAAGGTCTTGATCACCGGAATGTCGGGCACCGGCAAGTCGACCGCGCTCCGGGCCCTGGCCGACCGCGGGCACCGCGCCGTCGACACCGACACCGACACCGACCGGTGGAGCCACCGGGTGACGCTGCCGGACGGCTCCGCCCGGTCGAACAGCGGGTAGAAGTCCCCCTGATTGCTCTTGCAGCCCGCCACGAACAGGCTGCCGTCGCCGTGCCCGGCGAGCAGATCCTTCATGGCCGCCTCGCGCCACACCCAGTCGGGTGGTGCTGCTGAGCGCGCCCGCCGCGGTCCTGATGGACCGCGTCGCGGCACGCACCGGCAACCCCTACGGCAAGCGGCCCGAGGAGCGCGCCGCGATCCTGGCGGACCTGGCCGGGGTCGAGCCGCTGTTGCGGGCGACGGCCGATGCCGAGATCGATGCGACGGCGCCGCTCGCCTGTGTCGTCCGGCAGTTGGAGGCCCTCGCCCGACGGCCCGCCGCCGTGGCGTGGTCAGCCGTCGGGCTCGACGCGGACGCGGTGCCGCGTCCCGCCGGTCCGCACCACGAGGCCGCCGGGGAGTGAACTCCCCGCCGTCAGCCAGGCGTGGAGCGCCGAGGCGTAGGCGGCCGGGTCGCACAGGTCCACGCGGCCCGACGGTTCCGGCTCCGCCGTCAGCCGCAACGCCCGGCCGCCGCGCACCAGGACGGTGCAGCTGTCGGGCCCGGTGACGTACGCGGCCAGCCGGCAGTGCCGGTGCCGCTCCAGGACCTCCGCCGCCCACGCCCGCGGGGGGCCCGTACGCGGATCGTCCACGGCGCCGTACCGCACGATCACGTCGGCGACCTCCAGCCGTGTGACGTCGAGCCCGTCCTCGTGCACCACCGTGTGGGCGTCCTCGAAGCCGTCCGCCGCAGGCTCCGCCGTGGCGCCCGCGTAGCGGGCCACCGCGACCTCGGGCGCCGCGCCCGCGCACACCCGGGTCAGGACGCGCAGCGGCGCGGTGCGTTCCTCGGCCGCCGGGGCGGGCAGGGGCAGCCGGGCCAGGGCGGCGGGCCGCCCGTGCGGCTCCGGCAGGCCGAGCAGGTCGTAGAACAGCGTGCGCAGCAGGGCCGCGGAGCCGCCGGGGGCCGAACTCGACAGGGCGCCGAGCGCCGCGTAACGGCCGGGCACGTGCCGCCCCATCAGCTCGTCCAGCTGGGCGCGCAGCCCGCGGTGGGGGGCCAGCCGCGGCGCGGCCCGGCCCAGGGAGGCGACGGGGGAGCCGGGGTCCAGATCCTCGTCGGGGAAGGCGGCCATGAGCACGGGGCGGCCGATCGCCGCCGCGTAGAACGTGACGGAGCCGTGGTCCCCGATGACGCAGTCGGCGGCGATGAGCGCCTGCCGCCATGGCCCGAGCGGCGGGATGAGCGTCAGCCCGCCGCGGCGCGCCTCCGCGAGCCAGGCCCGCACCTGTCCGGGGCCGTGCCCGTGCCAGACGTTGGGGTGCAGCACGGCGGCCGTGCGGTACTCGTCGGCCGGCAGCTCCGCGGTCAGCCGCGGCAGCAGCGAGAGCAGCGGGTCGGCCTCGCCGCCGTCGCCGAACAGGGAACGCTGCCCCCAGGTGGAGTTCACCACGACCAGCCGCTGGCCGTCGGCCACGCCGAACGCCCGCCGGAACCGTTCACGCAGCGGCAGTTCGGCCAGAATCCGGTCGTAGCACGGGTCACCGGCGAGCACGGCGGTCGGTGCCGCCTCGGGGCAGGCCGCGGCCAGCCGCTCCAGCTGCTCGGGGTGCGAGAGAACGGTCGCGGCCGCTATCGGCCGGCCTCCGTGCAACTGCCACTCGGGGCCGAAGCCGAAGGCCGCCGGCCCGTCCGCGCCGGACGCCGACCGTAATTTCTTGTTGTAGCCCACCCCGTGCGACAGGGTCACCAGGCGGCCGGGCAGCGCGTGCAGCCCGCCGCCGTAACTGGCCGTGACGGCCAGGTGCACGGGCAGCCGCACCGCCTGCTCCCAGGGCAGCACGGGCAGTCCCATCGTCTCCAGCGCCTCGGGAACGCCCGCGAGGAACGGCGAGGAGCCGGTGCAGGTGGCCAGCAGCTGGAGGCGTGGATCGCTGTCGAGCAGCGGCAGGACGTCCAGCAGGCGGGTCGCGGAGGTCACGTTGTGCACCACGAACAGGGCACGCCGCGCCGCCCGCCGGGTCACCCACCGTTCGGCGTCGGCGCCGACGGGCACCCGCAGCCGCTCGGTGGTCAACGCCCGCCCCGCCTTCTCCTCGCCCGTCATCCGCCATCCGGCAATCGCCTCGGCCCGGCGCGATGTTACCCAAGGGGTGGCCGGAAGTCCTTCCATACGGGTGCCCCAAGGTGCCCCACGTGCCCCGTTGTTGCGATCGCCGCACATCGGTCCCGTGCCACTTTAGCCAGACATGACGGTCTGTTGATCGGTGCCATACAGTGGGTCTGCTAGGGTCGATCCCCCTGTGTGCGTCGGTGTACACCGCTTGATCTTGACTCACGGAGCGACTGGATGGCCAGGCAGGACCGCGCGATGCGCACACGCCAGGAGTTGATCCGTTCGGCGGCCGAGGCTTTCGACCGGGGCGGGTTCGCGCATTCCTCGCTGGCCGAGATCAGCAGCCGGGCGGGTGTGAGCACCGGGGCCCTGCACTTTCACTTCAGCAGTAAAAAGGAGTTGGGCGAGGCGGTGGAAGCCGCCGCCGCGCACACGCTCCACCGCATCATCGCCCATTGTCCGCTCGGACACGACGCGCCGTTGCAACTCCTCGTCGACGCCTCGCACTTCCTGGCCCAGCGCCTGGAGGAGGACGTCGTCCTGCGGGCGGGATTCGGCCTCGGCAACGACCTGACCTGGGACGCCGGGGTCAAGCTGTGGCTGGAGTGGCGGAATTGGGTCAGGGGAATGCTGCATTTCGCCAGCGGTCAGGGCAGTCTGGCGGCGGATGTGTCGCTCGAGGACGCGGTCGGGGCGATCACGGCCGCCGTGGTGGGCATCGCGGTGCTCGCGCGCAGCGACCCCGAGTGGCCCCTGCGGCGCTCCGTCACCGGGTTCTGGCAGGTGATGCTGCCGCGCCTGTCCGCGCAGCAGGGCCTGGCCGCGCTGAGCGCCAAGGGGACGGGCCTGGAGGTCTGGCACGCCGACGAGACGACGGAGCTTGACTTGTGGTGGCTGCACGAAGGGCTGGCCGCGGTCGCGCCGACGCCGGACGCGGACCGGTAGCCGCGGCCGCGCCGCGGGCCGCGCCCCGCCGTTGACGTGACCCGCGTGCGGGCCCGGCGCGGGCGTTGCGTAGACTGCGCCGACCGGTCGGCCATCGGCCGGGTTCGTGTCGGCCTCCGTTCGGCCGCGCCCCCGCGCCGCAGTCGGCCCGCGCACCGGCACCGGCCCTTTCCCGCCCGCGCCGCGCCGGGCGGGCCTGGCCCTTGGCCAAGGTTTGTGTGGGCTTGGAGTACCCCCATCCACCATGGTTTTTGACGTCTGCCGATAGGCGGGCGTCGCGGCATGGCTGAGCGCGCCCGCCCACCGGCGGCGCGACCACCGGTTGGTGCGAAATGGGGGATCGATGCAGTTCCGAATACTGGGCCCGCTCGAAGTGGTCGGCAGCGACGGGCCCGTGGCCCTGGGCGGCACGAAGCAGCGCGCCACCCTGGGTTTCCTCTTATTACAGGCCAATAGGGTTGTGGCGACCAGCCAGTTGCTCAACGCCCTGTGGGGCGTGGACGACGCGCCGACGACCGGACGCAAGATTCTTCAGAACGCGGTCTACAGCCTGCGCGGCATCCTGGCCGGCGGGCGTGCCGCGGGAGGCGAGAGCGCCACCCTGCTCACCCGGCCGCCCGGCTACATGATGCGGGTGGACCCGGAGCAGGTCGACATGTACCTCTTCCACAAGTGGGTGCGCCAGGGGCGCGAGAAGCAGGCGGAGGGCGCGGTGGAGCAGGCGGCCGCGCTGCTGCGGGACGCGCTCGCGCTGTGGCGCGGGCCCGTGCTGGCCGACCTGGTCGAGGTCGGCATCGACTGGCCCGAGCTGGGCGCGCTCCAGAGCCTGCGGCTGGACGCCATGGAGGACTACTTCGATGCCGAACTGGCCTGCGGCCGCCACAGCACCGTCCTCGCCGAACTGGAGACGATCTCGCAGGCCGAGCCGCTGCGGGAACGTTCGTGCGCCCAGCTGATGCTGGCACTCTACCGGTGCGGGCGGCAGGCCGACGCCCTCAACGCCTACAGCCGGGTGCGCTCCGCCCTCGTCGAGGAACTCGGCCTGGAGCCGGGCCGCGAACTCCAGCGGTTCCAGCGCGCGATCCTCACCCAGGACCCGGCGCTGTCGCAGACCCGCACCGGGGCAGGTGACGTCCTGCGGGAAATGGCGGGCGAGCCCGCCAGGGAACCGGAGCTGGTGGCCGCCTCCGCACCCGGCGCCCGCGAGCAGGCCCGCCCCCGCCGGCCCGCCGCCCCGGCGCCGCAGGCCCCCCGGGTGACCGCGCCCGCCCCCGGCAACGGCCGCGCCGCGGCGGTCCGGCAGCCGGACGTCGACCGCAGGCGGGTCAGCGTCGTCGCCGTGCGCACCTGGATGGCCCCCTCCCTCAGCACCGGCGTCCGCGAGGACAGGGACGACCTCATGGACGGCGTGACGCTCGTCGTCGGCGAGCAGATCGAACGTTTCGGCGGCACCGTGATGGCCTCCATGGGCTCCGTCTCGCTGGCCCTGTTCGGGCTCCACGAGCCGGCCGAAGACGACGCGCGACAGGCCGTGCTCGCCGGCCTCGCCATCCGCGACGCGCTGGACGTGTGCGACGAGACCGGCGCCGGACACGCCCGGTTCAGCGTCCACGTCTCCGTCAGCATGGGCCAGGTCCTGCTGCGCCGCCGCGGCCAGACCGCCACCCCCACGGTCGTCGGCGGCGTGCTGGACGAGTCGCAGTCGCTGCTCCAGGGCGTCCCCGCGGGCGAGGTGCGGGTCAACGACGCGATCCGCCGGGCGACGGAGAACACCATCGTCTACCACCAGGCCGACCCGCCCTCGGCGGGCTGGCGCGCTATCGGCGCCTGGTCCGAGACCCCGGACGGCCGTCCCGGCGGACAGGACCGCGGGTACGAACTCGACGTCCTGCACGGGCTGGTGAAACGCACCAGGCACCGCTCCGTCCCACACCTGATCACCGTTCTGGGCGGGCCGGGCACGGGCAAGAGCCGCATGCTCGGGGACTTCGGGCACCTGATCGCCTCCCAGCCCGAGCCCACCCTCTTCCTGGCGGGCCGGGCCCCCACCGCCCCGCACGAGGACCCGCTCCTCGCACAGGCCCAGACCCTCGCCGCCTACTGCGGCGTCAGGCCGGCGGACGACGTGGTGGCGGCCAGGGCGGCGCTCGCCGCCAAGGTCCGCGCGCTGTTCGCCGACGGGCCCGCGGCGAGCCGGCACCTGGCGGGGCTCACGCCGCTGATCGAGACCGTGGCGGGCGCTCGCGCGGGGGCGGGCGCGGCCGAGGACGTGCTCGACGCGTGGTGCGGCTTCTTCCAGGAGGCGGCGCGGCGCGTTCCGCTCGTGCTGTGCGTGGACGACCTGCACCGCGCCGACGATGCGGTGCTGCGGGCCGTGGAGGAGCTGGCGGAGTCCGCCCGGTCGGGCTCGCTGGTCGTCATCGCCGCCGCGTCCCCCGACCTGCTGCTGCGCCGCCCGACCTGGGCCGGCGGCAAGAGCCACGCGACCACCGTCACCCTCGACCCGCCGACGCGGATCACCGCCGAACAACTGGTGGAGTTCCTGCTGTCGGCGGCGCGCAGCGAACGGCCGAAGAGCCCTGCCGACACCGGCGTCTGAAACGGCGCGGAGCCCGCCGCCCCTTCCGGCGGGCCCCGCGCCCCGTTCAGTAACTCCGGTGGCAGGGCCGGGTAATCGGGCGACCATTTCCGGCAGCCATGTGAGAACCCGTTGGTGGCCCATGACTTGCTCATGACCGCGCACTGGGGTGAAAGCGCGATGATGTCCGGAGGATCTCACGGGCATCAGGAGCGCAGCCGCCATCCGCCGGGGGCATCCGCTTCATGTCCGACAAGGAGTGGCATGAATTCTGAATCCGGCGCGACCGAGCTTGCCGAACCCAATCTGCGCGCCTGGCTGACGACGATCGGGCTCGACGTCGAATACGTCCGCGGTGCGGGGAATACGCTGTTCATGCGCGGCGACGACGGTGCCGAGATACCCGTCATCGACTACGCCGGCGGATACGGGGCCCTGTTCTTCGGGCACAACCATCCCGTCATCACGGCGCGCGCCCGCGAACTACTCGACACCGGGGCGCCGGTTCTCGCCCAGTTCTCCGCGCATCCGCAGGCAAGCCGCCTGGTCCTGGAGCTGAACCGGATCATCCACCGGGAACTCGGCGACACCGAGCCCTATTACGCCACCTTCGCCAACAGCGGCGCCGAGGCCATCGAGGCCGCCGTGAAGCACGCCGAACTGGACCGGGTCTCACGCCTTTCCGCCGTCACCGGCGAACTGGAGGCCGCGACGGCGCGGGCGCGGTCCGCCGTGCTGGCCGGCGAGGCGGCCGTCGACCCCGGCGTGTGGCAGCGCCTTGGCGTGCCGCGCCCGGCCGGGGACGGCGACGCGGTGGCGGATCTCGTGGCGGAGATCGCGCGGCGCAACGCGGCGCAGACCGCGCGGCCGCCCGTCTTCCTCGCCCTGGAGGGCGGCTTCCACGGCAAGCTGGGCACCAGTGTCCAGCTGACCCACAACGAGGGCTACCGTGCGCCCTTCCAGGCACTCGCCGCAGGGGCGCGCTTCGTGCCGCGGGAGCGCCCCGAGGTGCTGAAGGACATCCTCGCCGAGGAGTCGGGCACCCTGCTCGGTCTGGCCGTGACCGGCGGCGGGGTCCGGCTCGTCGAGCGCGACCACCACACCCTGTGCGCCTTCCTCGTCGAGCCCATCCAGGGCGAAGGCGGCATCAGGCCGCTGTCCGAGGAATTCGCCCGCCAGATCCAGGAGTTCTCCGCGGCGGCCGGCTGCCCGATCGTCGTCGACGAGATCCAGAGCGGCATGGGCCGGGTCGGCCGGCTCCTCGCCAGCTCCCACCTCGGGCTGCGCGCCGACTACTACGTGCTCGCCAAGTCGCTGGGCGGCGGCCTGGCCAAGGCCGCGGTGATGCTCGTGCGGGGCAGCAGGTACCGGCAGGAGTTCGAGCTGGTCCACAGCTCGACCTTCGCCAAGGACGGCTTCTCCTGCCCCATCGCGCTCACCGTCCTCGAACTCCTGGAAGCCGACGGCGGCCGGGCCTACACCCTGGCCCTCGAACGCGGTGCGGCGCTGGCCGGGATGCTGGAGTCGGTCCGCGCCGCGTTCCCCGACGTCGTCAAGGAGATCCGAGGCCGCGGGCTCATGCTCGGCCTCGAATTCCACGACCAGTCCGGCTCCGCCGACCCCCTGGTCCGCGACGCGGTCGCCTCCGGAACGTTCGGTTACCTGATCGCCGGGCACCTGCTCCAGGCGCACCGGATTCGGACGTTCCCCACCGCGAGCGCGGTGAGCACCCTGCGCTTCGAGCCCTCCGTCCTGCTCACGGACGCGGAAATCGACCGTCTTGAGGAGGCGTTGACCGACGTCTGCGCCATCCTGCGCGGGCGGACCGGGAAACGGCTGGCCATTCCCGCGGCCTGACGCGGCCTGACACGGCCTGATGCCGGGACCGGCACGGCGTCTGTTCCGTGCCGGTCCCGGCCCCGAGCCGTGTCCTTCGTCCGCGGAATTCCCGATTACCGCGGTGTGGCCGCGCGCTGGAGAACGGATGCGCCGGCGGCGATAGCGTGCAGTGCCGGACTCGGAAAACACCACCGCTTTTGTCGCGCGCGTCCCGTGCGCAGATCCAACGTCTCGTGTCGTGGGGATTCGGTAAATGGAAGGGCGGCTGAACGTCATGATGGGTGAGCAGGCAGCTTCGGCGGGCGGACCCGCGGAAGAGGACGACCGCATTGCTGTCATCGGGCTGTCCTGCCGGCTCCCGGGCGCCGAGAACGCCGCGGAATTCTGGGACCTGCTGAACAGCGGCACGAGCGCCGTGCGGGACGTTCCCGAGGACAGGTGGGGGCCGGATGCGCCGACCGCCGTCACGCGGGGCGGATTCCTCGAATCCGTCGGCGACTTCGACGCCGGATTCTTCGCCATTTCCCCCCGCGAGGCCCCCGCGGTCGACCCGCAGCAGCGGCTCGTCCTCGAACTGGCCTGGGAGGCACTGGAGGACGCGGGCATCGTCCCGGCCGCCCTGCGCGACACCCGCACCGCGGTGTTCGTCGGCACCCTGCGCGACGACTACACGGCCCTGCTGTACCAGCAGGGCACCGACGCGGTCACCCAGCACACCATGACCGGCGTCAACCGGGGCGTCATCGCCGGGCGGGTCTCCTACCACCTGGGCCTGCGCGGGCCGAGCCTGACCGTCGACTCCGCCCAGTCCTCCTCGCTCGTCGCCGTCCACCTGGCCTGCGAAAGCCTGCGCGGCGGCGAGTCGACGGTCGCCCTGGCCGCCGGCGTGAACCTGAACCTGCTGGCGGAGAACACCGTCACCGAGGAACGGTTCGGCGCGCTGTCGCCCGACGGCGTCACCTACACGTTCGACGCCAGGGCCAACGGCTTCGTCCCCGGCGAGGGCGGCGGCGTCCTCGTCCTCAAACGGCTGCGGCAGGCGCTGGCCGACGGGGACCGCGTGCACGGCGTCATCCACGGCAGCGCCGTCAACAACGACGGCGCCACGGACGGCCTCACCGTGCCAGGACGCGCGGGCCAGGAAGAGGTCCTGCGGGCGGCGTACGAACGGGCCGCCGTTCCCGCCGACCAGGTCCAGTACGTGGAACTGCACGGCACCGGCACCCCCGTCGGCGACCCGGTCGAGGCGGCCGCGCTCGGCGCGGTGCTCGGTGCGGGCCGCCCCGCGGCGCAGCCGCTGGCCGTCGGCTCCGTCAAGACCAACATCGGGCATCTGGAGGGCGCGGCGGGCATCGCGGGGCTGATCAAGACGCTGCTCGGCATCCGTCACCGCACCCTGCCCGCCAGCCTCAACTTCGAGACGCCGAACCCCCGCATCCCGCTGGACGAACTGCGCCTGCGGGTGCAGACGACGACGGGCCCCTGGCCGCGCCCGGACCGCCCGCTGGTGGCGGGCGTCAGCTCGTTCGGCATGGGCGGCACCAACTGCCACGTCGTGGTCGCCGAGCCGCCGCCCGGGGCCACCGCCGCGGAGCGGGCCGCGGGCGCCCCCGCCGTGCTGCCGTGGGTGGTCACGGCCGCGGGGGAGACCGCGCTGCGCGCCCAGGCCGGGCGCCTCGCGGCCTTCGCGGCCCCCGGAGGGCGGGGCGCGGCGGAGCCCCCCACCGATCTGGGGCGGTCGCTCGCCACCACGCGCACGTTCTTCCGGCACCGGGCCGTCGCCGTCGCGCCCGACGCCGCGGGCCTGCTGGACGGCGTCGCGGCCCTGGCGGCCGGCCGCCCCGCCCCAGGACTGGTGACCGGCGTCGCGGAACCGGGCGGCCTGGCCGTCCTGTTCACCGGCCAGGGCGCGCAGCGCGCCGGGATGGGCCGGGAACTGTACGCGGCCTTCCCCGTCTACGCCGCCGCGTTCGACGAGGTGGCCGCCGCGCTCGACGCGCACCTGCCGCACCCGCTGGCCGACACCATCGCCACCGGGCGGCGTCTGGACGAGACGGCCGCCACCCAGCCGGCGCTGTTCGCCGTCGAGGTCGCCCTCTACCGGCTGCTCGCGTCCTGGGGACTGCGGCCCGACTTTCTGGCCGGGCACTCCATCGGCGAACTGACCGCCGCCCACGTCTCCGGCGTGCTCGACCTCGCCGACGCGGCCACCCTGGTCGCGGAACGCGCCCGCCTGATGCAGTCCGCCCGCGCCGACGGGGCGATGGTGGCCCTTCAGGCCACGGAAGGGGAAGTGCTGCCCCTGCTGGCGGGCCGCGAGGACCGCGTGTCACTCGCCGCGCTCAACGGCCCGCGCGCCACCGTGATCTCCGGCGACCGGGACGCCTGCGCGGACATCGCCGCCCGGCTCGGCGCGCAGGGCCGCCGGGTGAAGCACCTCACCGTCAGCCACGCCTTCCACTCGCCGCACATGGACGGCGTGCTGGCGGAGTTCCGCGCGGTCGCGGCCCGGCTCACCTACCGCGAGCCGCACCTCCCGGTGATCTCCAACGTGACGGGCGTGCGGGCGGCGCCGGGAGAACTGGCCTCGCCCGACTACTGGGCCGGGCACCTGCGCGGCACCGTCCGCTTCGCGGACGGGGTGCGCCACCTGGAGAGCCTGGGCGTCACCACCTTCGTCGAGGCGGGCCCCGACGCCGTCCTCAGCTCGCTCGTCGCCGACTCCGTGCTCGATCCGGGGGCCGTCGCGGCCGTTCCGGTGCTGCGCCGCGACCGGCCGGAGGCGCAGACGGCCGTCACCGCCCTCGCGACCGCGTTCGTGCGCGGCGCGGAGGCCGACTTGGCCGCGCTGTACGAGGGCACCGGTGCCCGGCGCACCGACCTGCCGGGCTACGCGTTCCAGCGGAAGCGGTACTGGCTGGCGGAGCGGGCGCGCCCCGCGGCGGGCACCGTCCCCGCCGCTCCCGCCGCTCCCGCCGCTTCCGCCACGGAGCCCGAGCCCGAGCCCGAGCCCGAGCCGGAGTCGGCGCAGGGGCCCGGTGGTTCCCTGCGCGCCCGCCTGGCCGGGCTGTCGCCCGCCGAGGGCGAGCGGGCCGTCGCCGATCTGGTGAACGAGCTGGCCGCCGTGGTGCTCGAAGCGCCCGGCGGGCAGCGGATCGAGTGGCGGACGCCGTTCCGCGAGCTGGGCTTCACCTCGATGATGACCACCGAGCTGCGCACGGCCCTGGCCACCGCCACCGGGCTGCGCCTGCCCACCGGCCTCGTCTTCGACCACCCGACGCCCGAGGCACTGACCGCCTATCTCGCCGCCGAACTGCTGGGCGGGGGCGACGCCCGTTCCGAGACGCAGGCGGGCGCGGCCGACGCGGCCGAGCCGATCGCCGTCATCGGCATGGCCTGCCGCTACCCGGGCGACGTGGCCTCGCCCGAGGACCTGTGGCGGCTGGTCGCGGGGGAGCGCGACGCCATCGGCCCGTTCCCCGCCGACCGCGGCTGGGACGAGGACCTGTACGACCCGGACCCGGAGCGGCAGGGCAAGAGCGCCGTGCGCCACGGCGGATTCCTGCACGACGCGGGCGAGTTCGACGCCGCGTTCTTCGGCATCTCGCCGCGCGAGGCGCTCGGCATGGACCCGCAGCAGCGGCTGCTGCTCGAAACGTCCTGGGAGGCCATCGAGCGGGCCGGGATCGTGCCCGGGTCCCTGCACGGCACCCGCACCGGCGTCTTCGTCGGCGGCACCGCCCTGGAGTACGGGCCCCGGATGGCCGAGGCGCCGCCGAGCGTCCAGGGCAACGTCCTCACCGGCAGCACCGCGAGCGTCATGTCCGGGCGCATCGCCTACCAACTCGGCCTGCTCGGGCCCGCGGTGACGACGGACACCGCCTGCTCGTCCTCGCTGGTCGCCCTGCATCTGGCGATCCGCTCCCTGCGGTCGGGCGAGACGAACCTGGCGCTGGCCGGCGGCGCCACCGTGATGGCGTCCCCCGGCATGTTTGTGGAGTTCTCGCGGCAGCGCGGGCTCGCGCCGGACGGGCGCTGCAAGTCCTTCTCCTCGGACGCCGACGGCACCGGCTGGGCCGAGGGCGTCGGCCTGCTCCTCGTGGAGCGCCTCTCGGACGCCCGCCGCAACGGGCACCGGGTCCTCGCCGTCATCCGCGGCTCCGCCGTCAACCAGGACGGCGCCAGCAACGGGCTCACCGCGCCCAGCGGGCTCGCCCAGCGGCGCGTGATCCGCCAGGCACTCGCCGACGCCCGGCTGAACGCGTCCGACGTGGACGCCGTGGAGGCCCACGGCACCGGCACGAAGCTCGGCGACCCCATCGAGGCCGAGGCCGTGCTGGCCACCTACGGCAGCGACCGGGCGGCGGCCGGGCCGGTGTTCCTCGGCTCGCTGAAGTCCAACATCGGCCACACCCAGGCCGCCGCGGGCGTCGGCGGCGTCATCAAGATGATCCAGGCGATGCGCCACGGCGTTCTGCCCAGGACGCTGCACGTCGCCGAGCCGACGCCGCACGTCGCCTGGTCCGCCGGCGCCGTACGGCTGCTGACCGAGTCCGTGCCCTGGCCGGACACGGACCGGCCGCGGCGGGCCGCCGTCTCCTCGTTCGGGATCAGCGGCACCAACGCGCACGTCGTGATCGAGCACGCCCCGGACGCCGAGACCCCCGCGGCGCCCGCCGCGCCCGCCGCGGACCAGGGGCCAGGGCTGCCTGCCCCCTGGGTGCTCACCGGCCGCGACGAGGCGGCACTGCGCGCCCAGGCGGCGCGGCTGCGCACCCACCTGGGGAACGGGGCCGCGCCCGCGGCCATCGGGCGCGCCCTGGGCGCGACGCGCACCGCCTTCGAGGAACGCGGCGTGATCCTCGCCGACGACCTCGCCGGCTACCTGGCCGGACTCGACGCCCTGGCCGCCGGTACCACCGCGGAGGGCGCCGCGGAGGGCGCCGCGCCTGATGTCGTCCGCGGCAGCGCGGCCCCGGGCAGGACCGCGTTCCTCTTCACCGGCCAGGGCGCCCAGCGCGCGGGGATGGGCCGGGAACTGTACGCCGCCCACCCCGTGTTCGCCGCCGCCCTCGACCACGTCTTCGACGCCTTCGACGGCGCGCTGGAACGGCCGCTGCGCGACGTGCTGTTCGCGCCCCAGGACAGCGACGCGGCGGCGCTGCTGCACGAGACGACGTACACCCAGCCGGCGCTGTTCGCCGTCGAGGTCGCCCTCTTCCGCATGCTGGAGCACCACGGCATGACGCCGGACCTCCTGGCCGGCCACTCGATCGGTGAACTGGCCGCCGCCCATGTGGCGGGCGTGTTCACCCTCGACGACGCCGCGTCGCTCGTCGCCGCCCGCGCCCGGCTGATGCAGTCGGCGAGGGCGGGCGGCGCCATGGCCGCCGTCCAGGCCGACGAGGAGGAGATCCTGCCCTCGCTCGCGGGCCACGAGGAGGCCGTCGCCATCGCGGCCGTCAACGGCCCGCGCTCGGTGGTCATCTCGGGCGACGAGGCCGCCGTCGACGAGATCGTCGCCGCCTGGCGCGAACGGGGCCGCAGGACCAACTGGCTGACGGTCAGCCACGCCTTCCACTCCCCGCACATGGACGGCATCGTCGAGGCGTTCCGCGAGGCCGCGGCCCGAATCGCGTTCCACCCGCCCGCGATTCCCCTGGTCTCCACCGTGACCGGTGAGATCGCCACCGCGGAGCAGCTGACCTCGCCCGGCTACTGGGCCGGCCAGATCCGCGCCGCGGTGCGCTTCCGCGCCGCCGCAGAGGAACTCGCCCGCCAGGGCGCCACCGTTCTGGTCGAGCTGGGCCCCGACGCCGTGCTCACCGCCCTGGCCGAGGGAGCCCTGGCCGACACCGGGGCCACGGCCGTGCCGCTGCTGCGCAAGGGCCGCCCCGAGGCCCGCGCCGCTGCCCTGGGCATGGCCCGCGCCCACGCGGCCGGTGCGCCCCTGGACGCCGTCACCTTCTTCCCCGGCGCGGCCCCTGCGGAGCTGCCCACCTACGCGTTCCGGCGGGAGCACTTCTGGCTCGCCCAACAGACCCCGGCCGACGCGCGCAGCCTCGGCCTCGACCCGGCGGACCACCCGCTGCTCACCGCCGCGGTCGACCTCGCGGAACGCGGCGAGGCCGTACTGACCAGCCGCATCTCCCTGTCCGGCCACCCCTGGCTGGCCGACCACACCATCGCGGGCACCGTGCTGGTCCCGGCCACCGCCTTCCTCGAACTGGCCGTGGCCGCGGGCGACCACCTCGGCGCCCCGCACGTGGGCGAGCTGACCGTCGAGGCGCCGCTGCCGCTTTTCCCCGACCGGGCCGCCCGCGTGCAGGTGACCGTCGGCGCCCCCGACGCGGGCGGCGGCAGGGCGTTCAGCGTCCACGCCTGCCCGGACGGCGGCGACGACCGCGAACGCCGGTGGACCCGGCACGCCACCGGCGTCCTGCTCGACCGGGAACCGGCGGACGCCGCCGCCGCGCGGCCGGAGTCCGCCGCGTGGCCGCCCGCGGACGCCGCTCCCGAGCCCGTCGAGGACGCGTACGAGCGGCTCGCCGCGCTCGGTTACGCCTACGGGCCCGCCTTCCGTGGCCTGACCGGCCTCTGGCGCGCGGGCGACGACCTGTGCGCCGAGGTGCGGCTGCCCGAGGCACTGCACGCATCGGCGGGCGGCTTCGCCGCCCACCCCGCGCTGCTCGACGCCGTCCTGCACCCGCTGGTGCTCGCCGCGGCGGCCGGGGCCGGGCAGGACACGATCCGGCTGCCGTTCAGCTGGACCGGCGTCACCCTGCACGCCGCGGGCGCCACCGAACTCCGCGCCCGCATCAGCCCGCGCGGCCCCGACACGTTCGCCCTCACCCTCGCCGACGGGACCGGCGCGCCCGTCGCCCACGTGGAGTCGCTCGTGCTGCGGCCCGTGGCCAGGGAACGGCTCGGCGACGCCGCCCGGCACACGGCCGACGCCCTGTACGAGGTGCGGTGGCAGGAGGTCGCCGCCCCGCGGCCGCCGGACCCGGCCCAGGACCCGGCCCAGTCCTGGGCCGAGGCGGGGGACGACCTCTCCCCGGCCGAGGGGGCCGACGTGGTCGTCGTGCGGCAGACCGGGGGCGAGGAGGCCGACGGGGGGCACGCGGCGGCGCGGCGCGTCCTGCACCTGGTCCAGGACTTCCTGTCCCGTGAGGCGTTCGCCGACGCCCGGCTGGTCGTGGTCACCTCGGGCGCGGTCGCCGCACGGACGGGCGAGGACGTCACCGACCTCGGCGCCGCCGCCGTGTGGGGCCTGGTGCGGTCCGTCCAGTCCGAGCACCCGGACCGGGTGATGCTGATCGACGTCGAAGGGCCCGGGGAAGCATCCGCCGCGCTGCCGGCCGCCGTGGCCACCGCGGAGCCGCAACTCGCCGTCCGCGACGGCGTGCTGCGCGCGCCCCGCCTGGTGCGGGCCGCACCGCCGCCGCCCGGGACGGCCGCGGCGATCGACCCGGAGGGCACCGTGCTCGTCACCGGCGGGACCGGCGGGCTCGGCTCGCTCCTCGCCCGCCACCTCGTCACCGCGCACGGCGCGCGCCACCTGCTGCTCGTCGGCCGCCGCGGCCCCGCCGCGCCGGGCGCCGCGGAACTCGCCGCCGAACTGAGCGGTCTGGGCGCCGAGGTCCGCATCGAGGCCGCCGACGTCGCCGACCGCGACGCCGTCGCCGCGCTGCTCGCCACCGTGCCCGCCGCCCACCCGCTGACCGCCGTGATCCACACCGCCGGTGTCCTGGACGACGCGACCGCGCTGGCGCTGACGCCGGAACGGCTCGACGCCGTGCTGCGGCCGAAGGCGGACGCGGCGTGGCACCTGCACGACCTGACGCGCGACTCCGCCCTGCGGGCGTTCGTGCTGTTCTCCTCCGTATCCGGCCTCACCGGCACCCCGGGCCAGGCCAACTACGCCGCCGCGAACAGCTATCTCGACGCGCTCGCCCAGCACCGCGCCGCCCACGGGCTGCCGGCCACCTCGCTCGCCTGGGGGCTGTGGGGCGCGGACCTGGGCATGGGCGGAACGCTCGGCGAGGCCGAACGCGCCCGCTGGGAGCGGTCCGGCGTGACGCCGCTGGACGCGGAGCAGGGTCTCGCCCTGTTCGACCGGGCACTCGCCACGCACAGCCCGCTCCTCGCGCCCGTATCCCTGCGGCTGTCCCGTGCCGTCCCGGCCGAGGTGCCGCCCCTGCTGCGGACCCTGCTGCCCGGGCCCGCCCGGCCCGCCGCACGGGAGCGCCGGCCGGTCGGGGACCAGCCGGCCTGGGCCGGGCAGATCGCCGCGCTGCCCGCCGACGAACGGGAGGCGGCCGTCCTGCGCGTCGTCCGCGACACGGCCGCGGGCGTCCTGGGGCACTCCCGCGGCGACGCGATTCCCGCGGACCGGCCGTTCAAGGACATCGGACTCGACTCCATGGGCGGCGTCGAACTGCGCAACCGGCTCGCCACCACGACCGGGCTGCGGCTGCCGGCCACGCTCGTCTTCGACCACCCGGCGCCCGCCCCCCTGGCCGCCTACCTCCTCGGCCGGGTCCAGGCCGACAGGTCACCGGCGGTGCCAGCCGCGCCGCGGCGGTCCTTCGCCACCGGGGACGAGCCGATCGCGATCGTGGGGATGGCGTGCCGTTATCCGGGTGGGGTGGGTTCGCCGGATGATCTGTGGCGTCTTGTGGCGGATGGGGTGGATGCGGTGAGTGAGTTTCCCTCGAATCGGGGGTGGGATCTGGAGGGGTTGTTCGATCCGGAGGGGGAGCGTGCGGGGTCGAGTTATGCGCGGCATGGCGGGTTTTTGCATGATGCGGATTTGTTTGATGCGGAGTTTTTCGGTATGTCGCCGCGGGAGGCGGTGGCGGCTGATCCGCAGCAGCGGTTGTTGCTGGAGACGGCGTGGGAGGCGTTGGAGGATGCGGGGGTGGTGCCCGGTTCGCTGAGCGGCAGCCGCACGGGCGTCTTCACCGGCGCCATGTACGACGACTACGCCAGCAGGCTGAGCGGCACCCCCGAGGAGTACGAGGGGTTCCTGCTCGCCGGAAACCTCTCCAGCGTCCTTTCCGGCCGGGTGGCTTATACGTTTGGTTTCGAGGGGCCTGCGGTGACGGTGGATACGGCGTGTTCTTCGTCGTTGGTGGCGTTGCATCTCGCGGTGCAGTCGTTGCGGAGTGGGGAGAGCGATCTGGCGCTGGCCGGCGGCGTCACCGTGATGTCCCGCCCGCTCCCCTTCACCGAATTCTCCCGGCAGCGGGGTCTTGCGGTGGATGGGCGGTGTAAGGCGTTTGGTGCGGGTGCGGATGGGACGGGTTGGTCGGAGGGGGTGGGGTTGTTGGTGGTGGAGCGGTTGTCGGATGCGGTGCGGAATGGTCGTGAGGTGTTGGCGGTGGTGCGGGGTTCTGCGGTGAATCAGGATGGTGCGTCGAATGGGTTGACGGCGCCGAATGGTCCTTCGCAGGAGCGGGTGATTCGGGCGGCGTTGGTGAGTGGGGGGCTTTCTGTGGGTGAGGTGGATGTGGTGGAGGGGCATGGGACGGGGACGCCGTTGGGTGATCCGATTGAGGCGCAGGCGTTGTTGGCGACGTATGGGCAGGGGCGGGCGGTGGATCGGCCTCTGTGGTTGGGGTCGTTGAAGTCGAATATTGGGCATGCGCAGGCGGCTGCGGGTGTGGGTGGTGTGATCAAGATGGTGATGGCGTTGCGGTATGGGGTGTTGCCGCGGTCGTTGCATTGTGAGGTGCCGTCGGAGGTGGTGGATTGGGGTTCTGGTGGGGTGGAGTTGTTGCGGGAGGCTCGGGAGTGGCCGCGGGTGGGGCGGGTGCGGCGGGCGGGTGTGTCGTCGTTCGGGATCAGCGGCACGAACGCGCACGTCATCATCGAAGAAGCCGAAGCGCCCGCGGAGTCCGAGTCCGAGCCCGAGCCCGTCGGCGACGTGCCCGCGGCGGGCGCCGTGCCCTGGGTCCTCTCGGCCCGCACCCCGGAAGCCGTGCGCGACCAGGCCGCGCGGCTGCACGCCCACGCCACGCGCCATCCCGGGCTGACGCCCCGCGATATCGGCTTCACCCTGGCCGGCCGGCGCACCGTCATGGACCACCACGCGGCCGTCGTCGGCACCGACCGGGCGGCGCTGCTCGGCGGCCTTGAGGCGCTGGCCCGCGGCGAGACCTCGCCCGCGGTCCTGACCGCCGACGCGGCCCGGCCCGGAAAGACGGCGTTTTTGTTTACGGGGCAGGGGTCGCAGCGGGTGGGGATGGGGTTGGGGTTGTATGGGGTGTCGGGGGTGTTCGCGGGGGCGTTTGATGAGGTGGCGGGTGAGTTGGAGGGGCGTTTGG
>NZ_JAVREV010000008.1:0-373560 GCF_031845565.1 Streptomyces johnsoniae | reverse complement strand
GGACGCCCCCGTGACGGCGGCAGCAACGGCCGCGCGATCTCCCACAGGCCCTCCGGAACGATCCAACCCCACCGCGAACTCCCCATGCCCAACCAACGACCGGCTCACCACGTAGGACACGGTCTTACTACTGGCGGTCGGACGAGGGGGATTCCTGGGAAACCATCGCCGGGGAGATTCTCGAAGAGCCCGGGGCACGGGTGTTGACCGTCGTCAACACGACCCGCGACGCCTCCACGCTCCACCGCCTCCTCGTCGACGACGACATGGGCGATGCCGGCGAGGCGGCCGAACAACCGATGGTCCTCCACCTGTCGACCAGGATGACGGCCGGCCATCGGCGCGAAGTGATCGATCTGGTCCGGAAGCGGTTGGCGGAACGGCGGCCGACGTTCGTCGTGTCAACGAGTTTGATCGAGGCGGGAGTCGATCTCGACTTTCCATGCGTCTACCGCGCGATGGCTCCCGCCGAGTCCCTGCAACAAGCGGCTGGTCGTTGCAACCGGGACGGGCGTGACGACGACGGCAGGGTCGTCATCTTCCGCCCGGTGGACGGTGGCGACCCGCGAAGTGAGTCCTACCAGGTTGCGAAGGCCGCGTCCGAGCGCTTCTTCGGCCCCGAACTCGCAGCGCCGGACGACCTCGTTGCCCTGTCGTCGTACTACGCCGAACGGTATGCGGCCCAGGGGAGCGATGGGCGAGCGTTCGGGGAGGAGATTCAGCATTTGCGGCGAGAGTTGGACTTCCCGGAGGTGGCCAGGTCGTTCCAGATGATCGACGACGCCTACTCCCAGCCCGTGGTCGTGATCCGACCGGAGCTGACCGAGGCGGAGCGCGACCTGATCGAGGCGGATATCAAGCGTCTCGGCGACCCGTATCCCACGGGCCCTGAGGTGTGGCGCCGGCTCCAGCCCCACACGGCGACGCTGCCGCGCCACGAGGTCCGGGAGGCGCTGAGCAACCGCCTCGCCGATCCGGTCGTCGGCGACCTGGTGGTGTGGCGCGGTTTCTACGACCCGCTTCGGGGATTGGACGGCGAGAAGTTGGAGGACACCGCTGCTTTTCTGGTCTGAGCCGCTTTCTGGTAGTCAAGCGGAGGCATGTCGGATATGCCAGGATGGAGTAGCCCTGTTGGGCGGTGGCGGCCTTCTGGATGAGGCTCTCATCTGGGCGGCCGAGGATCGCAACGGCTTGGCGAACGATGGCGATTTGAAGTAATTCGGGATCTGTGCCTGCCCTGCGAGCTTTCCCCTCGCAGGGCAGGGCCCAGCCGTCGTCCCTAGCGCAATTCGACGGTTACGGTCACGCGGGTGCGGGCTACTACTAGTGCGATTAGCATCGCGATTACGGTTTCCATGGCGCCTTCGCCTTAGCGTAGTTGGAGATTTTGGAGACCGTAGTTCGTGGCGGCGGCAGCTGCTGTATCGTGACGCGCTGACGGGTCTTATTTCACTCACATGGCGCAAATTTTTTCGGTTTGGGATGGTGTCATTGCCGTGCCTTAGCCGGGAAAAGGAAAGGAAACAGATGGGTTCGACGACCGCCGGTGCGCGGCGGCTCGCGAGGGGGAACGATGGGTGGGCGTTTCCCGATCTCGTGGTGGAGACGTGGGGAGAGCTGGCGTGCTTCACCCGGCCGGAGTTGAAGTCGGAGCGCGTCAGCTATCCGCTGATGACGCCTTCGGCCGCCGACGGTCTGCTCCAGGCGGTGTTCTGGAAGCCGGAGTTCCGGTACGTGATCCGGCGGATCGAGGTGCTCAGCCCGGTGCGCTGGGCGCGGGTGCGGCGCAACGAGGTGGCGTCCGTGCCGAACGCCTCCACTGTGGCGGCGTTCCAGAAGGATCGGCGTCGCCGCTATGACGTTGAGGCGGATCGCGACCAGCGCGGCACCACCGCGCTGCGGGACATCCGGTATCGGATTCACGCCCAGATCGCCGTCTCGGCGAAGGCGCGGGCGGGCGGCAACGGATTCCCGCCGGCCTCGGAGGAGAAGTACCGGGAGCAGTTGCGGCGTCGAGTCGAGCGCGGTGCGTGCTTCTCGCAACCGTTCTTCGGCTGCCGCGAGTTCACCGCCTCCTTCGGCCCCGCCACCGATCGGCCGTGCCAGACCGGCTGGAACGACGAGCTGGGCGTCATGCTGCACTCGATCGCGTACACGCCACAGGGCGAGCGCTATCGCTGGTTCCGCGCCTCGGTGAACGAGGGTGTGCTGATCGTTCCCGAGGAGCCGTTGCCCGACGGCGCGGTCGCTGTGGCGGCCACCTCCTGGCGCGCCGATGCGGGCTCGGGCCCGGACGGGGAGTAGCCGAGATGCTGCTGCAACGACTGCGCGAGTACGCCGAGCGCGCGGCCGAGGACCTGCCCGCCGAGTACCACCGGGCAAAGGTTATCGATCGGGTGCTGCGCCTTTCGGAGGATGGCAGGAGCGCCGAGCTTGAGGACCGCCGCAAGCCGGTCAAGCTGCGGGCGGAGGCGCTGGTCGAGTACGTTCCGCACGTTCAGCGTTCCGGGACCAAGGTACCGCCGTATCTGCTGGTGGACACTGCGGAGTTCGTGCTCGGCGTGCCCAAGGAGAGTAGTACGGACGGCCCGTCGGAGAAGGCGCGGGCCGAGGCCGAACGGCGTCATGCCGCGTACCGCGAACTGGCCCTGCGGTGGGCCGACTCCGTGCCCGACGACCCGGCCGCGGCGGCTCTGCGGACCTACCTGACAGCCCTGGATGTGACCAGGCCGGCGCTTGACGGAGTCGACCACAAGGAGATGGTCGCCGTCCGGGTCGGCACTCGTTGGCTGCACGCCCTCGCTTCCGCGCAGGGGCTCTGGGGCGACGTGGTGCGGAAACGCAAGGGTGGCAAGGACGAACGGTCGGGGCTGTGCCTGGTGTGCGGCGAGCAGGGTGCGCTGCTCGGAACGATCCCCGAGCCGGTGAAGAAGGGCTCGGTGCCGACCAGCGGCGGCAGCAACGAGGGCCAGCTGGTCTCCATCAACACCGCCGCCCAAGGCCGCAACGGAATCCAGCAGCTCGCCAACACCCCGATCTGCCACCGGTGCGGCGGCCGGGCCATGGCCGCCCTGAACCATCTGCTGGCCTCCCCGACGCAGCGCAGACGGTTCAAGGACTTCGGCTCCCTGGTGTGGTGGACCCGTGAGGCGGGGGAAGACTCCGACCTCACACCGGTGCTCCTGGACCGGCCTGACGAAGCGACCATCGCCCGGCTGATCGACAGCCTTAACGACGAGCCGACTCCCCGCGCGGTCGGCCGCGTCCGACCTGACGCCTTCTACGGCCTGACCATCGGGCTGAACAACGCGCGCATCGTGGTGCGTGACTGGATCGACGTGCCGGTTCCCGAGATCAAGCGCACTCTCGGTCTGTGGTACCAGCAGCACGGCGTGCATGAGGGCTGGAAGCGCCGCATCCGTCACGTCCCCATGTGGCAGATGGCCCTGGCATGCGGCCGTTGGGACGGGGAGCGCTACGCGCGGGACAGCGCTCCGCTCGGCCTGGAGACGGAGTTGATGTTCGCCGCACTCCACGGCGGCCGGCTCCCCGCGCGCTTGCTGCCGCTGCTGGTGCAGCGCGTGCACGCCGACCGCAACATCGACGCCCCCCGTGCCGCGCTCATCCGCCTCGCCCTCAACCGAACCGACCACTACAGGAAGCCCGAGATGCCCGCCGCCCTCGATGAAACGGACAATCACCCCGTCTATCTGTGGGGCCGGATCTTCGCCGTGCTGGAACAGATTCAGCGCCTGGCGGTCCCCGGACTCAACACCAGCCTGCGCGATAAGTATCTGCCGACCGCCGCCGCGGCCCCCAGCCCGACGATGACCCAGCTACTGAAAAACGCCAACGGGCACCTCAAGCGGCTGCGCCGGGACAACGCCGGGGCCGGGGTGGCGCTGGAGACCCGGCTGAACGGGTTCCTGGGGCGGATGCCGCGCGGCGCCCTCCCGCAGCACCTCAATCTGATCGGGCAGTGCGACTTCTTCATGGGCTACCACCATCAGCGGCAAGCGGACTTCGAGGCCGCCGCCGAGGCGAAGGCGGCGGCCGGCGGCGAGAGCCAATCGCCCGTGCCCGCCCAACCCTTGGCGTAACCAGCCCCCCTCTCGTCCATCACCGTCTTCCCGAGGGAACGAACTCTCATGACCGACCCGCACCTGGACCCCACGCGCAAGCACGACTTCGTGCTCCTCATCGAGGCGCTCGACTCCAACCCCAACGGCGATCCCGACAACGGCGGCCTTCCCCGCACCGATGTGGTCACCGGCCAGGGGCTGATCACTGACGTCGCCATAAAGCGGAAGATCCGCAACACCGTCGCCCTGTTCAACTCGGTAGAGCAGAGGCCCGGTTACGAGATCTACGTCGAGGCCGGCACCGCGCTCAACGCCCAGCACGAGCGCGCCTACGTGGAGGGCGGTGCCGCCAACAAGGACACCGCCCAGCAGTGGATGTGCCGTAACTTCTTCGACGTCCGGATGTTCGGTGCCGTCATGACCACCGGCAGGCGCGATCGTTGGGCCGGTCGGGTCCAGGGGCCCGTGCAGTTCGGGTTCGCCCGCAGCATCGACCCGGTGACCCCGTTCGACATCGGGATCACCAGGGTCACCCCCACCCGGGAGGAGGACCTCGCGGCCTGGAACAACCCGCAGCCCGAGGGCGAGGGCGGCAAGGACAAGGACAAGAACAAGAAGAAGGAGGTCAACGCCAAGGAGACCGAGATGGGCTCCAAGCACATCGTGCCCTACGGCCTGTACCGGGGCAGCGGTCACTTCAGCGCGCCGCTTGCCGCGAAGACCGGTGTCACCAGCGACGACCTCGCCATGTTCTGGCGCGCGCTGACCCTGATGTTCGAGCATGACCGCGCTGCCGCCCGCACCGGGCTGACCCTGCGTGCCCTGCACGTGTTCAGCCACGACGACGCGTTCGGCAGGGTCCCCGCGCACACCCTCACCGACCTCGTCACCGCCACCCTCCGAAGCGACACCCCGGCCCGGAGCATCACCGACTACGACCTCTCCTCCCCCTCCGGCAGCGACCTGCCCGACGGCGTCGCGCTGACCACACTCGTGCAACCGGCCGTTACGCCCGCCCGGCCCACCATCACCATCCCCGCGCCGGCGTGATCACCGACCACCGGGCGGCTTCACGGGAGGGGGGCCCGCTCCAGGTCCCCCTCTCCGCCCTGGAACACTTCGCCTACTGCCCCCGGCAGAGCGGCCTGATCCTGCTGGAGGACGCCTTCGAGGACGACGCCGCAACCGTGCGCGGCACCCTCCTCCACCAGCGCGTCGACACCCCGGGCAACCGGGGCCGAGGCTCCGT
The DNA here is from genome assembly GCF_031845565.1 of Streptomyces johnsoniae. Taxonomy (NCBI): domain Bacteria; kingdom Bacillati; phylum Actinomycetota; class Actinomycetes; order Kitasatosporales; family Streptomycetaceae; genus Streptomyces; species Streptomyces johnsoniae. The sequence goes on along the minus strand of NZ_JAVREV010000008.1, from coordinate 368,229 downwards.
TCGCACCCTCCACGCCCTGCCTGTCTGGAACGACGCCCTCGGCTTGGTCGGCATCTGCGACGCCGTCGAACTTCACGCAGACGGCCGCATCCTGCCCGTCGAGCACAAGTCGGGCCGCTACCGACCCGGCGGCCCGGCCGACCTCCAGACGGCAGGGCAGGCCATGTGCCTGGAGGCCATGTTCCACACCACCATTGAACAGGCCGCGATCTACTCGGCCGCCGACCGCAGACGCCACCTGATCACTGTCAATACGGCCCTGCGTGAACAGGTGGCGAACGTGACCGAGGCCGTTCGCCGGATGCTCACCTCGGAGAGCCTCCCGCCACCGGTCGCCGACGGCCGCTGTCGCCGCTGCTCCATGGCCAACTCCTGTATGCCGCGCATCCTTGCCGACGACCGCAGCTACCGACAGGCCCTCCGGGACCTTTACCGCATCGCCCCCGAACCGGAGAACGCGTGACCGCCGAACTCCTCAACACCCTCTACGTCCAGACCCAGGGCGCGGACCTTCGCCTGGAGGAGGACTCCGTGCGCGTGCGCCTTCCCGAAGCGACCACGCGCCGCGTGCTGCCGCTACGCCGGATCGACGCCATCGTCGTCTACGGACACGTCAACCTCTCCACCGAACTCATCACTCGCTGCGCCCAGGACGCCCGCCCGATCACTTGGATGAGTGGCGGCGGACGCTTCCTCGGCCGCCTCGACGGCGCCGTACGCGGCAACGTTCTGCTCCGCCAGGCCCAACACCGCGCGCTCGCCGACGAGTCCGTGTGCCTGGAGATCGCCCGCAACGTCGTCGCCGGCAAGATCCGCAATAGCCGCTGGATCATCCTCCGGGCCGCCCGCGATGCCTCGCCATCGGCGAGGGAGGCGATGCGCGTCGGCGCGGCGACGCTGGCCGAGAAGGTCGACTCCGTCGCCTCGGCGGGAGACGTCAACACCCTCCGGGGCATCGAAGGGGACTCGGCCCGCCTCCACTTCGCCGCGTTCCGCCACGCCCTGCGGTCGGCCGAGGGCATCCCGCCCTTCGAACGCCGAGTCCGCAGACCACCCACGGACCCCGTCAACGCACTGCTCTCCTACCTGTACGGGTTGGTGCGGGGCATGGTCCACGGCGCGGCGGAACAGGTCGGCCTCGACCCGTACGTCGGCTACCTCCACGGCATCCGACCGGCGAAGCCCGGCCTTGTCCTGGACCTGATGGAGGAGTTCCGTCCCGTCCTCGCCGACCGGCTGGCACTCACCCTCCTCAACCGCCGCCAGCTGCGCGCCGACCACTTCGAGAAACTGCCGGGCGGCGCGGTCCGGTTGACGGAGGACGGCAGGAGCGTGGTTATCCAGGCGTGGCAGGAGGCACGCCAACAACCGTGGGAGCACGGGCTCGCCGGCCGCGCGGTCCCCGCCGGCCTCCTCCCCGTGATGCAGGCCCGCCTCCTCGCCCGCCACCTACGCGGCGATCTCCCCGGCTACCTGCCGTGGAAGGCGACGGCGTGATGGACCTGCTGCTCACCTACGACGTGGACACCACGAGCGCGAAGGGCGCGCGGCGGCTGCGACGGGTCGCGAAGCTCTGCGAGGGCTACGGCCTGCGCGTGCAGAAGTCCGTCTTCGAGATCGTCACCGACGAGGCCGACCTGCTCCGCCTCCTGGCTCGCATCGACGACATCATCGACGCGGAGCGCGACAGCATCCGCATCTACCGCCTGCCTCATAACGGCCTCGCCGACGTCCAAACCCTCGGCATCGCACAAGTACAGTCCCACCGGGACGACCTCGTTCTGTGAGAAGCAGGGACGTGCGGCCGGTGCGCTTGAGGCTCGGAACCTCAAGCGCACACACGACACGCGGGTCGCACCGAAGGAAAATGTCGGAGATGAGAGTGATATTCAGGGGGGGTGAGTGCAGTGCATCTCTCACCCTTCGCCATCCCCCCAGGTGAGATACCGTGGCGGTCACCCTCCGGGACGACCGAGGATCGCAACAGCCACCGCGGCCAGGCGGTCGACGTAGCCGACGAGGTGGCGGTCACCCTCCGGGACGACCGAGGATCGCAACTGCTCGCTGTGCGTCGCCCGGGCCGCCGGGCCAGAGTGGCGGTCACCCTCCGGGACGACCGAGGATCGCAACCCCAGTCGGATCTCCCGCAGCAGCCGCCGAGCGGGCGTGGCGGTCACCCTCTGGGACGACCGAGGATCGCAACATGGGCGCTCCCGGTCGATCGGTACGGGCCGAGGGGGTGGTGGCGGTCGTCCTCCGGGGCGATCGAAGATCGCCACTTTAGCGCCAACTTGCCGTGTCCGCTTTTTGCCCTGGTGGCGGTCGCCCTCCGGGGTGGCCGAGGATCGCAACGTTGCCCACACCTCGGCCATCAGCTCGGCTACTTCGTGGCGGTCACCTTCCGGGGCGGCCGACGAGCGCGATGGTCGCGTCGTGTCCCGGCTCGTCAGGGGCGGCCGGGTGCAGCCGTCACTGTCAGATCTTGTTCCGTAGGTCCGCGGGGAAGGCGCCGTTTTTGCGGGCGGTCGTGCTGAGGGTGGTGGCCAGCTCGGTCAGCCGGGCCACACCCTCGGCGCCCAGGTGCTCGTACGGGGCGGCGTCCAGGCGGTCGGTCTCGGCCTCAAGGTCCTTGCGCAGCCGCTTGCCCGCCTCCGTCAGCTCGTTGTCGGCGGTGAGCACCCCGCGGTCGCGCAGCCGCTGTCGGCCCGACTCCCATTCCTCGGCGTTGATGCCGCGGGTCCGCAGGACCCACTTGGTGGACATGCCCTGACCGGTCGCGGTGTGCGAGGCCAGCGCCTCGACCGGGTCGAGCCCGGCGCCGACCAAGGTCATCAGGTGGCCGTCGCCACGGTGTTCGCGCAGCAGTGTGGCGGCGTGCCACAGCGCCAGGTGCGGGGCGTCCGGGACGGGCAGATCGGCGTTGGCCGCGTACAGAGGGCGGGCCTGGCGCGTACACGCCTCGGTGGCGTGCAGCGCCAACTCCGCGGCCTCGGCTACCTCCTTGGAGGCTGTGACCTCCTCGCCCAGCACTCGCCGCAGCATCGAGTCGGTGGCCCGCAGCCGGGCTTCCAGAACGGCCTCGGGGGAGACCACGTCCCATGCGGCCGGAATGAGACGGGCGATCAGCTCGTGGTCGAAGTTGAAGAAGGTCGCGGTGACGGTGCCCGCGCCCACTCGTCCCAGCGGTGCCGCGCGTCCGACGAAGTAGGCGGCCGCGGTGTCTTTCAGACCCAGCTTGGCGAGTTCCTCGCCGAGGTCGGGGGAGAAGTAGATGGCGGCGTGAATTTGGTTGAGGACGTTGTAGCAGCGCCGAGCGGCAAGCGCGGGGAGAGTGGCCATGGGCCGCACGTTATCGACAGGTGGTCATGCTCGGTATACCGGAACCCACCAAGATCCTGTGGTTTGCTCGATCCGGTCATTCGTGCCGCAGGCAGCCGGTGGATTCGTTCCGAGGAACGAATCGGGCCCACAACGGATTTCTCCGGTGTGATCAGGCCCGTTCGGTCTTCAGCCAGTCCAGGATGCCGGGGGTTGCGGGGTCGGTGATGTCGCTGAACTCGTCATGCCCCTTGAGGTACTTCGCGACGTAGGGGCAGACCGGCACGATGCGCTTGCCGGCGGTGCGAGTGTCGGTGAGTGCCTGCTGGACGAGGAGGGAGGCCAGGCCCTGTCCGGCGAAGGCGTCGTCGATTTCCGTGTGGTGGAAGACTCGTTGGTCGTCGTGGTCGCGGTAGGCGGTGAAGCCGGCGAGGGTGCCGTCGAGCAGGATCTCGTAGCGGTGCCTGGTGTCGTTGCGTTCGACGGTCGGGGTGGTGCCGGGCTGTGTCATCGGGTGCCCTTCCGGGGTGGGTTCGCTCGCGGTCTGATGGTGGCGTTGGGCAGGGCGGGGGCGGGTAGCCGGTCTCCGTGGTAGCCCTCGACGGTGCCGAAGCGGTCGGTGCCGTCCTGCCAGGCGGTGCGGGCCTGGAGGATGTCGTCGTGGCTGCGGCCGATAAAGTTCCACCACATGACGATCTCCTCCTCGAAAGGCGGTCCGCCGAGCAGGAGCGTCCGGGCCGCTTGGTCGGAGGCGTTGGTCAGCGTGAGGGTGTCGTTCCCGGTGTCGAGGTAGCCCAGCTCCGCCGGGCGCAACAGGGTGTCGGCGATGCGGACCTGGCCGTGGTCGACGAGAAGGCCGTGCTCGAAGCCGGGGTCCACGGCGAGCGTGACCGTGGCGTGCGGCCGGAGGATGATCTCGGCGCCGAGCAGGGGAGTGAAGGTCCGCACCGGGGAGGTGGCCCCGGCGAGGGAGCCCAGGAAGACCCTGGCCTCGGCCCCGTCCAGGCGCAGGGGGCCGGGGATGTGGTGCTGGAAGTCCCGGGCGGCGTGGCGGTGTGCCTCGGGCAGTGCCACCCACAACTGGACGCCGTGCAGCACGGTGGCCCGCGCCGTGGAGACCTCGGAGTGGGCGATGCCGTGTCCGCCCGTCATGAGGTTCAGCTCTCCGGGCCGGACCAGGGCATGGCTGCCCAGGCTGTCCCGGTGCTCGACCTCCCCGCTGAACAGCCAGCTCACCGTCTGCAGGCCGGTATGCGGGTGCGGGGGGACATCCATCCCGCTCGTGGCGGCGACATCGTCCGGGCCGTAGTGGTCGACGAAGCACCAGGCCCCGATCAGCGTCCGGGCCCGCTGCGGCAGCGTGCGCCGCACCGTCATCGCCCGGGGGCCGCCCAGCGGGACCGCACGCGGGGCCAGGACCTCCACCCGCGGCACCTGCGGCTGCGGTGTTCCCCGTTCGCCGTCGGCCGGTTCTCCGCAGCGCAGCACGGCCGGCTCCGTCTCGACGTTGCTCACCGCTGACCGCCTTCCACTCGATCTACTCGATCTACTCAATCGACATCTAGTTTACGTGTCAACTACTATTGGGTGGGTTGAATGTACACCCTGACCCACCGCACCGCGACACGGTGGAACGAGCGCGGCCGCCGGCGGCCCGAAGAGCCCGAACAAGGAGCGCAGATTGAGCGACACGACCCCTGATCCCGCGGCTCGGCGGATCTTCATAGACAAGCAGAGCCCTGAGCCCTATCGCGCGCTGCTCCGGACCTCCGAAACGGTCCGCGCTGCCGCCGCCGACGCGGGCCTGGAACGCACGCTCGTGGAGCTGATCAACCTCCGCGTCTCGCAGATCAACGGCTGCCCCTACTGCCTCGACGTGCACACCAGGGCCGCGCTGCGCCTCGGCGAGACCACCCAACGCCTCGGCGTGCTGGCCGCCTGGCGGCACACGGACCTGTTCACGCCGCGCGAGCGCGCCGCCCTCGCCCTGGCGGAGGCCACCACCCAACCCGCGGACGACGCCGTCCAGGAGGCCGCCTACGCCACCGCCCGTCAGGCGCTCACCGACGACGAGATATCCGCGGCGATCTGGGTGGCGGTCACCATCAACGCCTTCAACAGGGTCTCGATCATGAGCAGGCACCCCGTGCGCAAGAGTTCCCAGCAGCCACCGAGGTGACCCGCGCCTTCGGCCCTCCTGCCTCTCGGCTGCGACCAGGTCGCCGCAGGGCTCCGCGTCATCTCCCTGAAAGGCGGCGGCTGTCCGCGGATAGGGCTTTGCTTCCTCGTCGCGTCCCTGACGCTCCAGGATGCGGCCCAGCACCAGGCAGGCGCAGTCGTCGACCCGGTCGCGGGCGATCACCCTGCTGCGGAACCTCCTCCGCGACGGCGGCGAGGAGCCGGGCGGCTTCCTTGGCGTAGTCCTTGGCGCGGACGGGCAGCGTGGCGCGCTCCCGCGCGCCCGCGCTGTTGGCGAAGAGATGGCGGGTGGAAGCTCAACGGCCGGGAGCTGGCTCGCCGTTCCGCCCATAGCCGTTGAAGTTGCCGCTCATGAAAGCTTTTTCCGCAGTCGGCCGTTGATGTATCGGTCGCGGACGCGACACCTTTCCTCGGGGCGTCTCGGGCCGCTGCCTCGGCGGCACGGTCGTCGGCGGAGTGGGTGGCGTCCCAGGTGGCGACGACACGGGCGGCGTGGTCGGGGGTAACCTCCTCGCCGAGGATGTCGATCTACTTCAGAACGGTCCTCAGCGGCACACCGCTGCCGTCCACGATGGAAAGGTGGCGCTGGTAGTCGCCCGCGTATTCGCGGAAGGGCAGCGTCTTGTCGATGACCTGCTGCGGGCTGTCGGCGACTACGCTGCCCGGACACTCGGATCAACACCTTGACTCCTGTGACCCTCATCCGGCTCTCCGTCGCCACCTCCGTGGCCCGTGGCCCGGCCGTGTGAGGCGGCCTCGCGTCGCCGACGATCGCCCCTTGGGGCGGCGGAACAGGAGCGGCTGACTTCGAGATCGCCCGGCGGCGATCAGGCGTCCGCCGCTACCTGCTGGTCCGGGGAAGGGGCATCGTCCAACCGGGTCAGGATGCGTTCGGAAATTTGGGCGAGCACACCCAGCTCGGCCGGCGTCACGTGGTCGAGGAACAGGTCGCGAACGGCTTCGACGTGCCGGGGAGCCGCGGCCTCGATCGCCTCGCGACCCGCCGGGGTGATGACCACGAACGCTCCCCGGCCGTCCTCGGCGCACTCCTCCCGGGTCACCAGCCCGCGCTTTGCCATGCGGGTGATGTGGTGGGACATCCGGCTCTTCTCCCACTCCACCGACTTGGCCAGGTCCAGGAGGCGGCGTCGGCCGTCGGGCACGTCCGTGAGGGCGACAAGGGCCGCGAAGTCGGGGGCGGAGAGGCCGGACTCGGTCTGGAGCTGGCGCGCGAGCCGACCGGTGAGCTTGAGGTGCATGTCGATAAAGCTCCGCCAGGCCCGCTGCTCAGCTGGGCTCAGCCAGCGCGGCGTCTCGTTCATGCGGGCGAGTATAGCGATAAATGGTTGATTGATCACCTATCTGCTCGGCTGTGGTGTGCGGCTTCACGCCCCATTTCGTGGCCGCGGGCAAGGTTCTGGGGCCCGCCACGAGGGCTTTGGCGTCTACGCCGTCACCGACGCCTCGGTGGTGGGTCGGCCAAGGCCCACGACATAGCCCGACGCCGCATGGTCCAGGCCAGCATCGTCCCGATCACCAGGTCGGCCATCAACGGCGAGTTCCAGCGCGACTGGGTCCGCACCGACGTTGCCAGCCCCGACAACACCGGCGCCCAGGTGTGAAGGCGGATCGATGCCGCGGGGTGGTGCTGGTGTCGGCACCACGCGTCCCCAGCTGATCGGGAGGCTGCCGTGCCCCGGTCCGCATCCATGGCAGGTACCACACACGCGCCGCAGGTCACGGCAGAGCGCAAGGTCAATGGCTTCGTGCCGCTGCGGGAGGCGCTCGACGCGCCTCGCCCCCCTTCCGGGCGCCGCCGCGTTTGCGAAGCGCGCAGGAGTTGTTGCGTCAGGGGGTCCGCTGAGTCCGGTTGCCGCCTCTGGATGACGGGCCGTCGCGATGCCTGATCGCGTTGCCCGTACAGGGCTGACCGTCATGGACGTCGACGCTATGGTCGAAGTGGCCGGATGGTGGTCGTGCGCACCGGGGACAAATGCCCGCTGGAGATAAGCGCGGGGCGACCGGGATAGAGTCCATCGAGTCTGTAAGGCCACCTCAACACCGAGCAACTGGACGCCGGGCCGTGGTGGTTCGGAACCTCAAGCACACACGCGACACGCGGGTCGCACCGAAGTCGAATGTCGGAGATGGGCGTGATGTCGGCCAGCATGCAGGTGATGGTCGGTCGACTGTGTGCTATCACCCCAGCTCAAAGGCCGTGGCGGCCGTCCTCCGGGACGGCCGAGGATCGCAACGCCGCGAGCTGGGTGCGCGTCTCCTCCGCCTCCTGGTGGCGGCCGTCCTCCGGGACGGCCGAGGATCGCAACATCACGGCTGTGGATCGTGTGGTGGCGTGTGTGCCGGTGGCGGCCGTCCTCCGGGACGGCCGAGGATCGCAACATGATCCGCGCCGAGAACTGGGCATGGGAGCTGACGTGGCGGCCGTCCTCCGGGACGGCCGAGGATCGCAACGTGACCCCTGCCACAAACCGGCCCGCACCCCCGCACGGTGGCGGCCGTCCTCCGGGACGGCCGAGGATCGCAACGGTGCAGGTGGCGATGAGGTGGGCGTTGCGCCGACGGTGGCGGCCGTCCTCCGGGACGGCCGAGGATCGCAACGACGTGATGACGTTGGCTGCGGGCAGCTCGGAGGCGAGTGGCGGCCGTCCTCCGGGACGGCCGAGGATCGCAACTCCTGTTGTTGGCGAGGGCGGGGCGGCCCGGTCAGCGGGTGGCGGCCGTCCTCCGGGACGGCCGAGGATCGCAACCTGATGGCCCGGTCTGGCCCCCGAAGGCGCCCGGGGGTGGCGGCCGTCCTCCGGGACGGCCGAGGATCGCAACCTGATGGCCCGGTCTGGCCCCCGAAGGCGCCCGGGGGTGGCGGCCGTCCTCCGGGACGGCCGAGGATCGCAACCAGGATGGTGGCCATGGTGTGGCAGCCGTCGAAATGTGGCGGCCGTCCTCCGGGACGGCCGAGGATCGCAACATCCGCCGAGGGCTGACGAGCCGCACATCGTCTATGGTGGCGGCCGTCCTCCGGGACGGCCGAGGATCGCAACACCCAGTACGCCGAACAGCTCGGCAGACTCAACGTGGTGGCGGCCGTCCTCCGGGACGGCCGAGGATCGCAACGCGGTGGAGTCGTGGGCCCGCAGCATGACGTGCGCGGTGGCGGCCGTCCTCCGGGACGGCCGAGGATCGCAACGCGGTGGAGTCGTGGGCCCGCAGCATGACGTGCGCGGTGGCGGCCGTCCTCCGGGACGGCCGAGGATCGCAACGGCGAGGGCGCTGCGGGCATCGCGGTCGCTGGCCCCGGGTGGCGGCCGTCCTCCGGGACGGCCGAGGATCGCAACCACAACGGTCAGGGCGAGCGTCTGCCCTACTCCACGTGGCGGCCGTCCTCCGGGACGGCCGAGGATCGCAACCTCGCGGCGGCGCTCGGCCTCGTGGAGCGCGCGCAGACGACGCTTGAGGATTTCGGGCCTCGCGGTCCTGGCGCCTGTCCTGGTGTGGCTGGTCGCGGACCCGGTGCTGGGGCACCGGCTGCGGATCATCGACGGTGAGCAGATACTCGACATCGGCGCGGTGCCGGTGGTGGTGGTCGCGCTGCTGACGGCCCTCGCCGGCTGGGGGCTGGCCGCCCTGGAACGGTTCGGGGTACGGCACGCCCGCGCCGTCTGGACCGGGGTGGCCGTCGCCGTACTGGCCGTGTCCTTCCTGCCGTTGACCGGCGACGGCATGGACGGCGGTACCCGGGCCGCGCCGGCCCTGATGCACCTGGCGGTGGCGGCGGTACTGGTCCCGGGCCTGCGCACCAAGTACGCCGCCGCCGCGGCGGCACGGCCGGCACCAAGTACGCCGCGGACAGCACCGGATGCGGGCGGGCCGGCCTGACGAGCTCGTGAACGTTGATCACGGGCGCGTGGTGGGGAACGTGACGCGTACTGCGATCACCAGCCACCGGGCCTTCGGTGAGATGTGGCGCCTGCTCGCAGTCCGCCGTGGGGCCCCTTTGCCGTGTGCGTGCCGGGTGCGTCGTAGTCTGGTCCGGCCAGTCGAGCTCCCCCGTGGAGTCAGGGAACCCGGTGCGAATCCGGGACTGACGCGCAGCGGTGAGGGGGACGGGCACGGCGACATGCCACTGGAGCGGTGCCGCTCCGGGAAGGCGCCGCGCACCGGATGATCCCGAGTCCGAAGACCTGCTGGCCCTAGCGGCGACCGCCGCCAGGTCGACCGCGGGCCCCGCGTATGCGCCCCTGACCTCGAAGGACCGTGCCAGTGCCGACCTCTCCCGCCGTGCGCGATCGACGTGACCGGTGCCCCGGCGCACTGCGTCCCTGGCCCGCCGACGACGGGCTGCTGGTCCGCCTCCGGCTGATCGGGGGCAGGCTCCCCGCCCGCGGCCTGCGAGCGCTGCTCGCGCTGAGCGAACGGTGGGGCGACGGGCGGGTCCACCTCACCTCCCGCGCCAATGTGCAGGTCCGCGGGCTGCCTTCGGACGATGGCGCACTCACCCCGGAGGTGCTGGCGGCGATCGAGGCGACCGGGCTGCTGCCCTCGCGGTCGCACGAACTGGTCCGAAACATCATGGTCTCCCCGCAGACCGGGCTGGCCGGCGGGCGGGCGGACCTGCGCGGTGTCGCCGCAGGACTCGACGCCGCGCTGCTCGCGCAGGCCCGTCTCGCGCACCTCCCCGGCCGTTTCCTCTTCGTACTCGACGACGGCCGCGGCGATCTCCTCGACCGGCCCTGCGACTTGGGTCTCGTGGCGCTGAACGGCACGACGGCGCAACTGCGGGTCGGCGCGGACCTGGGCCCCGTGGTGCCGCTGGGCGACGCCGCCGACGCGGTCACCGAACTCGCCCTCGCGTTCCTGCGCGCCAGAGGCGAAGGACCGGCCGCGCCGTGGCACGTGCGCGAGCTGGCCGTTCCCCTCGCCGCGCCGACCGCGCCCGACCCGGCCCTGCCACGCGCGAGGGCGCCCCTCCCGTACGGCGACGTCCCCGGCGGGCGGCACGTCGGGATCGCCGACGGCACGCTGACCCGCGGCCCGGCGGACGAACTGCTCGCCCACGGCGTCGATCTCGTCGTCACGCCGTGGCACGGCGTTCTGGTCCCCGCTGCCGAGGTCGCCGCATGAACGTCCTCGGCCGCCCGCGGCGCCACTACGACTATCTCGACAACGGCCAGGAGATCTACGCCGACTCCTTCGCGACCATCCGGCGCGAGGCGCGGTTCGACGGGCTCCCCGCCGAGGCCGAAACGCTCGCCGTCCGCATGATCCACGGCAGCGGCCAGGTCGACCTGGTGGACGACCTCGTCGTCCACCCCCGGCTCGTCCCGGCCGCACGGCAGGCACTGGAGGCGGGCGCACCGATCCTGTGCGACGCCACCATGGTCGCCACGGGCGTCACCGCGAGCAGGCTGCCCGCCCGTAACGACGTGCTCTGCTTCCTGAACGACCCGCGGGTGCCCGCGCTCGCGCGCGACTGGTCGACCACGCGGAGCGCGGCGGCCGTGTCGCTGTGGGAACCCCGCCTCGCGGGTGCGGTCGTGGCGATCGGGAACGCCCCCACGGCACTCTTCCACCTGCTGGAGATGCTCCTCGACGGCGCGCCCCGGCCGGCCGCGATCCTCGGCTGCCCGGTCGGCTTCGTCGGCGCGGCCGAGTCCAAGCAGGCACTGACCGATCTCGCCGCCGACCACGGCATCGACGTCCCGTACGCCACCGTGCGCGGACGCAGAGGCGGTTCCGCCATGACGTCATCGGCCCTGAACGCGCTGGCACAGGAGGCGGAGTGAACGACACGACGAAGGGCCGCCTCTACGGCGTCGGCGTCGGCCCGGGCGACCCCGAACTGATCACGCTCAAGGCCGCACGCCTCATCGCCGCCGCCGATGTCGTGGCCTACCACTCCGGCGCAGGCAAGCGGTCCAACGCCCGCCGCATCGCCAGTGACCTGATACCCGCCACGGCCGTCGAGGAGGAACTGGTCTACCCCGTGACCGTCGGCACCACCGACCATCCGCTCGGCTACGAGGGGGCGTTGGCCGACTTCTACGAGACCTCCGCGGCGCGGCTCGCGGGGCACCTCGACGCGGGCCGGAACGTCGTTCTGCTGGCGGAGGGCGATCCGCTGTTCTACGGCTCGTACATGTACATGCACGACCGGCTCGCCGAACGCTACGCCGCCGAGATCGTGCCGGGCATTCCGGCGTTCGCCGCGGCCACCGTGGCCGCCGGTTCCCCGCTGGTGCGGCAGACGGACGTGCTCACCGTGCTGCCCGGCACGCTGCCCGAGGCGGAACTGGCCCGCCGGCTGGCCGACACCGACGGCGCAGTCATCATGAAGCTCGGCCGCACCTTCCCCGCCGTGCGCCGCGCCCTGGCCACCGCCGGGCGGCTCGACCACGCGCTCTACATCGAACGGGCCTCGATGCCGGGGGAGCGCCGGCTGCCGGTCGTCGAGGTCGCCCCGGAGACCGTTCCCTACTTCTCCCTCATCCTCGTCACCGGCGACAGCCGCAACGGCCGCCGTTCGCGCACGAAGGCCGCGGCGCGCCCCGCCGAGACCGGCACGACCGCCGAGACCGGCACGACCGCCGAGACCGGCACGACGGCGCCGCCGAAGCCGTCGGCGCCGGCCGAACTGCTCGTGGTCGGCCTCGGGCCAGGACCCCAGGAGTGGCTCACCCCGGAGGCGACCGCGGCCCTCGCCACGGTCGACCACGTGGTCGGCTACCGCGCCTACGTCGACCGGGTGCCCCGGCGCCCCGGCCTGGCACGGCACGCCTCGGGGAACACCGTCGAGGCCGACCGCGCCAGGTTCGCCCTCGGCCTGGCCCGCGACGGCGAGAAGGCCGCCGTCGTCTCCGGCGGCGACTCCGGGGTGTTCGGGATGGCCGCGGCCGTCTTCGAGGCGGCCGAGGACCCCGCCTACGCCGACGTGCCCATCCGCGTCCTGCCCGGCGTCAGCGCCCTGCAGGCGGTCGCCGCGCGGGCCGGGGCGCCGGTCGGCGCCGACTTCGCCGTCGTCTCCCTCTCCGACCGGCTCAAGCCCTGGGAGGTCGTCGAACGGCGGCTGCGCGCCGTCGCCGAGGCCGACCTGGTCCTCGCCGTCTACAACCCCGCGTCCCGCTCCCGCACCACCCAGGTCGCCGAGGCACGGCGCGTTCTGCTGGCGCACCGCAAGCCCGAGACGGTCGTCGTCGTCGGCCGTGACATCGGCCGGGCCGGGGAGACCCTCACCGTCACGACCCTGGGCCAGCTCGAACCGGACACCATCGACATGAAGTGCCTGATCGTCGTCGGCGCCTCCGCCACCCGCGTCAGTCCCGCCGGCCGGGTCTGGACACCGAGGTGGGTCGTGTCATGACCGTCCACTTCGTCGGCGCGGGCCCCGGCGCGGCCGATCTGCTCACGGTCCGCGCGACCCGCCTCCTGGCCGCGGCCGACCTGGTCCTCTACCCGGGCACCTACCTCGACGCCGAGGTGCTCGCCCACTGCGGCCCCAGGGCCGAACTCGTCGACACCCAGCACCTCGACCTCGACCGGATCGTGGACCTCCTGGCCCGCGGGGCCGCCGCGGGCCGGGAGGTCGTCCGCCTGACGTCGGGCGATCCCTCTCTCTACTCCGCCCTCGCGGAACAGACCCGCCGGCTCTCCGCCGCCGGGGTGGCCTGGGACGTCACGCCCGGCGTGCCGGCGTACGCCGCCGCGGCGGCGCTCGTCGGCCGGGAACTGACCGTTCCGCTCGTCGCCCAGTCGGTGGTGCTCACCCGCACCCGGGCCCGTTCGACGGCGATGCCGGAGAGCGAGTCGCTCGGCCGGTTCGCCGCGACCAGGGCGTCGCTGGTCCTGCACCTGGCGATCCGCCGCATCCGTGCGCTGATGACCGAGATCGAGCCCGAATACGGCGGCGACTGCCCCGTCGTGGTGGTCCACCGGGCCAGCCAGCCGGGGGAACTGGTCCTGCGCGGCACCGTCGCCACCATCGCCGATGCCGTCGAACGGGCCGGGCTGCGGCAGGCCGCCGTCATCCTCGTCGGGCGGGCCCTGGGAGGCGAAGGCGGCGAGTCGTACCTCTACGACAGCGCCCGGGACCGCACCGGCCTCAACGACCGCACCGGCCTCAACGACGGCGCGTCCAGGCCCACTGGGTGACGGTCCGCGCCGGTGTCCAGCCCGTGAACGCGCCGAGCGGCGCCGCGCTCTCCACGGCCAGCCGGGACAGCTCGCCGCCGTGCAGCAAGTAGGCGTCGGCGAGCACCCGTTCGGTCTCCAGCGTCACGCCGTGGACCACCAGCCGCCCGCCCGGGCGCAGCGCGCCGAGGCAGGCGTCGAGGACCCCGGGCCGGGTCGCCCCGCCGCCCACGAAGACCGCGTCCGGCACCGGCAGGCCCGCCAGCGCCTCCGGCGCCGTGCCCTCGACCACGGTGAGCGTGGGAACGCCGAGCCGCGCCGCGTTCCGCCGGACCCGCGCCGCCCGTTCGCCGCGCGTCTCGACCGCGGTCGCCCGGCAGGTGGGATGGGTGCGCAGCCATTCGATGCCGACAGAACCGGCCCCCGCGCCCACGTCCCACAGGTGCGCCCCCGGCGCCGGTGCGAGCCGCGCGAGCGCGGCCGCGCGCAGGTCGCGCCGGGTGAGCTGACCGTCGTGCTCGTACGCCTCGTCCGGCAGCCCGGTGGCCCAGCTGACGCCGGGGCCGCGCAGGTCGAGGGCGAGCACGTGCAACGCCGGTACGCCGGACGGCGGGTCGGCGAGCCAGCCGTTCGCCGTCGCCGCCGTGCGCGACTCCGTGGCCGCGCCGAGGTCGCCGAGGACCGTCACCGTGCTCTCGCCGTACCCGGCGCCGGCCAGGAGACCCGCCACCACGCCGGGGGCGGACCGGTCGGCGGAGAGGACCAGGACGCGGTGGCCCGGCGCGAGCGAACGCAGCAGCAGGTGCGCGTCGCGGCCGACGACCGTGACGACCTCGCTGCTCTCGGCCGACCAGCCCATCCGGGCCCGCGCCAGGGCCACGGACGAGACCGCGGGCTCGATCAGGACCGCCCCGGCGCCCAGCACCTCCACCAGGGTCGTGCCGATGCCGGACACCATCGGGTCCCCGGAGGCGAGGGCGACCACCGGCGCGGTGCCGAGCGAGTCGAGCAGGGCCGGCAGTCCCGCCCGCAGCGGCGAGGGCCAGGTCTCGCGCCGCTGCCCCGCCACGGGCGGCACCAGGCCCAGATGCCTGCTGCCGCCCAGGACGACGCCGGCGCCGCGCACGACGCCCCGCAGCCGTTCGGGCAGCCCGTCCCAGCCGTCCGCGCCGATGCCGACCACCGTGATCCGCGGCCTGAGCGCGGGGTCCGCGGGGACTCCCGTGGCGTTCACCATGGAACGAGACGCTATCGTGAACGCCGGAAGGCACGAGGTGCCCCAGTGGCCCAGCCATCGGAAACGGTGGGGAAGGCCGGTGGGGAGAATCTGGGAAGCCGGTGAGACTCCGGCACAGGCCCGCTGCGGTGAACCGAGCCCGCTCACGACGAGCAGGGACCCGGCAAGTCCGAAGACCGGCCTCGCGCCCGAGCACTTGGGTCTGGACAGGACCCAGAGGATGGCGAAGCGAGCGGGAGCCTCACATGCCGGCGCAGTACCCCTTTTCCGCAGTTCTCGGCTGCGACACCGAGCACCCCGACGGACTCGACGACATGGGTCTCGCGCTGATCCTCACCACCGTCGCCCCCGAGATAGGCGGCGTTCTCGTCCGGGGCGAGAAGGGCACCGCCAAGTCGACCGCGGTGCGCGCGCTCGCGGCCGTGCTGCCGCCCATCGACGTCGTGGCGGGCGACCGCTTCGCCACCGACCCGAACGACCCGGGGGCCGCCTCGCCCGACGGCCCTTTCCCTGCGGACGCCGCCACCGAGACGCGGCCCGTCCGCCTCGTCGAACTGCCGGTCGGCGCCACCGAGGACCGCGTCCTCGGCTCGCTGCACCTGGAACGCGCGCTGGCGCACGGCAAGGTCGAGTACGAGCCCGGCCTGCTCGCCCGCGCCCACCGCGGCATCCTCTACGTCGACGAGGTCAACCTGCTCCACGACCACCTCGTCGACCTGCTGCTGGACGCCGCCGCGATGGGCCGCGCCACCGTCGAACGGGACGGCGTCTCCGTCGAGCACGCCGCCCGGTTCGTGCTCATCGGCACGATGAACCCGGAAGAAGGCGAGCTGCGGCCGCAGTTGCTCGACCGGTTCGGGCTGACCGTCGAGGTCGCCGCCCCGCGGGACCCGCGCCTGCGCGCCGAGGTGGTCAGGCGGCGGATCGCCTACGACACCGAGCCCCGCACGTTCGCCGAGCGCTACCGGGCGGCCGATGCCGCGCTCACGACGCGGATCGCGGCGGCGCGCGAACGGGTCGGGAAGGTACGCCTGGGCGAGCCTGCGCTGCTCAAGATCGCCGAGGTGTGCGCCGCCTTCGAGGTCGACGGGCTGCGGGCCGACATCGTCACCGCCCGCGCCGCCGTCGCCCACGCCGCGTGGGAGGGCCGCGACGAGGTGACCCGCGCGGACATCCGCCGGGCCGCGATCCTCACGCTGCCGCACCGCCGGCGCCGCAAGCCGTTCGACGCCCCCGGCCTCGACGAGGACCTGCTCGACCAGCTCCTCGGCGACACCGAGCCGCCCCCGCCCGCGCAACCGCCTCAAGGTCCCGAGGACCCGACGCCGCCGGATCGTGGCGACGGCAGCGATGACGGGGCGGGCGACGGGTCCGGCCACGGTGACGGCCCGCCGGGTGACGGCCCCGGCCAGGACGCGCCGGGCGCTCCGGCGGCCACCGCGCCCGACACGGACGCCGGCCACCCGGCCGTTCCGGCCTCGGCGCCCTACCGGCCCCGGCTGCTGACCGTCCGCGGTCTCGGCGACGGCGCCGCCGGGCGGCGCAGCCGGGCCCGCGCCGCCATCGGCGCCCGGGTCGGCGCACGCCGCGCCGACGGAACGTCCGGGTCCCTGGACCTCGTGGAGACCCTGCGTGCCGCCGCCGGCGGCGGCAGGACCGCGCGCCGAACGGCCGGCGGCCGGCCCGAACTGCGCCCGGAGGACCTGCGGCACGCCGTCCGGGAGGGCCGCGAGGCCAACCTGGTGATGTTCTGCGTCGACGCGTCCGGCTCCATGGCCGCACGCAAACGCATGACGCAGGTGAAGACCGCGATCCTCTCGCTCCTGCTCGACGCCTACCGGCGCCGGGACAAGGTCGGCCTGGTGACGTTCCGGGGCCGGCAGGCCGAACTCGTCCTGCCGCCGACCCACTCGGTCGAGATCGCCGCCCGCCGCCTCGACGAACTGCCGGCCGGCGGCCGGACCCCGCTGGCCGAGGGCCTCCTCGAATCCGCCCGCGTCCTGCGGCGGGAACGGCTCCGCGACCCGCGCCTGCGCCCCCTGCTCGTCGTCGTCACCGACGGCCGGGCCACGGGCGGTCCCGACGCGGTCGCCCGGTCGCGCCAGGCGGCGGAGTACGTCGCCGCGTCGGGCGTCACCTCCGTGGTCGTCGACGGCGAGACCGGCCCGCTGCGGCTCGGCCTGGCCGCCGACCTCGCTGACCGGCTCGGCGCCGAACACCTGCCGGTCACCGAGGTCAGCGCCGAGGCGCTCGCCGGGAGTGTCCGCGACCGCACCGGCGGCCTGAGGGGGGCTGCCTGATGCCGCAGGGCCGGCCCCCGACCGTTCCCGACGACGGCCTGACCACGCGGCAGCGGCGCAGGCGCCCCCTGGTCGTCGTCCACACGGGCGAGGGCAAGGGCAAGTCGACCGCCGCCTTCGGCCTCGCGCTCCGCGGCTGGAACCAGGGCTGGCGCATCGGGGTCTTCCAGTTCGTCAAGTCCGCGAAGTGGCGCGTCGGCGAGCAGGACGTTCTGGAGCGGCTCGGCCGGCTCCACGCCGAGACCGGCGAAGGCGGGCCCGTCGAGTGGCACCGGATGGGCGCGGGATGGTCCTGGGCCAGGAAGCGGGGCGACGCCGCCGACCACGCCGCTGCCGCCGCCGAGGGGTGGGCGGAGATCAAGCGGCGCCTGGCCGCGGAGACCCACGACCTGCTCGTGCTCGACGAGTTCACCTACCCCATGGCCTGGGGCTGGGTCGACGTCGACGACGTCGTCCGCACGCTGGCCGGGCGGCCGGGCCACCAGCACGTCGTCATCACCGGGCGCCGGGCCGACCCGAGGCTGGTCGAGGCCGCCGATCTGGTCACCGACATGACCAAGGTCAGGCATCCGATGGACACGGGGCAGAAGGGCCAGCGGGGCATTGAGTGGTGAGACGGGGGTGCGGCTGCCGCGGCTGATGGTCGCCGCGCCCGCCTCGGGACAGGGCAAGACCACCGTCGCCACCGGCCTGATGGCCGCCCTGCGCGCGGCCGGGCACGAGGTGAGCGGCCACAAGGCAGGCCCTGACTACATCGATCCCGGGTACCACGCGCTGGCCACCGGCCGTCCGGGCCGCAACCTCGATCCGCACCTCGTCGGCGAGCGCCGCGTCGCCCCGCTCCTGCTGCACGGCGCCGCGGGGGCCGATATCGCCGTGATCGAGGGCGTGATGGGGCTCCACGACGGCCGGCTCGGAACGGACGGCTTCGCCTCGTCCGCGCACGTCGCCACGCTGACCCGCACGCCCGTCGTGCTCGTCATGGACGTCGCAGGGCAGTCCAGATCGGTCGGCGCGGTGGCGGCGGGCATGGCCGCCTACGACCCCGGGGTCCACGTGGCCGGGGTCGTGCTCAACCGGGCAGGATCGGCCCGCAACACCGCCGAGATCGAACGGTCGCTGGAACGCGCCGGGCTCCCCGTCCTCGGGGTCGTGCCCCGCGACGACCGCCTGTCCGCGCCGTCGCGCCACCTGGGTCTCGTTCCGGCCGCGGAACGCGACGACCCGGCGCGGCTGATCGCGCGCCTCGGCGAGCGGCTGGCCCGGTATCTCGACCTCGACGCGCTCCTGGCCGCCGCCCGCGCGGCCCCCGACCTCGGCACCGAGGAGCCCTGGGAGCCGGGCCGCGAGGTCGTCGCGGCCGGGGACCGGCGGCCGGTCGTCGCCGTCGCGGGCGGCCGTGCCTTCACGTTCCGGTACGCGGAGACCGAGGAACTGCTGACGGCGGCCGGATGCGCGGTGGTCACCTTCGACCCGCTCACCGACACCGAACTCCCCGCGGGCACCCGGGGGATCTATCTCGGTGGCGGCTTCCCCGAGGTCTACGCGGCCGACCTCGCCGCCAACGGCGCCCTCCTGCACGACCTGCGCACCGCCGTGCGCCGCGGCATCCCCACCGTCGCCGAGTGCGCGGGGCTGCTCTACCTCGCCGCGTCGCTCGACGGCGCCGAGATGGCCGGGGTCCTGCCGACGGCGACCGCCATGACCGACCGGCTCACCCTGCGCTACGCCGTCGCGACCGCCGCCGCCGACAGCCTGGTCACCCGGGCCGGCGAACGGGTCACCGGCCACGAGTTCCACCGCACGCAGGCCACGCCCGCGGCCGGCACCGTTCCGGCCTGGCGGATCGACGGCGAGGCCACGGGGTTCGCGTCGGCCACGTGCCACGCCTCGTACCTGCACGTCCACTGGGCCGGCCACCCCCGGCTCGCGCAGCGCTTCGCCGACGCCGTCCACGCCGCGGCACCGCACGCCGCGGCACGGCACGTCACGCCCCGCCCCGCCGCCGTGCCCCACGCCCCGAGCGAGCCGGTGCCGGACCCGCTGCGCCACCACGGGGACCGCGAGACGGGCCCGGGACTGATCGACTTCGCCGTCAACGTGTACGACGGCGGGCGGCCGGAGTGGCTCGACCGGGCGCTGCGCCGAAGCCTCGACCGGGTGGCCGACTATCCCGATCCGGCGCCGGCCAGGGCCGCCGTGGCCGAACGCCACGGACGCCACGGTGACGAGGTGCTGCCCACGGCCGGTGCCGCCGAGGCGTTCACCCTCGTCGCGCGCCTGCGCGACTGGCAGCGGCCGGTCGTCGTCCACCCCCAGTTCACCGAGCCGCACGCCGCGCTCGAACAGGCGGGCCACCACGTCACCCCCGTTCTCTGCCGTCCCGACCGCGGATTCCGGCTGGACCCGGCGGACGTGCCGGAGGAGGCCGACCTCGTCGTCATCGGCAACCCGACCAACCCGACGGGCGTGCTCCACCCGGCCGAGGTGGTGCGCGGCCTGCGGCGCGCGTGGCGCCTTGTCGTCGTCGACGAGGCGTTCATGGACGCCGTTCCGGGCGAGCGGGAGTCGCTGGCCGGGGAACGCCTGGCCGGGGTCGCCGTGATCCGCAGCCTCACCAAGCACTGGTCCATCCCCGGCGTGCGCGCCGGGTACGTGGTCGCCGACCCCGGGGTGATCCGCGAACTGGCCGCCCACCAGCCGCCGTGGTCGGTCTCGACGACGGCCGTCGACGCCACCGTCGCCGCCTGCTCCGCCGCGGCGGCATCCGAAGGACGTGACCGGGCCCGCGCTCTCGTCCGGTGGCGCGACTACCTCGCGGACGGGCTGCGCGAACGGGGCTTCGAAGTGATCGCGTCCTCGGCGCCGTTCGTCCTCGCCCGCCTCGGCGATGGCACGCACCCGCTGCTGCGGGCCCGCGGCATCGCGGTACGGCGAGCCGACACCTTCCCGGGTCTCGGCAGCGACTGGGTCCGCGTCGCGGCCCGGCCGCCCGAGCGCACCCGGCGGCTCTTCGCCGCCCTGGACGCACCGCTCCCCCCGCCGGTGGCCGCGGTGGCCGCCCCATGACGCCCGGCGCCTCCCGAGCCGCCGGGCTGCTGCTCGGCTTCGCCGCCGACCGGCTGCTGGGCGATCCGCGCCGCCACCACCCGGTGGCGGGCTTCGGCGCGGTGGCATCGGCCCTGGAGCGGCGGATCTACGCCGACCGCCGTTCCCGCGGCCTGGCGTACACCGTCGCGCTCGTCGGGGGAGCGGCCCTGGCCGGGCGCGCCGCGGACCGCCTCGCCGAGCGGTGCCCGGTCGCCCACGCGGCGGTCACCGCGACCGCCGCGTGGGCGGTGCTCGGCGGCCGTTCCCTGGAGCGGGAGGCGCTCGCCGTCCACGCCTGTCTCGACCGCGGTGACCTGCCCGCGGCACGGCTGCGCCTGACCCACCTGGTCGGGCGCGACACCAGCGGCCTGGACGAAGCCGGAATCGTGCGGGCCGTGGTCGAGTCCGTCGCCGAGAACACCTCCGACGCCGTCGTGGCGCCGCTGGTGTGGGGCGCGTTCGCCGGTGTCCCCGGGCTGCTCGGCTACCGCGCGGCCAATACCCTCGACGCCATGGTGGGTCACCGCACCCCCAGGCACGAGCGGTTCGGCTGGGCCGCGGCCCGGCTCGACGACCTGCTCAACCTGCCGGGATCGCGGCTCGGCGGGGCCCTCGCCGCGGCTGCGGCGCCGACCCGCGCGCGCCAGGCGCTGGCGGCCTGGCGCGCGGACGCCGCCGCCCACCCCAGCCCGAACGCCGGCGTCGTGGAGGCGGCCTTCGCCGGATCGCTCGGCGTCCGGCTCGGCGGCACCAACCGCTACGGCACCAGGACCGAGCACCGCCCGGTCCTGGGCACCGGGCGCAGGGCCCGGCGCGCCGACGTTCCGCGGGCCGTCCTGCTCGCGAGGCGGGTCGGCACGGGGGCGGCGCTGCTGGCGGCCGGCGCCGCCCTGGCCGGCGGGCGCTCCGTGCGACGCTGAGTGGGAGGGACCGGTCTGGTGTGGCCGGTCTGGTGTGGCCTGGTCATGGGTACCGGCGGGTCGCCCGTGCCGGCGAGGCGGGTCGGTGTGGGGGCGGCGCTGCCGGGTACGGGCGCCGCGCCCGCACCCGCGACCGGTGACGGTGGCCGCCGGGCGGGCCGGTGGAGGTCCCGGTCCCGCGTGCCTCGACCGGCCGCGGGGACGAGAAGGACGCGACGGCCCGCCCCGCCGGGGCGCTCTCACCGCAGCCGCAGGACCCACGTAACCGCCTCGCGAACGTCGTGGACCGTTCGGACGCCCGAAGGGCCTGGCGGGCGGCGGACGACGACCACCGGCACGGCCAGCCGTTCGGCGGCGGCCAGCTTCGGCCAGGTGTAGGTGCCGCCCGAGTCCTTGGTGACGAGCACGTCGACGGCGTGGCCGTCCATCAGGTCCAGCTCGCCGTCCAGGTGGAAAGGACCGCGGCTGGTGACCAGCCGCCATCGCCCGGGCAGGGGCAGGGCGGGCCGGTCGACCACGCGGGCCAGCACGGCGCGATCGGCGAGCGCCGGCACGAAGCGGGCCAGCTCCTGGCGGCCCACCGTCAGGAACGGGCGGGCGCCGAGCGCCGCGGCAAGACCGGCGGCCTGCTCGTGCGTGTCGGCGTACCGCCACCCGGAACGCGGCTCCCACCCTGGCCGCTCCAGCCGCAGCAGCGGCACGTCGGTGCAGGCGGCCGCCGCGTTCGCGGTCATGCCCACCGCGAACGGGTGGGTGGCGTCGACGACCGCGTCGTACCCGGCGAGCGCGGCCCGCAGCCCCGCCACGCCGCCGAAGCCGCCGACGCGGACCCGCCCGACGGGCAGCCGCGGCCGCGCCACCCGGCCGGCCAGCGAGGTCGTGACGTCGACACCCTCCTCGATCAGCCGCGCCGCGAGCGCGCGGGCCTCCGAGGTGCCACCCAGCAGCAGCAGTCTCATGCGCCACCCCCGGGCGCCAGGACCGGCAGACCGGGGGGTGCTCCCTCCCGGGCCAGCGCCAGCAGCGCGTCGAGGTCGAGATGCCGCTCGACCAGGTCCGCGATCAGGTCGATCCGACGCTGACGCGCCGCCGCGAAGCTCACCCCGGAGGGGGCCAGGCCGAGGGTTTCGGCCAGGAACGCCGAACGCAGCTCGTCGCCCTCCAGCGCGCCGTGCCACAGCGTGCCGAAGACGTTGCCCGCCCGGACGCCGCCGAGGAACTCCGGGGCGGAGCGGCCGATCGTGACGCGGCCGTGGTGGATCTCGTAGCCCGAGGCACGGGCACCGAGCGCCCTTCCGGTCGGCAGCCGCAGCGTCTTCTCCGCCGCGAACTCGGTGCGCACGTCGAGCAGGCCGAGCCCGGCGACGTCCGAGCCGGCCGCGCCCTCGACGCCGTGCGGGTCGGTGACGCGGTGCCCGAGCAGCTGGTAGCCGCCACAGATCCCCAGGAGCGGTTTGCCCCGGCGGACGTGGTCGGCGACGGCGCGGTCGAGCCCGCGGGCCCGCAGCCAGCCGAGGTCGGCGAGGGTGGCGCGGGTGCCGGGCAGCACCAGCAGATCGGCGTCGGCGAGGTCGCGCGGGTCGGCGGCGAACACGACATCGAGATCCGGTTCGAGGCCGAGCGCGTCCACGTCGGTGAAGTTGCTGATCCGCGGGAACCGGACGACCACGACGCGCCGCGCACGGTCGCCTGCCGACCGCCGGCCCGCCAGGTCGAGGGCGTCCTCCGAGTCCAGCCACAGGCCGGGGGCCCACGGCAGGACGCCGTACACCCGGCGGCCCGTCAGGCGTTCAAGGCTCTTGAGCCCGGGGCGGAGCAGACTCGGCTCGCCCCGGAACCTGTTCACCACGAAACCGGCCACCAGCGCCTGGTCGGCCGCCTCCAGCAGTCCCACCGTTCCGTACAGGGCGGCGAAGACACCGCCCCGGTCGATGTCGCCGACGACGACGGCCGGCAGCGAGGCGTGCCGGGCGAGGCCCATGTTGACGTAGTCGCTCGACCGCAGGTTGATCTCGGCCGGCGAGCCGGCGCCCTCGGCGACGACCAGGTCGTGCCGCGCGGCCAGCCCGTCGAACGCGGCGTGCGCGGCCTCGGCGAGGTGCCGGCGCCCCGTGGCGAAGTCGCCGGCGGTGACCTCCCCGGCGGGATATCCCAGCAGCACGACGTGGCTGCGCCGGTCGCTGCCGGGCTTGAGGAGCACGGGATTCATCGCGGGCTCCGGGCGCACGCCCGCGGCGAGCGCCTGCACCCACTGGGCGCGGCCGATCTCGGCGGGCCGCCCGTCGGGGCCGTGGCACACCATCGAGTTGTTGGACATGTTCTGCGCCTTGTACGGGGCCACCCGGACGCCCCGGCGGGCGAACGCACGGCACAGGCCGGTCGTCACGACGCTCTTCCCGGCGTCCGAGGTGGCGCCGGCGACCAGGAGGCCCGCCATCAGCGCGCCCGGCGCAGCAGGTAGGCGTCCATGACCCAGCCCGCGGCGGCCCTGGCCCGCCCGCGGGCCGCGGCCAGTTCGGGCAGCACGTCGCCGACGCGGCCGTGCACCAGCTCCTCGCCCGGGCCGCCGAGGTTGGCGCCCCACCAGATCGTCCAGTCGGCCAGGCCGGGAAGCTCGGACAGCTCGGACAGCTCGGACAGCCCGGACAGCCCGGAACGGCCGCCGAGGACGACGACGATGTTCTCCTGCCCCGCCTCGACCGCCTCGCGCAGCCGGCGCGCCGGGGTGACGTGGACGGGCCTGCCGACCTCGTGCAGCACGATCCGGTGCCGGGCGGCGAGCAGTTGGGGCGCGCTGATGCCGGGCAGCACGTCCCAGTCGGCCCGCAGCCGGCCGGCGAGCCGCTCGACCAGGCGGACCGTGGAGTCGTAGAGCGACGGGTCGCCCCATACGAGGATGGCCGCGGTGCCGCCGCGGCGCGCGAGCACCCGCTCGTACGCCGCGGCGCGGGCCTCGTGCCAGGCGGCGACGGCCGCCTGGTAGTCGGCAGGGTCGTCGCGGTCGCGCGCGGGGTCGGGTACGACGGCGAGCGCGACGCCGTACCGTTCGCAGACCGCGCGCCGGACGTCCAGCAGCCGGTCCTCCCCTGACTTCCGGGCCGCGAGCACGTAGTCGGCCCCGCGCAGCGCCTCGGCCACCTCGGGCGTCACATGCTGCGGACCCATGCCAATACCCAGGACCCGAATCCTCACCCTTCGTCCTCCAGGTCGCCCTCGACCTCCAGGTACACCTGCCGCATCGCGGCCAGCAGGCCGGGGTCCGGCTCCGCCCACAGGCCGCGCTCGACCGCCTCGTGGAGCCGTTCGACGATGCCGCGCAGCGCCCAGGGGTTGGACCGCCGCAGGAACTGCTGGTTGGTCTCGTCGAGGACGTACTGCCTGGCCAGCTCCTCGTACATGCCGTCGTGCACGACGCCCGCGGTGGCGTCGAAGCCGTACAGGTAGTCGACCGTGGCGGCCAGCTCGAACGCGCCCTTGTAGCCGTGCCGCTGCATCGCAGCGATCCAGCGCGGGTTGACCACGCGGGCCCGGAAGACGCGGGAGGTCTCCTCGGCCAGGGTGCGGGTCCGCACCGCGTCGGGCGAGGTCGAGTCGCCGACGTACGCCTTGGGGTCGGCGCCGGTCAGGGCACGGACGGTCGCGATCATGCCGCCGTGGTACTGGAAGTAGTCGTCGGAGTCGGCGATGTCGTGCTCGCGGCTGTCGACATTCTTGGCGGCGACCTTGATCCGGCGGTAGTTGGCGCGCATGTCGTCGTCGGCGGGGGCGCCGTCGAGGCCGCGTCCGTAGGCGAAGCCGCCCCACGCCGTGTAGACCTCGGCCAGGTCCTTGTCGTCGCGCCACGACCCGGACTCGATCACCTGCAGGATGCCCGCTCCGTAACTGCCGGGCCGGGAGCCGAAGATGCGGGTGGTCGCCCGGCGTTCGTCGCCGTGCTCGGCCAGGTCGGCGCGGGCGTGGGCCCGCACGAAGTTCCGCTCGTCAGGCTCGTCGAGCGCGGCGACAAGACGGACCGCGTCGTCGAGCAGCGCGACGGCGTGCGGGAACGCGTCGCGGAAGAACCCCGAGATGCGCACGGTCACGTCGATGCGGGGCCGGCCCAGCTCGTCGAGGGGGACGACGGCGAGCCTGCCGACCCGGCGCGACTCGGCGTCCCACTCGGGGCGCACCCCCAGCAGGGCCAGGACCTCGGCGATGTCGTCCCCCGAGGTGCGCATGGCGGAGGTGCCCCACACGGACAGGCCGACGGACCGCGGGTAGCCGCCCGTCTCCTCCCGGTAGCGCCGCAGCAGCGAGTCCGCCATCGCCTGGCCGGCCTGCCAGGCGAGCCGCGAGGGCACCGCGCGGGGGTCGACGGTGTAGAAGTTCCGCCCGGTCGGCAGCACGTTCACCAGGCCGCGCAACGGGGACCCCGAAGGACCGGCCGGAACGAAGCCGCCGTCGAGGGCGTGGCTGACCGCGGCCAGTTCCCCGGTCGTGCGGGCCAGCCGCGGCACGACCTCGACGGCGGCGAACTCCAGTACCCGCCGGACCTCCTGGGCGGTGTGGAGCGTGGCCGCGGCCGCGGGCTCCCAGCCGGCCGCCTCCATCCCCTCGACCAGCTCGCGGGCTTCGGCCTCGAAGCCGTCGACCTCGGCCGTGCTCGCCGTGGCGGCGTCCTTCAGGCCGAGCGCGGCGCGCAGGCCGGGAACGGCGTCGCCCACGCCGCCCCACACCTGGGCCGCGCGCAGGATCGCGAGCACCAGGTTGACGCGGGCCGCACCGGTCGGGGCCTCGCCGAGGACGTGGAGGCCGTCCCGGATCTGGGCGTCCTTGATCTCGCACAGCCAGCCGTCGACGTGCAGGAGGAAGTCGTCGAACTCGTCGTCCCCCGGGCGCGCCTCAAGACCGAGGTCGCGGTGCAGCTGGGCGGCCTGCATCAGTGTCCAGATCTCGCCCCGGACCGCGGGCAGCTTCGCCGGGTCCATCGCGGCGATGTTGGCGTGTTCGTCGAGCAGTTGTTCCAGCCGGGCGATGTCGCCGTAGGTCTCCGCCCGCGCCATCGGCGGCACGAGGTGGTCGACGATGGTGGCGTGGGCGCGGCGCTTGGCCTGCGCCCCCTCGCCCGGGTCGTTGACCAGGAACGGGTAGACCAGCGGCAGGTTGCCGAGTGCCGCGTCGGTGGCGCAGGCGGCCGAGAGCGCGGCGTTCTTGCCGGGCAGCCACTCCAGCGAACCGTGCTTGCCGAGGTGGACGACGGCGTGGGCGCCGAAGCCGTGCTCCAGCCAGCGGTAGGCGCCGAGGTAGTGGTGGCTCGGCGGCAGGTCGGGGTCGTGGTAGATCGCGACCGGGTTCTCGCCGAAGCCGCGCGGGGGCTGGATCAGCAGAACGACGTTGCCGGCGGACAGGGTGGCCAGCACCAGCTCGCCGGCGTCGTTGACGAACAGGCTGCCAGGCGCGGCGCCCCACGTCTCGGCCATCGCGGCGCGCAGGCCGGCCGGCAGGTCGGCGGTCCATGCCTCGTACTCCGCCGCGCCGATGCGGACATGGGCGTCGGTCAGTTGCGCGGACGTCAGCCACTCCTCGTCCTGGCCGCCCGCGGCGACGAGGGCGTGGATGAGCGCGTCGCCCGCCTCGGTGTCGGTGTGTCCTGCATCCAGGATGCGGACCACGGC
This sequence comes from Streptomyces johnsoniae, assembly GCF_031845565.1. Lineage (NCBI taxonomy): Bacteria > Bacillati > Actinomycetota > Actinomycetes > Kitasatosporales > Streptomycetaceae > Streptomyces > Streptomyces johnsoniae. The sequence continues at coordinate 341,369 of NZ_JAVREV010000008.1, read as the reverse complement.
ATTGTCCGCGCCCAGGTCGTAGCCGTCGTCCCGGAGCCGGCGCAGCAGCCGGACGGCCGACACCGGTGTGTCGAGGCCGACGGCGTTGCCGATGCGCGCGTGCTTGGTCGGATACGCCGAGAGCACGACGGCGATCCGCTTGTCCCGGTTGGGCGTCGACCGCAGGCGAGCGTGGTTGACGGCGAGCGCCGCGACCCGGCCGCAGCGTTCTGCGTCGGCGACGTAGCGGGGCAGCCCGTCGGCGTCGAACTCCTTGAACGAGAACGGCGCGGTGATGATCCGGCCGTCGAACTCCGGAATCGCTATCTGGCTCGCCGAGTCCAGCGGCGTGACCCCGTCGTCCGACGCCTCCCACTCGGCTCGGCTGGACGTGAGACACAGGCCCTGGAGAACGGGGATGTCCAGCGCCGCCATCCGCCGCACGTCCCACGCCTCGTCGTTGCCGCCCGCGCTCGCGTTCGACGGAATGGTGCCCCCGGCCGCCAGAACGGTGACGACCAGCGCGTCGAGGGCGCCGAGGGCGTCGTAGAGACTGTCGGGCGCCGAGCGCAGGGAACCCGCGAAGACGGGGACCCCGACGGCCCGGCCGGTCGCGTCGATCGCGTCGGCGAGGGCGTGGGCGAAAGCCGTGTTCCCACTGGCCTCGTGGGCCCGGTAGTACAGGACGCCGACCCGGGGGAGCCCTCCGCCGGGGGCCGCCGGCCGGGCGGCGAACCCCCATTCGGGAATCGCGATCGGCGGCTCGAAGCCCTCGCCGGTCAGCAGCACCGTGTCGGACAGGAACGCGTGCAGTTCGGCCAGATTGGCGGGGCCGCCTTCCGCCAGGTACCGGTGGGCCTCGGCCGCGACGCCGATCGGCACCGTGGAGCGCTCCATCAGCTCGGCGTTCGGCTGCTGCTCCCCGCCCAGGACCACCAGGGGAGTGCCCCGGTCACGGACGGCGCCGAGCCCGTTCCACAGCTCGCCCGGCGAGCCGAGAAGCCGGACGACGACGAGGTCCGCGCCGGCGACGGTGGTGGCCAGCTCGGCGTCGCCGGCCCGCGCCGGGTTGGACAGGCGCCACGTCGCGCCGCTGGCACGGGCGGAGAGCAGATCGGTGTCGGACGTGGACAGCAGCGCGATGCGCTTGGCGGGCTCGGCCATCGCCAAGTTCCTCCTCCGGGGTTCTCGCCCCGTGTGACGGTCGGACGGGCCCGCGGCCAGTATCTGGCTGCGCCGTCGAACGGGCGACGGCGTCACAGTGGCGGAACCGCCCCGGAATCTCACCGGGTTCCTGGCACCGCGGGCGACGGTCAGCCTACGCGACGTTCGCCTTCGGGCGGCCGGGGCGGCGGGAGCGTGCCGAGGAACCGGATGTGGGGGCGCCCTCCGGGTCCGGAAGGGGTGACCTCGGCGCGTACCCGGTAGACCCGCGCGATGAGTTCCTCGGTGAGCACCTCATCGGGCGTGCCACGGGCCACCACGCGCCCTCGCCCGAGCACCAGGAGGTCGTCGCAGTACATCGCGGCGAGGTTCAGGTCGTGCAGGGCGACGACCGTGGTGAGGGGGAGGGCGGCGACCAGGGCCAGCAGATCGAGCTGGTGCTGGATGTCCAGGTGGTTGGTCGGCTCGTCCAGCAGGAGTTCCCTGGGCTGCTGGGCGAGGGCGCGGGCGATCTGGACGCGCTGACGTTCGCCTCCGGAGAGGGTGTGCCAGGCGCGTTCCGCGTGGCCGGTCAGTCCGGCCTGCTCAAGGGCGGTGCGCACGGCCTGCTCGTCGTCCGGCGAACCGGGGGCCCAGGGGCGCCGGTGCGGGACCCGGCCGAGGCCCACGACGTCCGCGACGGTCAACTCGACCTGAGTGTCGGCCTGTTGCTCGACGACGGCCACCCGCCGGGCGACCGCTCTGCGGCGCAGTTCGCCGATCGGGTCCCCGTCGAGGGTGACCAGCCCGCAGGCGGGGGTCAGGAGGCCGGCGAGCAGGCGCAGCAGCGTGGACTTGCCAGAACCGTTCGGCCCCAGCACGCCGGTCGTGTGCCCGGGCCGCAGGGCCAGGTCGACACCGTCCAGGATCAGGTGCCCGCCCGCGGAACGGGAGACCCCCTCGGCGTGCAGCGTCATGCCGCGCTCCTGACGCCGCGGCGGGTGCGGTACAGGACGAGGACGAAGGCCGGGACACCGACCAGCGAGGTCACCACCCCCACCGGTACCTCCTGCGGATCGAGAACCGTGCGCGCCAGCGTGTCGGCCCACACCAGGAACACGGCACCCGCCAGGGCACAGGCCGGCAGCAGCCGCCCGTGGCCAGGACCGGTCAGCGCGCGGGCGGCGTGCGGCAGCACCAGGCCGACGAAGCCGATGGCCCCCGCCGTGCTGACGAGCGCGCCGGTCAGCAGCGCGGTCGCGCACAGCAGCACCAGCCGGGTACAGGCGACGGAGACCCCGAGCGAGGCCGCCGCGTCCTGCCCGAAGGCGAAGGCGTCCAGGGTCCGGCAGTACCCGAGACACACCACCAGGACCGCGAGCAGCACCGCCAGGCACAGCCACACGTCCGTCCAGCCCGCCCCGCCGAGCGAACCGAGCAGCCAGAACAGCACGCCGCGGGTGGTCTCCGCGTCGGCGCCGGTCATCACCACGAAGGAGGTGAGCGCGGAGAAGAGCTGCATCGCCGCGACCCCCGAGAGGACCACCCGGTCCGGGGTGCCGCCCAGGGTGTGGCTGAGCAGCAGCACCAGCGCGAAGGAGCAGACGGCCCCCAGGAACGCGCCCCCGGAGACCGAAAGCGCGCCGCCGCCGGCGCCGAGGACGACCACCACGACGGCCCCGGTCGAGGCCCCGGAGGAGACGCCCAGGACGAAGGGGTCGGCGAGCGGATTACGCAGCAGCGACTGCATCACCGCCCCGCACACCGCGAGTCCCGCGCCGCACACGGCCGCCAGCAGGACGCGCGGCAGCCGTAGGTTCCACACGATCTCGTTCCGCAGCCTGGGGAGATCCGAGGTGCCCCAGCCCAGGCGGGCCGCGATGGTGGACCAGACGTCGCCGACGCCGATGGACGCCGGGCCGATGGTGACGGTCACGGCGACGGAGGCGCACAGCGCGGCGAGTCCGGCCCCCCACAGCAGACCCCCGCGGGTGGCCGGACGTATGCCGTGGCTCACTCCGCGAGCCCGTGCTCGCGCAGCGCCGCGGCCACCTGCTCGATGCCCTCGACGGTGCGGATGGTCGGGTCCATGGCCTGACCGCTGAGCAGGACGTACCGTTCGTTGCGGACAGCCGTCATGGTCCGGGTCACCGGGTGCGACTCCAGGAACGCGATCTTCTCCGCCGCGCTCTCGGCCGTCTGCGAGTCGCGGGCGAGGTCGCCGATCACCAGCACGTCGGGATCGCGGTCGGCGACCGTCTCCCAGTTGATCTGGGGCCACTCCTCGTGGGTATCGTCGAACACGTTCTCCGCGCCGAACGCGTCGGTGATGACGCCGGGAGCGCCGCAGCAGCCCGCCATGTAGGGGGCCTCGGAGTTGGCGAACCAGTACAGGAACGACACCCCGGACGCGTCGATGCCGGAGGTGGCCCGCGCCGCGCGTGCTTCGAGCTCGGCGACCAGCTCCTCGCCGCGCTCCTCTACGTCGAAGACCCTGGCCAGCTCGCGGACTTCGCCGTAGACCGTCTCCATGGTGAACGCCTGGGTGCGCACCCCGTCACCGTCGCCGCTGTTGTCCTTGCCGACGCAGTCGGCGGGGGACAGGTACGTGGGCACCCCCAGCTCCTCGAACTGCTCGCGGGTGGCCACGCCCCCCGTGCCGAGCAGGGAGCTGAAGGACGAGGAGACGAAGTCCGGTTCGGTGTCCAGGACCCGTTCGAAGGAGGGGGCGTTGTCGGCGAGCCGGGGCACCGACGCACCGGCCTCCGCCAGCGCCTCGGGCAGCGGGTCGGTCCAGGTGGCGGTGCCGACGATCCGGTCGGCGAGACCGAGGGACAGCAGGATCTCGGTGGTGCCCTGGGACAGCGAGACCGCCCGCCGGGGCGGGGCGGCGATCTCCACCGTCCGCCCGCAGTTGTCGAGCGTCAGCGGATAGCCGCTCTCCCCTGGCTGCGATGACGAGGGCGGCGAGGACGCGTCGGCACCGCAGGCGGTCAGGAGCAGAGCTCCCGAGAGGACCAGGACGGAAGGACGGACGAACTGCGCGACCGGCATGCACTTCCCCGGGTGTCGAGGGCTCGAACGCGGAACCCTGTCGGACGGTGTCCCTCCGCCGCACGACGCCGGGCGCGGAGGCCGCCAGCAGGTCTTCGGACTCGGGATCACCCGGACGAGGCGCCTTCCCGGACCGTGATCGTGGTCATGATCGTGGTCCAGTGGCCGCTGCCCCGCCCGTCCCCCTTACCGCTGCGCGTCAGTTCCGGATTCGCACCGGATTCCCTGACCCACGCACGTGTGGGTTCGACTGGCCCCGGCAAGCTATCACAGCGCGTCATTCCCCCCCGGCCGGGCCAGGCCAGGCCCGGCCAGGCCCGCCCAGGCCAGGCCCCGGCCGCCCCTGACCGGTGCGGGAAGCGATCAGTAGCGGCGCGGGAGACGGCTGCTGGCGAGCAGGGGAGACCGCCCGCACCGGCGGTACGTCAACGGGACGGCTCGGGGGCCGGTTATCCCGTTTGCCGGACGAGCGAGAGGCCGTCGACGGTGAAGCCGCCGGACCCCGAGGAGCGGACCGTCACGGTGACGGGCCCGGCGGGCAGTTCGATCCCGGTCAGCTCGTGCTCGGACCAGCCACCGGAGGAGGGGACCTCCAGAACGTTGTCGTTGCCGTCGGCGTCGGTGACCACGACCTCGCCGGCTTCCCCCCTGGCGGACAGGGACAGGGCGTAGGCGCCTTCGGGCACGTCGATCTCCTGCTGCGTGCCGCCGCCGCTGACCTGCAACGCGAACCGGCTGGAGTTCGCGCCGCCTTCGACGTTGGTCACGCTGCCGCCGGTGTTGGTCCACCCGGTCAGGTCCGAGACGATGATCCGGTCGGCCTGGAAGTCGGGGTTGAGGATGTAGTTGTTCTGCGGCCCGACCCGCCATTGGCCGGTTGCGGCGTTGAACTGCCACTGACTCATCGAATGGAACTGGAGCTCGCCCGCTTCGTTCTGGTTGATCGGCATCCACTGGTTGTAGCCGATGCCGTTCCACGCGAAGTCGGCCCAGCGATCGCCGGCATACAGCACCGTGTCCTGCTCCGTTCCCTCGACCGTCACGAAGAACCCGGTCTGGGTCACGTGGCTGTAGTCCATCTCGGTACCCGGGAGGGTGTACTCGTCCGAGTAATCACCTTGGATGTCGTCGGTGGTGGACTCGATGACATGGTTGACCGAAGAGTTCCAGCCGTGCAGGTCCGAGGCCGCCAGGTAGTAGCTGCCGTCGAGCTTGAACATGGCGTTGCCTTCGCGGCCATCGGCGTTGTAGCCGACCTCGACCGCGGGCTCCGCGCTCAGCGAGTCGGACTCGCTGAGCTTGGAGACGAAAGCCCGGGAGCGTCCCTCCCGGTTGGAGAAGATCAGGTAGTCCTGCCCGTCCTCGTCGGTGAAGACGGTCTGGTCCCCGGTGCCCGTGGTCGGCGAGTTCTGCACCTGGGTCTGGAAGTTGCCGAAGGCGAAGTCGCCGGTGGGCGAGTCGCCCTGGAGGAACAGAACGCCGTGGTCGTGCGCCGGGTGCCACATCTGCACGGGAAGCACGTACTTGCCGGTGTTCTCGTTGTACGAGACGCCAAGACGCCCCACCCAGCCGGCGTCGCCGAGGTTGCCGCCCAGGTCGCCGAGGCCGGTGGCAGTCGTGGCGACGTCGTTCTCGAAAGTCCAGTTCACCAGGTCCTGCGAGGAGTACACCGGGATCGACACGAAGGTGACCTGGTTGTCGTACTTCCTCGACGGATCTGCTCGGTAGGACTCGGCGCCGGCGTAGTGCACGCCGTACCAGTAGTACGTGTCGCCGAACCGGAAAACGCCACCACCCTGCGAGTAGATGGGATTGCCATCGGTGTCGTTCCAGAAGGCGTCGTTCGTGATGGTCTCGAATGACCCCTGCAAAGGTTCCAGTTCGGAAGCGGCACTTTGCAGGTCCGTCTTGGCGGCCGCGACGTCCGGCACGGTCGCCGACGGGTCGCCTGCGACATCGGCCGCGGTGGTCAACGCTTCGGCGAAGGGAGCCCAGGAGGCAGCGGTGTAGTCGGTGGGGACGCTGTCTCGTAGTCGGCGACCAGAGTCGTCAGGCCGCGGACCATCACCAGGTCATCGGTGGCCTCCTGGAGCGCCGCGCGCGCCTCGGTACGCTCCGCGGCGGTTGCCTCTCCCCGTTCGATCAGCTGCACGGCGGCGTCCCTGGCCGACGCGAAGGGTGCCCAGGAGCCGGCCGTGAAGTCCGCGGCGGAGTGCGGGGAAACGTGCTCGGACAGCGCGACGAGAGGATCGGTTGATTCAGCCTCGCCGCCGGCCGTGCTCTCCGCCGCGGCAACGGGACCGCTTGCCGAGAGCGGCGCGGTTACCAACGCGAACAACGACGCGGCGACGAGCAGCCGCCATCGCCACGGATTCGCACGGGATGTATGGGTCATGATCTTTTCCTTTCGCTCGGAATCGCTCGGAATCGCGCAGAGGCGGTGCAGAAGCCGGTTCTGACACGGCCTCCGCATCGATGGGCCTACTCCTGGACGAACTCCCAGGCGGTGTCGTCGCCACTGGCGTCTTCGGGGAGGCGGTCGCGTGCGGCGGTGTCGCCGTACAGGCTCCAGCGCATCCAGTCCACGCAGGTGGCGGGGAACCGGTCGTCGCCCCAGAAGCTGGTGTGGTTTCCGCCGAGGTAGGTGAGGAACGCCTTGGGGGCCGGCAGTTCCTCGTAGGCCCGGCGGCCTTCGTCGTAGGGGCAGGTGGGGTCCTGGTCTCCGTGTACGAACAGGACGTTGGCCGCGACCGCGCTGGCCGGGTCGCCCATGTCCACGGTTGACTGCGGGATCGCGGCGGTGATCCGGTCGTCGGGCCAGGCGGTGAGCATGCCGTGGGTGGTCATGCCGCCCATCGAGTGACCGGACACGCCGACACCGGGAGCCGCGTCGATGTGGCCGCATGGGGGTACCTCCCAGGCCCCCAAGGCCTGGGGGAGGGTCGTCGGACCCGTTCAGCGCAAGGGTCCGGGTGAGGATCTCGGAGACGTCCTTGGACTGGTTGCCGTTGTAGACGTCGTCGAAGTTGAACTGGAAGTGGGGCGCGGGGACGACGAAGCCGGCTTCGGCCAGGGGGCGGATGAAGAACTCGGAGTTCTGCGGGCTGGAGCCGTAGCCGTGGGTGAAGTTGCAGATGGGAAAGGCGCCCTCGGCTACGGGAGCGTCGGTGACGGGGTTCCCGCCGGGGGTGCCGGTGGCGGGGTAGTAGACGAAGGTGGTGCACCGGCGGTCGCCGCGCGTCCAGGCGTACTCACGCACGCCTACGGCGAACGGCTCGGTCGGCGCGTCCAGCAGGTGACGGGTGGGGGTGGCGAGCGCCTGCCCGGCACCGAGCAGGGACGCGCCCACGCCCGCAGCGCCGGCCGCGCTCAGGCCCAGGAATGTACGCCGTCGCATCGTCATTGATGACTCCTTGTGTGGGGGATTCTTCGTAGGGGTTTTCCGCGGGGGCGGTGTGCGGCTCAGATGGGCGTCAGGACCGGGCGGTAGGCGCCCATGGCGACTTGTTCTGCCGTTGGTGACCTCACAGGTGGTGACCTCACAGGTCTCAGCGAAGATCCGGGCGGGGCGGAGGGGGGTGTTTGCCGAGCCGTGGCCGGGCGCCTACTCGACCGCCGGCTCGTACCGGCCTGCGTTCTGGCAGCCGGAGATGCCGTTCCAGTCAGCCGGGTCCGGGCACAGGGACCGGGTGCAGCGGGTGTCGTTGTCGATGAACGTCTTGAGCCAGGGGACCCTCGGGCTCGGCATGCCGACAGTTGTCCAGCCCGAGGCATCGGAGCCGGGCTTGCTCGCTGCCGGTTGCCCACGGCAGCGGCGGGCCGCGCACGACCCCTGCGGCACCCGCCGCCGTAGTCCTTCAGCACCCTCACGTCGCACGCCCGCGCGCGGAACCGTTGGTGCACTCCATCATCCGTATCCTTCGGGTCGCGCCCCCGCTTCCCTCACGGACTTCGTCTGAGCAGCCGGATCGATTCCTCATCCGGTGTGATGCCGGAACCACGCCCGAGCACGCACGCGCACTCTCCGTCCGGTACGTCTGCGCTGCTGTCCTCCGACGGCTCCAGCCGCTGGCCCCGGCTCAGGTCCAGCTGATGTCCGGCGGGTCGGCCCTCGTGCTTGGCCGGAAGGGCGCCATGCCCGCGATGCGGCAGCGGCCGCCGTGGACGCTGCCGTCCTCCAACGAGTCCCATCGCCATCGGACGGTGCGCCGTCGATCCTCGTGCCGCATGAAGTCCTCCTCCACGTCAGCCACTTACCTGTGCCGGTGTCCAGGGCCGACCATCGATTCGCATCATTGAACAGAGATGAACAGGCGTCAATAGAATGGACCCGATCGCATCGAGTGCAATCACAATCGATCAGAATGATGCGCCGCGCACGGCTGGGCAGTGTGTGAAAGGTTGATCACGGTGTCGCAGTGACGTCGTATCAAGGCGAGTTGGGCGTCGGGTCCGGGGGACGGCGCGTCGCCCCCGACGGCGGGCGGGCGTTCCGGAGCGCCATGAGCGCTCCCCTGCGGTTGATTCATCAAGTGCCCGGAGTGGCGAACCTTTTCGCGTGCGGGCGAGCTGATGGTGCGCGGGGCGCCTGGGCGTTGGTCACCCCGGTCGGCGGCAAGCCGAGTTGGCGGGCGGGCGGGCGGGCGGGCGGGCTCCGGGCCGGGGCCTGGGCCGCGGCCCGGTCGGGTTGGCCAGGCGAACGCGCTTTCTATCCGGGGCCTTTCGCGGTGCTGCGCGTGCGGCTGCTACGCGGCCGCCGCTCGTCGGTTGAATGTATTCGGCGCACGCGTCTTGCGGTTCCGGAAGCGGCGGTTCTACGCTGCGGGAGCGCTCCCACACCCCGCTCGACCTGATCACGGGCTGTTCGTGCGCCGTGGTCATGAATCGTTTCATCGTTGGTTGCTCGGTGGGTGCGTGGCTCGGTAATCGCTTTCGAAGGAGCCGTCATGTATCTCTCGCTTCGCAGATTCCGAAGTACCCGTGGATTGCTGGCCTCGGTGCTGGTCGTGCTGATGGCCGCGGTGTCGCTGGTCGCTCTTCCGGCGCCCGCGGCGCAGGCCGCGGTCATCGACACGAACGCGTCCTACGTGCTGGTCAACCGGCACAGCGGCAAGGTGATGTCCGTGAACGACGCGGCCACTGCCGAGGGGGCGCCGATCGTTCAGTGGTCGCGTGACGACGGGGCCTGGCAGCAGTGGCAGTTCGTCGACTCGGGGGGCGGCTACTACCGCCTGAAGTCGGCGCTCAGCGGTCAAGTGGTGGACATCGAGGCGCTCTCCACCGCGGACGGGGCCAATGTCATCCAGTGGCCCGACAGCAATGGCGCCAATCAGCAGTTCCGCGTCGTGGACACCGACAGCGGCTACGTGCAGCTGATCAACCGCCGCAGCGGCAAGGCGCTTGAGGTGTGGGAGCGGTCCACGGCGGACGGCGCCCGGGTCTCCCAGTACACCGACAACGACGGTGCCAATCAGCAGTGGCAGCTGGTCCCGGTCGACGGCGACCCGGACCCGGACCCCGACCCGCCGACCGGCGAGGCCCTGCAGATGGAGGACCTCAACCGTGGCCTGGTGTCGGTCCGTTCGGGTGACGGGAACCTGGTGTCCTGGCGGCTGCTCGGCACCGAAGGCTACGACACGGCGTTCAACGTCTACCGCGGTTCGACCAAGGTGAACGGTTCGCCGATCACCGACTCCACCAACTACCTGGACCGGGGCGCTCCCGCCGACGCCTCCTACACCGTGCGTGCGGTGGTGGACGGCACCGAGCAGGAACCGTCGGAAGGCTCGCTCCGCTTCACCGGCGGCAACTACCTCGACGTTCCCCTCCAGCGGCCCGGCTCCGGGTACACGCCGGTCGAGGCGAGCCCGGGGGATGTGGACGGTGACGGTCAGTACGAGCTGATCGTCAAGTGGGACCCGGACAACGCCAAGGACAACTCCCAGTCCGGGGTCACCGGCAACGTCTACATCGACGCCTACCAGCTGACCGGCCAGCGGCTGTGGCGTATCGATCTGGGCCGCAACATCCGGGCCGGCGCGCACTACACGCAGTTCCAGGTCTACGACTACGACGGCGACGGCCGCGCCGAGGTCGCGATGAAGACAGCCGATGGCACCCGCGACGGGCAGGGCGGCGTGATCGGCAACGCGAACGCGGACCACCGTAACTCCGGCGGCTACATCCTGAGCGGCCCCGAGTACCTGACGATGTTCAACGGGCAGACCGGCGCGGAGATGGACACCGTCACCTATGAACCTCCGCGGGGCAGCGTCCCGTCCTGGGGCGACGACTACGGCAACCGGGTCGACCGTTTCCTGGCCGGCACCGCCTACCTCGACGGCCAGCGCCCTTCCCTGGTCATGGCGCGCGGCTACTACACCCGCGCCGTCATCGCGGCCTGGGACTTCCGGGACGGGCAGCTCACCCGGCGCTGGACGTTCGACTCCAACGCCTCGGGCAACGGTGCCGCCTACGGGCAGGGCAACCACCAGCTGTCCATCGCGGATGTCGACGCCGACGGCCGGCAGGAGATCGTCTACGGCGCCGCCACCATTGATGACAACGGCCGCCTGATGTACTCCACGGGCTACGGCCACGGTGACGCCCTGCACGTGGGCGACTTCGTGCCCTCCCGTTCGGGGCTCGAGGTCTTCTCCATCCACGAGTCGGGCAACCAGCCGGGCTCCGACCTGCACGACGCCCGCACCGGCCAGAACATCCACCGCACCCCGACCAGTGGCTCCGAGGGACCGGGGCGTGGTGTGGCCGCGGACATCTACGCCGGCAACCCCGGCGCGGAGTTCTGGGGTTCTGGCCCGAACATGAACCAGCTGCGCAACTCCTCCGGCGGCAACGTGGGACGTAACCCCTCCTCGGCGAACTTCCTCGCCTGGTGGGACGCCGACCCCGTGCGGGAGCTGCTGAACGGCACCCAGATCGACAAGTACGGCACCGGCGGCGACACCCGCCTGCTCACCGCCAGCGGCGTCGCCGCCAGCAACGGCACCAAGTCCACCCCCGTTCTGTCGGGTGACCTGTTCGGCGACTGGCGCGAGGAGGTCATCTGGCGGCACTCGGGCAACAATGCTCTGCGGATCTATGCCACGAGCACCGCGACGGACGTCAAGCTGCACACCCTGGCCCACGACGCCCAGTACCGGGTCGCGCTGGCCTGGCAGAACACCGCCTACAACCAACCGCCGCACCCCAGTTACTTCCTGGGGGCCGGCATGACCCGCCCGCCGCAGCCGAACGTCTACCTTCGCTGACGGCATCCCATCGCGAAGCAGTGTGAACGGGGCCGTCTCCCCCTGCGGGAGACGGCCCCCCGGCCGTTCGGCGGCTCCGTTTCGGCCCGACCGACCGGTGGCGGCCCGTGGACCGGGGCTGTCTGTCGCGTCTTGAGCGGAACGCCTGCAGTCCGCAGCGTCCGGCGGCCGATCGGCGTTCGATATGCCAGGCGTGACCGTTCCGGGCGCCTCACCGCCCCACGGCACTACGCGGCGCGGTTCTCGTCCGGATCACCCGCCCCGGGCGCCCCGCCCGACCGCCGAGCGGCCGTTGAGAGGACGCGTGCAAGGACGAGCGAGAGGACGAGGAGGACGAGCCCGGCCGCGGGGGCCTGCGCGAGGGCGGCGGAGGCCCCCCACGCGTCGGCGGCGCGCCCGGCGAGGGACGCCGCCAGTGCCGAACCGGCCGCACTGGCGGAGTTGTTCCAGGCGAGGGCCTGGGTGAGGACGGCCGGGTGAACGGTCCGTTCCGTGAGGACGTTCAGCAGGACGAGCGTGGGCGGAACCGCCGCCTCCGCGGCGGCCACCGCCGCGCCGAGCCAGACGGCGGACGGCGCAAGGGGAAGCGGCAGCGCCGCCCCCGTGAGACAGGCGGCGGCGATGACGAGTTGGCGGCGCGCCGGGGCCGGGTGCCGCCGCAGCCCGTAGAGCCAGCCGGCGAGCAGCCCGCTGAGCGCGGCGGCGGCGATGATCGGCGCGGCGGCACCGGGAGTCCCGTGGCCGATGGCGAAGGCACTCACGGCGACCCCCATGGTGCCGAAGTACAGCCCGATGGCCAGGTTGAGCAGCGCGAGGAGGAGGAACGCCGGCCGGCGCAGGGTCCTGCCGGTGCGGGCACGTTCGGTGTGCTCGCGGTTGGGCGGGGGCGCGGTGCGGCCCTGGGTGGCCAGCGCCCCCGCCCCGCCGAGGATCAGGGCCGCGGCAATGGTGCTGGCCAGGGCCGTGCCGTCGGCCGCGCCGAGCGAGGTGACCAGGACCGGCCCGAGGAGGAAGGCGGTGGCGTTGGCCAGAGATTCCAGGGAGAAGGCGGCGGGCAGCTCGTCGGCCCGTTCGCCGCGCAGCAGGTGGGCCCAGCGGGCCGCGGACAGGGCACCGAGCTGGGGAACGGCCGCACCGGCGCAGGTGGCGGCGGTGATCGCGGCGGCGGGGGTGGTGGCCGCCAGCACACCGGCGATGGCGGCGCCGTGGGCGAGTACGGAGAACGGCAGGACGCGGGACTGGCCGAACCGGTCGGTAAGACGGGCCAGTTGCGGGCCGAGCAGGGCCTCGGCGAGAGCGAACCCGGCGGTGGCGAGGCCGGCGGTGCCGTAGGAGCCGGTGCGGGCGTGCAGCAACCAGACCAGGCCGAGGCCGGTCATGGCGATGCCGACGCGGCCGACAGCAGCCGTGAGGAAGAAGGCGGCGGCGCCGGGAGTGCGCAGCAGGGGACGGTAGCCGGTGGCGGCGCGGGGCATGAGGATGTCCTTCATCGCCGCCCGGCGGGGCGGGCCGCCTGGGGCCGCCGGCGCCTGGGTGGTGCGGAAGGGCGCGGCCCCCGGCCCGCCTGGGGGCGTCCAGAGTTGCGGCGGGGCGGGACACGCACCCTCACCGCCACCCCGACACCGGGCGGAGGAGAAACGTCGGGCCCCGACCAGGGCGGGCCCGGGCGACCGGGGGCAACGCTAGCAGGGCCACAAGGACGTTCCCGAGGCCGGCAGCCACCACCTGCCCGGCCGGGACACGCGACGCCCGGGGGTGCGAGTTGGCCGGGGCCGCCACGGCGACGACGGGTGGGGGCGCGAACTCGGCGTGCGCGAGGGCTGTTTCGGTGGTGTGTCGGCGGGTAAGGTTCCCGTAATCTTGGGAGCGCTCCCACACCGGAACCACCCCGACCCCCCTCTTCCGGAAGACGGAGACCGCACAATGTACGCAGATACCCCCACACGCCGCTGGACGCTGCGGGTGATCGCACCGGTGCTTGCCGGTGTCGTCGGCCTGCTCGCCCTGTTCATGAGCCCCTGGACCGACTCGGCCAGCGCCCACGGCTCGATCGTGGACCCCGCTTCCCGCAACTACGGCTGCTGGGAGCGCTGGGGCAGCGACCACATGAACCCGGCCATGGAGCAGGAAGACCCCATGTGCTGGCAGGCCTTCCAGGCCAACCCCAACACCATGTGGAACTGGATGAGCCTGTTCCGGGAGAACCTGGCCGGCAACTTCCAGGGGTCGATCCCCAACGGGAAGCTGTGCAGCGCCGGTGACGCCCAGGGCGGCCTGGCCAGCTCGCTCGACAACCCGGGCCCGTGGACCACGACGGACGTCAGCAGCAACTTCAGCGTCCACCTGTACGACACGGCCAGCCACGGCGCGGACTACTTCCAGGTGTACGTCACCAAGCAGGGCTTCGATCCCACCACCCAGGCCCTGGGCTGGGACGACCTCGAACTGGTGGAGGAAACCGGCAGTTACCCGCCGGCGCAGGACATCACCTTCGATGTCAGCGCCCCCGGCCGCAGCGGCCACCACATCGTCTACACGATCTGGCAGGCGTCACACCTGGACCAGACGTACTTCATCTGCAGCGACGTCAACTTCGGCTGAGCCCGGCCAGCCGGCCGGTGAGCTCGTACCGCCCCACCGGGTCCCCGTCAGGGGCCCGGTGGGGCGGCGCCGTCGCGCCGTGCCGACGCCCTCTCGACCGGGCAGGGGATTCGCCGGCCGGGGAACGCGGGCAGGCCGTCCGAATCCGCTTGTCCGCCGTCCGGCCAGGCGATTACCGTTCCCCGGTGAATCTCTTCTCGCGCTCCTGGACGGCGTTGCGCACGGCGGTGGCCGAAACCCCGGACGAGGACTTCGACCGGCCATCGGGCTGTACCGGCTGGCTCGTGCGGGACCTCGTGTGCCACCTGATCATCGGCGCGCAGGACGTCCTGATCACCCTGGTCACGCCCGCCGAAAGCGAACCGACCGTGGACGCGGTCACCTACTGGGGCCTGGTCGAGCCCCCGACCGGCGAGGACCCGCTCGATGCGCTGATCCTCCGGCTGGCCGCCGCATACGGCGAGCCGCGGTGGCTGAAGTTCCACTTCGACGACGTCGGTTCCGCCGCGGGCCGCGCCGCCGGACTCGCCGACCCCGCCGTTCGCGTCAGCACCCGCGACGAGGTGCTGACCGTCGGCGACTTCCTGTCCGCGTACGTGCTCGAATGGACCCTGCACCACCTCGACCTCATCGCGCATCTGCCATCGGCCGCCGAGCCGCCCACCGAGCCGCCCGCCGAGACCCTCGCGGCGGCACGCACGTTGCTGGAAAGGATCGCCGGGACCTCGTTCCCCGCCTCGTTCTCCGACAAGGACGCGCTGCTGATCGGCACCGGGCGCCGCACGCCGACCGACGCGGAGAGCGCCGCGCTGGGCGCGTTCGCCGCGAGGCTGCCGCTCAGCGTCGGCTGAGCGGCAGGCCCGCGGCCGCTGCCGCGCTGCCGTCCTGGCCGGTCAGGACGCGGAACCAGTCGATCGTCGCCGCGGTGGCGGCGACGCCGGAGCCGAGGTGCCGTGACCCCTGGTAATCCACCGCGCCGAGATCGACGACCGGCACGTCCCGCCCGTTCGCCCGCAACTCGGCGCGGCACCACGCGGTGTTCTCCACGACGGCCTGTTCGTCGCCCGTCGCCATGTAGAGCCGCGTCGGCATCCGCGGAGCCCAGTCCGTGCACACGCGGCCCGCGGCCGCCAGGGCCGTGGCGAACGATCCGGTGGGGGCGGCCAGCAACTGGCGGCCGCGCTCCGTCAGCAGTTCCTCGGCCGAGTCCGGGAGGCCGTCCATCATCTCCCGGCCGGTGTGCGTTCCGTCGAACAACTCCTCGACGGAATCGGCATACTCCGATCGGAACACCTCGGCCGGGTCCTGGTACACGCCGCCGTGCAGACGATTGACCGACACCAGCGCGTACGCCGAGTACACCGCGCCGTACTCGGGCGCGACCCGGTCCTCGTCGAGCAGCGACGCCAGTGTCGTGCCGACGAAGTCATACGCGCCGCTCACCGGCGCCAACGCGCCCGCCCGGAACCACCGGTCCTCGCCCTCCTGGAGGGCACGCCCCAGGCCGAGCGCGGCCGAGGCACCCTGCGAGAAGCCGGTGACCAGCACGTTCCGCCGCAGCGTGTGGCCGGTGCCCGGCGCGAAGGCGCGGGAGGCGCGCAACATGTCGAGCGAGGCCGTCGTTTCCGAGGGCACGTCCATCCACGGGTGAACGCCAGGACCGAGCCCCATGCCGAGGTAGTCGGGCGCGATCCCGGCGAAGCCCGCCGCCGCGTAACTGATCGTCGCCGCGCTGACGAAGTTCTGCCGCTGCATCGACGGCGCGTCCTCCTTGTGCACGCCGGTGCCGTGGGCGAAGGACACCGGGTGCAACGCGCCGTGGCGGCTGCGGGGCAGCGCGAGCAGGCCGCTGGCGGTGGTCGGCCGCCCGGCCGCGTCGACGGTCCGGTACACCAGCCGGTACGCGTCGACGCCGTAACGGGCCACACCGCCGTCGAACCCGGCGGCGGCCAGTTCGGCGGCGGCGTCCGCACGGCCGTCGAGGGTGTAGAGCAGTTCGGCGGAGACGAGCGCGCCGCGGTGGTGCCGTTCATGCCCGGTGGCGGGGGCGGCAGGGGCGGCGGGGGCGCCGAGGGCCGCGGGAGCGGCGGTCGGCGCGACGGCTGCCGCGGCGGGAGTGAGAGTCAGCAGCAGCGCCGCGCAGGACGCGGCAATGACGGGGGTACGCATCGGATTTCGTGCTTCCCTTTGGATCGATCTGGTTCGGGAGTTCTCAGCCTGGTCGTCAGGCCGGTTCCGCGCGGTGGGTCCACCCACCGATCCGAGGTGGTGGCAGGTCCACCTGCCGCCATGGGGATGCCCCCAGCGCCGGGCCGCTGTCCGTTCCGCCCGTTCCGCCCGTTCCATCCGTGCTGTCCGGTGTTTTCCGCTCCCGCGCTCGGCGGGCCGGCGGTGGTGATGCCGCCGGCCCGTCTCCCCCGAGGGGCGCATACGCCGGTTGGCGGCCGGCAGTGCCCCTGCACCCGACAAGAATGGCGGCGGCGCTTTCATCTCGCTTTCGTGGCGCGCACGGCTTCGGTGACAGGTGCGTCACACTGTGGGTGATTGCCGAACGGGGGGACGGGAGTTCATGGAGTTTGTCGTTTTGGGGCCGGCGGAGATCCGGCGGGCGGACGGGCGCGGCGAGCCCGTGACGGGGCGGTTGCAGCGCGTCCTGCTGGGTGTGCTGCTGGCGCGGGCCAACCAGGCGGTGCCGGTGGACGTGTTGACCGAAGCGCTGTGGGGGGAGCGGCCGGACGCGCGGGCCGGGCAGCGGCTGCACCTTCACGTGCACCGGCTGCGGGGCACGCTCGGCGAGCCCGACCGGCTCTCCTTCGGTCCGGACGGGTACCGGCTGCGGGTGCTGCCGGGTGAGGTGGACGCGGAGCGCTTCGAGGCACGCGTCGGCGAGGGTGTGGACCTCGCCGGCCGCGACCCGCGGCGGGCGGTCGGCGTCTTACGGCAGGCGCTGGCGCTGTGGCACGGCGTCCCGTTCGCGGAGACGGATGTCCCGGCGCTCGGCGACTGGGCGCACCGGCTGGCCGAACGCCGGCTGGTCGCGCACGAGGCCCTCTGCGAGGCCGAGGTGGCGTGCGGCGCGTACGCGGCGGTCATCGGTGAGCTGACCGGTCTGGTCCGGGAGCATCCGCTGCGCGAACGGCTGCACGGGCTGCTGATGATCGCGCTGTACCGGTCGGGGCGGCAGAGCGAGGCGCTGGCGGCGTACCGCGAGGCGCGGGAGACGCTCGTCGAGGAGCTGGGTCTGGAGCCGGGCCCCGAACTGCGGGAGCTGGAGCGGCGGATGCTGGCGGGGGAGCCGGTGAACGTCGGCGGGGAGGGGCAGCCGCAGGTGGCCGTTCCCGCGCAACTGCCCGGCGACGTGACCGGGTTCGCGGGGCGCGAGGCGGAACTGGCGGAGCTGGACGGGCTGTTGTCGGGCACCGGTCCCGCGGTCGTCTCGGCGGTGACCGGGACGGCGGGGGTGGGGAAGACGGCGCTGGCCGTGCGGTGGGCGCACCGGGTGCGGGAGCGTTTTCCCGACGGCCAGCTGTACGTTGACCTGCGTGGTTACGGACCGGACCAGCCGGTGGCCCCGGAGGACGCGCTGGGCGGGTTCCTGCGCGGGCTGGGCCTGGACGGCGCGGCGATTCCCCAGGACACGGCCGAACGGGCGGCGCGGTTCCGCACGTTGGTGGACCGGCGCCGGATGCTCGTCGTGCTGGACAACGCCCGCAGCGTGGAGCAGGTGCGACCGTTGCTGCCCGGCAGCCCGGCGTGCTTCGCGCTGGTCACCAGCCGGGACGCGCTGGCCGGGCTCGTGGCCCGCGAGGGCGCCCACCGGGTCAGCCTGGAGCGGCTGTCGCGCGGGGAGGCGCGGGATCTGCTCCGCGAGGCCCTCGGCGCCCGGGTGGCGGCCGAGCCGGCGGCGACCGACGCCCTGATAGAGCGGTGCGCGCGGCTGCCCCTCGCGCTGCGGATCACCGCCGAGCTGGCCAGGTCGCGGCCCGCCAGCTGCCTGGCCGATCTGGCCCACGAACTCGCGGACCAGCAGGGCTCGCTTGACCTGCTGGACGCCGACGGCGACCCGCACACGGCCGTGCGTGCGGTGTTCTCCTGGTCCTACCGGCGGCTGGGCCAGGACGTCGCCCGCGTGTTCCGGCTCCTCGGCCTGCACCCGGGGCACGACACGGACGCCTACGCGGTCGCGGCCATGGCCGGCCTCGGGCCGCGCGAGGCGCGCCGCGCGCTGACGGTACTGCTGCGGGCCCACCTGGTCGACCAGGTCTCCGGCGGCCGGTACCAGCCGCATGACCTGCTGCGTGCCTACGCCGCCGAACTCGCCGCGGCCACCGACGGCGCCGCCGCCCGCGAGGCCGCCCTGAACCGGCTGCTGGACTTCTACCTGTCCACCGCCTCCGCCGCCATGGACGCCGTCACGCCGTACGAGTCCTATCGGCGGCCGAAGGTGCCCGCCTGGGGAGGCGAGGCGCCCCCGCTGGCCTCGCACGACCATGCGCTGCGCTGGCTCGACGCCGAACGCGACAACCTGCTGGAGATCGGCAGGCACGGTGACGCGGCCTTCACCATCGACATGGCGGAGACCATCTGGCGCTACCTGGACATCGGCGGCTACCTCGACGAACTGATCACGCTGTCCGTCCGCGAACTCCGGGAGTCCCGGGCCGTCGGCAACCTGCTCACGGAGGCCCACGCCCGCGGCCGCCTCGGCCTGACCCTGAGCCGGCTCGGCCGGGACCACGAGGAGGCGATCAGCCATCTCCAGCAGTCCCTGACCGCCTACGAGCAGGCCGGGGAGCCGGAGTTGCAGGCCATCGCGCACAACAACCTGGGCATCGCGAACGTGCGGCGGGGGAAGCTGTCCAAGGGCCTGGACCACTTCGAGCTGGCCCTGGCGCGGAACGGCCCGACGGGGCCGTGGACACTGCGCCGGGCGGCCACGGTCAACATGGTCGTCTCCCTCAAGGGCCTCGGCCGGTACGAAGAGGCCCTGGGCCACATGGAGAACGCCCTCGAACTCTGCCGGCGCCACGGCGACGAGACCAACGAGTCGAACGTGCGCGCCGGCCTCGCGGAGCTGTGCGCGCTCATGGGACGCGGGGAGCAGGCGCGCGAACAGGCCACCCGCGCCCTGGCCATGGCCAGGAAGACGGGCTATCGGGGCGTCGAGGGCGACTGTCTGCGCCTGCTCGGCGTTCTCTGCCGCGAGCGAGGCGATCACGAGCAGGCGCTGGCTCTGCACCAGGAGGCCCTGACGCTCGCGCACGACGTGGGCGACGCGGGTTCGCTCATCGAGACCAGCAACGAGCTGGCGGCCACCCACGCGGCCGCGGGGCACCCGGCGGCGGCGCTGCGCCTGTACGACGAGGCCGTGGCCCTGGCCACCGAGGCCGACCAGCGCAAGAGCCTCGCCGACACGCACGCGGGCGCCGCCGCCGTTCACGCCGGACTCGGCGCGCACGACGAGGCCCGCGCGCACTGGCACCTGGCGCTCGGCCACTACGAGGCACTCGACCTGCCCCAGGCGGCCGACGTGCGGGCCCGACTGGCCGCGGCGGAACGAGCGGACGGAGCGGACGGAGCGGACGGAGTGGAACGAGCGGAGCCCGGCGGGGAGGTCAGCAGGTAGGGCCGGGGCAGCCGGGGCCGGGCGGTTACCCGGTGCGGGTGTAGGTCAGTGGGGCCTGGCCGTCGGTGTTGTCGCGGCGGAGCTGGTCGCCGACGGGGACCAGGACGGTCGGGTCGCCCTGCTGGCAGGCGCCCTCGGCCACCGTCACCTCGCTGGCGGTCAGTTCGACCGTCTCCCCGGCCACGGTCAGCAGGTCGGCCGCGAACTCGCAGTGGTAGCCCGGCCCGTCGGCGGTCAGCGTCATCGCCGTTTCGCCGGGCGCCGCCTGCTGGATCTCCATGACGCGGGTGTGCTCCTCGCCGTCCCAGACGGGGGTGGAGGTCCACGTGCCCAGGAAGAAGTCCGGAATCCCGCCCGCCGCGGTCCCGCCCTCCGGCTCCTCGTTGTCCGGCTCCTCGTTGTCCGGTTCCTGGGTGTCGGGCTCCTGGGTGTCCGGTTCTCCGCCGCCCGAGGCCCCGTCCTTGTCGTCCGTCCCGCCGTCCGCCGGGTACTCGCCGCCGACTTGGCCGCCCGGACCGTCGTCCCCGCCGTTCCAGACGCCTGCGAGCACAGCGCCGACGCCCAGCCCTGCGACGAGTACCACCGCAAGCGCGGCGACCAGCAAGTAACGGCTGTCACGCCGCGTCCCGGCCGCGGGCGGCGGCGTGCCGGGGCCCGGCACCGTGGCATGGTGCAACGGCGCGGGAACCGGCGCGGGCAGGAACCGCGGGACGTCCGGATGCCGCGGCACCGCCGCCGGCGGGGGCGGCGGCCCCGTGAGGGTGGGGGCGTCCGGCACCGGGTCCCGGACGGCGAACGGGAGCCAGCCGGCGGCGGGCAGCGGGCTGTCGTCCAGGCCCCACTCCGCGGCCAGTTCCCGGCAGAGGGCCAGGACTTCGGCGGCCGAGGGCCGGTCCGCCGCCGCCCGGCGGAGGCAGGGCCCGACGAGCCCGCGCAGCTCGGCGGGGCAGGCGTCGAGATCGGCCTCGGTGTGCGCGATCCGGTAGAGCATCGCGTCCGGCGGGCCGTCCCCGTAAGGGTGTTGCGCGGCGGCGGCGACGCAGGCCGTCAGCCCGAGGGCGAACACGTCGGTGGCCGCGGTGATCTCGCTGCCCACCGCCTGCTCCGGGGCCATGAAACCGGGGGTGCCCACCCGGGTCCTGGTGCCCGTCAGCGAGGTGGCGTCGGCGGCCCGCGCGATGCCGAAGTCGATGACGACCGGCCCGTCGCCCGCCAGCATCACGTTCCCCGGCTTGAGGTCCCGGTGGATCACCCCGGCCGCGTGGATGTCGGCCAGCGCCGAGGCGATGCCCGCGACGAGCCGCAGCACCGTGCGCGGATCGAGTCCGCCGTCGCCCGCGTTCAGCACCTGCGACAGGGCGGGGCCGCGGATGTACTCGGTGGCCAGCCAGGGCACGGGGCCCTCGGTGTTGCTGTCCACGACAGGCGCGAGGTAGCGGCCGCGCACCCGGCGGGCCGCATGCACCTCCTGCTGGAACCGTTTGCGGAACCGCGGTTGCCCGGCGAGGTCCGCGTGGACCACCTTCAGGGCGACGGGCTGCCCGCCCCTGCTCCGCGAGAGGTACACCGTGCCCATCCCGCCGGAGCCGAGTCGCCCCTGGAGCTGGTAGCCGGAGACGTCCCGCGGGTCCCACGACTGAAGCGGCGCGACGGGGGCCGGTGCCCAGCCCGCCGCGTCCCGGTGCTCCCCCATGTCTACCCCCGCCGTAGCCCTTCGCTTCGTCGCCCAGCGTGCCCGCGGCAACTCCCTACGTATCGTAGGCTCCGGCCCGCACCGGGAGAAGCGGCCCGTGTCCGCACCGGGTAACAGCCCCGTCACAGCCCTGTCGCCCCGAACTGCCGCCTGCCCGAGGCCAGTTCGCGGCCCGCCTCAGATGAGCATGGCGCTCTGGGTCCAGCGGCGGGTGGCGTAGGGGAGCCAGCAGACGTGCGTGCCGACGGGGTGGGCGAGGTGTTCGGCGGTGAGGGCGGTCAGGACGGGCTCGGGAACGGCCTCGGCCGGGGCGCCGGGGATGAGGGTGTCCACGGCGCTGCGGTAGGCCGGATCGGTGAGGGTGTAGCGGCGGAGGCCGCCGAAACGGCGGTCGCGGAGCTGGTAGAAGCCGGGTCCGCGGCGCCACTGGCACTTGCCCAGGTAGTGGGTGGCGCGCCAGCGGGCGAGGTGCGTGCCGGCGTCGGGAACACCGAGCAGGGTGGTCGGCGGGTGCAGGTGGCTGAAGGGCGTCCACGAGGGAACGGTCCGCGGACCGGCGGGGAGCCGGAGGTGCCACTGCGTGTAGATGGCCTGCGCGGTGAGATCCCGTACGAGCGAGAGGAGGTGAACGGTCCGCTCCGGCTCCGCGGGGCCGGCCGGGTCGCCGAGGTCGACGAGGGCGGGGATCTCGACGTAACGCGCGCCGAGATCCCACAGGCGGTCGACGAGTGCGCGGGCGGAGCCCGTGAGGGGGATGTCACCGAGGTACATGCCCGGGGCGTCGAGCACGCGGGCGTCGTAGTCGCGCCAGGCGCGGAGCACGGGTGGGGTGTCCATAGGTCTCCTCGCGGGGTTGCGGGCTCAGGCGGGCTGCGGTGCGGGGCTGCGCCCGGCGACGGTGTCGGGGCCGGTGTCGGTGTCGGGGCCCCGTTCCGCGGCGGCGGTGGTGACGTTGCGCATGAAGCCGAGGCGGAGCATGTCGTCGTTGACGGCGGTGGGGACCACGTGCACGTGATGGCCGGCGTCGGTGAACAGCAGCCCGAGTCCGTGCCAGGTGGTGAGCAGGAGCGGAACGCGCGCGGCGGCGTCGGCCCGCGGGAACCGTTCGTCCAGCTTGCGGATCAGGGTGCGCGGGGTGCGGGGCTGTTCGAGCAGCTGGAAAGCGGCCAACTCGAACGGGTCGTCGAGGACATGGGTGGTCCAGGAGAAGGTGCGGCGCCGGTTGAGCAGGACGATCCGGTCGCCCAGGTCGTGCTGGACGAGGCGGCTGGTGGGATTGGCCGCCATCCAGGTGCTCAGGGCCTGGTTGAGCTGCTTCGCGGTGCGGGAGGTGATGCCGCGCGGCGGCGCGTCGAAGATGTAGGCCAGATCGAACAGTTCGTGCTCGGGCAGGTCGTAGGTGAGCCGGTACGGCTCGGCTGGGCGCAGCTCGTCGAAGCCGAGTTCCGGGCGGTTGAAGTACGGGCTGAAGCGTTCGATGGCGATGCGCGCCGACAGGCCCGTCGGGGGATTGAGGTGTTCGAGGGCCGGCAGCTGGGCGATGACGGGCTCGTAGTCGGCCTCGGTCTCCCCGGGGAAGCCGTAGAGGTAGTTCCAGGAGACGGACAGCCCGGTGCTGGCGCCGTCGCGGAGCATCCGGACGTTCTGGCACCCGGTGACGCCCTTGTCCATCAGCCCGAGCACGCGGGTGTTGAGGCTCTCGATGCCCGGCTGGACGAACACCAGCCCCGCGTCCGCGAGGGTCTGCAACTGCTCGCGGCGCATGTTGGCCTTGATCTCCACGTGCATGCGCAGGTCGTAGCCGCTGTCGATGAGGCGGGGGAGCAGGGTCGTCACGTAGTTCATGTCCAGGATGTTGTCGACGATGTACATGTCGAGCACCCGGTGTTCTCGGGCCATGCCGACGATCTCTTCGTAGAACGCGTCGGGCGACTTGCTGCGGAACTGCATGAACGAGCCGTTGAGGCCGCAGAAGGTGCAGTGGTGCTTCTCGCCCCACCAGCAGCCGCGGGCGCCCTCGATCACCAGCTTGGGCTCGATCATGTGGCGGGCGCCCGAGGCGGCGAGCCGCTCCAGGTAGCCGGTGTAGTCGGGGGAGACGATGGCCGCCGGCGGCAGCGGGGCGGTGGCCATGGGGTTGACGCGGCTGCCGGTCCCGTCGCGCCAGCACAGGCCCGGGATGCGGGCCAGGTCGCCGCTGTCGCGCAGCGCGTTGAGGAGCGCGGGGAACGCGACCTCGCCCTCCCCGCGGACGACGTAGTCGACGAAGGGGAAGTTGCGGTGCACGGCCTCGCCCTGCGCGCTGTCGCAGTTGGCGCCGCCCATGACGGTGACGGTGCCGGGCGCCAGCTGCTTGACGGCGCGGGCCGCGGCGAGCGCCGCGGTGTTCTGCTGGAACGTGGAGGTGAACCCCACGACGTCGGGCCGCTGGGCGACGACCTCCTCCGCGAGCCGGCGGACGAAACCGCCCGCCCCCCGGTGGAGGGTGATGGCCTGCGCCAGGCGCTCCTCGCCCAGCGGGCGGCGCATCGCCCGGCCGAACTCCTCGACGCGCCGGCCGGGATCGTCGTACAGGGCGGCGGAGAACACCCAGTCGCCGCAGCCGAGGAAGTAGGAGGACAGGGCGTAGTAGCCGTAGTCGTCCGCGGTGAAGTCGCCGAATCCGGGCTGGGCGGTGAGCCAGTCGAAGTAGTCGAGGTTGCCGTGGACGACCGATGCTCGCGCGCCGGGCACCTTCTCGTTCACGCTGCGGGTGAGGATGCCCAGGGCCAGCGACGGCAGGTCGATGG
Organism: Streptomyces johnsoniae; assembly: GCF_031845565.1. Taxonomy (NCBI): domain Bacteria; kingdom Bacillati; phylum Actinomycetota; class Actinomycetes; order Kitasatosporales; family Streptomycetaceae; genus Streptomyces; species Streptomyces johnsoniae. Next base: position 317,213 of record NZ_JAVREV010000008.1, on the reverse strand, counting down.
GGGACCACGGCATGTTGATCAGAAGCACGCGCACGGCTGCTCCCTCCGGGAGTTGAGCTGCGGTGAGGAAAATCGGGGCGGGGCGGGGCGCCGCGGCCGGCCCGTGGCCGGGCCGGCCGCGGCGTGTCACACCTCTAGGTCTTCGTCCTCGGGGCTCATCAGCGGGACCGTGATGGTCACGGTGACCGCGGGCGAACGGCCTTCGGCTTCGTGCTCCAGCGGGTCGTTCTCGATGACGTCCTTCTCCATGGGGGCTACCTCCTCTCGGGGGACCGGTGGGGCGGGACCAACCCGGCCCGTGGTGTGCGCAGTCCACGGGCCAGGAAGTAGAGGCCGTGCCGCAGCACGCGCACGTGGTCGGCGCCGTCGAGGCCGTCGTGGCCGGAGTCCAGCCATAACTCCTCGCAATGCCCGCCGGCCTCGCGCAGCGCGTTCAGGTAGCTGCGCACCTGTTCCGGCGGGCACTTGGCGTCCCGGGTCGCGGCGATGACCAGCAGGGGCGCGCGGACCGACGAGACGCACGTCAGGGGGGAGGACCGCGCGTAGCGCTCGGGCACCTGCTCCGGGGTGCCGCCGAACAGTTCGCTGTCCAGCGCGCGCAGCGCCGGGGTGGCCAGGTGCCAGGCGGTGACGTAGTCGGCGAGGGGCTTGACGGCGACCGCGGCCCGCCACAGCGCGGGCTGGCGCCCCAGCGCGAGCAGCACCAGGTACGCGCCCCACGAGGTGCCCCACAGGCCCACCGCCGCGGGATCGGCGATGCCCGCGGCGACCAGGTCGGCGCGCACCGCCGCCAGGTCGGCGATCTGCGTCCATCCCACGCCCCGGCTCCAGGCCGCGCGCCAGCGCGGGCCGTAGGCGGTGGAACCGCGGTAGTTGACCCGGGCGACCGCGAGACCGGACGCGACCAGCGAGTGAACGGCCGGGTCGTAGGCGTCCTTGTCGTGGCGTGCGGGCCCGCCGTGCACGAGGAACACGACAGGTCCCGGCGCGGTGCGCCCGGGCGGCAGCGCGAGCAGCGTGTGCACCGGCCCGTCGGGCCCGTCGGTCCACCGTTCCCGCACCTCGGCGTCCAGCGGCGGTGGGGAGGGCGGCGGCGGGGGCAGGTGCCGGGTGGTCGGGCCGAAGGAGAGGACGTGGGCGGGCGTCGTGGTGTCGGTGAACAGGCAGTGCACGGTGCCGTCGGCCTCTGCCGTGGCGTCCAGCACCGTTCCCGGCGGCGTGGGCACCGTCCGGGTGCGGGCACGGTCCAGGTCGGCCGAGGTCAGGACGCTGCGGCCGTGGCGTTCCTGCCGGATGAGGACCCGCCGCCCCCGCGGGTACCACTGGGCGGTGATCTCGGTGTCGAACGTGCACCCCGGGTGGGCGGTGAGGCCCCGGTCGGCGCGCCAGGTCACCACCTGGTAGCCGTCGGCGTGTTCGCGCACCAGCAGCAGCTCCGTGTGGCCGGGGGCGAAGCCGAGCGGCCAGACGCGGCCCGCGCGGCCGGACAGCACCGCGGCGGCCCGGCCGCGCGGGGTGAGGACGGTGACCGCCTCGTGGTCCCCTGGGGCGCGGGCGATGGCCAGCAGCCCGGCCTGCGGGCAGTACCCGGCCAGCCGCGCGCGGCCGGGGAAGCGCAGCACGTGCCGGGGCGGCGCGCCGCGCCGGCCGATCCGCACGGTCAGGCCCTCGTCGTCCGCGAGACCGGCCGCGGCCATCGTTCCCCCGGGGAGGATCAGCCCGGCCGGGCGGCCCCGAGGCACGACGCCGGCGAACGCGGGAACGTCGGGGCCGCCGGCGAAGTCCTGCGTCTGCCACTCCCCGGTGCCGTCGGCCCGTTCCGCGAACCACCAGATCACGCCGTGCGGATCGATGGCGCACCGCACCGTTCCCGTGGGCCGGTCGGTGACCTGGCGCGCCTCCCGGCGGCCCGCGTGCCAGGCGAAGATCTCGCAGCGCCCCCTGGCGTCCCCGACGAACGCCATCCACGCCGGGTTGTCACGGCAGACCGACGGCAGGACCGGCCGGGAGACGGTGAACTGCCCCGCGTCCGCGCCGCTCGTCCCCGTACTGATCTTCCCCGCGCCGCTCATCCGGCCTCCTCGCGTGCCGCGTCCGGCAGGGCCGCCGCGGCGGCGCCGTCCTCCGACGCCCGCAGGGCGGGGGCCACCACCCGCGAGGCGTACACCGCCACCAGCGCCATCACCCCGGCCCCGGCCACCGCCACCCCCGCGGTGCCGGCCACGGCGACCAGGGCGCCGGCGACGAGCGGCGCGGCGGTGGTCGCGATCCCGGAGACGGTGTTGAGCACGGTGCCGACCCGGGCCTGCAAATCGGGCGGGGTGACCGCGATGGCCCTGGCGGCCAGCAGTACGGCCAGGGTGGGCACCAGCAGCGACACCATCGCGAACAGCGCGCCGTAGGCCCACGCCCCGGTCGCGAGAGCCAGCCCCGCGGCCACCACGACCACCGCCCAGGACACCAGCACCGTGAGCCGCGCGGCCGACACCCGCCGCGCCAGGCGCGGCGCGATCAGCGCGCCGGCCACGCCCGCCGCCCCGGCCACGGCCAGCACCGTGCCGATCGCCACGGTGCCGGCGCCGTTCCGTTCCAGGGTGAAGACCGCCCCGTAGTACAGGGCGGCCAGCACCCCGTTGACGCCGGTCATCCACCACAGCACCCCGCGCAGGAACGGCCGGCCGCCGACGAACCGCAGGCCCTCGCGCAGGTCGGTGAGCACCGTGGCCGCCCCCCGCCGTCCTGGCCCCCGGCCGGTGCCGAGCGACAGATCGGTACGGACCCCGCGGACGCACACCACGGCGAGGAGGTAGGTGAACGCGTCGACGGCGAACGGCAGCCAGCGGGCGGCGTGGAACAGCGCCCCGCCCAGCACGGGGCCGACCACGAGCGCCCCCTGTTCGCCGGCCTGGAGCCGGGAGACCGCCCGCGGATACCCCGCGGGCGCCACCACCGCGGCCACCCACCCCTGCGCGGCGGCGGCGTAGACGCAGGTGGCGATCCGTTCCACGGTCACCGCCAGGCACAGGGCGCCCAGCGGCGGCCGGTCGCCCGTGGCGAGGAACGCGACCGCGCCCATGGCCGCGGCGCCGGTCAGCGCCGCGCAGATCATCAGGGGGCGGCGCGCGCCGCGGTCGGCCAGGACGGCGGCGAACGGTCCCGCGGCCAGTCCGGCGAGCAGGGACACCGACACGACGGCGCCGGCGAGTGCGGGGGAGTGCCCGGCGGCGAGGAGTAACAGCGGGAGGACGACGCCGGAGACCTGGGTGCCCAGGGAGTCGGCGGCCGACGCGGTCCACAGGAGCCGGAAGTCATGTGATGACGTCGTGTGTCTTCTGTGGGGACCTGTCATGCCACCTCCTCCGATGTGAGAGCACCGGATGCTAGGAGAGGCGGTGGAGGGCCACAAGGACGCGCGTAGAGCCGCGGCCTCGCCCTCCTCGGATGTGTGCAGAAGTTGAGGGGGGATGTGAAAAATCCGCGTTCGGGGAGGGTGGCGCGGTCCCGCGGTGCCGCCGCTGCCTTTGCTTCCGTGAGCCGCTCGGCGGCGAGGGGGTGTGTGCGGCGCGTGCGGCGGTGCGTTCGCGCCGCTTCGGGGCCGCGGGAGGTGGGGGACCTGCTGGGGTTCACGGGGAACGCGAGGCGACGGCGCGTCCGTTTCGCCCGCACCCGGCCCCGGCGGCAGGCGTTCTCGTCAGCGAATCACCGTCCGGTGTGCGCGGGGCGGGCCGCGCGGCGGCGGTTGGCCGGATAACGCTCCTCCGGCCACCGTTTTGAGCCGCGCGCCCCGCGGGCGGGCCGGTCGTCACCCCGCCGGAGGCGCCGCGACGTGCTTCTCGAACCAGTGGTGCGCGTAAGGCTCGTCGTTGAAGGCGGCCACCTCGCGGAAGCCGGCGGAGTGGTACAGGCCGATCGCGGCGGTGAGTGCCTTGTTGGTGTCCAGGCGCAGCACGGTGTGTCCCGCCCGGGCGGCCCGCGTCTCAAGATCGGCCAGGAAGCGGCGCCCCAGGCCGAGGCCCCGCGCGCGGGGTGCCACCCACATGCGCTTGATCTCCGCCGGGGCGTCGGGCGGCAGTTTCAGCCCCGCGCAGCCGACGGGCTCGCCGTGCAGCCGGGCGACGAGGAACAGGCCCTGCGGGGGCCTGAGGGCGCCCGCGTCGGGCAGCAGGCTGTGGCCCGGGTCGAAACCGGTGTCGAAGCACGCCTGCATCTCGGCGAAGTACGACCGCAGGCAGTGCCGGGCGTCGGGGTGGTCGGGGTCGGTGGGCTCCAAGGCCACGGTGGCGGCCGTCAGCAGGTGTTCGACCTCCGCCATGGCGGCGACGAGCCGGGCGCGCTGGTCCGCGTTGAGCGGTTCGAGCAGCGAACGGGCCAGGTCGTCGCTGCGGCCGTCGAGCGCGGCGCGCTCCGCGCGGCCGGCCTCGGTGAGCCGCGCGGTCCGCACCCGCCGGTCCCCTGGCCGGGTCACCACGGTCACCAGGCCGCCGGTCTCCAGGGCGCGGAGCAGGCGGCTGACGTACCCGGAGTCGAGCCCGAGCCGCTCCCGCAACTGCCGCACATCGCGGCCCTCTTCGCCGATCTCCCACAGCAGCCTGGCCTCGCCGACGGGCCGGTCGCGGCCCAGGTAACGGTCGTGGAGCACACCCACGCGCGCGGTGACGGTGCGGTTGAACCGCCGCAACTGGCCGATCTGCGCTGCATCCATTCTCTGACTCTAGTCAGATAACTATCGGTGTGTCGCCCCCGCCCCGCCCCCGGACGCGAGCACGCGGTCGAGTGCCTTCGTGCCGGCTGGTGCCCAGGTCGGCTTGCCGCCGGGGAGGCCGCGTTCGCCCGCCTGGCCGATGCAGACGAGCATCACTCCGAGCAGCACGGCCCACCCCCGTGCGCGGCGGATCGTCGCCTCGTCCGCGGGCGCGTACACCTCGAAGAAGCGGTTGTTCGCGCCCGCGGGCAGGAGCAGCCAGGCGGCCGCGAGGTCGGCCGCCGGGTCGCCGGCGCAGAGTTCGCCGAAGTCGACGATGCCAGCGAGCGTTCCGTCCGCGACGACGACGTTCGCCGGGTGGAGGTCGCCGTGCAGCCATACCGGCGGCCCCGCCCAGCCGGGCGCGGCGAGGGCGTCGTGCCACACGTCGAGCACGGCGCGCGGCACGCGGGAGGCGACGTCCCGGAACTGGGTGTCCATGCCCGCGATGTGTGTGCCGAGGGGAACGCTGCGCAGCCGACTGGTGGGCGCGTCGGGCGGCGCCTGCTGGTGGAGGGCCCGCAGGAAGCCCGCCAGGGCGTCGGCCGCGTGGTGGCCCCGGCTGATCGGCGCGCGGTCGGCCGGCTCGCCCGGTACCCACGCGGCGATGGTCCAGGGCTTCGGGAAGCGCGCGGTCGGCTCGCCGAACCGCAGGGGGACCGGCACCGGCAGCGGCAGGCGGGGGGCCAGACGTGGGAGCCACGTGTGCTCTTTGCGGAGCAGGTCGGGGGCGCGCTCCGTGCGGGGCAGGCGTACGACCAACTCCTCGCCGAGACACCACAGTTGGTTGTCCCAGCTGAGGGGTGCCGGGCGGAGGGCGAGGTCGGCGAGGTCCGGGTGCTGAGCCCGCAGGAGGGCACGCAGGCCGGGCTCGTCCAGCTCGACGTCGTCCATGTGTGCAGCCTCCGCCCCTCATCGTGCCGGTCGCCGAGACCATTTGAGGCTCACCAGCAGGTGCGGAGCAACTCCCGTGCGGACGGGCCGCCGTGAACAGCGGCCCGCATCACGGCCATCCGGTGGCATCAGCGGCCCGGGTCTCCGGGCTTCCCCTCCTGGTCGCTGAGGGAACGCAGAAGCTCGACCAGTGAGTTCATCTGGTCTGCCAGGGCGTCCCATCTGTCGCCGTAGTGCCGCTGTGCCGGGACGCCGCCGCCCCCGGCGTCGTTGCCGTCAGTGCGGCTCTGCGGGCCGCCGGCCTCGGCCAGCGGGCCCGGACCGCCGCCTGGTGGCGGAGGGGCCGGTGGCGGAGGCGGTCCCCAGGGGGGTGGGAGAAGGGCCCACGGAGGTGGCGGCGGAGGGCCGCCGGGAGGCGGGCCTGGTGGGGGCGGCGCCCCCCAGGGCGGTGGAAGTGGGCTCCAGGGAGGCGGCGGGCCGCCGGTAGGCGGGACGAGCGCTCCCCAGGGCGGCGGAGGAGCGACGGGCGGAAACGGGCCCCAGGGCGAGCGAGACCGCCACTGCCTGCGCCCGCTGTGGTCGACAACATCGTCGAACGCTTCCTTGAGGTCATCGGTGAGGTCGCCCACCAAATCCCTCACGGTGTTGGTCAGGCTCTTTGCCACGCCATTAGTCCTTTCCGCTGCCTCTTCCAGGAAGTTGGAGGCACGGACGCGTCCTTTGTCATACGCATCCACCGTAAAGCCGCTATCAGGGAGAGGGCAAGAGGGCTTCCGTTAAAGGTATTTACATATTGACCTGGCGCGTTCCCGGTATTTCCGCATCGCCGTTGTCGGCTTCGTTTTCGGCCGCGCCGGGAACGAAGTTCGATGATCGCGGATTGACATCGCGCGTGCGGCATCGAGCAGTTCCGATCGGAAGGCGCGGGCCCGGGCCGTCGATCAGCCCGGTCAGGCCAGGTTCTCGTCCCACCACCATGCGATGCTCGGCGTGACACCCGGCGCGGCGCGCGGGTCGGTGGGGCTCTCGGCCCAGTGCAGGGATGTCGAGCTGTCCAGCGGGTCGGGCACCTGGCCGAGGCTGAGGTAACGGGGGACCCGCAGGCCCCATTCCGCGTTGCCGCGAATCCCGTGGCCGAGCCCCTGGAGATAGGTGCGCAGTTCCATGCTGGCCCGCGCACGCACGCGTGCGGCAAGCTGGAGGAAGCGGTCGAGCACGCGGTCCCTGAGAGCGGCCGCCGAGACGAGGGCCTCGGCAAGCGACAGGCGATGGTGGCGCATGAGGACCGTGTAGATGTTCTGGCCGGTATGGCCTCGCATGGCTTCTTTTTGGGCTGAGTGCCGGTCGTTGTCGAGTGCGGCGACAAGGATCGCCATTTCGGTGAGTGCCCGAACGGGCGGACTGTCCAGCTCTCCCGCCGGAATTTCTGCGTTGTTTGCCAACTCAAGCATGGCGAAGGTCGGTTCGCCACCGGCGGCCAGAAGGCGCATGCCCAGATACTCGTCCAGATCGGGGATGGTACCGGCCGCCTCGTTGCCGATCTGCCAGACGACTCCGGAGAGCCAGGCCCGATGAGCCAGCGCAAAACGTCTGACCTGAACGGGGCTGCCGAGAGTGCGGAAGGTGCCGACGATTTTTTGCAGTGGCGGAATGAGACGTTCCCTGGTGTCGGACGCCGAGGGCGCCTCCACGGCGCGCTGCACGCGGCCGGCCAGAATCGCGAACTGGTCGGGACGGCTGCTCAGTGGGCCGTTGTCGCAGCGGGCGTCGTCGAATGCGAACCCCCAATAAACCCACAGGGCGGTGGCGAGCAGGCGGTCGTCATCGGCGAAGGGGGCGAAACGAGCATAGAAGTTCACACTGTGAGTGGCCGTGATCCACCGGTATTCGTCATCCGTCGCGCACATCTGTGAACGCCTGATCCAGATATTGGCCCTGCGTTCGATCTCTTGGACGCGGGGATGGATGGCGGGCTCCACGGGGCAGTAGATCGGAGGAACTTCGAAGTCGGTCCCGGATGTGACCACAGGTGACCTCCCTGGCGTGGCGAATCTCGCGCACTCTCCAAGAAGAATTTCGGCGAACTCCGCCCGGTTAATCGTTGGTTTCCCCCGTTTCACTCGAAGGGGTGTCGCATGCCCGGCAAGTTGATTTCCGGATCGTCCGCTCATCGCCCGTTCGGGTGAACGGCTGATTCCGGGTCTTGTTTCATGCGGCGCTACTGATTTTCAATTGCGGATACTGCCTGGCGGAGTCAGAGGCGCCGTCCTTTTCCAGGCCGGTGCGCCTGAGCTCGTCGGGTCGGGAGACTGATGAGAGGAGACCTGCGTGGTACCTGCCTCCGCATCCCTTGTCGAGCAAATCTCTTCCGCCCAACAGACCTTGAGGCGATGCCGCGGCATCGTTCGGCCGGCCCTGATGGCCACCATCGACCGACTGCCTCCCTCGACACATCAATTGGCGCTCTACGCATGCAATGGAGGAGCCTCCGGAGCGACGGAAGAGGGATCGGGCGGCAAGGGCGTGCGGCAGGCTTTCGCGGTCCTGGCCGGCGAGGCGGTGGGCGGCCGGGCCGAGTCGGCCATTCCCGCGGCGGTCGCCGCGGAGTTGATCCACAACTTCAGCCTGATTCACGACGACATCATCGACAAGGACGAGTGGCGTCGGCACCGTCCCGCCGTGTGGAAGGCCTTCGGTACCGGTCCCGCCGTACTGGCCGGGGACGCGCTGCTCGCTCTCGCCGTGGAGGTGGTGAGCACATCGGCCGGGGACCGGTGTCCGCAGGCCCTGCGCCTGCTGTGCACGGCGCTGTCCGGGCTGATGCGCGGGCAGGCTCAGGACCTCCAGTTCGAGGACCGGCCATGGCAGGGGCCGGACGCGGTCGTGCCGGAGGAATACTGGCTGATGGTCGCCGGCAAGACCGGCGCGCTTTTCGCCGGCGCGGCGGCCCTGGGCGCGTTGCTGGCCGGCGGTGAGCCACGGATGGTCGAGGCATTCGCCACGGCCGGACAGGAATTCGGCATGGCCTTCCAGACAATCGACGACGCGCTCGGCATCTGGGGCGACCCGCGGAAGACCGGGAAGCCGGTCGGCAGCGACCTGCGACGCCGGAAGAAGACGCTGCCGGTGCTGGTGACTCTGGCAAGGGGCGATGCCCCTGCTCGGCGCCTGGCCAGCCTGCTGGAAACGGAAACGGAGTTCGACGAGCAGAACACGGCGGCTGCCACCGCGCTGATCGAAGAGGCCGGAGGACGGGACCTGGTCATGGCCGAGGGACAGCGGGCACTCGGCCGCGCCCACCAGGCCCTGGCGGACGTGCCCCTGCTCCCGCGGACATGGATGGAGTTGACCGCTCTGTCGGAGTACCTCGTCAGCCGGACCTCCTGACCGTGAAAGCTCAGCCGGCGCCGGAAGTTCTCCTGGGGGCCACGCCGCCGGCCAGGCCCCGCAGCAGGCCCCGGACCTGCCCGGCCACCGTGGGGATGCCGATGAGCAGTTCCATGGTGGTGCGGGCAATCTGTTCGGTGGAGGTGGTCTCCGCGACGAGGGCCCGCAGCACGGTGATCAGCTCCTCGCGGAAGACATCGACCACCGACAGCTCAGGGGCCAGGCAGCGCACCGAGCCTTCCACATTGCCGAACGCCTTCCCCAGCAGCGAGATTGCGGGATTCGTGCTGATGCCTCGCTTCGTGGAGCAGGTGACGATCTTCGTCAGCGTGATGCCGAAGTCCAGCTCTCCCAAAGACGCGTCGGCGATCTTGGGCACGAGCATGGCCATGTCGTTCATGAAGGCGGCCTGTTGTGCCCGGGGGGTGGCATGGCCGAGCTCGGCCCACGCCGTGGCCAGTCCGTGGCCGTCGTTCTGGGCGAGGTTGAGCAGGATGAGAACCAGCAGCATCGCCGTGCGACGGTCGATACGGCCCACCATGCCCCAGTCGATCAGGGTGGCCGGCTTCCCGGGGGCGACGAAGACGTTGCCCGGGTGGGGGTCGGCATGGAAGAAGCGGTCGACGAAGAATCCGCGGAAGAGGAGCGACAGCAGGTCCCGGCCGATGGCCATGCGCTCGTCCGTCGTGAAGGCGTCCGGATCGGCATGGCGGATGGACGTGCCGGGGGCGAGGCTCTGCACCAGGACCCGAGGGGTTGCCGTGTACACATAGGGAACCGCGAGGTGGTCGAATCCGCTCGCCAGCTCGCGGGCTCTCTTCATATTGCGCGCTTCGCTGGTGAAGTCCAACTCCGGCCGCATCGCATCGAAAATGACCGCGAGCATGGCCTCGGCGTCGATGAGCGAACTGAACCGCGGCGCCGCCCGGCCGATGAGGCGGGTGGTCCTGCGCAGCAGTGCCATGTCCTGCAGCATCACGTCCCGGACGCCGGGCCGCTGGATCTTCACCACCGCGGCCCTGCCGTCCGGCAGATCCGCCCGGTAGACCTGCGCGAGGGAGGCGGCCCCCAGCGGCTGGTCCGTATCGATGTCGGAGAATCGCGCTGTCCAGCCCGGACCCAGCTCCTCATCGAGCACCGGCTCCAGCTGAGAGAACGGGAGGACGTTGGCGTGATCGTGCAGCTTTGCCAGCTCAGGAAGAACGTATTCAGGGACGATGTCGGGCCGCGTCGACAGAATCTGTCCGACCTTGATCCAGAAAGGGCCCAGATCTTCCAGTGCCGCCCGGACTTTCCGTGCGCGCTCGATCCCCTGCGCCGGGAGGCCACCGCGTCGTGGCCCGACGATATTCCTGATCTCCGTGGCCAGCAGATCACCCAGAACCCGGGTCACCACTCGCCGCCGCGTGCTGCTCAACCCGTGGCCGCCTTGCCCGCCGCCGGCCTGCCTGGGCCGTGTCGTTCGGATCTTCGCGGGGCCGCGCCGCCCCCAGACTCCTCCCCCAGACTTCGTCCGGGAGGTGCCCCCAGGGAGGTGACCCCAGCTACGGCACCTCTCCCTCCTTGCCCGCCACCGGGCAGGAGGGGCCCAGTTGTCGCATCGCGCGAGTACGTCCCCCAGACTTCGTCCGGGAGGTGCCCCCACGTACGAGCTGCGATCCTCCGCCGATGGGGGCACCTCCCCGCCGCCAGGCTGGGGGAGCACCGCATCCAACGACGCGACCTGATCCACGAAGATCCAAACGACACGACCTAGCCCCGTGACCTTCGCCTGATGTCCGCGGTGACCCCGTCGGCCACGGACCGCAGCGCACCGAGCAACGCGGCGACCCGGTCCGCCGGATCGTCCCCCTTCGCAGGCCCGCGGTCCGCTTCCGGGCCCGTGGGACGTCCCGGTCCGCCGGCCTCCCTGTCCGGGCCGAGTGCGGCCACTTCGTCAAATGCACCTTTCAGATCATCAGTGAGATCACCGACGAGTTTTCTGGTGATTTCTTCAAGGCTCTTGGCCATGCCTCACTCATTTCTGGAAGACGCGGTACGACGCTGTCCGCCGCGGCGATTCTCTCCGGCGGCGTCGGACTTCCGGGCCGGGTAGCCATTGACTAGCCCGGAGCCAGGTCCGCGACACGCGGCGAGACCACGGATCGCCCGAACGTGTGGGTTGTGCGGTCGGATGATCCTTCCCGCGGCCCGCTTTGGCCCGGTGAGCGGTGCGCCCCGGCGGCCCCGGCGGCCGTCAGCCGTCGGCCGCGACGGTGGCGGGGGCGGCGGGGTGCGGTGCGTGCTGGGCCGGTGGGGCGGCCGGGCGGTGGGCGGGCAGGAAGGCGGCGATGGCCAGGGCGGCGAGGGCGGCGCCGGCGCCGATGGCCATGACGACGCGGAAGCCGTTCTGGCTCGGCACGGTGGCGGCCCCGAGCGTGAGGGTCATCTGGGCGAGGACGACTGCCGCGACGGCGCTGGAGACGGAGGTGCCGATGGAACGCATCAGGGTGTTGAGGCTGTTGGCCGCGGCGGTTTCCGAGACGGGCACGGCGGCCATGATCAGGGCCGGCATGGCGCCGTAGGCGAGGCCGATGCCGGCGCCGATCACCGCGGAGACCAGGACGAGTTGCCAGATCGCCGACATGAGCACGGTGCCGAGTCCGTACCCGGCCGCGACGACGACGGCACCCGCCATCAGCGTGACCTTGGGTCCGCGGGTGCGGGAGATGAGCGCGGACATCGGCGCGACGGCCATCATGACCAGGCCGGAGGGGCCCATGACCAGGCCGACGGTCAGCATCGACGCGCCCAGGCCGTAGCCGGTGGCCTCCGGCAGCTGGAGCAACTGGGGCAGCACGAGCGACATCGCGAACATCGCGAAGCCGAAGACGGCGGAGGCGAGGTTGGTCAGCAGCACCTGGCGGCGCACGGTGGTGCGCAGGTCGACCAGCGGTTCGGCCGCGCGCCGTTCCCACGAGACCCACAGGGCGAGGATGGCGGCCGAGGCGCAGAACAGGCCGAGGGTGAGCCCGCTGGTCCAGCCCCAGTCGCCGCCCTTGGAGATCGCGAGCAGCAGGCAGACCAGCGCCGCGGACAGCCCGGCGGCGCCGACCAGGTCGAAACGCCCGCCGCCGCGGACCCCGGATTCGGGGATGAGGAGCACCACGAACGCGGTGGCGAGTGCGCCCATGCCGGCCGCGCCCCAGAACAGGACGTGCCAGTCGACGCGTTCGGCGAGGAAGGCGGACGCGGGCAGGCCGAGCGCGCCGCCGATGCCGAGCGAGGCGCTCATCAGCGCGGTGGCGGCGCCGAGCCGGTGGGGCGGCAGTTCGTCGCGCATGATGCTGATGCCCAGCGGGATGACGCCCGCGGCAAGGCCCTGGAGCGTACGTCCGACGATCATCGGTATCAGGCTGTCGCTGAGCGCGCCGATCACCGAGCCGGCGATCAGCAGGGCGAGGCTGACCAGGAGCATGCGCCGCTTGCCGTACATGTCCCCGAGACGGCCCGTCACCGGGGTGGCGACGGCTCCGGCGAGGAGCGTCGCGGTGATCGCCCAGGCGGCGTCGGACGACGAGGCGTTCAGGAGCCGGGGCAGTTCGGGCACCAGCGGAATCATGATCGTCTGCATCAGGGACACGACGATTCCCGCAAGGGCGAGCACCGCGACGATGCTGTTGGCGGACTTCGTCGCGGCCGGGGGTGGCGTACTCGTCACCACTGGTGACCTCCGTGTCGGCTTTTAAGTCATGCGCTTGACGTAAAGGTAACAGGGCGCGTTCACTGGTCCGGAGCCGCCGGTGGCGAAGGGAGCGCACGATGGACCACACGCACGGCACCCCGGCACGGGCATCCGGCAGGTCGGCGAGAGCGGACCGGGCCGGCGGCACCAGGGAGCTGATCCTCGCCGTCGCGGAGCGGCTGTTCGCGGAACGCGGGGTGTTCGCCGTGTCCAACCGGCAGATCAGCGAGGCCGCGGGGCAGGGCAACAACGCCGCCGTCGGGTACCACTTCGGCACCAAGACCGACCTGCTGCGGGCCATCGTGCGCAGGCACGGCGAGCGGACGGACACGCTGCGCGTGGCGATGCTCGACGAGATCGGCGACTCCACCGACGTGCGCGACTGGGTGTCCTGCCTCGTACGCCCCGGCACCCGGCACCTGGCCGAGCTGGGCGCCCCCACCTGGTACGCGCGGTTCGTCGTCCAGCTGATGACCGACCCGCAGCTGCGGGACATCGTGGTCGACGAGACCTTCGGGCCCTCGCTGGAGCGGACCGTCGACGGGCTCAACCGCTGCCTGCCCGAGCTGCCACTGCCCGTTCGCCTCGAACGCGGCGACATGGCCCGGCACCTGCAACTGCACATGCTCGCCGAGCGCGAACGAGCCCTGGCCGAGGGCACCCACACCGCCAGGTCGACCTGGGCCGAGTACGAGACCGGGATGATCGACGCACTGATCGGCCTGTGGCTCGCCCCCGTGACGCCGTAGCGCCGCGCAGCGGCATCGCCGTGACCTCCTACTATTAATAGTAGGAGCTCCGAGACCCGCGGTCCCGGCCCGCGCGGGGCCGCCTGCCGCCACCTCGCGCGTCCGCGGCTCCGCCGCCCTGTCATGCTTGACGCACTACGGTCCCTCGGACACAGGAGTGGTTCGCGAACATGGCTGAGCAGATCCAACCGCTGGCCGGTGAGGTGGAAGCGGCAGTGCGTGCGGCGATGGCGGAGGTGCTGCCGCCCGAGCTCGCCACCCAGGACCCGCTCGTGCGACGTTCCGACCGGGCGGACTACCAGGCCAATGCCGCCCTGTCGCTGGCCAAGCGCCTGGGCCGCAACCCGCGGGAGCTGGCGGGCGAGCTGCGGGACAGGGTGAGCGGGGCGGCGGCGCTTGCCTCCGTCGAGGTCTCGGGGCCCGGCTTCCTCAACATCACGCTCTCCGACGCGGCGCTGCTCGGCCGCCTCGCGGCCCGCGCCGCGGACCCGCGGCTCGGGGTGCCGGCCGGCCAGGCGGGGGAGACCGCCGTGATCGACTACTCGGCGCCGAATGTGGCCAAGGAGATGCACGTCGGGCACCTGCGTTCCACGCTGATCGGCGACGCCCTGGCACGCGTGCTCGGCTTCCTCGGGGCCAAGGTGGTACGGCAGAACCATGTGGGCGACTGGGGCACCCAGTTCGGCATGCTGATCCAGTACCTGTTCGAGCACCCGGAAGCCGCGTGGCGCGGCAAGGAGGTCGGCCAGGGCGAGACCGCGGGCGCGGTCTCGGCGCTGGACGCGCTGTACCGCACCGCCCGGCAGGAGTTCGACGCCGACCCCGAGTTCAAGCAGCGCGCCCAGCGGCGCGTGGTGGCCCTCCAGGCCGGTGACGAGGAGACGGTGGCCGCCTGGCGGGAGATCGTCGGCGAGTCCGAGACCGCGTTCCAGCAGATCTACGAACGTCTCGGCGTGCTGCTCACCCTCGACGACGTGCTGGGCGAGTCGTTCTACAACCCGTGGCTCCAGGAGGTCGTGGACGAGCTGCGCGAGAAGGGCATCCTGCGGGACAGCGAGGGCGCGAAGGCCGTCTTCTTCGACGACCAGCCCGTGCCGCTGCTGGTGCAGAAGACCGACGGCGGTTTCGGCTACGCGGCGACGGACCTCGCCACCATCCGGTACAGCATCCGGGAGCTGAAGGGAACGCGGCTGGTCTACGTTGTGGACGCCCGCCAGTCGCAGCACTTCCAGATGATCTTCGAGACGGCCCGCCGGGCGGGGTGGCTCACCGAGGGGGTCCGGGCGGTGCACGCCGCGAACGGCACCATCAACGGGCCGGACGGCAGGCCGTTCAAGACCCGTTCCGGCGGCACGGTGCGCCTGGCCGACCTGCTCGACAACGCGCTGCGGCGGGCGCGCGAGGTCGTCGCCGAGAAGGACCCGGGGCTCGGGGCCGAGGAGCTGGACGCCATCGCGCACGTGGCGAGCATCGGCGCGGTGAAGTACGCGGAGCTGTCCACCTCCAGGACGAAGGACTACTCCTTCGACGTGGACCGCATGGTCAGCTTCAACGGCCAGACCGGCGTCTACCTCCAGTACACGCACACCAGGATCGCGTCCATCATCCGCAAGGCCGGTGAACAGGGCGCCGAGACCGCCCGCTTCGACACCGGCCTCGCCCTGGAGCCGGCCGAGCACGCGCTCGCGCTGGAGCTCGACGAGTTCGGCGCGGCGCTCGACGCGGTCGCGGAGACGCTGGAGCCGCACCAGCTCGCCACGTACCTCTACGCCCTGGCGAAGGCGTTCACCACCTTCTACGAGTCCTGCCCGGTCCTGAAGGAAGGCGTGCCGACCGGTGTCCGCGCCAACCGGCTCGCCCTGTGCGGTCTGACGCGCGAAACGCTGGCACAGGGCCTCGCCCTGCTGGGCATCGAGGCACCGGACCGCATGTGAGAACGGGCGCCGCGCCGTTCCGTACAGGGCGCTGACCAGGCCGGACAGGTCCTGTCTGTCCGGGACGGCCGCCACCTCTTGCCCCGCGTCGCGCCGCACCAGCAAGCTCATGGGTGCCGGGCGGTCGGGGGGCCGCCCGGCGGCCCCGGCCCGCGCTCAGCGATCGTGCGCGGCGCGGGCCGGCGCGGGCCGGCGCGGCCGGAAGGCGTGCTCGAAGGTGCGGCCGGAAGGCGTGGCAGAACGGCAGAGAACGGGCGGGAACGGGGGCGGGCAGGCCGGGCCCCCCGGCCCCGGCCTGCCCCTACGGGCTCACCCCCCCGTGTGTCGCAGGACTCCTCCGCGGCCCTGCGCTCACCGAGGACGTTAGGGAGATCCCGGGCCGCGGGCCACCGTTCACAGTGCGCAGAATCGCCCGCGGGCTGTGCACAGTGCACAAGTCGGCTCAGCCGGGGCGCGCCAGGTCACCGCTGATGCGCAGCGCGTGCACCACGTCGTGCACCCCGGCGCCCGTCGTCAACAGGTCGCGGTTCAGCAGGCGTTCGGCGGCCCGCAGGCGGGCGGCGACCGTGCCGCGGCTGACCCCGAGACGGTGTCCCGTCCGCTGCGCGTTCGCGTCGGTCTCGATCCAGGCCCGCAGCGTGCCGCGCAGGTCCCGGCCGGCCGGATCGTCGAGGTCGCTGAGGACCGCCCCGGCCCAGGCGGTCGCCGCCGGGGTCCGCAGCAGCTCGTCAAGACCGGGCGCGTCCCGCCGCCCCGCGGCGCCCGGGTACGGGGGCGCGGGGTGCTGCGGGCCCGTGATGGACAGCGCGAGGGCCAGCGTGGCGCGCGCCAGGACGCTCTTCTGGCTGAGCCCCAGCGCCTCCTCGATGCGCTTCAGGTGGGCCGCGACGGTGTTGCGGCTGATCCCGAGCAGGCGCGCCACCCCGGAGTTGGAGAACGTCAGGGCCAGCCGCGTCACGTCGATCGTCAGCTTCGGGACGTCGCTCACCGGCCCGAGGAACTCCGTGGCCCAGGCGAGCGCGGGCTCGCGCGGCAGGAAACGTTCCAGCGGCGCCTGCCCGCGGTACGCGGCGACGCGCCCCGGCATGCCGCGGGCGACCGCGAGCGCGTGGCGGGCCTGCTCGTACGCCGCGGAGGTCTCGGCCGGCGGGTGCGGGTCGCTGATACCCAGCGCGTAGCCGGGGTTGTCGTCGACCAGGCGGCGCAGTTCGCCCGCGAGGCGGCTGCTGCGGCCGGTGCCCTCGGCGGTCAGGCAGATCAGGTGGTCGTCGTAGACGGGGCAGCGGACCAGGAGGTTGCGGCCGTGGTAGCCCGCGGCGTCCTGGTAGCGGTCGGTCAGCCGCGTGCGGTCCCCGGGCGCGCAGGCGAGCAGCCGCACCCGGAGCCGGTCGGCGTCGAGCAGCGGGGGAGCGGCGCCGACCGTCATGCGGCGCGCCAGCGTCGGGTCGCCCGACATCAGCGCCATGAACACGGCGAGCCGCAGCCGGCCCGACTTCTCGCGGTAGCCGCGGGACGCGGTCTCGGCCGCGCGCGCGGCGACCAGGGCGGCCAGCAGCGGAACGGCGTGCGAGACGAGTGCGGCGGCGCTTCGCGAGAGCACAGGCCCCGCGACGACCAGCACCGGGCGCAGTGGCCCGCTGCCGTGCGCTTCGCAGCGCATCTGAAGGGCGCCGGACCGCGTCACCGCGGCGGCCATACGCCCCGCGGCGAGCTGCGCGAGCACCGGGCGGACGGGATCGAGCACGCCCGGCGGGAAGCCGGGCGAGGACAGGACGATGCGCCCGTGGCCGTCCAGCCAGGCGACGCGCGCGCCGGTCTCCGTGTCCAGCCAGTCGATCAGTGCCTGCGGCACGGTCCGCGGGTCGTGCGCCGACAGGCGCCGCAGCTCCCCCAGTAACCGGTCGGCCCCTGCCGCGTTCGGTATCGGTGATGTCTCCATGCCCCCCTGCAATTCCTCCCCCTCCCCGGCGGCCGGCTTGCCCGGCAACGGGCCCGGCCGCCAAGCCTTCCGTGGCACGGGCGGCGGTGTCCCCGCGGAATCCCGCCGGCAGAAATGCGGACCGGATTGGCGGATTCCGCGGAGCGGCAGCGCCACCGTGTTACGGAGGGGCAGCGTAGTGCGATCCGGCGGGAATGCATAACGCGCCTGCGCGCGCTTGATGTTCGTTCAAGCCCCGGCGAATCGCCTACCGTCGGCGCCGACCGTGCGACCGGTCACGGCGCGGACCGGATACGGTCGCGGCCGGGGCGGTCCGAAGCGCGCATTTCGGTCCGTCGCCCCGGCGTATCCGGCCCGAATTCCGCAGGTGTATTCACGGCCGTTCCGCGTGTTATGTGCGTGTGATGCGCGAGGTATGCGCGAGGCATGCGCGGGGGAATCCGAGCAAACGCTCACGGACTCGAGGAGCTGACCCGAGTGGGGAATCATGTCGGCGGCCGTGCGGTCGTCATGGGTGGGGGCATGGCCGGGCTGTTGGCGGCCCGGGTGCTTTCCGACGCGTTCACCGACGTCACGGTGGTGGACCGGGACGTACTCGCGGGAGTGGAGGGGCCGCGGCGCGGCGTGCCGCAGGGGCGGCAGGCACACGGCCTTCAGGCCCGTGGCCTGGCGGTCATCGAGGAACTGCTGCCCGGGATAACCGAGGAAATGGTCAAGGACGGGGCGCCGCTCGGTGACATGACGGCGAATGTGCGGCTGATATTCGACGGAGAACGCATACGCAACTCGCCCTCCGGGCTGATGACCCTGACGCTGAGCCGGCCGTTCCTCGAACGTCACGTGCGGGCGCGGGTCCAGGTGCTGCCGAACGTCACGTTCCGCGAACGGCTGGACGTCTGCGGCCTCGTGACCGCCGCGGGCGCGAGCCGCGTCACCGGCGTGCGGGTCCGGGCGGCGGGCGGGGGCGCGGGCGGCGGGGGCGCGGAGGAAGTGCTGCCCGCCGATCTCGTCGTGGACGCGACCGGGCGGGGCTCCCGCACACCGGTGTGGCTGCGGGAATTCGGCTATTCCGAGGCCGCGGTGGACCGGCTCGACGTCCGGCTCGGCTATGCGACGCGCCAATACCGCATGGCCCGGGACACCCTGGAGCGGGGCGAGTGCGAGATCGCCGTCGTCGCCTCGGTGGAGAGCCCGCGCGGCGCCATGTGCGTCAAGACCGAGGACGACCTGCTCATGGTCGTCGTCAACGGCATGCTCGGCGACCACCCGCCGACCGACCCGGACGGCTTCCTGGAGTTCGTCCGTTCGCTCCAGGCGCCGGACGCCTACGAGGCGATCAAGGACCTCGACCCCGTCGGCCCCCCGGTGGGCCACCGCTTCCCGGCGAACCTCAGGCGCCGCTACGAGCGGCTGCGCCGGTTCCCCCGCGGCCTGGTGCTGCTCGGCGACAGCGTGTGCAGCCTCAACCCGGCCTACGCGCAGGGCATGACGGTGGCCGCGCTGGGCGCCCTGGTCCTCCGCGACCACGTGGCGGACGGGCGGCTGCCGCGGCCCCGCCCGTACTTCCGCGACCTGGCCCGCCGGGCCGTCGGCCCGGCGTGGCGCCTGACGACGAGCGCCGACCTGGCCTTCCCCGGTGTGGTGGGGCCGCGGCCGCCCGCCGTACGGCTCGGGCACGCCTATGTGCGGCGGCTCCAAGTGGCCGCCCGGTACGACGAGGAGGTGGCCAGGGCCTATCTGCGGGTGGTGGCCCTGGTGTCCCCGGCGTCGTCCCTGATGCGGCCCGCGGTCCTGTGGAGGGTGCTCCGCGCCTCGCGCGGCGGCTCCCGGGCGGGGCGGGCCGCCTGATCCCGCCCGCGTTCCGCGCCGGGAAAACAGACGGCGGTTGTTGGGTCGGGGCACGTGTGAAGAAAAACAGGATGGGGAAACAGACACTCGGTGACCACCGGGCGTGTACCGGTGGACGTGCGCCGGGGGGCGCTCGTTTGGAGCGAAGAGGCAAGTACGCAGGTGAGCGAGGGGGCTTGTGCACGTGCATGCCGCCGGAGCCGGTCGGTGCGGCATGGACGAGGCATTCGGTCCCGCCGTTCCACCGGGGAAGGGGCGGGATTTACAAACCGCATGAACGGTTTATTCTGGGAGGTTCCGACATCGGCACGGGACAAGGAGAGTTGACGGGCGATGCAGGAGAGATCCGGGCGGACCCGCCGTAGGTTATTGGCGGCTGCGGCCGAGGTGATCGACAAGTTCGGTTACGCCGAGGCGACGATGAGTGACATCAGCCGTTATGCCCAGGTGACGAAGGGTGCGCTCTACTTCCACTTCGCCTCCAAGGACGAGCTGGCCATGCAGGTGCAGCAGCGCAGTCGCGAACTGCTCACCGAGACGCTGAACGAGTTGCACGGCGTCAACGGCTCGCCGCTCCAGACGCTCATCGACCTGACGCACGCGCTCGCCCGCTGGCTGTCCGACGAGCCCGCGGTCCGGGCGAGCCTGCGCATCGGCCAGGAGCGCTCCGGACAGGAGGAGCACGTCATCGACTACCACGTCACGTGCGTGACCGCCGCCTGGAGTTTGCTGCGGCAGGCGCGGGCGGAGCGTTGCCTGAACGAGTCGGTGACGCAGGAGGCCGCCGAGACGCTGGTGGCCGCGGTCGTCGCCGGCACCGAGGCGATGGCCTGGCGCGGGACGCCCGCGATCGAGGTGGCGGACCGGACGGCGGCGATGTGGCACCTGGTGCTGGCCGTGCTGGCCACCGAGGAGGCGCGCGCCGGACTGCGGACCGTGCCGCCCGCGGCGTGGTACGCGGCGGAAGTGGCGGAAGCGGCGGAAGGCGTGCCCGCGCACGGCGCGCCCAGGGACGAGGCGTAACGGCGGCGGCGCGACGAGACAGGAGACGTGCGGGCCGCCGAATCCCCCGGCGGCCCGCACGTTTACCCTCCCGGCCCTCCCGCTCCCTCCCTGCCACTCCCGGTCTTTTCGCGGGTATTCCCCCTTCGCCCCGGGATCAGAGAAAAGATACTGATTCAGCGGTGCCGGGGCACCGAGAAAAAAAGGCCGATATTCGCCGCCGGATTAGGTCCAAAAAAGCACCACGGGAATCGGCCGGTGCCCGGGTACGCTGCTCCTCATGCAGAATGAACCACGTTATTTAGAAGGCAAGGCCGTTCTCATCACGGGGGCGAGCAGCGGAATTGGTGCCGCGGCGGCCGCGGTGTTCGCGCGGCAGGGCGCGGCGGTCGTCCTGGCCGCGCGCCGGGAGGACAGACTCGCGGCCCTGACGGCCGGTTTACGAGCCGAGGGGGCCCTGGCGTCCCACGTGGTGTGCGACGTGCTGCGGCCCGGCGACGCCGCCCGCGCGGTGGAGGCCGTGCTGGAGCGCCACGGCCGGCTGGACGCCTGCTTCAACAACGCGGGGGTGGGCGGCGACCGGGCGCCGCTGCACCTGATGGACGACGAGGTGTACGACCGCATCATGGACACCAACGTCCGCGGCGTGTGGAACTGCATGCGCCACGAGATCCGCGCGATGCTGGAGCACGGCGGCGGCGCCATCGTCAATAACAGCAGCGTGGGCGGCATGGTCGCCATTCCGACGGCGGCTCCCTACATCGCCTCCAAGCACGCCGTCATCGGGCTGACCCGCGCGGCGGCCGACGAGTACGCGCGGCAGGGGATACGGGTCAACGCGATCGCTCCCGGGACGACGCGCAGCGAGATCATCGACGACTGGTTCGCGCGCAACCCGGAGATCGAACGGCAGGCGCACGCCTCGACGCCGCAGGGCAGGACGGCGGAGCCGGAGGAAGTGGCCGAGGCCGCCGCGTGGTTGTGCAGCGACAGCGCCTCGTTCGTCACCGGTGTGGTGATGCCGGTGGACGGGGGGTTCGTCAACCAGTGAGCCCGCCGATCGGGGCGGTGCCGCCGCCCCGGCCCCCGGCGTCCCCGGCCCGCAATCCAGCGGGCCGGGGCAAGTCCGGGGCTCCGCCCCGGAGTACATACAAACGCGCGTGCCGCTCGAAGCGGCGGAGGGTACACTCTGGTCGGTTTTTTTCGAGCAAACGGCCGGTGGCGCGGGGGAGGACACTTTGGCGCGGCAAGCGCGTGCGATTCTGAAGCGCAGGGTGATTCTGGAAGCGGCTGCTTCGGTTTTCAACGAGTACGGTTACGGCGCCTCCACCATTGCCCAGATTCTCGAACGTGCCGCTGTCACGCGCGGGGCCCTGTACTTCCACTTCTGTTCCAAGGAAGCCCTGGCGCGCAGCGTGCTCGCCGAGGCCGTGACCACCGAGGGGGTACGGCCGCAGCCGCTGAAGCTCCAGGAGTTCGTGGACGTCGGCCTGCTGCTCGCCCACCGGCTGCCGCGCGAGCCGCTGCTCAGCGCCTCGCTCCGGCTGTCCGTCGACCAGAACGCGCGAACGCTGTTCGGCACCCGCTGGCCGGACTGGATCGAGGTGGCCGCCCGCCTGCTCCAAGCCGGCCAGGAGCGCGGCGAAGTGCTGCCGCACATCATTCCCGCGGAGACCGGCCGCATCTTCATCGGCGCCTGGACAGGCGTCGGACTCGTCTCGGAAACGCTCGACCCCGTACCGGAACTGACCACGGACATAGCGAAGTTCTTCGATCTCCTGCTGCCGAGCATCGCCGTGCCGAGTGTGCTGATCAAACTCGACACCTCGCCCGGGCGGGTGCCCCGGCTGCTGCGCGCGGCCGGGGAGGGCTGAGCGCCCCGCCGGATCAGCCGCGCCGGCCGTGGCCCGAGGCCACCGGTGGCGCGGCGCGGGCGGGGCCGCCGGTGGCCCCGGACCCCGCGGCCCGTTCGCCGGCCCGATCGCCGACCTGTTCGCCGGCCCGTTCCCCGGCCCGTTCTTCCGCGTGCCGCGGGGGCGTTGCGGGCAGCCTGGCCAGTTCCGCGTTGAACTGCGCCCCGGCGAGCAGGGTCAGGTTCGACACCCACAGCCAGACCAGGAACACGATCATCCCCGCCAGCGACCCGTACAGCCGGTTGTAGGTGGGGACGCTGGACGCGTACAGCGCGAAGCCCGCGGACGCGAACAGCCACAGCAGCACGGCGAGCGCGCCGCCGGGCGCCGAGCGGCGCGGCGCGCGCGTCCCGGCCGGGCCGGTACGGAACAGCATCAGCACCAGGCCCGTCACCAGCACCAGCAGCAGCGGCCACTTGAGCACGTTCCACGCGGTGCTGCCCGCCTCGCCCGTGCCGAGCAGCCGCCCCAGCGAACGGACCGCGCCGCCCGTCAGGATCAGCACCGTCGCGCTGCACACCAGCAGCCCGAGCAGCCCGAGCGCCGTCAGCATGGTGCGCGGCACCGCCCGCCACGGCGGCCTGCGGTCCACCACGTCGTGCATGCCGTGCAGCACCCGCCGGAAGACGCTCAGGTAGTTGTACGCCGACAGCCAGGCGCTCGCCGAACCGACCGTGATGACCAGCCAGGCGGCCGAACGCCGCCCGGCCGGCTCCTGAAGCGCGGCCCGCACCTCGGAGCCGGAGCCCGCCGGGAGCAGCGAGGTCACCTCGCCGATCAGCTCCTGCGCCGCCGCCGGGTGCGCGAGCCCGGTCACGGACATCGCGACCAGCAGGGTCGGGAAGACCGCGAGCACGGAGTAGTAGGTCAGGGCCGCCGCCCAGTGGTCGATGTCGTCGCGCCACAGCGACATGGGGGTCCGCCGCAGCGCCACCGCCCACCGGGCGGGCGGCCTTCGGTCACGCATGAATTCACCTCGTCGTCAGGCCCAGCACCGCGACCGCCCACACGGCGACGGCGACGGCGATGATCCCCACGGCGGGGGAGGGCCGTTGTGCCCAGTGCGGACCGCGCATGCGCGCGTCCCGGCACATCACTGCACGCGCGGCTCGTCGTCCGCCACCTCGTCGTCCGGCAGGCGGACGTCGACGACGGAAACGTTGACCTCGATGACCTCAAGACCGGTCATGCGCTCGACGGCCGCGATCACGTTCTCCCTGATGTCCCGGGCGACGTCCCTGATCGGCACCCCGTACTCGACCATCACGTCCAGGTCGACGGCCGTCTGCCGCTGCCCGACCTCGACCTTCACGCCGCGGCTCGCGCTCGCCCGGCCGCCGGGCACCCGGTCGCGGACCGCGCCGAGCGTCCTGGACAGCGTGCCGCCCAGCGCGTGCACGCCGGGCACCTCGCGGGCGGCGAGCCCCGCGATCTTCTCGACCACGCCGGCCGCGATGGACGTCTGCCCGCGCGTCGCCGCCGGCTCCTGCGGACCCGTGGCGCCCTCGCTCACGGTGGTCACGCCCTCGGACGAGACGCCCGCCGTCCGGGCTGCCTGGGGTGATTCCTCCGCGGGCGCGGCGGACGCGGGTGCTGTCTTCGTTGCCATGGCATACCTTCCCGTTGGGGCCCGATCGTGCTCTGCCACTCTGTTGGACACGGGCCGGCGCGAATCGTCACGCGCGGTTCCGCACTTTTTCCCGGGTTTTCTCCGGGGAACCGGAAGGAGTTGGTGGGTGCCCGACGAGGCGGAGCCCGCGGCGGACGACGCACTGCTGGCCGCACGGGCCGGAGAGGGCGACGAGGAAGCCTTCGAGACGCTGGTCCGGCGCCACGGCCCGGTGCTGCTGCGGCTGGCCAGCCACCTGCTCGGCGGGGGCACGGACGCGGAGGACGCCATTCAGGAGGCGTTCGTCCAGGCCTGGCGGCGGCTGCCCGAGTTCCGCGGCGACGCCACGTTCAGGACCTGGATGTACCGGATCGTCACCAACCGCTGCCTGAACCAACTGCGCGCCCGGCGGCCCACCGCGCCGCTGGAGGCGGTGGCCGAGCCGGCCGCGCCGGAACACCTGGTCTCGCCCGCGCGGACGGCCGAGAACACGGCGGCGGTGATGGCGCTGCACGTCGCCCTGGCCGGGCTCTCCCCCGAACAGCGCGCCTGCTGGGTGCTGCGGGAGTTCCACGGGCTGTCCTACGAGGACATCGCGCATACGGTGGGAATCAGCCAGCAGGCCGTGCGCGGCCGGATCTTCAGGGCCAGGCGCTACCTGACGGAGGCGATGGAAGCATGGCGCTAGACGAGCCGCTCGAAGCGGAGGAGCTGCCGTGCGGCCGGTCGCTGCAGGACGTCTGGGAGACCTGGGACGAGGGCAGGACCGGCGAGGACCCGCACTACGCCTCCTGCCCGCACTGTTCCGCCGCGCTCGACGAGCTGCGTGCGCTCGGCGAGTTCGTCGAGCAGAGCAGGTCGGCGCCGGAGCCGGCGGAGACGCTCGACGCACGTGCCGTCACCGCCCGCGTCATGGACATCGTGCGGCTCGAACTGCGCCCGGGGCGCAGCCTGCCGCTGGGCGAGCCGGACGAGGACGCCTGGATCGTGGAGGCCGCCGCGGCCAAGACCTTCCGCGCCGCCGCGGAATCGCTGCCCGGCGTGCGCGCGGGCAGCTGCCGCATCGAGCCGCTGGGCGCGGGGTCCGGCACATCACGCGGCCCCGTCCGGGTACGCCTTGCGGTGACGGCCGAGCTGACCTGGACCGTTCCGCGCCTGGCCGACGCGGTGCGGGAACGGGTGGCACGGGCCGCGCTGGAAGCCATCGGCCTCGACGTGCGGGCCATCGACATCGCGGTCGTGGACCTGGTGGACACGCTGGACAGGAGGACGCGGTGAACGGTCGCCCCGCAGATCTGGAAACGCGGGTACGGGACGCCGCCGCCGCTGCGGTCCTGACCGTGCCGGGGGTGGCGTTCCTGCGGCCCGGGCTGAGCGGGCTGCTGCGCGGCAGGTCCGGCCGCACCGGCCAGGGAGCGCGCGGCGCGGGCGCGGTGCGGGTCAGGCGCGGTGGCGCGCCGGGCAGCTGGGAGATCGGGGTCGAGCTGGCGACGCTGCGCGGGCACCGCGCGCTCGACGTGACGCGTTCGGTGCGGTCCGCGGTCCGCCGGGCCGTCGGCGAGGAGACGGGGTCCGCGGACCTGGCGGCGGGACGCGTCACCGTGAGCGTGACGGTCACCGGCATCGCCTGAGCCCCCGCCCGCGGTCCTGACCGGCGGAACCGTCGGACGCAACCGTCGGAAATGTTCTTATTTTCCGGAGTGTGACGGTATGTTCTGAGCGATCCGGAGGGACACCCTCCACCGGCAGATGGGCAAGTCATGCGATGGTCTCCAGGGCCGGTGGCGGTCCTCGGGCTCGGCTACGTCGGCCTCCCCACCGCGCTCGCGCTGTGCTCCGCCGGCCAGCGCGTCATCGGCCTCGACACCGACCCGCACCGCCTCGATGCCGTCCGGCGCGGCGCCGTCGACCTGCCGGACGCCGACCGCGCGCGGCTGCGCGCCCTCGCCGCGGGCCCCTCGTTCACCCTCACCGGCGACCCCGCCGCCGTGGCCGCCGCGGGCTCGGTCGTCATCTGCGTGCCCACCCCCGTCGACGACCACCTGCTGCCCGACCCGCGCGCCCTGCGCGCCGCCTGCGCCTCGGTCGTCCGCCACGCCACCGCCGGCCAGACGATCGTGCTCGCCTCCACCAGCTACGTCGGCACCACCCGCGAACTGCTCCTCGACCCGCTCGCGGACCGCGGACTCGGCCCCGCCAGCGATGTCTTCGTCGCCTGCGCCCCCGAACGCATCGACCCCGGCAACGCGGACCGCCCGCAGGCCGCCGTCCCGCGCGTCGTCGGCGGGGCCACGCCCGAGTGCGGCCGCCGCGCGGCCGCGCTGCTGCGGCCCGTCGCCGCCCGCGTCCACGTCGTCGGCTCGCCCGAGACCGCCGAGCTGACGAAGCTCCTGGAGAACACCTTCCGCGCCGTCAACATCGCACTCGCCAACGAGTTCGCCACCATCGCGGGCCACCTCGGCCTCGACGTCACCGAGGTCGTCGACGCCGCCGCCACCAAACCGTACGGCTTCATGCCCTTCCGGCCGGGACCCGGCGCCGGCGGGCACTGCATCCCCTGCGACCCGCACTACCTGCTGTGGCAGCTGCGCGCCGCCCGCGTGCCCGCGCCGCTCGTCGACACCGCGATGACCGCGCTCGCCGCCCGCCCGCCCGCCGTGGCCCGCCGCGCCCGCGACATCCTGGCCGCCCGCGGCGTCCCCGCCCGCGGCGCCCGCGTCCTGGTGGCCGGGGTCGCCTACAAACCGGGCGTCGCCGACCACCGCGAATCGTCCGCGCTCCGCCTCATCGAGGACCTGCTCCTGGCCGGTGCCGACGTCGCCTACACCGACCCGCTGATCCCCGAACTGCCGGTGGGCGGCCGACTGCTGCACCACCGGGCCGACCCGGCGGAACGGCCCTGGGACCTCGTCGTCGTCCACACCGTCCACCCGGGCCAGGACCTGGGCTGGCTGGAGGACTGCGGGCCGGTCCTCGACGCGACCTACCGCCTTCAGAGCCCCAAGGGCCGGTACCTGGTATGAGTCTCGCCCCCCGCTACGGCAGCCTCGACGACGGCGTGCGGCACGCCCTGCGCCGCCTGGTCACCCTGCTCGCCCTGCTCCCGCTGCTGATCCTGCTCGCCGCCCAGGCCCCGCGCCTGCCCGGCGGCCCGCTGGTCCTCGGCTACGGCTTCCTGGTGCTCGCGGTCACCACCGTCATGCTGTTCCTCGCCTACGCCCACTACGAGGACCCGGCCGTGCGCACCGTGCGCCGCCGCCCGGCCGCCGCCACCGCGGACTTCCCGCCGCTGCCGCCCGCGCCCCGCGTCAGCTTCCTGCTCGCCGTCAAGGACGAGCAGGACCACATCGAGTCCTGCGTGCGGTCCATGGCGGCGAGCGACTGCCCGGGACTCGACCTCGTCGTCGTGGACGACGCCTCCACCGACGACACCCCCGCGATCCTGCGCCGCCTGGCCGCCGAACTCCCCGTCCGGCTGCTGTTCCTCGACCGCAACGTCGGCAAGAAGCGCGCCCTGGTCCTGGCCGCGGAACATGCCGAAGGCGACGTGCTGGCGTTCACCGACTCCGACTGCCAGCTGGCGCCCGACGCGCTCCGCCGCTGCGTCGATGCCCTCGTCCGCCACCCGGAACTCGGCGCCGTCAGCGGCCACGCCCGCGCCCTGAACGCCGACGCCACGCTCCTCACCCGCGTTCAAGACGTCTGGTACGAGGGGCAGTTCCGCGTCGCCAAGGCCGCCGAGGCCGTATTCGGCGCCGTCACCTGCGTCTCCGGCCCCCTCGCCGTCTTCCGCCGCGACGCCGTCTACAACTACCTGCCCGCCTGGGCCGAGGACCGTTTCCTCGGCCGCGACTTCCGCTTCGCCACCGACCGGCAGCTCACCGGCTACGTCCTCGGCCAGTTCCGGCTCGGCCGCCGCCTCAAGGCGCGGCACGCCGGCTCGTCGTTCGTCCAGGGCACCGACCACCCCGAACGGGCCTGGCGCACCGGCTACGTGCGCTCCGCCGTGGTCCGCACCACCGTGCCCGCCCGGCTGCGGCCGTTCCTGCGGCAGCAGATCCGCTGGAAGAAGAGCTTCATCCGCAACATCTTCTTCACCGGCACCTTCATGTGGCGCCGCGGCCCGGCCGCCGCCGCGCTCTACTACGGGCACGTCCTGTGGGTCCTGGCCGCGCCCGTCATGGCCGTGCGGCACCTGCTGTGGGCGCCGGCCGCCGGGCTGTGGACGCTCACCGCGCTCTACCTCGCCGGGGTCCTCCTCAAGGGCGTCGTGTGGGGCGTCGCCTTCCGCATCGACCACCCGGGAACGCCGCGCTGGCGCTACCGGCCGCTGATGAGCCTGCTGTCCGCGACGCTGCTCGCCTGGCTGCTGCCCTGGTCCCTGCTCACGATCCGGCGCAACGTCTGGTCCAGGAGCGCCACATGAAAACCCTGCGTGTCCTGCGGACGGCCGCCGCCGCGCTCGCCGTCCTCGCCCTCTACGGGCTCGTGCTCGGCCGCGGCCGGTGGCCGCAGTGGCCGCAGTGGCCGCTGCCGTGAACGCCCGCCTGCTGCGCGCCGCGCTCGGCCTCGCCGCCGCGGCGGTCGTGGCCGCCCCGTTCGCCGCCGCCTGGCAGCTGCACGAGCACCGCGGCGACGTCACCGCCCAGGACGCCGCCCCCGCACCGGCCGCCGACCCGGCCGCGACCGCCGCCTGGCGCGCGCTCGGCGCCGCGCTCCCCGACCGCACGCCCCCCGTCGTCCTCGCCTACCACGACATCGGGCACGACCCCGGCAACCGCTACACCGTCACCCCGGAACGCCTCGACGCGCACCTCACCGCGCTCGCCGCGGCGGGCTACCGCACCCTCACCGCCGAGGAGTTCGCCGACTGGGCCGAGGGCGGGCCGCCACCGCCGCGCGGCGTGCTGCTGACGTTCGACGACGGCACCCACGGCCTGTGGGTCCACGCCGACCGCATCCTGGCCCGGCACGGCGCGCACGGCTCGGCGTTCCTCATCACCGGCCGCGTCGGCCGCCACCGCCCCTACTACCTGTCGTGGCCGGAGATCTCCCGCATGCACGCCTCGGGCCGCTGGGACTTCCAGAGCCACACCCACGACCTGCACACCCGCGGCGCGGACAGCGGCGGCGCGGACGGCGGCGGCGCGGACGGCGGCGGCGCGGACGGCGGCGGCGCGGACGGCGGCGGCGCGGACGGCGGCGGCGCGGACGGCGGCGGCGCGCAGGACGTGCGCACGGACCTGAGGCGGTCGCTCGACGCGTTCGCCGCACACGGCCTGCCCAGGCCCGCGCTGTTCTCCTACCCGTTCTCCGAGACCCGCGGCTTCCCCGACGCCCTGGTCCGCGACCTGTTCACCGCCACGCTGACCAACCGCACCGGCCGGCCGCTGCCGCCCAGCCGCAGGTCCGCGCCAGGCGAGCGCTTCGAACGCCTCGAAGTGCTGTCCGGCACCACCGCGGACGCACTCGTGCGCGAAGTGGCCAGGCGCACCCCGCTGCCGCCAGGCGGCGACCTGCTGGCCGACCGGGAGCGCTGGATCGCCGCCGACCGCAGGCCGCCCGCGCCCGGCACGCTCCCCGGCGGCGGGCCGCGCAGGCCCGCCGCCGGGCGCTACCAGTACGCCGAATACGCCCCGCACGCCACCGCCGACTGGGACGGCTACACCGTCCGCGCGGACGTCTCGGGCCTGACCGCGGGCGGCGCGACGTTCGGCCTGGCCGCCCGCGTCGGCGGCGGGTCCCCGGTCCAGGTCCGCGTCTCCCACCACCGCGTCCGCCTCGTCGAGAACGGCAGCACCCGCGCCGAACGCCGGCTGCCGCGCGGCACGGCGCACCGCGTCGAGCTGACCGTGCGGGGCGGCCGGACCACCGTCGTGGTCGACGGCCGGGTGCGCCTGGCGGCCACCGCGGACACCGCACCCGGCACCGGCGGCGTCGCCGTGTCCGCCTCACGCGCCGGCCGGGACGTCCCCTGGCCGGTCATCGACGCTCTTCGCGTCGAAAGAATCGGGCAGGAGCAGTGAACGAGGAAAGGAGGACGGGCATGCCGACCGAGACATGGCACGTACGGGTGTCCATCGACACCGACGGCCGGCTGACGCGGGCCGAGGCCAGGCTGGAGGACAAGCCGGACACCGTCCTGGTCAGCGAGGGCACGGCCAGGGCCAACCCCAGCGACGCGAACGTTCCCGACATCGGCCGCGAACTCGCCGTGGCCCGTGCCCTGTCGGAGCTGTCGCATCAGCTGGTGCACCTCACGGTCCAGGACATCGAGTCCCGCACCCACCGGCCCGTGCGGCACCTCAAGCCGTAGGGCCCTGGATCGCGACCGCCGTGCCGGAGACGTGCACCCGCGGGTCGTCCGGCTCCAGCGTCACCGTCAGCAGGGACGGGCGGCCCATATCGTGCCCCTGGTGCAGCGTGAGCACCGCCGGGGGCGCGGCCAGGCCCAGGGCGCGCAGGTAGCCGCCGAGGGCCGCGGCCGCCGCCCCCGTCGCCGGGTCCTCCACCACGCCGCCCACGGGGAACGGGTTCCGCACGTGGTGGACGGCCGCGGACTCGCGCCACACCAGCGAGACGGTCGTCAGGTCGAGGCGCAGCATCAGCGCCGCCAGGCGGTCGAAGTCGTAGTCGAGCGCCGCCAGCCGCTCCCGCGTCGCCGCCGCCACCACCAGGTGCCGCGCCCCGGCGTAGGCGATGCGCGGCGGCAGCGCCGTGTCCAGGTCGCCGGGCCGCCAGCCGAGCGCGGCCAGCGCCCCGGCCAGGTCGGCCGCGGCCACCGGCTCCTGCCGCGCCGGCACGCTGGAGAGCGTGGCGCGCGGCGCGCCGCCGTTCGCGGTCACCGTCACGGGCACCTCCCCGGCCCGGGTCAGGAACGTGCGGCCGCCGGTCCCGGCCCGTTCGGCCAGCGCCACGGCCGCCGCCACCGTCGCGTGTCCGCAGAACGGCACTTCCGCCCGCGGGCTGAAGTACCGCGCCGTGAAGGAGCCGCCGCCCCGCGGCACGAGGAAGGCGGTCTCCGAGTACCCCACCTCCGCCGCGATCCGCAGCATCGCCGCCTCGTCGAGCCCCGAGGCGTCGAGGACCACGCCCGCCGGGTTGCCGCCCGCCGGGTCGGTCGTGAACGCCGCATACCTGAGCACCTCGTGAGTCATGCCGGGCCAACCCGGCCGCCGGTCACGGGTATTCCGTTATTCCGTCACTCGAACGAGGGAACGTGGGCTCGCCGGCCCGGCGTGTGCTTGGTCACGTCGCGCGCCCCCGGGTGCGCCGGTGCCCGCCGCGGGCCTGCCCGCCCCGGGGGGCGCGCGACGGCGCGCGCCCCGCGTCCCACGGCCCGCGGTGCCCGCCGCGGACGCGGTCGGTCCGCGGGCGCGTGACCAGCGGCTCCACACGGAACGGCGGCGCGGGACCGGGCGCCCACGGGCCCGGTTCGTGCGCCTGCACGGCCGTCACGACCGGTCCGCGCCGGGTCCGTTCCCGGCCGTCCGCGGGGCGCCGGCGGGGGCGAAACGGAGTGGGGGCGGCCCGGCCATTCATGGGATGATCGGATCGTTCCCCGCTCAAGCACGGAGAGGTTCATGAACCAGCCCGGCCCGACAGCCACGGCCGCCCCCGACTCCACCGCCCCGTCCCCCAGCCGCATATCCTCCCCGAGCCCGGCCCGCGCCGACATCAGTCGCACGCAGCGGGCCGGACTGCTGCTCACCCTCATCCTCGGCGGCCTCTCCGCCGTGCCGCCGCTGTCCCTGGACATGTACCTCCCGGCCCTCCCGGAGATCGGCGACGCCCTGGGTACCGGCGCCGCCACGGTACAGCTGACCCTGACGGCCTGCCTCCTCGGCCTCGGCCTCGGCCAGCTCGTCGTCGGGCCGATGAGCGACCAGCTCGGCCGCCGCGTGCCGCTGATGGTCGGCATGCTCGCCTACGTGGTGGCCTCCGTGGCCTGCGCGCTGGCGCCCAACGTGGAGACGCTGACCCTCTTCAGGCTCCTCCAGGGCCTGGCCGGCGCGGCGGGCATCGTCATCGCCCGCGCCGTCGTCCGCGACCTGTTCCGCGGCGTCGCCATGGCCCGGTTCTTCTCCTCCCTCATGCTCGTCTCCGGCGTGGCGCCCATCCTGGCGCCCGTCTTCGGCGGCCAGTTGATGCGCGTCACCGACTGGCGCGGCATCTTCGTGGTGCTCGCCGCCGCCGGTCTTGTGCTCGTCCTCGTCGTCTACCGCTGGCTGCCCGAAACCCTGCCGAGGGAACGCCGCAACTCCGGCGGCGTCCCTGCCGCCCTGCGCGCCATGGGCGGGCTGTTCACCGACCGCGTCTTCACCGGCCACCTGCTCGTCGGCAGCCTCGTCTTCGCCTCGCTGTTCGCTTACGTGGCCGCCTCCCCGTTCGTGATCCAGGAAATTTACGGCGCCTCGCCGCAGACGTTCAGCATGCTCTTCATGCTCAACTCGATCTCCCTGGTCGCCATGGGCCAGGTCAACGGCAAGATTCTCATCGGCCGCGTGCCCACCCTGCGCATCATGGCCGCGGGCCTGACCGTCATCACCCTGGCCGCCGCCGCGCTGCTGCTGATGACCACGGGCGTGTTCGGCGAGCCCGGGCTCCTGCCCGTATCGGTCGGCCTCTTCGTGCTGATGGGGGCCATGCCGCTGGTCATGCCCAACGCGAACGCGGAGGGCCTGGACCGGGCCGGGCACGCCGCGGGCTCCGCCTCCGCGCTGCTGGGCGCGTCCGCGTTCTTCGTCGGCGCCATCGCCTCCCCGCTCGTCGGCATCGCGGGCGAGGAGACCGCGGTCCCGATGGCTGTGGTGCAACTCACGTTCGCCGTGCTCGCCGTGGGCTGCTTCTTCACCCTCTGCCGCCCGCGCCGCCGCAGGACCAGCCCTATCCTGGCCCGGTGACCAGCACCTCCGAGCGCCTGCGTACCGCGCTGGACCAGCTGCTGGACGGCCTGCCGCCCCGCCGGGCGGCCGGCGCGGTCGAGCAGCTCATGGCCGGCTACCGGGACGAAGGACGCGGCGCGGCCCCGCCCGTCCTCGCCGACCGGGCCGCCGCCGTCGCGTACGCGGCCTACCGCATGCCCGCGACCTTCGAGGCCGTCGCCGCGGCCCTGGGCCGCTTCGCCGACCTCACCCCCGGCTGGGCCCCGGCCGGCCACCTCGACCTCGGCGGCGGCACCGGCGCCGCCGCCTGGGCCGCGGCCGAGGTGTGGCCGGCCGCCGGCCGCCCCACCGTGGTCCTCGACCGCGCGGGGCCCGCGCTCGACCTCGGCCGCGAGCTGGCCGGCGGCCGGCTCGACGGCGTCGAGTGGCGCCAGGCCCGCCTCGGCGCCCAGGGCACCGCGCTGCCCGCGGCCGACCTGGTCACCGCCTCGTACGTGCTCGGCGAGCTGCCGGCGGCCGACCGCGACGCGCTGACCGACGCCGCCGCCGCGGCCGGGACCGCCGTCGTGCTCGTCGAGCCCGGCACGCCCGGCGGCTACCGCCGCATCAGGGCCGCCAGGGACCGGCTGATCGCCGCCGGGCTGCGCGTCCTCGCGCCCTGCCCGCACGGCGGCACCTGCCCCGTCACCGGCGACGACTGGTGCCACTTCGCGGCCCGCGTCAGCCGCTCGGCACTCCACCGACGGGTGAAAGGCGGTGTACTGCCGTACGAGGACGAGAAGTTCGCCTACGTCGCCGCCGCGCGGGACTCCGTCGCCGGCCGTCCCGCGCCCGGCCGCATCGTGCGCAGGCCCCTGCTGCGGAAGGGGCAGGTGCTGCTCGATCTGTGCACGGCCGACGGCGAGCTGCGCCGCGAAACCGTCTCCAAGCGCCACCGCGAGGACTACCGCGCGGCCCGTTCCGGCGACTGGGGCGCGCCCTGGCCGCCCCTTTCCCCTCTTTCTCCCGATTACCCATCCGAGACCGACACAGGGCAGGATGTGCCCGATACGCGCGACACGCGCGTTACAGCGGAATAAAAGGACGGCCGGATACGCTCCACGGCGCGTCGGCAAAGAAGTGAGGCGGCAGGAGGCTCATGGAACGCGAGAGCAGATTCCCCCGCTGGCTGCGCCGCGGAGCACGTGGCGCCGCCGCAGGCGCCGCCGCCGCGAAGGCCCGCGAGAACCTGCTGCTCGCCGTCGCCGACGCGGGCCTGCCGCTCGCGCCGGCCGCGCACCCGCAGGGCTACGGCTGTTCCTGCGAGCGCATCGGCTGTCCCACCCCGGGCCGCCACCCGGTGTCGCTCGCCTGGCAGACCCAGGCCACCACCGACCGCGACCAGATCCTGCGGTGGCTGCGCGCCGACCCCGAGTGCAATTTCATCACCGCCACCGGCCGCACCCACGACGTGCTCGACCTGCCCGCCGTCGCGGGCTACACGGCCCTGGAACGCCTGGCCGGGGAGAACGTGGACATCGGGCCCGTCGCGGTCGCCGACCCCGACCGGGTCCTGTTCTTCACCGCCACCCGCGGCACCCCGGACGACGAGGACGAGTGGTGGCCCTGCGCCCTCGACTGCCACCCCGAGAGCGTCGACGAGCATCCGGGGCTGCGCTGGCACTGCCGCGGCAGCTACGTCCTGGTGCCGCCCTCCCGCGTCCCCGCGGCCGTCGAGGGCGGCGTGCGCTGGCTGCGCGGCCCTGAACATCCGCTGCCGGAGCCACTCATGCTGCTCGAAGCCCTCACCGACGCCTGCGGCGGCCTGGCCGCCGAGCGGCAGCAGCCGCACGGCAGCGAGGCGCCGCACAGCTCGTTCCGCCCCTGGCGCGCTCAGGCCGGTCCGGTCCAGGGCGCCTGACTCGCCCCGACCACGGCCCACCGGCGGTAACACCGGAACGCGCGCGGCGGCAGTGCGCCGTGTCACCGTTCGTTCGTTACATCCGTCATCGGTACTGGTGACGGACCGCACTCGTCGCGGTCCCGGCGCACGCGGATCATGGATTCCACCTACCCCTCCATCACGCCGCGGCAGCGACGGCTCGGGCAGGGCCGGCAGCTGAGCGGATGCCGTCCTCACGCACGCGCCGTCCCGTCCCACGGCCGGCCGGCTCACGTCGGCGTCCGTAAGGAGAACCATGTCCACCCGTGCCCGCCTCCATCGAACGGCAGCGTTCGGCGCAACGCTGCTGCTGGTGGGAATGCTCGGTGCCTGCACGTCATCGAGCGCTGAGGAGTCCCCGGAGGAGTCTCCGGACGAGTCGTCGCAAGAGTCGTCGGAGGAGCTGCGGCGTTTCTACGAGCAGGACCTGGCCTTCGAGCCCTGCGAGCCCTACGCGACCACCGAGGCCGACGCGCAGATCTTCGCGAACGAGCAGTTCGAGTGCGCCCGCATGGAGGCGCCGATGGACTATGACGACCCCGGCGGCGAGACCGTGTCGATCGCGCTGCTGCGGTTGCCGGCGAAGGGAGAGCCGATCGGATCACTGCTGACCAATCCGGGCGGCCCCGGATACTCGGGCCTGAGCTTCCCCGCGATCATCTCCGCGCTGGCCCCCGAGAACCCGGTCGTGGAGCGGTTCGACCTGATCGGCGTCGATCCGCGCGGCGTCGGCGCGTCCACCCCCGCGCTGGACTGCTACACCGACGCCGAACGCGAGAACGACGCGCTGTCGGCGAAGTTCAACGTGACCGAGGAACAGACACGGCAGTGGATGCGGCAGTGCGCCGAGCGCACCGGCAGCGAGGAGTTCCTCTCCCACGTGGGCACGCGGGACGCCGCGCGTGACATGGACGTGCTGCGGGCGGTGCTGGGCGACGAGGAGCTGAGCTACCTCGGCACGAGCTACGGCTCGCGGCTTGGAGCGGTCTACGCCGATATGTTCCCGGACAATGTCCGGGCGCTCGTGCTCGACGGGGCGATGAACCCGTACGCCGCCACCGCCGAACGGCGCGAATCGCAGTACGCCGGCCTGCAGCGCTCGTTCGAGCTGATGGGCGCCTCCTGCACGGAACTGCCCGACTGCCCGCTTGGCTCCGATCCCGACGCGGTGACCGAACGGTTCCAGGAGATCGTCCAACCCCTGCTCGACGAGCCGGTCCCGGCCGGCGACGGCCGGGTCCTCACCTACTTCGACGCGACCGACGGGGTCGTCTCCGGGCTGTACTCGGAAGCGAGTTGGCCCACGATCATCGAGGGAATCCGCGAGGTCAGGGACGGACGCGGCGAGACCCTGATGGGGCTGCACGACGGCTACTACCAGCGGAGTGCCGACGGCAGCTACAGCAACGCCCTCGAAGCCACCGAGGCCATCAACTGCCTGGACGAGGTGCGGCACACCCCGGAACAGGAGACGGCGCTCCAGCGCACGGTCATCGCCGCCGCCCCCTTCGCCGACCCCGGCCGGCCGCTGGGCGAGACGAGGAACAAGTGCGAGTCCTGGCCGGTGGAGCCGACCCTGGGCTACCCGTACGCCACTGACATCGAGGGACTGGCCGACACGCTGACCGTCGCCGTCACCGGCGACCCCGTGGCCCCGTACGAGGACGGCACCCGCCTGGCCGAAGCGCTGGACGGCAGCCTGCTCACCGTCGAGGGCGAGCAGCACGGCGCCGCCCTGGTCGCCGGCAACGCGTGCGTCGACGACATCGTCGCCGACTACCTCGTCAACCTGGACTCCCCACCCGCCGACGCCAGGTGCACCCTCGAATGACCCGGCCCCGCCGGGGCCACCGGGGACGCACGCATCCCCGGCAGGAGCGCCGAACGGCCGCGGCCGACGTACACATGTACGTCGGCCGCGGCCGTTCCTTGGCATCAGCGCGAGGCGGGCCCGGGAGCGGGCCCGCCGGCGTCACTCGCCGGTGGCGCTGATCACGCCCCGCGTGCGGTGGAACAGCTCGATCTGCCCGCCGTCGACCTCCGGGATCACCGCCGAGTGCATCGCGACCCACTCCAGGGTGACCGCCCGCTCGGCCTCGCCC
This sequence comes from Streptomyces johnsoniae, assembly GCF_031845565.1. NCBI lineage: Bacteria > Bacillati > Actinomycetota > Actinomycetes > Kitasatosporales > Streptomycetaceae > Streptomyces > Streptomyces johnsoniae. The sequence continues at coordinate 280,565 of NZ_JAVREV010000008.1, read as the reverse complement.
TGCATCAGCGCCGCGACGAGCGGGTCCACGACCGGGGTCTCGCCCTCGGCCATCGTCTGCTTCTCGTGGTGCAGCGACGTGAACATCATCAGTGCGCCGCCGTCCGCGGTGCGCATCGCGACCGGCGCGTACTCCTCGCTCTCCGCGGCCTGGTCCTGGTACTCCGTGACGAAGGCCGGATTGCTGTTGGCCTCCTCGCGCTTCGCCAGCTCGTCCGAGGTGTACGGGCCACCGGCGAACGGGGCCTCGCCGCCCTGGAGGTAGTCCACGAACGAGGTGCCGAGCGCGCCCGGCTCCATCACCAGGCCGGAGCCCGGGTCGTCGGGGCCCTGGTCGGCGGGGTCGACGACCGGCAGGTCGTCGAGGTAGCCGTCCTCGTCCTCGGCCAGCTCCGGGCCGCCCTCGGGAGGCAGCACGCTGAGGTACGAGACGTTCCACTCCTCGTCGATGCTGTTGCGCATGAACACCAGCAGCCAGCGGTTGTCCGGCGTCTGGCTCGGCTGGACGTCGGCGACGAAGAACTTGGGCCAGCCCGCCTGCTGCGGAATGTGGAACTGCGGGTCGGACAGCTCCAGCGGCGTGAACGCCTCCGGGCCGCCCGGGGTGACCGACCGCTGCGCGGCCAGCTGCGCGTGCCGGATCGCACCGAGCGGACCGGTCTCCACCGTGTCGTTCAGCTCGGGGTCGAGGCCGCCCATCGCCTCGTTGCTGGTCTCGATGTACCGGTCGAGGGCGCTCTGCGCCTCCTCCTCCGAGGCCGCAGGCACCACGGCGGTCTCGCCGTGCACCGTCATGCAGCCCGACAGGGACGTGACCATCGCCAGGGCCGCGGCCAGCCCCGCCGTGGCCGTCGTCAGTCGTGCTCGCACCCGCATCGTGGGCCCTCCCCGTTGTCCTGCTCGCTTCGGCCCCCGCATCGTATCCATGCCCCGGCGCGCTCCGCGCATGGGATGATGCCTCGCATGGCCGGGACCGGGGGGACCATGACGTACGGCGCGGCGCTGCGGCGGCTGCGGGGCGCGCAGAAGACCGCCAAGGGGGTGTCGCTGTACTCCCGTTACGTCAACCGCCCGGTCGGCCGCCTGCTGGCCGCCGCCGCGTACCGGGCCGGGCTCGGCCCCAACCAGGTCACCGCGCTCAGCGCCCTGACCAGCGGCGCCGCCATCGCGGCCGTGGCGCTGGCCGCCCCCTCGGCGTGGCTGGCGCTCGCCGTCTGGGCCGGTCTCTTCCTCGGTTTCGCGCTGGATTCCGCGGACGGCCAACTCGCCCGGCTGCGCGGGGAGTCCAATCCGGCGGGGGAGTGGCTCGACCACGCCGTGGACTGCGCCAAGATCACCGCGCTGCACGCCGCGGTGCTGATCTCGTTCCACCGCTTCTTCGCGCTGCCGGGGGAGGGCTGGCTGCTGGTGCCGCTGGTCTTCCAGCTCGCCGCCGTGCTGATCTTCTTCGGCGGGCTGCTCACCGACAAGCTCAAACACGCCCACCCCGCGCCCGCCGCCCCCGCCGCGGCGCCCGCGGCGCCGCCCTCCCGGCGGCGGGCGCTCGCGCTGCTGCCCGCCGACTACGGCGTGCTGTGCGCGCTGTTCCTGCTGCTGGGCGACGAACGGGCCTTCCGCACCGGCTACGCGGTGCTGTGCGCGGTCTACGTGCTGTTCTGCGCGGCGTTCTCCGTGAAGTGGTTCCGCGAGCTGTCGGCGCTCAAGGTGTCCAGCACGCCCCGCAGTTGAGTGCTGGATGTGTGCACCGTGTACGGGAAGTACACGATGTCCACGCCGACCGCGGCGAAGTCGCGCTCCAGCCGGTCGCCCTTGGCGGTGCCGCGCCAGTCGTCGCCCTTGAACAGCACGTCGAACCGCACCTGCTGCCAGGTCTCCACCTTGTCGGGCACCGTCTCCACGAACGCCGCGTCCACGTACCGGATGCTGCGTACGATCTCCAGCCGCTCCACCAGCGGTATCACCGGAGCCCTGCCCTTGGCGAGGAGCGCCATCTCGTCCGAGACCACCCCCGCGACCAGATAGTCGCAGCGGCTCCGCGCGTGCCGGAGAATATTGAGGTGCCCCACATGGAAGAGGTCGTAGACCCCCGGTGCATAGCCCACTCGCTGCGGCATTCGCCCGAACCCCCCACCGGTTCCCATGACTTCACGTACTCTTCACGTTGGCCGTCCCCAAGACCATAGCGTCACACCGCGCGCATTTCTGCGACTACGCTGGATACTTACCCCCGTCATGGGGAGGCACTGCCGGGGGGAGAGGGGTCTGACAGTGGGCGAACGGCTGCTGCTCGTGTCCACCAACTACGCGCCCGAGCAGGCCGGTATCGGCCCGTACGCCACGCAACTCGCCGAGCACCTCAGCTCCGGGCGCGGCGCGGAGGTCCACGTGCTCGCCGGTGTGCCGCACTACCCCGCCTGGCGCGTCGATCCGGCGTACCGGCGGACGTGGCGGAGCACGGAGCGGCTCTCCGGCGTGTGCGTCCACCGCCGCAGGCACACCGTTCCGCCGCGGCAGACCGCCGCGCGGCGCGCGCTGTACGAGGCGTCGATCCTCGCCCACGGCCTGCTCGCGCCGCCGCGCACCGGGCCCCTGGACGCCGTGCTCGCGCAGGTGCCCAGCCTCGCCGGCGGGCTGCTCGCCGCCCGTATCGCGCGCCGGCACCGCGCCCCCTACGTGCCCATCGTGCAGGACCTGATGGGCGCGGCCGCCGCGCAGAGCGGCATCGCGGGCGGCGGCCGGGCCGCCCGGGCCGCCGCGGCGGCCGAGCGGCGCATGCTGGCGGACGCCACCCTCGTCGGCGTCATCCACGACAGTTTCCGCGCCCGCTTACGGGCCCTCGGCGTGCCGGACGACCGCATCCGCCTCGTGCCCAACTGGTCGCACGTTCCGGAGCCTTCGGCCCCCCGCGCGCGGACGCGGCGGCGGCTCGGCTGGCCACAGGACACCACCGTCCTGCTGCACACCGGGAACATGGGCCTCAAACAGGGCCTCGACGTGCTGATCGACACGGCCAGGCAGGCGCCCGACCTGCGCGTGGTGCTCATGGGCGAGGGCAGCCAGCGCCCGCGGCTCGCCGAGCTGGCGGCCCACGTGCCGAACGTGGAACTGCTGCCGCCCGCCGCCGCCGAGGACTTCCCCGACGTGCTCGCCGCCGCCGACGTGCTCGCCGTCACGCAGCGGGCCGCCGTCCTCGACATGAGCGTGCCCTCCAAGCTGACCTCCTACTTCCGCGCCGGGCGCCCCGTCGTCGCCTCCGTCGCCGAGGGCGGCGGCACCGCCGCCGAGATCCGCAGCTCCGGCGCGGGGCTGCTGGTCCCGCCGGAGGACCCGGCCGCCCTGGCCGCGGCCGTCCGGCGCCTGGCCGCCGACCCGGCCGCCGCCGACGCGGCCGGCGCCCGCGGCGCCGCGTACGCCGCGGAGCACCTGTCGCGCGCCGCGGGGCTGCGGCGCATCACCGCAACTCTGGACGAGGCGCTGGCCCTCGGCCGGCGGCCGCGGGCCGCGCGGTCCGCCGGGCCGGCCGGCGAGGGGGAGAGGCCCGCATGAGCGCACCGCGCGAGGACGCCCGCGGCGGCACCACGGCCCCGGGCGGCGCCCACCCCTACGACGAACCCGACCTGCTGCGCGACCAGTTCAGGCAGCTGCTGCGCTACCGGCTGCTGATCATCTGCGGCATCGTGCTCGGCCTCGCGGGCGGCGGCTGGCTCGGCCTGACGGCCAACGAGACGTACATCGCCACCAGCGAGGTCACCGTCAGGATGCCGACCGCCGACCCGTTCACCACCGGCTCCGTGGACCGGGTCGCGATGGGTTCGGAACGCCGCACCGCCGTCAGCGACCTCATCGCCCGGCGCGCCGCCCGCGAGCTTGGCATGGCGCCCGGGTCCGCGCCGAGCCTCGGGCGCGGCCTGTCCGTGACCAACCCGCCCAACACCGAGGTGCTGCGCTTCGCCTACTCGGCCGGTGACCCGCGGGTGGCCGCCGAGCGGGCCAACGCGTTCGTCACCGCCTACCTCGGCAACCGGCAGGCCGACGCGGAGGAGACCATCGCGCACAACGTGGCCTCCCTCGAAGCCCAGCGCGAGCCGCTGCTGGAGCGGCGCGAAGAGCTGGAGGGCGAGCTGGACGCCCTGGCCGAGGGCAGCGGCACCTACGACAGCGCGGTCGCCGACCTGACGTCCATCAGCGGGCAGGTCTCCGAGATCAACGCGCAGGTCTCCAGCCTGCGCGCCCTCGACACCAGCGGCGGCCGGGTCATCACCGAGGCCGGTGTCCCCGGCAGCCCCTCGGGCCCCGGACTGCCGCTGCTGCTCGGCCTCGGCTACATCGTCGGCATCGGCCTCGGGCTGCTGGCCGCCTGGGTGCGGCTGGTGTTCGACCCCACCGTCCGCTCGTCAGGCGACGTCACCCGCGCGCTGCGCGCCCCCGTGCTCGGCGTCCTGCCCCGCACCGGCCGCGACCACCCCGACCAGCTGCTGGCCGAGGGGCGGCTCGGCGAGGAGTACCGGTCGGTGGCGTTCCGGCTCGCCTACGACGAGTCGTTCGCGCAGCGCCGCAGGCTGCTGGTCGTCGCGCCGCGCGGCAGCATAGAGGCGCCGCTGGCCACCTCGGTCAACCTGAGCGCCGCCTTCGCCGAGATGGGCATGGACCCGCTGCTGGTCGAGGCCGACCTGCGCACCCCGACCCTCACCGACCAGCTGCGGCACGCCGACGGCGTGCGCCCCGGCTGGGCCGGGGCGGCCGGCGGCGCGGACGGCGGCTGGCCCGCGGGCGTGCGCGTCCCCATAGACGCGGGGGAGTCCGGCATCTTCGACCTGGTGCCAGGCCGCCGGGTGCGCAACGTGCCGCGCGCGCTGACCTCGCAGGCCGCGACCCGGCTCATCGGCCACGCCGACGCCAAGGGCGCCGTCGTCGTGGTGCTCGCCCCCGCGGTCCTCTCCTACGCCGACGCCATCGCGCTCGTCGACCGTGTGGACGGCGTCCTGGTCGTCTGCGACCCCAGCCAGGTGCGCCGCGACGACCTGGCCCGCGTCAGGGAACTGGTCGTCGGCGCGGGCGGGTTGCTGCTCGGCGCGGTGCTGCACTCGTGGGGCAGCGGCCAGGAGCCCGCCCGCGGCGACGTGCCGCCCGCGGGCGGCACCGTGCCGCACGACGGGCCCGCCGGGGCCGCGGGCGACAAGCACCGGGCCCGCACCACGAGTGACCGGGTGCGCGAGCGGGAACGGGACCGGCGGGCGCGGGCCCTGCCGCCCGAGCAGCGCGACGTGGGCTCGGAAACCCTCGGCCTGCGCGTTCTCGATCCCAGCGACATGGAAGACGGTTCCTCCCGGCAGTGAGCAGACCCACCTCGGCCGCCGCGGCCTCCATAGCCGACCAGGGCGTGGCGGCGCTGACCAACATCGCCGTCGTCGTGTGCGCCGCGCGGCAGTCCACCGCGGAGGACTTCGCGGCGTTCGCCATCGTCTACACCGTCTTCACCCTGCTGCTCGGCCTCGGCAGCGCCTACGTCGGCCAGGCGCTCACCCTGCGCCACGGCACCGACGCCGAACTGCACGCGCACTGCCGGGACTCCGCCGCCTTCACCCTGGCCGCCTCGGCCGCGCTCGGCGCCGCGCTGGCCGCCGCCACGTTCGCCCTGCCGGGCGGCACCGCCGCCGGGCTCGCGGCGCTGGGCGCGGTGCTGCCGGTGGTCCTCACCCAGGACGCCCTGCGCTACGCCTTCGCGGTGCTTGGCCGCCCGCACCTGGCCCTGGCGTCCGACCTGCTGCGCTGCGCCGTCGTCGTGCCGCTGCTCGCCGCGCAGCCGCACGGCACGGGCCCCGGCCGCATGGTGCTGGTGTGGGGGGCCGCGGCGCTGCCCGCGCTCGCGCTCGCCGCGCTGTCGCTGGCCCGGCTGACCCGCGGCAGCCGCGGGCCGCGGCCGTTCGCCCTGCTGGAACGGCGCCATCTCGGGCGGCGCTTCGCCGTGGAGTTCGGCGTCGGCAACGCGGCCTCGCAGACCGCCGTCGTCGGCCTCGGCCTGTTCGCCAACGCCCTGGCCGTCGGCGCACTCCGCGGCGCCACCACCCTGTTCGGCCCGATGAACGTCCTCTACAACGCGGCCACCGGCTTCGGGCCGCCGCTGCTGCGCCGCTACCCCGGCGCGCACGCCCAGGCCCGCGCCGCGGCGAGCGCCGGCGGCGCGCTCGCGGCCCTCGCGGCCGTTCTCGCCCTCGCCCTGACCCTGCTGCCGGACGGCGCCGGGCGGGCGCTGCTCGGCGACACCTGGCGGGCCGCGGCCGACCTGCTCCCGGCCACCGGCAGCCAGTACGCGGCGATGGCGCTCGGCACCTGCGGGCTGCTGATGCTGCGGGTGCTCAGCCCGCGCGCGACGCTGCCCATTCAGATCGTGTTCTCCGCGCTGTCCGTATGCTGCCTGCTCGCCGGGTACGCGCTCGGCGGCATCACCGGCGCCGCCTGGGGTCTGGCCCTGGGCTCCGCGGCCAAGGCGGCCGCGGTCTGGCTGCGCATCGCGCTCGAACTGCGCACGGTGGTCCGGCAGCAGCAGCAGCCGGGCCACGGCCAGGGCACCGGCCCCGCACCCCCAGGGAGGAACGGATGACCGTGGGACCCGCAAGCGGCGAGACCGTGTACGAGCCGGTGCCCTACTGGGCGAAGATCCCGCACGGCCTGTGGCTGAAGGAGGCCACCTCCGTCGCCGTGGACTCCGCGGACCGCGTCTACGTCTTCAACCGCGGCAACATGCCCGTCCTGGTCTTCGACCGGGACGGCAACCTCGTCGACATGTGGGGCAACGAGACCCCGTTCGCCGGGACCGAGGAGTTCGAGGACCCCTACGGCAACATGATGCCGCGCTGGCGCGGCTGCCGGTTCCGGCGCGCCCACGCCATCACGGCCGACCACGAGGACCACCTGTGGCTGGTGGACGACATCGGCAACACCGTCACCAAGACCGACCGGCACGGCACCACACTGCTGACGTTGGGCACCGGCCGGCCGAGCGCGTTCCAGAGCGGCGAGCCGTTCAACCGGCCGACGGACGTGGCGGTTTCGCCGAAGACCGGCGACATCTTCATCACCGACGGCTACCGCAACTCGCGGGTCCACCGCTACGACGCGCAGGGCAACCACCTGGCCTCGTGGGGGAGTCCTGGCAGCGGGCCCGGGCAGTTCAGCCTGCCGCACAACGTGGCGATGCTCGGCGACGAGGCGGTGATCGTCTGCGACCGTGAGAACCACCGCGTCCAGGTCTTCTCCGTGGACGGCGAGTTCCTCACCACCTGGCACTCCCACAAGGCCGTCGCCGTATGCGCGGGCCGCGGCGCGGACACCCACCTGTACGTCGCGGAGCAGGGCCCGCCGCCGGTCCAGCACGGCGTGCCGGGCCTCGGGCACAAGATACGGATCTTCGACCGCGGCGGCCGGGAGGTCACCGCGATCGGCGCGGACCTGCCGGGCGAGGAGCCGGACCGCTTCAACTGGCTGCACAGTGTGGCCGTGGACTCCGAGGGCAGCGTGTACGCCGCGGAGGTCTCCTACGTGGAGGTCGGCAGCAAACTGACCCCGCCCCGCGAACTGGTCAGCCTCCGCAAATGGCGCCGCACACGCGGCTGATGCGGCTGACGCGGCGGCGCCCGGCGCGTCAGTGCAGTTGGGCGCGCCGGTTGTCGCGGAGTGTGGTCACCAGCAGGAGGCACAGCACCGCGATGCCGATGCGGCCGGACGCCTGGAGCAGTGAGCCGCGCAGCAGGATGAAGCTGTAGCCGGCCAGCACCGGCACCACCACCGCCAGTACGTTCCCCGGGGAGGGGTCGTCCAGCGTGCGCACCACGTACCTGCGGTCGGTGCGCGCCGCGAGATAGCCGACGCCGAGGAACCCGGCCGTCATGCCGAGCGGCCCGAAGTCCAGCCACAGCTCGGCCCACAGCGGGGAGGACAGGTTGGCGCTGTTCGTGCCCATCCAGCCGCCGACCAGGAAACCCGTGTCCTGCGGCTTGCCCTCCCACATGCTGCGCGGCACGAAGAACAGCGCGGCGCCCGCCACTTGCTGCCCGTAGGTGTGGCCGTTGCCGTCGGCGGCGAACGTGAGGGTGTTGGCGAACATGTTGACCTGGTCGTAGTCCTTGACGACCAGCGGTTCGAGCAGGGCGTCGGTCTCCACCGGCCGGTGCCCGTTCTCGTCGTAGCGGAACCGGTCGGTGAACGGGAAGACCAGCAGCGCGATCACCACCCCGAGCGCCAGCGCCGCCCGGTACATCACGGGACTGCGCGGGAAAACGGTGAACAGCAGCGCGAACAGCACCGTCAGGAACCAGTAACGCGGGTTGGAGATCGGGTTGTTGACGATGGTGTTGATCACCAGGAGACCGGCCCACGGCACCAGCACACCCGGGCGCCGGCGAGCCGAGCGCGACGTCACCAGCCAGCGGGTGAGGAACAGCAGCGCCAGCATCGCCGGTACCGTCCCGAAGCCGCGCAGCAGCGCGTTGCCCGCCTCGCCCCCGGCTTCGCCCGCCTGCGCGCCCGTCGCCTCGTTCAGCGTGGTGCTGATCTCCTGGCGGCTGGTGAAGAACACGGCCGGGCCGCCGAGCCGCACGATGAGCAGTGCGCTCGCCACGTACGCCAGGGCCACCAGCAGGTAGAGCCGCTGCCGGTGCACCGTCGCCGCCGGGCGGCGCCTGCGGACCACGGACGGCCGGTGCCGCGCCAGCAGCGCGCCCACGTCGAACGCGGCCATGCCGCACAGCACGAGCACCGTCGCGGTCTCCGTGTCACCGCGCGCCCCCAGCACGGGCGTCGGGTCGCGGCCGAGCACGCTCTGCGCGAGCGGCGCGATGCCCATCGCCAGATAGCTGAACAGCCAGAACGCACCCTGGATCAGCCGCCGCCGCCCGGACAGCACCATCGCGCACAGCCGGACGCCCGCATAGCAGGCCACGACGAGCTGGAGCCAGAAGGTCGTGTCCCGCAGCCCCTCCCCTGGCTGCGCGGCCACCGCGAGCGGCAGCATGCCCACGATGCCGCCGATCAGCGGCACGGACAACGGCCGGGACAGCACGGCCCTCCCGGGCACCTCAACCGTCACCCGCCCAGTCTAGAGCCCGTTCCGGCTGCCGTCCGGTCCTCTCTTCCGAGTGACGGCGGCGGCGTGGCATGGCGAAGGAGAGAGTTTCGAAGTTCCCTTCAAATCGAGGTGACCGGCGGCGGGCGCGTCTGGTACCTCCAGGACACGGCTCACAGCACCTGCTGGGTCACCTTCGCCGGTACGGGGCACCCCCGTGCCACGGACCGCCGCTGAGCCGGAAACCTAGGCGGGGGTGGTGGGAGCGTCCTGGCCGTCGTGGGTGGGGGACAGGGCGTGGTGCAGGGCTGCTGGGTGGCCGGTGCCGATCACGTAGCGTTTGCCGTTCTTCAGCTCGATCTCCACCGCGTCGCTGCCGCGCATCACCAGGCCGAGCGCGCCGTCGGTGGTGGGGCGCAGGCCGAGGCCGTGCAGGTCGCGGGCGCCGATCTGCCGGGGGCGGGAGCCGGCGATGTCCGAACGGCGGATCGTCTTGCGCCACACGGGGAAGAGGGACAGCCGGACGGACCTGGTGTCGACGGTGACCCGGCTGTGGAAGGCCAGTATCAGGGCGGGCACCGCGCCGAGGCAGACCGCGATCATCACCCGCGCCACCACGTCGTCCGTGCGCGGCCACAGGAACGGGACGCCGGCCACGCAGGCGGCGAGGAAGAGGGACTGGAGCGCGTCGAGCGCCCGCGGCAGGCGTCTGCGTTCGTCGAACAGGGACGTCATCCGGGGAACCTCCTGTCGTGCACGAGCCCGTGCGCCGTATCGTCCAGGGTACGAAGAGAGAAGGGGACGGCGGCGATGGACGCGACGGCGGGCCGGGGCAGGGGAGTGCTGGTGACCGGCGCCTCACGGGGCATCGGGCGGGCCGTCGCGGGCGCCTTCGCACAAGCGGGTGACCGGGTCGCCGTGCACTGGGCGACGCGGCGCGCCGACGCGGCGGAGACGCTGGCCGGCCTGCCGGGCGGCGGGCATGTGCTGGTCCGCGGCGACCTCGCCGACCCCGACCGGGTCGAGGCCCTCGTCGAGGAGGCCGCCGACGGGCTCGGCGGGATCGACGTGCTGGTCAACAACGCCGCGGTGATGACGCCGCATCCGTTGCCGACGACCGGGTACGCCGCATGGCAGGCCGCGTGGCGCGAGACCGCCGCGGTGAACCTGTTCGGCGCGGCGAACGTCAGCTACTGCGCGGCCCGCCACATGATCGGGCGCGGCGCCGCGGGGCGCATCGTCAACGTCGGCTCGCGGGGCGCGTTCCGCGGCGAGCCGGACCATCCGGCGTACGGCGCGACGAAGGCGGCGCTGCACGCGCTCGGCCAGTCGCTCGCGGTCTCGCTGGCGCCGCACGGGATCGCCGTCACGTCCGTGGCACCCGGGTTCGTCGCCACCGAACGCGTCGAGGACCGGTTGTCCGGGCCGGGCGGGGCGGACATCCACGCGCAGAGCCCGTTCGGCCGGGTCGCTTCCGCCGAGGAGATCGCCGCCGCTGTCCTGTACCTCGCCTCCCCGGCGGCCGGCTGGTCATCCGGCGCCGTCCTCGACGTCAACGGCGCCTCATACCTCAGGACTTGACGGCGCTCCTTACCGACTTACCGACTTACCGACACGGAACGGCCGGTGATCATGACTCAGGTGGCGGATGCCGCGACGGCCGGGCACGCCGCGGGCGCGGCCCGCGTCACGGCGCTGTGGACCTATCCCGTCAAGGGCTGCGCGGGCATGCCGCTGACGGCGGCCCGCGTGGGCCCGGCCGGGCTCCCGCACGACCGGGTCTTCATGGTGACCGACGCCGCGGGAACGTTCCGCAGCCAGCGCGCCGATCCGCTGCTCGCCGCCATACGCCCCGTCGTGGACGCCGCGGGCGAGGTGCTGACGCTGCACGGCGGCGAGGGGCCGGTCGAGGTGCCGGTGGACCTGGACGGCGAGCCGCGGCCGGTCCGCCTGTTCGGCCGCCCGTTCCGCGGCATCGACCAGGGCGAGGCGGTCGCGGCGTGGCTGACCGCCGTGCTCGGCTCGCCGAGCCGCCTCGTCCACGTGCCGCGCGACCACGGCCGGGTCACCGACGGCGAGACGCCGGGCACCTCCGGGTACGCGGACAGCAGCGCCGTCCACCTGACGACCGAGTCGTCCCTGGCCGACCTGAACGCGCGCATCGCCGCCGCGGGCCGCGCCCCGGTGCCCATGACGCGCTTCCGGCCCAACATCGTGGTCGACGACCTCGGCGGGCCGTACGGGGAGGACGCCGCCCGCCGCGTCGCGGCCGGTGCGGCCCGGCTGGCCTACGCCAAGCCCGCGGTGCGCTGCGCCGTCACGCTCGTCGACCAGCGTGACGGCGCGCGCGCAGGGCCCGAGCCGCTGCGCACCCTGGCCGGCTACCGCCGCACCGGGGAGGGCGGGGTGACGTTCGGCGTGAAGTTCTCCGTGCCGGACGGCGGCGCGCTGGCCGTCGGCGATGCGCTGCTCGTCACGGCCAGGGCCGAGCCCTGACCGTGGGAGAATCGCGGCCTCACCGGGCCGAGGGGGGTTGCCGTGAAGGTGCTGCACGTGGTGACGCTGCATACGCCGACGCACGCGTTCGGAGGGCCGACGCGGGTCGCGCTCAGCCAGGTCCGCGGGCTGCGGCGGCGCGGGCAGCGGGCCGTTCTGCTGGCGCTCGGGGACGAGTTCGGCCCCGGGCCGCTGCCGCGGGAGGTGGAGGGCGTGCCGGTCCGGCTGTTCCGGGCCCGGCACGTGCTGCCGCGCTTCGAGGTCAGCGGCATCACCTCGCCGCGGATGCTGGCGCGGGCCTGGGGCCTCGTCAGGTCGGCCGACCTCGTTCACGTACACCTGATGCGGGATCTGGTCACGCTGCCGTTCGCGCTGCTGGCCGCGCAGGCGGGCACGCCGCTGGTGCTCCAGACGCACGGCATGGTGGACCCGACGGACAAGCCGGTGGCCCGGCTGGTCGACGCGCTCGGCGTACGGCGGGTGCTGCGGCGGGCCGACGCGGTGCTGTACCTGACGGAGCGCGAGCGGCGCGAGACGGCCGAGGTGGTCGCGCCGGAGCCGATCGGCCCGCAGTACCGGCTGGTGAACGGGGTGGCGCCGCAGGCGGAACGGCGGCGCACCGCGGGCCCGCCGACCGTGCTGTACCTGGCGCGGGTGCAGGCGGGCAAGCGCCCGGAGGACTTCGTGGCCGCCATGCCTGCCGTGCTGGCGCGCCACCCCGATGCGCGGTTCGTGCTGGCCGGGCCCGACACGGGGGCGCTCGCGGCCACGCTGGCGCACGCCGAGCGGCTGGGCGTGCGGCACGCGCTGGACTCCGTCGGCCCGGTGGACGGGCGCGCGCAGGTGATGGCGCGGCTGCGCGCGGCGGACGTGTTCGTGCTGCCGTCGGTGCAGGACGCGTTCTCGGTGTCCGTGCTTGAGGCGATGTCCGTGGGCACGCCCGTCGTCGTCACGGCGACGACCGGGCTGGCCGCCGATGTCGAACGGGCGGGCGCCGGGCGGGTCGTGCCGGACGGGGCGGCCATCGGGCCCGCGGTGCTCGACCTGCTGGGACCCGCGGCGAACGAGGCGGCGTCGATCGCGGCGTTCGCCCTGGTCAGGGAGAGCTTCACGATCGACCGCGTGCTGGACGCCCTCCAGGACGTGTACGCCCGGGTCACCCCGCGCTGACCGCCGCCGCGGCGGCCCGGCCGCTGCGCGCGGAACCGGCGCATACTGCTGTGATGACCGACGAGTCCGCCGACCGCCTGCGTGCCGCCGGGCGCGCGCTGGGGCTGCGGCGTTTCATGGGAACGATGCCGTTCGACGTGGAGGCGTGGCTGCGCCAGGACCTGCCGTCCGACCTGCCGGAGCCCGAACGGGAGGACGGCGGCTGCGTCTACCACTTCGCGGTGCGCGATCACTACGGCGGGGGAACGTACTTCGAGCTGCGGTGCGGCGCCCGGGGGAGCCCGTACCTGTCCGTCGGCGGCGGCGGGACCCACCCCGCGGACCCGGCCGGGTGGCGCGCGGCGGTCGGCGAACTCAACCGGATCGCGGGCGGTTCCCTGCTGCCGCCGAGGAAGCACATCTGGCTGTACGGCTCCGAGGACCCGGCCGGCGAAGACGGCGACGATGACGAGTACGAGGCCGCGGTGGAGCGGGTCGCGCGGCTGACCGGCGTGGCCCGGTCCCCGGCCCGCCGCCGGTGGTGGCCGCGCAGCGGGGACTGAGACGCGGCAGCCCGGCGCACCGGCCCCTCAGCCGGGTGGGCCGCCCCTGGCCTCCCGCGCCTTCAGGGCGATCTGCCAGCGGTAGAAGCTCATCGCCAGCGCGTAGTCGAGACCGGCCCGCCCGTCGAGGAAGCCGCGCCGGTACACATACGCGTAGGCGAACGACAGCAGCGGCTTGAACGGGGCCCGGTGGAAGACCTGCCCCTGCCGCGTCTTCGCGGTGCGGATCTCCTCGCGCACGTCCGGGTGCGCCTCCAGCCACGCCTCCCAGTCCGAGTAGCGGTTGTGCCGCTCGAACCAGGTCCGCACCGGATCGAGGTCCATGTGCTCGATCGGCGTGCGCAGCCGGTGCACCGGGTCGGCCAGCGGCTGGTAGTGGCCCTCCTGCTCGCCCATGCCCGGCGCGGCCAGGTCGCCGGGCTCGGGGAACCTGGCGCGGGTGCGGTCGAGCAGCGCCCGCTTCACGATGGTGTGCCCGTGCCGCAGCCGCCGCCCGCCGAACCAGTAGCCCAGCGGGATGTCGAACGCGGCCGGGCGCACCGGGCGGCCGTCGAGGAAGATGCGGCGCAGCTCCGTCAGCAGTTCGGGGCTCGGCGTCTCGTCGCCGTCGAGGAACAGCAGCCACGGGATGTCGGTGCGCACGTGGTCCAGGCACCATTGTTTCTTCTTCGGGTAGCGGCCGTTCCACGTGTACGGCACGACCTGCGCGCCCTCGGCCTCGGCGAGGGCGCGCGTGTCGTCGGTGCTGTCCGAGTCGACCACGACCACCGCGCGGAAGTGGCCGGCGACCGACCGCACGGTGCCCGCGATGTTGGCGGCCTCGTTCTTCGTGGGGATGGCCACCACGATGGGCAATACGGTCACTCTTCTCCTCCGGCTGCCCCGCCGGCCGCCTCGGCCAGCAGGTCCGCGTACTCGGGGCACAGGTGCTCGATGGCGGCCTCCGCGTCGGGCAGTTCCCCGCTGCGCAGGGCTTCGGCGGCGGCCTCGGGGTCGTGGCGGTCCAGGTAGCCGATGCGGTCGCAGGTCTCCGTGCCCAGCTCCAGGATGGCCGCCGGGTCCACGCCCCGCGGCACCCGTTCGGTCAGGTACTCCTGTTGTTCCTCGGTGAACTCGCCGCCGGACGGGGTCAGTTCCTCCGGCGGCACCATCTCGTCCGGCAGCCCGTCGCCGGGCGGCGCCGGGTCGGCGTCCTCCGCCAGCCCTCCGGAGCCCACCGCGGTCTGCGACGGCTCCGTCGAAGGGCCGCCGTCCTCCTCCCCGCCACCGCCACCCCCGCAGGCCGTGAGCGCGAGCGCGAGGAGGGCCGCCGCCGCGGCCGGCGCGCGGCCCCTCACGGCGCCCCGAACGTCAGCAGCAGCTGCGGCCGGTAGGCACTTGTCGTGGCCTCGCGCGCCCACAGCCACAGGCTGTCCGTGCCCTCGCCGGTCAGGGCCACGTCGAACGTGCCGCCCAGCGCCTCGCCGACCGCCCCAGTGTCCAGCGGCACGGTGTGGACGCCGCCGAGGGTGTCGGGGGAACTGAGCGTGCCGAGCACCGTGGCGCGGTCCACCGCGGGGCGGGTGGCGTAGGTGGTGTCCGTCTCCGACCAGCTGCCGGTGACGGGCACCACCGCGAAGTCGTCGGCGGAGCCCGCCGCGGCGTCGCCGCTGACCCGTACCCGCAGCGCGGCGGCCTTCAGTACCTGCCCGGGCGGCGCCTGCGGGACCTCGAACGCCAGGTAGCTCTCGTAGGCCGCGCTGCCGCGTACCGCGAGCTGCTGGTGCGTGCCGTAACCAGCGTTCTGCGCAGCCGCGTTGACGTAGGTGTCGGCGGCCGACGCCACCTGGGTGACGGTGTCCACGGGCACGGAGGCCGCCTCGTGGTGCGCCTCGACGCGCCCGGCGGACAGCTGCGCCGGGTAGACGGCCGTCTCGTCGAGCTGCCCGGCGAACCAGTCGCTCGACGGGCGGCCCGGCCAGCCCTGGAGGCTGTCGCCCCCGGTACGCCAGTACCCGGTGACGCTGCGCGCCGAGGTGGTCAGCGGGCTGCTCGCGACCTGCTCGCCGTCGACGTACAGCCGCATCCCGTTCGCCCCGACCGAGGCGGCGACGTGGTGCCACTCGCCGTCGTTCCAGGCGTCCCCGCTGGTGATCGTGCGGTGGGTGTTGGTATAGACGCCGAACGTCAGCCGGCCGTCGTCGCGCATGTACAGGTTGTGGTCGCGGGACGAGCTGGGCTGGAGGATGCGGTTGCCCATCCCGATCAGCTTCCCGCCGCGGGTGGTCGTCGTCCTGAACCAGGTCTCCAGCGTGTACCGGGTCAGCCCCGCGTAGGTGCGGTCGCTGTAGGTGTAGCTGTCCGTGCCGTCGTACCCGATGCCGGCGGCGTCGGTGCCCGGCACGGCGGGCGGCGTCACCCCGCGCTCGGGGCCGCCGCGGTGCACCCCGTTGCCGTTGTTGCCGGAGGCGTCGGAGGCGAAGTTGTGGGCCGGCTCGTCGTACGGCCAGTACAGCAGCGGGTCGTCGGCCAGCACCTCGTCGGTGTACGCCCGCCCGTCGCCGACCGCGGTGACGGTGACGGGGGCGGACAGCGGGCTGGTGTTGCCCGCGCCGTCGGTGGCGGTGACGCGGTAGCTGTGCGTCTCGCCCGCCGCCGCTTCGGGATCGGTCCAGCTCAGCTGCGGGCGGCGCCACGGCACGGACTCGCCCGTCGTGGTGTGCACCGGCGTGCTGCCGCCGTCGCGGTAGACGCGGTAGGTCAGCAGGTGGTCGTCCAGGTCCAGGCTGGAGCGCCACGTCACCTCGATCCGCCCGCCGCCGTGGCTCGCGGCGTGCGTCTCCGGGGTGGACGGGTCGCCGGTGTCGGGCGCGGTGGCGAACCGGGTCAGGCCCCACTGCGCCACCCCGTTGACGGTCGTGAAGCCGCCGCCGACCCACATGAAGTCCCGGTCGTCCGACGGGTGTCCGGTGGCCGCGGCCATCACCCGCGGGCCGAGCTGCTCGCCGAGGCCGTCGTTGGTGTTGGGGAACCAGCCCAGCAGCTTCGGGTCGTGCACCGACTGGGCGAACAGGTGGTAGCGCTCCTGGTTGGGGAACTCGCCCATGCTGGAGCAGTCGTGCGCGTGGTGCCCGCTGTACAGCACCTCCTGGTGCACGGCCACGGCCTGCGTGGCGCCCAGGCAGGTGTCGCGCCACCGCTGGTCGAAGGTGCCGAAGTCGAGCGCGATGCGGCCGTCGAAGCCGCCGGTGCCCTCGTTCGCCGTGTAGAAGCCGGTCGCGTCGGTGGCCAGCGCCTGCACGGTGGAGCTGTCCTCGATGAAGCCAAGCCCGTAGGTGCGGGTGTTGGCGCCGGTGCCGGCGTCGACGACGGCCAGGGCGTGGGAACTCGCGCCGTTCACCTCGAAGAAGTTGCCGCCGAGGATCACGTCCTCGCCGTCGGGTGTCAGCGCGATGGCCTTGCCGATCTCGTCGGCGTCCGCCCGCCAGCCCTGCACCGCGCCCGCCGTGTCGACCGCGCCGAAGCGCCCCCGCGGCTGGCCGCTGAGCTGGGTGAAGTCGCCACCCAGGTACACGCGGTCGTCGGTGGCCGCGATGGCCCGCACGATGCCGTTGGCCGCGGTGGGGAACGGCTTGCGGGCGCATGTCGGCAGGTCGAACGCGGCCAGGCTGCTGGCGCCGGAACCGTTCACCGAGCCGAAGGTGCCGCCCGCGTACAGCGTTTGCCCGTCGGGCGAGACGGCCAGCGCCCGGATCGTCGCGGTGCCGGAGCCGACGGTGAACGACAGGTCGCAGTCCACCGGCTCGCCGGTGGCGGCGTCCAGCGCCACGAAGTTGGCCGCGGGTCGCTCCTGCGTGCCGGGCGCGGCGCCCGGCGGACGCACCGTGGAGAAGGTGCCGCCGGCGAACACCACGCCGTTCGCCTCGGCGAGGGCGTGCACGATGCCGTTGGTCTGCCAGGTCGGCAGCTCCTCCGCGGTCATGGTCACCGGCGGTGTCAGTGCCCGCGCGGGCGGCGCGAGGGTGCCGCCCGTTCCGGCCAGCAGGCCGCCGGTCAGGGCGAGAACCGCTCCGACTCCCGTGGCGCGTACGCGCGTTGAACTTCCCGTCGTGGTGCTCATCGCCTCACCGTTCCCCATTCCTCGGCGCACTTATGGACTGCCGGGACCGGCGTCTGGTTGTGCGCCTGCGGCGCACGGGACGTCCGGTCACCGGTCGATGCGCACCCGTGCGCCGCTCAACTCCTCTTCCAACGCGGCGATGTCGGCCTCCACCATGAGCCCGGCCAGCTCCCGCCACCGCACCGCCGGCTGCCAGCCCAGCAGGTCACGGGCCTTGCTCGCGTCGCCCACCAGCGCGTCGACCTCGCTTGGCCGCTCGTACTTGGGGTCGAACAGGACGTGCCGCGTCCAGTCGAGCCCGCAGGACGCGAACGCGGCGTGCAGGAAGTCCCGTACGGTCGCGGGCACGCCCGTGGCCACGACGTAGTCGTCCGGCTCGTCCCGTTGCAGCATGCGCCACATCGCCTCGACGTACTCCGGTGCGTAGCCCCAGTCGCGCACCGCGTCCAGATTGCCCAGGTAGAGGCGCTCCTGGAGGCCCGCCCTGATCCGCGCGACGGCGCGGGTGATCTTCCGCGTGACGAACGTTTCGCCGCGCCGCGGCGACTCGTGGTTGAACAGGATGCCGTTCACGGCGAACATCCCGTACGCCTCGCGGTAGTTGACGGTCGACCAGTAGCTGTAGACCTTCGCGCACCCGTACGGGCTGCGCGGGTGGAACGGCGTCCGCTCGTTCTGCGGGGGCGGGGCCGCGCCGAACATCTCCGAGGACGACGCCTGGTAGATGCGCGTGTCGATGCCGCTGGCCCGGATCGCCTCAAGCAGCCGCAGCGTGCCGAGCCCGGTGACGTCCCCGGTGTACATCGGGGAGTCGAACGAAACCCGGACGTGGGACTGCGCGCCGAGGTTGTACACCTCGTCGGGGCGCACCTCGCGGAGCAGGTTGACCAGGGCGACCCCGTCCGACAGGTCGGCGTGGTGCAGGATCATGGTGCGTCCCGGCTGCTGCGGGTCCTGGTAAATGTGGTCGATCCGCTCGGTGTTGAACGAGGAGGAGCGGCGCACGAGACCGTGCACCGTGTACTCCTTGGCGATCAGGAGCTCGGCCAGGTACGAGCCGTCCTGCCCGGTGACGCCGGTGATCAGCGCGGTCTTGCCCATGAGCGGGTCCCCCTCGAATCGGTTGGCGCGGCGGGCGGGCCCGGTGCCCGGGCCCGCGGTAACGGTGGAGTGCTGGTGAAGCGCTGGTGAAGTGCTGGCAGAATTCCGGAACATGACGACGCTGCTCAAGCCGGGTGCCCGCGTCTTCGTCGCCGGGCACCGCGGGCTCGCCGGGTCCGCGATCGCCCGGGCGCTGGCGGATGCGGGACACGAGGTGCTGACGAGGACCAGGGCCGGTCTCGACCTGCGCGACGCGGAGGGCACGGCGGCGTTCCTGCGGGCGGCCCGCCCGGACGCCGTGGTGCTGGCCGCCGCCACGGTGGGCGGCATCATGGCGAACCAGCGGTTCCCCGTGACGTTCCTGGAGGACAACCTCCGCATCCAGCTCTCGGTGATCGCCGGCGCGCACGCCGCGGACGTCGACCGGCTGCTGTTCCTCGGCTCCTCGTGCATCTACCCCAAGCACGCGCCGCAGCCGATCCAGGAGGAGGCGCTGCTGACCGGCCCGCTGGAGCCGACGAACGAGGCGTACGCGCTCGCCAAGATCGCCGGGATCGGCCAGGTGCAGGCGTACCGGCGGCAGTTCGGGCGCCGGTACATCGCGGCCATGCCGACCAACCTGTACGGTCCCGGCGACAATTTCGACCCCGAGACCTCGCATGTGCTGCCCGCGCTGATCCGCCGCTTCCACGACGCGAAGGCGGCGGGCCGCGACGAGGTGGTGCTGTGGGGCAGCGGCACGCCGCGCCGCGAGTTCCTGCACAGCGCCGATCTGGCCGCCGCCTGCCTGCTGCTGCTGCGCGGCTACGACGAGGATCTGCCGGTCAACGTCGGCTGCGGCGAGGACCTGACGATCGCCGCGCTCGCGGAGACCGTGGCCGGTGCGGTCGGCTTCACCGGCCGCACCGCCTGGGACCGGACCAAGCCGGACGGCACCCCGCGCAAGCTGCTCGACATCGCGCGGCTGCGCGCACTGGGCTTCGCCCCACGGACGCCGCTGGCACGCGGCATCCGCGAGACCTACGAGTGGTGGCTGCACGCGCGACCTCAGTAGGCGCCGCGGCCGTCGACGACGGCCCGCAGGGTGCGGGCCAGCACGTCGAGGTCACCGGTGACCGACCAGTTGTCCGTGTAGAACAGGTCGAGGGCCAGGCCCTCGTCCCAGGAGAGGTCGGAGCGCCCGCTGACCTGCCACGGACCGGTCAGCCCGGGTTTCACGCCGAGCCTGCGCAGCTCGACCGCGCCGTACCTGGCGACTTCCTCGGGCAGCGGCGGCCGGGGGCCGACGAGCGACATCTGGCCGCGGACGACGTTGAAAAGCTGCGGCAGCTCGTCCAGCGAGGTGCGCCGCAGCAGGCGGCCCAGGCGGGTGACGCGCGGATCGCGGCGCATCTTGAACAGCGGGCCCGCGACGTGCTCGTTGGCGGACTCCAGGTCGGGCCTGCGCAGTTCGGCGTCGGCCACCATCGTGCGGAACTTCCACAGCGTGAACGGCACGCCGCGGTGGCCGATCCTCGTCTGCCGGTAGAGCACGGGGCCCGGCGAGTCCAGGCGCACCGCGAGGGCGAGCAGCACGAGCAGCGGCGCCAAGACGGTCAGGGCCAGGCCCGCGACGGCCCGGTCGAGCACGGACTTCACGGCCGGCTGCGCGCCGCGGCGCAGCGGCGGGGCGATGTGCAGCAGGTTGAGCCCGGCGGCGGTGGAGACGGACAGGCGGCGCAGCGCGACCTCGGTGAGTCCCGAGGCGAGGGCGAAGGAGAGTCCGGCGTCCTGAACGGCCCAGGTCAGGCGCCGCAGCCGTTCTCCGGTGAGCAGTGAGCCGGGCACGACGAGCACCAGGTCGGCGTCCTTGCCGCGGGCGGCGGCCAGCACCGTGGGCCCGTCCAGGCCCTCGGGTATCAGATCGGGAACGGCGGGCGGGAACGCGGGTCCGGCCGCGTCCAGGCGGCCGAGCTGCGGGATGCCGCAGGCCGGCTCCCCCGGGCCGGCCAGCACGGTGCCGACGACGACGTAGGCGTGGTCGGTGCGCGCGGCGAGCTGGGCGGCCACCACGTCGACGGGCCCGGCCTCGCCGACGACCAGGACGCGGCGCAGGGCCTGAGCCTGGTGCCGGCGGCCGGTCAGGTGCCGGTGGATCAGGACGCAGGTGGTGCCGGTGACCGCCAGGGCCGGCAGCAGGCCGATGAGGGCGGAGGCGATGGCCGAACGTTCGCCGGTCAGCGCGCGCAGACCGGCCAGCAGGCCGAGGAGGATCAGCCAGTCGTGGAGCGTGGCGATCAGTCCGCGGCTTTCGCCGAGGGTGCGGGCCAAGTAGCGTCGGTGGCCGGCTCTGATGGCCAGCCAGCACAGGGTGGCGACGGTGGCGGCGGCGAGGGGCTCGGTCTCGGAGCGGACGGAGTAGACGGCGAGCACGGGCCCGAAGACGCCGAGCGCGTCCGCGCAAAGGGCGAAGGGCGGATACCAGGAGGCGGCGTCGCGGCGGGGAACGGACCGGCGCCCGACGACGGTTGGTCTTCGAACGGTGCCGTGACGCGAACCTGGTGAATGACGCATGAACCCCCCAAGGTGGATGCGGCAGCACTGCGTAGGTGATGTGAAGGTGCAACGCGACAAAGAAGGCGCGCCTTCATCTCCCCGTGAGTGCGCGCCCTGCCGCTGCAAAAGATTAGGGCATCCAACAACCGTTTGACTCGCGTTTGTTGTAACTTTCCGAAACGGTCCGTTTCACTGGCTTGATTTTCCCGGTCGGCGGGGGAACACAAGTGGAATGCCGGTCTCCGGGTGCGGCAGCACCTCGACCGGGTGGTCGTAGACCCGGCCGAGGAGGGCGGGGGCGAAGACCTGGTCGGGGGGCCCGACGGCGGCGATCCGGCCGCGGTGCAGGACCGCGGTGCGGTCGGCGTGCGCGGCGGCGAGTCCGAGGTCGTGCAGCACCACGACGACGGCCCGCCCGGCGGCGGCGCGGGCCCGGCAGACGCGCAGCACCAGTTCCTGGTGGCGCAGGTCGAGGGCGGCGGTCGGCTCGTCGAGCAGCAGCAGCCCGGTGCGCTGCGCCAGGACCCGCGCCAGCGCGACGCGCGCCCGTTCGCCACCGGAGAGCGCGGCGAACGGGCGGTCCGCGAAGGCGGCGACCTCCGTGGCCGCCATCGCCTCGGCCACCGCCGCCTCGTCCTCGTCCTCGTGCGCCGTTCCGTGCCACGGCGCGCGGCCCATCCGCACCACGTCGGCCACGCGGAACGGGAAGGACAGCGCCGCGGCCTGCGGCAGCACCGCCCGGCGCAGGGCCAGCTCCGGCGCGCTCCAGGCGTGCGCGGCCCTGCCTGCGACGGTCACCTCGCCCGCGTCCGGGGCGATGTCGCCCGCGAGCGCGGCCAGCAGTGTGGACTTGCCCGCGCCGTTCGGGCCGACCAGCGCCAGCACCTCGCCCGCGGCCACCGTCAGGTCGACCCCGTCCAGCACGGCCGCGCCGCCGAGCCGGACGGTGAGACCGCGGGCCTCGGCCGCCGTGCCGCCCGGCTCGGGGGGCGCGGGCGCCGCAGGCGCGCGGCCACCGAACAGCCGCGCGAGCGCGCCGTTCACGCCGTTCAAGCCGTTCGCGCTCGGTGCTTGTCCCGTGCGCCTCATGCCCAGCCTCCCTGCCCGCGCCGCGTCCTGCGCAGCAGCCAGAAGAAGAACGGGCTGCCGATGAGCGCCGTCAGCACGCCGAGCGGCAGTTCTGCGGGCTCGGCGGCGGTGCGGGCGGCCAGGTCGGCGGCCAGCAGCACCAGCGCGCCGCCGAGCGCGGACGCGGGCACCAGGAACCGGTGCCCGGGCCCCGCGGCCATCCGCAGCAGGTGCGGAACGAGCAGCCCGACGAACGTGATGACGCCCGCCACGGCGACCGCGGCGGCCGTCAGCAGCGCGACGACGAGGACGAGGACGATGCGCAGCCGTTCGACGTCGACGCCCAGGTGGCGGGCGGGCCGTTCGCCCAGCGCGAGCAGGTCGAGCCGGCGCGCGTAGGCGGGCGCGATCAGCAGCCCGGCCGCCGCCCACGGCAGTACGGCGAGCACCTTGCTCCAGGTGGCCTGCGAGAGCGAGCCGAGCTGCCAGAAGGTGATCTGGGTGACCTGCGCGTTGTCGGCGAAGAAGATGAACAGGCCGATCAGGGCACCCGCGAACGCGTTGACCGCGATGCCGGTGAGGATGAGCGTCACCACCTCGGTCCGCCCGCCCGAGCGCGACAGCGCGTACACCAGCAGCACGGTCAGCAGCCCGGAGACGAAGGCGAAGACGGTCACCGTCCAGGTGCCGAGGAACTCAAGACCGAACGCGATGGCCCCGACCGCGCCGACGGCCGCGCCCGAGGAGATGCCGATGACCCCCGGCTCGGCCAGCGGGTTGCCGAACACGCCCTGCATCAGCGCCCCCGCGCAGCCGAGCGAGGCGCCGACGAGCAGCGCGAGCACCACCCGGGGCAGCCGCACGTTCCACAGCACGCTCTCCGCGACCCGGTCGAGCTCCTGCCCGCCGAGGTGCAGCCGGTGCTGCACGGAGCCGAGCACGTCGCCCAGCGGTATGCGGAACGCGCCGGTCGCGGCCGAGACCAGCGCGAGCACCACCAGCGCGGCGCCGAGCGCCGCGGTCAGCCACACCGTCCGGCCGCGGCGCGGCGCCGCGGGCGCGGCGGGCCCGGCGAGGGAGGGGGGCTGCCGTTCCCTGTGCTCCTCGCGCAGCGCCGACCGGCTCACGAGGCGCCGTTCGCGTGGATCTGCTCGGCCAGCGAGGCCAGGACCTCGTCGGTGCGCGGCCCGTAGTTCAGCAGCACGCCGTCGTCGATGTGGGCGACCCGCCGGTCCATCCCGGCCGGGGTCTGCGCGATGCCGGGGATCTCCAGCAGGCCGTCGATGCCGCCCACGGATTCCAGTCCCTTGGTCATCACGAGGATCACGTCGGGCGCCGCGGCGGCCAGCGCCTCGCTGGTGATCGGCGTGAAGTCCCGTTCCAGGCCGGATTCCGCGCCGGCGTCCACGCCGCCGGCCGCGTCGATCAGGGAACCCGCGCCGGACTCGGCGCCGCCCAGCAGATACACCGAGGCGGAGCCGCGCAGGTACAGGAACGCGACGCGCGGCCGGTCGCCCCCGCTGGGCACGTCGGCGCGCGCGGCCTCGATGCGGTCGGCCGTGCGCGCGGTCAGCTCCTCGCCCGCCGACGGCACCCCGAGCGCCGCGGCGACCGCCCCGGTGCGCGGCGCGATGTCGTCCAGGCCGAGTGCGGCGTCGAACACCACGATCGGCACACCCGCGGCCCGGATCTGGGCCACGGCCTCGTCAGGACCTGTGGTGGATTCGGCAAGCACGATGTCGGGGCGCAGCGACAGGACGCCCTCGGCGGACACGTCGTGGCCGCGCGTCACCACCGGGAGATCGGCGGCCTGTTCGAACGTGGCGGTCACGTCGCGGGCCACGACGCGGTCGCCGAGGCCCAGCGTCCAGACCAGCTCGGCGAGGGAGCCCGACAGCGGAACGATCCGGTCCGCGGACTCCACGGTGACCTCGGTGCCGTCCGCGGAGGGCACGGTCACCGGCAACGCGGGCACCGGCGCCGGTCCTTCCAGCGG
Source organism: Streptomyces johnsoniae (assembly GCF_031845565.1). Lineage (NCBI taxonomy): Bacteria > Bacillati > Actinomycetota > Actinomycetes > Kitasatosporales > Streptomycetaceae > Streptomyces > Streptomyces johnsoniae. The sequence goes on along the minus strand of NZ_JAVREV010000008.1, from coordinate 256,498 downwards.
CTCGACCCGGTCGGCGGCGGGCGCGGCCTCCTGCTGCGCCGCGCCGTCCGCGCCACCCGCGTCGGCGGAGCCGCCGCAGCCGGCGAGCACGAGGGCAAGGACCGGCAGGAGGGCGAGAGTTCGGAGAAGACGCGTGCGTCCCGGGCCGTTATCCACTGATTCGTCCGCCTTTCGGGGGTTACGGACTTGCCGACTATGGCTTAGGTTAGCCTAACCTTAGTCACTCGCTCCGGTCCGGCCGAAAGGGCCCTTCGATGCTGCCCAGAAGTCCACGGCGCCATGTGCGCGCCCTGCGCGCCCTGTTCGCGCTGCTGTCGCTCGCACTGCCGCTCGTGCTGCTGCCCGGCCACCCCGCGCAGGCGGCCGAGCGCACCGTGGCCGGCGGCCGCCTGGACTGGGGCATCAAGACGTCCTTCCAGACGTACGTCACAGGACCCATCGCGAACGGCGCCTACCAACTGACCGGCGGCGCGGCCACCGTCGGCGAGAACCAGTTCCGCTTCCACTCCGCCAGCGGCGGCTACGACCCGGACACCGGCGCGTTCGAGGCCGGATACGGCGGCGGTGTCCACTTCACCGGACACCAGAAGGACGACGGCAGTCACGAACTCGACCTGACCATCAGCAATCCCACCGTCCGGATCGCCGGCGACTCCGGCACGCTCCACGCCGACATGCGCAGCAAGGAACGCGGCACCGGCGTCGTCACCGAGACCGCCCAGGTGCCGCTGGCCGACCTCGACCTGACCGGCGTCGATCTGCGCGGCGGCACCGTCATCGCGGTCACCGGCATCCCGGCCACCCTCACCGCCGAGGGGGCGACCGCGTTCGCCGGGTACTACCGGGCGGGCGACGCGCTGGACCCGGTGACCCTGACCGCCGACACCGAAGCCCCCGCCGAACCGGAACCGGAACCTGAGCCGGAACCTGAGCCTTCCGACGCCGCGGCGGACGGTGACGCGGCGGACGGCGCGATCGCGGACGGCGCCGTCGACTGGGGCGTGCGCCGCACCTTCCGCGAGTACGTCACAGGACCCATCGCCGACGGCTCGTGGCAGGTGGCCGACGGAGCGCAGGACGGCGGCGCGCTCTTCCGCTTCCCCGCCGCCTCCGGCACCGCCGACCCCGAACGCGGCACCGTGGAAGCCGAGTTCACCGGCACGGTGCGGTTCACCGGCAGCGGCCTCGACCTGACGCTCGGCGGCTTCACCGTCACCGTGGCCGACGGCGAGGGGACGCTCGCCGCCGACGTGACCACGGACGGCGGCGAGCCCGCCGCGGACCGGCCGCTGATCACCTTCGAGGCCACGGGACTCGCGCCGCGCGACGGGCTGATCCTGCTGAACGAGGCGCCCGCGGAGCTGACGGAGGAGGGCGCCGCCGCGTTCGGCGGCCTGTACCCGCCCGGCACCGCCATGGACCCCGTCACCCTCGCCTTCGCCCTCGACGGCGACGCCGAACTCCCGCCGCTGCCCGACCTGGGCAGCGAGCCCGCCGCAGCCGAGGAGCCGGAGCCGGAGCCGGAGGACCCCACCGCCGAGCCCGCCGCGGCGAAGCCCACCGACGACGACGGCACCCCGACCACCCTCATCGCGACCGGCACCGGCGTCCTGCTCGCCCTCGCCGCCGCCGCGTACGTCCTCCTGCGCCGCACCCGCCGTGCCCAGCACAACGGAACCCCCAAGGAGACAGACCCGTCATGACCCTCACCAGACCCCGCCCCGTCCGTCGCGGCGGGCTGCTGCTCGCCGCTGCCACCGCGACCGTGCTCGGCGTGACCTCGTTCGCCGGCCCCGCGCTGGCCGACGACACCGCGCCCGCCGCGCCGATCGGCCTGACCGACGGCACGCTCGACTGGGGCGTGAAGGAGTCCTTCCGCCGCTACCTCACCGGGCCGATCGCGGGCGGCAGCGCGACGACCGCCGACGGCGCCCAGACCAACGAGGACGGCAGCTACCGCTTCACCGGCGGCACCGGCACCTACGACCCGGTGGTCCACGCGGTGGACACCGCGTTCGACGGGAGCGTCCACTTCGAGGGCCACCACGGCGAACTCGACTTGAAACTCTCCGAGTTCCGCGTGGTCACCGAGGGGGAGAGCGGCGCGATCGTGGCGGACGTCACGGTCGCGGGCACCACCACGGAGGACGTCGAGTTCGCCACGCTCGACCTCTCCGCGGTGGCGCCGGGTCAGGGGGAGGGCGGGGCGCTGGTCTTCGCGGACATCCCCGCCACCCTGACCTCCGGCGGCGCCGAGGCGTTCGAGTACAACGGCACCCCGATGTACCAGGAGGGCACCGAACTTGACCCGGCCACCCTGACCGTCACCCCCGAGGGGCCCGGAACCCCCGAGGAACCGGGAACGCCCGAGGAGCCGGGAACGCCCGAGGAGCCGGGGACACCTGAGGAGCCGGGGACACCTGAGGGGCCCGGCACGCCCGCCCCGGCCGCCGGCGACATCCACGACGGCCGGCTCGACTGGGGCGTGAAGGAGTCGTTCCGCGGCTACGTGACCGGCCCCATCGCGAACGGCAGCGTCGAACTCACCGGCGGCGCGAGCGAGATCGCGGACGGCTACCGCTTCCCCCACGCGCGGGGCACCGCCGAAGGCGACGCCGGCACCCTGGACGCCGCCTTCGACGGCGCCGTCCGCTTCACCGGCCACGACGGCACGCTCGACCTGTCGTTCTCCGAACTGGCCCTCGACGTGGACGGCGGCGAGGCGGTGCTGGTCGCCGACGTCACCTCGAAGGACCGCGAGACCGGCGAGGTCGACGCGTACGACGCCATCCCCGTCGCGGACCTCGACCTCCCCGCCGACGCCCTGACCCCGGTCAACGACGTCATCACCCTCGACGCCGTTCCCGCCACCCTCACCGCCGAGGGCGCCGAGGCGTTCGCCGGCTTCTACGGCTCCGGCGAGGCCCTCGACCCGGTCACCGCCACCCTCGCCCTCACCGAGGGCGCCGACCTCGGCACGTCCGGGGGCGGGTCCCAGGGCGGCGGCACCGGCGGACCCGGCGGCATCTCGCCCCAGTCGGGTGCCACGGGCGGAGCCCTGGCCGCGACCGGCGGCGACACCTCCGCCCCGCTGCTCGCGGGTGCGGCGGCGGCCCTGGCGGCAACCGGCGCGGCCGTCGTCCTGACCACACGCCGCCGCGCCCGCCTCCAGGGCTGACCCCCTGGGCCTCTCCGGCCCGGCCGGAGAGGCCCAGGCTCGGCAGTCCGACCTACTGGCGGGTGTGCATCACACGATGGTTGAACGCCGCTGTGGCCATCACGGCGAACCAGCGGATCGCCGAAGCTCCGGAGACTGATGGCGACATGGCGTAGCGGGAGTGGCCCGTAGCTGGTGAGAGACGGGGTGGTCACACCAGTCCCGATGGAGCGTCAGAGGCGCGGGCCGGCCTGCTGTGCGGAAGAGGATCAGCCGCGGGTCGGCTGATCGAGCGCTCCGGACCCGGCTGCGTCGAGGAAGGCGGACCAGGCGGCTCGCGAGAAGATGAACGTGGGACCGCTGGTGTCCTTGGAGTCCCGCACCGCCATGGCCTCGCCGCCCAGCCGGGCCCCCTGGACGCAGTTGCCGCCCTGGTCGTTGCTGTAGCTGGAGGTGAACCAGGCGGCCCTGTGGAGGGCGGCTGCCGCTGTCGCGGAAAGCTCCGACGCATCGGGTACGAACCCGAGATCATCGCCGGGGACGGCACGGCCGGCCCGCGCGATCTGTGGGCCGAACGCCTCGAACTCCTCACTCCTTGGTTCCGGGCCGGCCGGCCCGGCCCTGGCGCCTACGGCCTGACCGTGGACTCCTGTGGCGAACACACGCTGTGGAGGGAAGAACCCGCCCGTCCCTGTTGGATCTTCTCAACCCCGGCCATCCCGGGCGAGGAGACCCACACACCGTGAACTATGAGTCATGGGCCCGGCTGCTGGTTGTCGATGTCGAGGGCAAGGGAGCAACACCGCCCGACCTCGTGGAGATCGCGGTGTCCCCGGTGGGCGGGGAACGCAGGCCCTGTGAAACCACGCGTTCAAGTTGAGTGGTGTTCTCACGCGCGTCGACGTAGAAGAATGGGAGTTGCGGCGGGGCCTCATCGAGCGCGTTCTCGGTGGGAGTGCGTGCAGAACACGCCCCGGCCTTTTCACAGCAGGTGTCACCCCCGGCGGGTGCCCGGCACGCTCACGGAGAGGTACATGCGAATCGGAGACCTTGCGCAACGCATCGGCGCCAGTCCGCGCTCCCTGCGCTACTACGAGCAGCAGGGGTTGCTGTCGCCGTCCCGGGACGCCAACGGGCACCGGGAGTACGACGAGCTCGCCCTCGTCCGGGCACGCAACATCAAAGATCTGCTGGATGTCGGGTTGACCACGCAGGATGTGTTCCACTACATGGCCGAGGGCTGTCTCGAACGCCCGCTCGCCGAGTCGCCCCCGTGCACCGGGGAGCTGGATACGGTGCGCAGGCGGCTGGCCGGCCTGGATGAACGGCTCGCCCATCTCCAGAAGCTCAGGGATCGTCTGGCCGAGCACAGCGCCACTTTGGAAGCGTCGATCGGAGTCGCACTCGACCCGGCGCGCGGTTGATGTCGCCGAGACTGCTGGCCCAGGCGGCAGGGCTGCGAGTGTCCGCAGCGGTCAAGTCCTCTGTGACGAGGGACGGATGGATCACCTCGGCCACGCGGCGGGCCATTCCACCGGGGTCGGGTGCCCGAGCCGGCGGACCAGCCGAGCGCGATCCCGTCGGGGTGCTCGCAGGGCAGGGTCGCGCTGGTTGGTGATGCGGGGGCCACGTGGGTACATCATGGCCAGCAGGGGGAGGCCCCACTCGGTGCAGGCGTCGGCTACAGCGGCCAGGTCGGCGATCTGCCGCCGTTCGTCGTCCGATCCGAGGTTCACATGGACGCTGACCGCTTCCGCGGCCAGCCGCACGGCGCTTTCCACGCTGGCCACGAGGCACTTGGCGTCGGGGTCGGGAGCGTGCACGGTGCTGGCGCTGAGATGAAGGATGAGGCCCAGCCCGGCGAAGCGGCGGGGATCGACGAAGGGCACCCGTCCCTTGTGCGGGACGACGGCGTCCACGCCGTTCGACGCCAGTGTTCCGACCCGAGGGGCGAGCCGGTCCGCGTGCATCCGCAGCCGTCTTCGTAGACGTTAGGCGAGGAACCGGAACTCGTGGATCGCATGAAGGCGTGGTTCTGGCCCGCAGGGCCGCAGCAGGCCAGGGGTTGCCCTTGACACTAGTGTCAACCGCCTACGGTCCCCGCATGGTTTCTGATGTGAGTGGCGTGCCGGGGCCGCGTGGTTCCGGGTGGCTGGTGTGTCTGTTGCTGGCGACGTTCGTGATCGGGACGGATGACTTCGTGATTGCGGGGGTGCTGCCGGCCATTGCGGATGATCTTGAGGTCAGTGAGGCGGCGGCGGGTCAGCTGGTGACGGTGTTCTCGGTGACGTATGCGCTGGCGGCGCCGCCGTTGGCGGTGGTGACGGCGCGGTTGCCGCGGAAGGCGCTGCTGGTGGGTGGGCTGTCGGTGTTCGCGGTGGTCAATCTGCTGACCGCGCTGGCGCCGGGGTATGCGCTGCTGATGGTGATGCGGGTGGTGACGGCGTTGGTCGCGGCGACGATTACGCCGGCGGCGTTCGCGATTGCCGGGCGGATGGCCGAGCCGGAGCGGGTGGGCCGGGCGATGGGGGTGGTGGCGGCGGGGCTGACGGTGTCGCTGTTCGTCGGGGTGCCGGTGGGCACGCTGCTGGGTGATGTGTTCGGGTGGCGTTCGACGTTCGTTGCGGTGGGTCTGCTGACTTTGTCGGTGGCGGTGGCCAGTGGGTATTTCCTGCCGCGGCTGCCGGGTGCGCCGGAGATCGGGGTGCGTCAGCAGGTGCGGATTCTGGCGCGGCCTGCGGTGATGCTGTGTGTGGCCGGGACGGTGTTCGGGGCGAGCAGCGGGCTGATGATCTATACCTACATTGCGCCGGTCACCGAGGATCTGGCGGGGCGGAGCGGTGCGGTGCTGGCGTTGTTCATTGGGGTGGTGGGGGTGGCTGGTGCGGTGGGGACGTTCGTGTGCGGGCGGCTGACGGACCGATGGGGGGCGGACCGGGTGTTGCTGGTGACGTTCGGGGGGGTGCTGGCGGCTACCGGGGTGCTGGCGGTGATCGGTGGTGTCGGCGGTGGTGATGCGCCGGTGTGGCTGGTGGCGGTGACGCTGGCGGGGTGGGGGTTTGCCGGGTGGGGGTTCAATCCGCCGATGAATACTCGGGCGTTGCAGTTGGCGGGTGATGCGGGGACCGAGGCGGTGGCGTTGAACACCAGTGGTCTGTATGTGGGGATCGCGGTGGCCGGCGGGGTGGGCGGGGCCGCGGTCGCGGCCTGGGACGGTACCGGAGTGGCTGTCGCCTCCGCGGTGATCGGCCTGGCCGCGTTCACCCTGATGGCCGCCTCCATCCACCGCTACCCCACCACCACACCGGAACCCACACCCACACCGGCACCCGCACCCGAACCGGCATCTTGAGCCACGCCCGCCCGGGCCTTGTAAATGATCTTGCGCGCCAATCCCACCCGGTTCGTCACGTTCAGTTTGGAGAAGCTGCTGCGCACATGGGTTCCTACCGTATGGACCGACAGCCGCAGCCGAGCAGCGATCTGCTTGTCGGACATCCACTACGGCGGGAGGACCAACGAAGCCCTCGGCCGCATCACTCTGACGACCGATACGACCGAGGCTGTTTTCAGGGTCACGCGCGAGGCAACTGGCAGGCCGCTATGCCGGAACGGTCCTTTCGGTCACGGCAACGGTCACGGCCGGCCGGCCGGAGGGCCCCGGGCTCAGCAGCCCTGCGGCTCGGTGGCCGCCGTGGTCAGTGCCGTGGTGAACGCCTGTACCGGCAGGGCCGCGGGCGGCCTGCCGTACACGGCGAGCGAGACGCGCCTGCGTTCCCCGGGCAGCCGGTCGGTGCGCACGCCCGGGTGGCGGTGGGCGCGCAGCGCCAGCCCCGGCAGCACGCCGACCCCGAGGCCCGCGGCGACGAGCGCCTGCACGGCGACGTAGTCGTCGGTCTCGAACGTGATGCGCGGCGCGAACCCGGCCCGCGCGCAGATCGACGCCAGGTGCGTGCGGCACCGTTCGCACCCGGCGATCCAGTTCTCCCCGGCGTAGGTCGACAGCTCCGCGCGCGGGCCCGGCCACGTGGCGTCCGCGGGCGTCACCACGTACATCGCCTCCTGGAGCAGGGGCGTCGTCGTCGTGTTCCGCCGGTCGCCAGGCAGCGGATCGTCGTGGTCGAATATCAGCGCCGCGTCGACGTTCCCGTTGCGCAGCGCCGTCAGTGCCTCCGGCGGCTCCGCCTCGCTCAGCGCCAGCTCGACGCCCGGGTGCTCGGCCGCCAGGCGCGCCGCCGCGGTCGGTACCAGCGTCGCCAGCGCCGAGGGGAACGCCGCGAGCCGCACCCGCCCGGTGCCAAGACCCGCGTGCGCCGCCAGCTCGGCCTGCGCCGCCTCCACCTGGCCGAGGATCTCCTCCGCCCGCGTCACCAGCAGCCGCCCCGCGTCGGTCAGGAGCACCCCGCGGCCCACGCGCCGCACCAGGACGACGCCCACCTCCGCCTCCAGCTTCGCCAGGTGGTGGCTCACCGAGGGCTGCGCGTAGTGCAACGACTCGGCGGCCGCGGTGACCGAGCCCTCGCGGGCCACCGCGACCAGGACCCGGAGCCGGGTGAGGTCCAGCATGCCCGGAAGCATAGACGAGGTCGATGGAACCAGAGAAAACCGGCATTGGATCTATACGGCCAGGTATGGGACGGTGCTGGCATGTCTGGCACGCCGCGAACGCCGACCATCACCGACGCCCTGCGCGCCCGCCGCCTCCTGGCCGGCCACCTGCCGCCCACACCCATGTGGTCCTATCCCGCGCTCAACGCCACAACCGGCGCGACCGTGCTGCTGAAGCACGAGAACGCGCAGCCCACCGGCGCGTTCAAGGTGCGCGGTGGCCTGACGCTGATGGCCGGGCTCGACGCCGCCGGGCGCGCCCGCGGCGTGGTGGGCTACTCCACCGGCAACCACGCCCAGTCCCTCGCCTACGCCGCCGCCCGCTTCGACGCGCCCTGCGTCATCGTCATGCCCACTGGCCCCAACCCGGCCAAGGCACACGCCGTCCGGGCGCTGGGCGCCGAGCTGATCGAGGCGGGCGCCGACCTCGGCGAGGCCGCCGTTCACGCCGGGCGTATCGCCGCCGAACGCGGCATGCGGCTGGTCAGCGCGGCCGACGAGCCGGAGCTGATCGCCGGGGTGGCGACCGCCTACCTGGAGGTCTTCGACCGTGAGCCCGCGCTCGACGCGGTGATCGTTCCGGTCGGCGGCGGCAGCGGCGCCGCCGCGGCCTGCCTGGCAGCCGCGGCGCTCGCCCCCGGCTGCCGCGTCGTCGCCGTCCAGTCGGCGGCCTCGCCCGCCGCCCACGACTCGTGGCGGTCCGGCGGGGCACAGCTGCGCCGCCCCAACCGCACCCGGGTCGAAGGGCTGGCCACCGGCAGCGGGTTCGAGCTGACCCAGCGCATCCTGCGCGACCACCTCGCGGACTTCCTCCTGGTGGACGACGACGCCATCGCCGGGGCCCAGTGGACGCTGATGCGCGACGCCCACACCCTCGCCGAGGGCGCGGGCGCGGCGGCCCTCGCCGCGCTGCTCGCGTATCCCGAACGGTTCGCGGGGCAGCGCGTCGCGGTGATGTGCACCGGCGGCAACGCCAGCGAGAGCGAGATCCGCGCCTGTAGCGCGGTGGCCGCCTGACCCGGGGCGGCGCGGTCCCGCCTCAGCAGTCGCAGCAGCAGCCGCACCCATCGCCGCCGCTGCTGGCGTCGCCCCCACCACCCCGGCCGCCGCCGCCCCCGCTGCTGCCGCCGCCGGCGTCGCCGCCTCCGGCACCGGAGTCGTTGCCGCGCCCGCCGCGGTTCGCGCCGTCGCCGCCGCAGTTGCAGCACTGACAGCCTTCGGAGCAGGCCTCGCAGCAGTTGCCCCGACGGCACCAGCCGGTGCGTTTCCTGCCGGTCCACGGATCGCGGTACGGGTCGGAGCAGCAGACCTGACCGGTGCAGAACAGTCCGGTCCACACGGCGCAGCCGACGAGAAGGCCCCGCCGCCGCGTGGGCGGCGGGGCGCCGCCGGGCGGCAGGTGCGCGCAGCTCGTGTCGAACGTGCGGTCCACGGCCCGGCGCAGCTCGTGGTCGAGCAGCAGGTGCAGCAGCCGGTCGTCGTCGAAGTGCGCCTCGGCGAGGGCGAGGCGGATGCCGAGGGCCGCGTCGTCGCACAGGCGGCGGACCTCGGGCAGCGGCGTGCCGGTGGCGGCGACCGGGTTCCACGCCCCGTTCCGTTCGTCCGCCGCCAAGTCCTCGACGGCGTCGAGGAGATGGGCGATGCGGCCGAAGAGGCGGCCCGCCTCCGCCAGCGGCGTGGCGTTGTCAGGCCGACCCGCCAGGTGTGCGGTGTGTGCGAATGCGGCGGCCGTCGCGGTCTCCGTGGGCTCGGTCACCGCGAGGACCGGGGTGCCCGGCCCGGCCGCGGCCTCGACCTCCTGCTGACGGTCGACCGCGTCGGTGAGCACGGCCGTGTCGAAGCCGATCCGCGCGCCGCCGCGGCTGCCCGCCGCGTCCCAGCCGGTCGCGAAGCGCCGCGCGGCGGCGGCGACGCCGCGGCGGGCCAGCAGGCCGTCGCGGTCGGCGACGTGGTCGCGGATCTTCGCGGACGCGAGCACCAGCGACACGGCGGCGGCCAGGGCCGCGCCCTCGCCGCGCGCGACGCTGGCGGTGCGCATCCCGCGCAGCGGGCAGGGCCCGGCGGTGCGCCTGGCCGCCGGGGCCTTCGGTGCCTGCGCCTCGTGCAGCACGGAGATGAGCAGGCCGTCGTAGTTGGTGGCCACCCGGGCGGCCTGTCCGTGGGTGCCGCGCAGCGCCAGGCAGAGGCCGCACAGGTGCGCCACCCAGTCGTCCGCGAGGCCCCCCGGCAGCCGATGACGGCATGGCCTGATTATTCCGAACACGTGAGCCCCCCGTGAGCTGATCGCGCGAAGGTCAACATCATGACAGAGGCGGGGGAATGCCCCGACGGGGCAGGGCGGCGGCGGAGTACCTGGACCAGAAGTTCGGCGACGCGGCCGAACAGATCCCGGTCTACGGCTCGGAGTTCGGCTGGAACCGCCGGGTCCGTGGTCCGACACGGTGACGCCCGGCCGCACATCAGCTGGACGGCCTGGGCGTTCGACAACTACTGGAAGCCGCAGATGTACGACCACGACTGGAACCTGCTCGGTGGTGAACACCAGGGGCGGTTCGTCAAGCAGTGGCTGGACGACCTGTACCAGGCCGGGGTGACCCGGCTCCCCGGCACCTCAGCCCGTTCCCGGTCCGGGCGGTGACCGCGCGGCCCCGCCCGGACCGTCCGGGCGTGCGTCAGGTGAAGATGCCCGGGTCGCCCGCTCCCTCGCGCACCACCTCCGGCTCATCCCCGGAGAAGTCCACGACCGTGGTGGGGACGACGCCGCAGTCCCCGGCGTCGAGTACGGCGTCCACCACGTGGTCGAGCCGTTCCTTGATCTCCCAGCCCTGGGTCAGCGCGTCCTCCTCGCCGGGAAGGAGCAGGGTGCTCGACATCAGCGGCTCGCCCAGCTCCGCCAGCAGGGCCCGCACGACGGTGTTGTCGGGGATGCGCACGCCGATGGTCCGGCGCTTGGGGTGCATCAGCCGGCGCGGCGCCTCCTTGGTGGCGGGCAGGATGAAGGTGTACTTGCCGGGCGTGGCCGCCCGGACGGCGCGGAAGACGGTGTTGTCCACCCGGGCGAACTGCCCCAGCTGCACGAAGTCCGCGCAGACCAGGGTGAAGTGGTGGCGGTCGTCCAGCTTCCGGATGGCCCGGATACGGTCCAGGCCCTCGCCGTTGCCCAGCCGGCAGCCGAGCGCGAAGCAGGAGTCCGTCGGGTAGACGACGAGCCCCCCGGCCCGGACGATCTCCGCCACCTGGCCGATGACGCGGGGCTGTGGGTTCTTGGGGTGCACGTCGAAATATCTCGCCATACCACGAGCCTAGGCCCTGCCCTGTCCCTCCCGCCGGGCCGGTGGGTCGGCGGGGTCGGCGGGGTCGGCGGGGTCAGTAGGCGAAGATGCCGAAGCCGAAGCCCGGCACGGTGACCTCCTGGCCGCTGAGCGTCGCGCCGTTCGTCTCCACCGGCCTGGCCTCGCCCGGGCCCGGGGCGGCCAGGGTGTAGGAGGCGGGCTCGCGGCGCGGGTTGACGGCGATGAGGTAGCAGTCTCCCCGCGTGTACACCAGGGGGTAGCCGGTGTGCAGGACGTTGACGGATGAGCGGCTGCCCAGCTCGGGAACGGACTTGCGCAGCGCGATCAGGCGGCGCACCAGATGCAGCAGGGAGTCCGGGTCCGCGCGCTGCCCGGCGACCGTGGGGCGGCCCGGGTCGGGGTCGACGGGCAGGTAGAGCCGGTCGGCTGGCGCGGTGGAGAAGCCGGCGTTCGGGGAGTCGTCCCACTGCATCGGGGTCCTCGACCCGGCCCTGTTGTAGCGGGGGCCGAGCACGCTGCCCTCGTGGTCGGGCAGCCCCGGGAGGTAGCGCATGCCGATCTCGTCGCCGTAGTAGATGGCGGGCAGTGTCGGCCAGGTCAGCTGGAAGGCGAACGCCGCGGGCAGCTGCTCGGCGGTGCGCGGGCCGCAGCACAGGCGGGAGAAGTCGTGGTTGGCGGACGGCAGGGTGATGAACCCCTGGTCGCCGATGACGGCGTTGACCGACTCCCAGGCGGTGACGAACGTACCGGCGGTGCCGCCGCCGTCCGCGTCGAAGTAGCAGTGCCGCTGCGTCCAGTGCTCGGCGACGGTGCCGTGGTTGTTGTTCCACAGCGAGCGCAGCGGCAGGCCGTCGGAGGGGCCGCCGAACTGGAGGAAGAAGTCGGAGTGGAAGCCGGCGGGCACCGAGACGGCCGGGTCGCCCCACTCGGCCAGCAGCGCCGCGTGCGGGTGGGCGCTGTCCAGCCACGTGCGCAGTTCGGTCCACAGCTGGCCGGTCTCGATCAGTCCGGGGTCGTCCTTGACCAGGGAGTGCGCCATGTCCACGCGGAACCCGGCCAGGCCGAGGCGCAGCCAGTGGTCCATGATCTCGCGCAGCGCCGCCCGGTTGGCGCGCGGCCCCTCCGAGCCGACGGGCAGCCGCCACGGCTCGGCCGGGTCCTTGCGGGCGTAGCCGAAGTTGAGAGCGGGCTGGGACTCGAAGAAGTTCGGCAGGTAGCCGCCCGGTCTGCTGCCGGGGGAGGCCACGAAGTTGTCCGGCAGCCCGTCGGTGGACTCCGTCCAGATGTACCGCTGGTCCGCCGGGTCGTCGATCGCGGCGCGGAACCAGGGGTGCTGGTCGGAGGTGTGCCCGGCCACCAGGTCGAGCAGCACGCGGATGCCGCGCCGCCCCGCGGTGTCGACGAGCTGGGCCAGGTCGTCCGCGGTGCCGTAACGGGGCGCGACCGACAGGTAGTCGGAGACGTCGTAGCCCGCGTCGTTGAACGGGGAGGCGAAGCAGGGGTTCAGCCAGATCGTGTTCACGCCGAGCCACGCCAGGTGGTCGATCCGCTCGGTGACCCCCGCGAAGTCACCGATCCCGTCGCCGTTTCCGTCGGCGAAGCTCTGCGGGTAGATCTGGTAGAGGACGGCGTCGGGGAGCCAGGCGGGGGCGGGGCGGAAGGACGGCATGGGGGCGGCGCACCTTTCGGGTCACACGGGGCACTGGGGAAGGGCGGTTCAGCCCTTGACCGCGCCGGCGGTCAGGCCGGACACCACGGCGCGGCGGAAGACCAGGACGAGCAGCGCGATGGGCAGCACCGAGACCGTCGCGGCGGCGAAGATCGTGCCGTAAGGGACGGTGAACTGGCTGCCGAAGAGCGCCAGGCCGACCGGCATCGTCCGGAACCGGTCGGCCGTGTTCAGGGTGAGCGCGATCAGGAACTCGGTCCAGCAGGCGGTGAACGTGAAGATCGCCGCGGTGAACATGCCGGGTCTGGCCTGCGGCAGGATCACCGACAGGACGGTGCGTACCGGGGAGGCACCGTCCACCCACGCGACTTCCTCCATCTCCTTCGGAATCCCGAGAAAGAAGTTCCGCAGAATCCAGACCGCGAACGGCACGTTCAGCGCCGTATACACGAGGATCAGCCCTTGGTAGCTGTTGAGCCAACCGATATCGCGCATCAGCAGGAAGAGGGGGGCGGCGAGCGCGATGGTGGGGAAGAGGGAGATCATCAGCAGCGCCACCATGATCGGCGCCTTGCCGTGCAGCGGCAGCCGCGCCAGGGCGTACCCGGCGAACGCGCTCAGGGACAGCACCAGCGTCGTGGCCACGACGGACACCAGCACGGAGTTCACCAGGTAGGTGCCGAAGTTGTTGTCGACGAACGCCTGCCGGTAGTTCTCGAAGGTGGCGTTCGGGGGCCACAGGTCGGGCGGATTGGCGCCGATCTCCTCCGGGCCCTTGAGCGAGGACGCGGCCATCCAGTACAGCGGCGCGGCCACGAAGGCGGCGATCAGCAGCGCCGCGAGATGCGTCCAGGTCAGTCGGACTCTGCCGATTCTCATGTCCCGGCCTCCTCTTCGCCGACCTGGGACCGGAACGCGCGCAGAAACAGCAGGCAGCCGACCAGCACCAGGGCGGCGGTGCTCGCCGCCACGGCCGCGCCCGGGCCGAAGTCGAGGTTGGTGAACATCACATGCCAGCCCAGCAGGGCGAGTGATTCCGTGGCGTCGCCTGGGCCGCCGCCGGTCAGCACGAACGGCAGGTCGAAGATCCCGAAGGCCTGGAGGATGCGGAAGAGGACGGCGATGGTCAGCGCGGGCCGCAGCAGCGGCAGCCGCACCCGCCAGAAGGCGGTCCACGCGCCGGCGCCGTCCACCCGGGCGGCCTCGGTGACGTCGGTGGGCAGCATCATCAGCCCGGCCAGCACGATGATCGCGACGAACGGGGTGGTCTTCCACACGTCGGCCACCGCCATCGAGATGATCGCCGGGAAGCGGGTGCCGAGGAACTGCACGGGCTCGCCCGTCACGTTCTCCGACGCGGCCGTCAGGATGCCGTAGACGCCGTTGTACATGTACGCCCACAGCTGGGCCGAGACAACGGTGATCATCGCCCAGGGCAGCAGGAGCAGCGCCATCATCCAGCTCCGCCCGACGCCGCCGAGCCGTTCGAGCACGAGCGCGATCAGCGTGCCGAGGATCAGTTCGGCCAGCACCGTGCCGATGGTGTACAGCACGGTGAACACCAGGGCGTGCCGCCAGCGTTCCGAGCCGAGCAGCAGCCCGTAGTGGCCGGTGGTGAAGCCGGAGAGGCTGAATCCGCCGGCGGACACGTCGACGTCGCTCAGGCTCATCGCGACCGAGAAGACGATGGGGAACAGCGTGACGGCCAGCACCACGAACAGCCCGGGCAGGGCGAACGCCCAGCCCAGCCGGGCGAACCGGCGTTCGAGCACGGAGCGCTGTGGCGGGCGCAGCCGGGAGCGCCCGCCGGGGCCGCCGGGCGGCTTCCCGCCGGCCTCCGCGGGCCGCGGCCCGGCCTCGGCCGGTCCGCCGCGGGGCGGCGGATGGCGCCTGGAACGCCCGTACGCCAGCGTGTGGCCGTCGTCCTCACCTGGCGGCCCGGCCGCCGCCGAAGGGGTGCCCTCCGGGGGAGTGTCGCTCACGGCAACCTCGGGTTCGCTTCTCCGCCCGCGCGGCTGCGTGCGGCGGTGGGGATGGTCGCGCGGGGCCCGGCCGCCGCGCGGGGGATGCCTGCCGGTCCGTCGCCTGCTGGCCGGAGGCCGGGGGAGTAGCTCACAGGGCGTTGCCCTCCAAAGCCCGCTCGATGTCGTCGCACGCCGCGCGCAGCGCCGCGCCCGGCGGCGTGGTGCCGGCCAGCGACCCGTTGATGTTGGTGAACAAGCCGTGGCTGACCTGCGCGTACCGGGGGACGAGGGCGGGTCTGGCGACCATCGGCACCTCGGCCGCGGCGGCGAGCACCGGGTCGTCGCGCTGGAGTTCCTTGTCGTTCAGCACGTCGGAGACGGTGGGCAGTACGGCGTTCTCGGCGAGCATGCGCTGCGCCTCGTCGCCGGTCATCCACCTGATGAACGTCAGCACGGCGCCGATCGACTCGCTGTGCGGGTTGACCATGAGGTTCCAGCCGCCCATGGCGGAGGGGCCCGGGTGGTCCTCGCCCTCGAAGGTGGGCAGCGGCGCGATGCCGACCTTGCCCGCCACGGCGGAGATCTCCGGGTCGTTCGACTCACCGAAGCCGTGCGCCCAGTTGCGGTGGAAGACGGCGTCGCCCTCCACGAAGGTCTGGAGCGACTGCGGCTCCTGGAAGCTGGTGATCGCCGAGGGCGCCACCCCGTCGTCCAGCATGCCGCGCATGAAGTCCAGGACGCGCCGGTTCTCCGGGGTCTCCATCGTGCAGCTCTCGTGGTCCCCGGAGACGCTCCGGCCGCCGGCCGCCGCCGTCATCTCGGTCCAGTTGACGCTCAGGCCCTCGTAGTTGGCCCACTGGCCGACGTAGCCGTACTCCGCGTCGCCCGCGTCCTGGATGGTGCGGGCGGTCTTCGCCAGCTCCTCCCAGGTGCGGGGGACCGGCAGGTCGTGCTTCTCCAGCAGGTCCTTGCGGTAGTAGAGGAAGCCGGCGTCGGCGTACAGCGGCGCCGCCACGTGGTCGCCGCGGTACTCGGTCAGCTCGGAGCGCTGCTCGGGGTAGCGGTCCCAGAAGTCGTCCGGCAGGTGCTCGTCCAGCGGCATGGCCAGCTCCGACCTGCCGAACTGGGCGGGCCAGATGAGGTCGCCGTTGAAGACGTCGATGCTGCCGGAGCCGCCGGAGATCTCGGTGGTCAGCGTGGCGCGCATCGTGTCGGTGTTGTTCGGCGCCGCCTGGTAGGTGACGGAGATCTCGGGGTGCTTCTTCTCGAAGGCGTCGATGAGCTTCTGTGGCAGGCCCTCGGGGCCGAAGTTGATTGCGTACCAGGTGATGGCGCCGGACGCCGGCCCCACGTCCCGCGGATCGACCGTTGCGGAACCGACGCCGGAGCCGCATGCGGCAGCGGCCAGCAGAACGGGGACGGCGCAGAGCGCGGCTGCTCTGCGGATGGACATGGGCCTCAGCGTTCCGTGCCCGTCCCCCTACACAAAGCCGAAAACGCTCTTATCGGAAATATTCACCGGAAAGGGCCCCTGCGTTCAGGGCCCCTGCGTTCAGGGCCCCTGCGTTCAGGGCTGCCGCGTTCAGGCCGCGGCGCTCTCCAGATCCCCGAACACCGCCGTGTTGAGCGCGAACGCCCGCTTGCACTCGTCCACGATCCGCAGCCGCTCCGGCTCCCGCGCGGGCAGCGCGTCCAGCAGCGACCGGTACTCACGCTTGAACGCGGCCGGGTTGGCGATGCCCTCGAAGACGTAGAACCGCACCCCGTCGCCCTTGCGCGCGAAGCCGTAACGCCGCTCCGCGGTGGAGCGGATGATCTGACCGCCGGAGAGGTCGCCGAGGTAGCGGGTGTAGTGGTGCGCGACATAGCCGCCCGGCCAGTCCCGCGCGACCTCCATCACGCGCGCCGCGTACGCCTCGGTCGCGGGCAGCGGGCGCAGCGCGGCGCGCCAGTCCGCGCCGTCGTGCAGGTGGTCCAGATCGCGTTCGAGCGCGGTGGTGCGGAACAGCTCGGGGCGGATGAACGGGCCCGCGACCGGGTCGTCCGCCAGCCGGTCCGCGACCCCCTCCAGCGCCCGGTAGACGAACCACAGCTGCTCGGTGTAGCCGCGGAACGCGCCGACGCCGAGCCGTCCGCCGAGCAGGTCGCCCATGAACGCCGAGTTCTCGGCTTCGGTGTGCTGCTGGTGCGAGGCGTCGCGGATCAGCGTCGAGAAAGGGGTGGCTTCGAGCACGGTCACGGTGGACCTCCAGGGCCGAACGAGGCGGCGGGGCGCGGCAGGCCGCCGCGCCCCGCCATCCTCGCTACTTAGGCTTACCTAAGTCAAGCACTTGCCGACGCCGTGTCGGTAACCCCGGGTCAGGGCAGCGTCAGGATCTCCGCCCCGTCGTCCGTCACCAGCAGCGTGTGCTCGAACTGCGCCGTGCGCCTGCGGTCCTTGGTGACCACCGTCCAGTTGTCCGCCCACATGTCCCACTCGTGCGTACCGAGCGTCAGCATCGGCTCGATCGTGAACGTCATCCCCGCTTCGAGCACCGTCGTCGCGTTCGGGTCGTCGTAGTGCGGGATGATCAGGCCCGAGTGGAACGAGCTGTTGATGCCGTGACCGGTGAAGTCCCGCACCACGCCGTAGCCGAAGCGCTTCGCGTAGGACTCGATGACGCGCCCGATCACGTTGATCCGGCGCCCGGGCCTGACCGCCCGCACCGCCCGGCTCAGCGCCTGGCCGGTCCGCTCCACCAGCAGGCGCGACTCCTCGTCCACCGCCTCCTCGCCGCCCACCAGGTACGTCGCGTTGGTGTCGCCGTGCACGCCGCCGGTGAACGCGGTCACGTCGAGGTTCACGATGTCGCCCGCGTGCAGCACCGTCGAGTCCGGGATGCCGTGGCAGATCACCTCGTTCACCGAGGTGCACAGCGATTTGGGGAAGCCCCGGTAGCCGAGCGTGGACGGGTAGGCACCGTGGTCGCACAGGAACGTGTGCGCCACCTCGTCCAGCCGGTCGGTCGTCACCCCCGGCTCGATGTGCGCCGCCGCCTCCGCCAGCGCCCGCGCGGCGATCCGCCCGGCGATCCGCATGCGTTCGATGGTCTCCGCGTCCTGCACGTCGGGCCCGCGGTAGGGCGTGGGCGCCTTGCGGCCCACGTACTCGGGGCGGGGGATCGCGGAGGGAACGGTGCGGGCCGGCGAGAGCCGGCCGGGAACGAGGAGCGACTGGCCAGACATGCGAATGAGTTTACGGGTGGGCAGGATGAGGGCATGGCTGCTCTCTTCCGACGCAAGACCACCGGCCGGTCCGGCGAGTGGTACTACTGCCTGAAACACCGCGCGGTCGAGGAGGGCCCCGACTGCCCCGCGCAGGACCGCTTCGGCCCGTACCCGACCCGCACCGAGGCCGAGCACGCGATGGACACCGCCCGCGACCGCAACGAGGCGTGGCGCAACGACCCGCGCTGGAACGACGAGGACCCCGGCGAGGACGGGAACGAGGACGGGAACGAGGACGGGAACGGCGGCGGGACCGGGAGCCGGGCGACCTGACGCAGCAGGACCGCGGCCCGGGGGGAGCCGACTGGCCGCGGCGGGGGAGTGGCAGGATGCGGACATGACCTCAACAGAAGCCGGCGGCACCAGGCCCGCCGCCAAGGACCCCTGGGCCCTGCCCGACGTCTCAGGACTCGTCATCGGCGTCCTCGGCGGAACCGGCGACCAGGGCCGCGGCCTCGCCTACCGCCTCGCCCGCGCCGGCCACCGGGTGATCATCGGCTCGCGCGCCGCCGACCGCGCCCGCGCCGCCGCGGACGAACTCGGCCACGGCACCGAGGGCATGGACAACGCGGGCTGCGCCCGGGAGAGCGACGTCGTGATCGTCGCCGTCCCGTGGGAGGGCCACGCCGCCACCCTCACCGCGCTGCGCGAGGAGCTGGCGGGCAAGCTCGTCGTCGACTGCGTCAACCCGCTCGGCTTCGACAAGAAGGGCGCGTACGCCCTCGTCCCCGAGGAGGGCAGCGCCGCCGAACAGGCCGCCGCGCTCCTGCCCGACGCGCGCGTCACCGCCGCGTTCCACCACCTGTCGGCCGTGCTGCTCCAGGACCCCGCGATCGAGAAGATCGACACCGACGTCATGGTGCTCGGCGAGAGCCGCGCCGACTGCGCGATCGTGCAGGCGCTGGCCGGCCGCATCCCCGGCATGCGCGGCGTCTTCGCCGGCCGGCTGCGGAACGCCCACCAGGTGGAGGCGCTGGTCGCCAACCTCATCTCGGTCAACCGACGCTACTCAGCCCACGCGGGCGTCCGCCTCACCGACATCTGACCCCAGCAGATCCCGCCAGACCCCGCCAGACCCACGGAGCCCTCCAGATGCCCCCCGCCGCCCAGGCCGCCCACCCCAGCCGGCTCGCCCTCTACGCCCTGATCGTGTGCGTGCTCACCGTCGTCGCGGCGGTCGTGTCGTTCACCCGGGGCAACTGGCTCGGCATCATCTGGGTCCTCCTGGCCGGCCTCTCGTCGAACCTGGCCTGGTACTACTTCAAGAAGTCCAGGACCCGGCCGGCCGCCTAGACCCTGTCCTGAAGGCGGCCGGCCGGGGCGGCGCTCCCGGAGATCAGTGGAAGCTGTGCTCCTCGGCCGGGTAGGCCCCGCCCACGACATCCTCGGCGAACGCCCGCGCCGCGTCGCCCAGCGCCTCCCGCAGCCGCCCGTACTGCTTGACGAACCGCGGCGTGCGGCCGCCGGGCCACTCCGTCATCCCGGCCATGTCGGTCCACACCAGCACCTGCGCGTCGCACTCCGCGCCCGAGCCGATGCCGATCGTCGGAATGTGCAGGCTGCGCGTCACCTCCGCGGCCAGTTCGGCCGTCACCAGTTCGAGCACCACGGCGAACGCGCCCGCGTTCTGCACCGCCTTCGCGTCCCGCAGCAGCTGCTGCGCCGCCTCCTCGCCGCGCCCCTGCACCGGGTGCCCGCCGTAGGCGTGCACCGACTGCGGGGTCAGGCCGACGTGGGCCATCACCGGAATCCCCGACTCCACCAGCAGCCGGATCTGGTCGGCGGAACGCTCGCCGCCCTCCAGCTTCACCGCGCCGACCCCGGCCTCCTTGACCAGGTGGGTGGCGCTGCGCAGGGCCTGCACCGCGCTCTCCTGGTAGGACCCGAACGGCAGGTCCCCCACGATCAGCGCGCGGCTCGTGCCGCGCACCACGGCACCGGCCAGCATGGTCATCTGGTCGAGGGTGACCGGAACGGTGCTCTCGTATCCGAGGTGGGCGTTCCCCATGGAGTCGCCCACCAGCATCACCGGAATACCCGCCTCGTCGAAGACCGAGGCGGTCACCGCGTCGTACGCGGTCAGCATCGGCCACTTCTCGCCCCGCCGCTTGGCCGCCGCTATGTCCCTGACCGTGAGCCTGCGGCTGCTCCGGCCGCCGTACAGCCCGGTCCCGGCAGGCTTGTGCTCTGTCATCGCGCTGGTCATCGCGCTGCTCCTGTTCGTCGTCTCGAAGCGCCGTCACGGCGTCCCCGGATCGCCTTCCATGGTCGCACCGAGGCGGCACACGCGGAAAGGGGTGCTGATATAACGGAACCCCGCGCCCCGCCGTGGCCGTCTTGAGAGCGGACGAATCCGTCACACGATCCGGGAGTGGCCTCCTGGCCGGTGCCACGGGGCAAGTGGGGCCTATGGTTGCCGGGGCGGAGCGCGACGGTCAGCGAGGGCAGCGGATGGCACGTGTGGACACCCCGGCAACCCGTTCGGACGAGGGCGACGAGGACGGCGCCCACACCGCCGGGGACGGCGGTGGCGACAAGCCGCGCTGGCGGGACCGCGTCGGGCGGTGGCGCCGCGGCTGGGTCGTCGCGGGCCTCGCCCTGGCGCTCGCCCTGATCATGATGCTGCACTCCCGGATTCCCAACCAGATCGGGAACCTGGGGAGTCTCCTCCAGACCTTCCTGCCCTGGCTCGGCTTCGCGATTCCGTTGCTGGCCGGCTGCGCGGCGCTGCGCCGTTCCGCGACGGCCGTGATCGCCGTGCTGGTGCCGTCCCTGGTCTGGCTCAACCTCTTCGGCGGGCTGCTCGTCGACAAGACCGGCGGCGGCGGGGCGCTCATGGTCGTCAGCCACAACGTGGACGCGGACAACACCGACCCGGCCGCCACAGCCGCCGAGCTGGCCGCCTCGGGCGCCGACCTCATCGCCCTCCAGGAGCTGCCGCAGAACGAGCGGGAGACCTACGAGGAGGGGCTGGCCGAGACCTACCCGCACCACAGCGTGGAGGGCACGGTCGGCCTGTGGAGCCGCTACCCGCTCAGCGACACCGCCCCCGTGGACATCGGCATGGGCTGGACGCGCGCCATGCGCACCACCGTCGCCGGCCCGCAGGGCGAGATCGCCGCCTACGTGGCGCACCTGCCGTCGGTGCGCGTGCAGTTCCGGGCCGGGTTCACCGCCGGGCAGCGGGACGGCGCCGCCGATCTCCTCGGCCAGGCCATCGCCGACGAGCCGGTGGCCCGCGCGATCCTCCTGGGCGACCTGAACGGGACGATGAACGACGGCGCGCTCGCCCCCCTGACCTCGCAGCTGCGCTCCACGCAGGGCGCGGCGGGCGCGGGCTTCGGCTTCAGCTGGCCCGCCGGGTTCCCCATGGCCAGGATCGACCAGATCCTGATCCGCGACCTGGAGCCGGTCTCCTCCTGGACCCTCCCGGCCACCGGCAGCGACCACCTGCCCGTCGCCGCCCGCGTCGACTTCTGACCCCCGTTCTCCCTTTTGCCCGGCCTGCTCTACTTTTGAAGGAAGGAGGAGGAAAGGCTCCGCGAGGAAGGCAGGCATGGCACGCACCCGCTACGCACCCGACCGAGGGCTCACCCGCCGCATGGTGCTCACCATGTTCCTCATCGGGCTGCTCTACGTGATCTTCGTGGGCGTGCTGGTCGCCGCACTGGGCAAGGCCTGGCCGCTCGTCGTGATCCTGGTCGGCGGACTGTTCGCCGCCCAGTTCTGGTTCAGTGACCGGATCGCCGCCTTCAGCATGGGCGCCCGCGAGGTCACCCCCGAGCAGGCCCCCGAGCTGCACGGCGCCGTGGACCGGCTGTGCGCGCTGGCCGACATGCCCAAGCCCAAGGTCGCCATCGCCGACACCGACGTGCCGAACGCGTTCGCCACCGGCCGCAGCCAGAAGAAGTCCCTGGTCTGCGCCACCACGGGCCTGCTGCGCCGCCTGGAGCCCGACGAGCTGGAGGGCGTCCTCGCCCACGAGCTGTCGCACGTAGCCCACCGCGACGTCGCCGTGATGACCGTGGCCGCGTTCCTCGGCGTGCTGGCCGGGCTGATCACCCGCATGGCCCTGTGGACGGGCCTCTTCGGCCGCGGCGGCCGCAACAACCAGAACGTGCTCCTCCTGCTGATCCCGCTGATCAGCGCCGTGGTCTACGTGATCAGCTTCCTGCTCACCCGGCTGCTCTCCCGCTACCGCGAGCTGTCCGCGGACCGCACCGGCGCGCTGCTCACCGGCCGCCCCTCCGCCCTGGCCTCGGCCCTCACCAAGGTCTCGGGACAGATGTCCCGCATCCCCACCCGCGACCTGCGCCAGGCCGAGCCGTTCAACGCTTTCTTCTTCGCCCCCGCGCTGTCCCCCGGGGCGACCCTGAGCCGGCTGTTCTCCTCCCACCCGACCCTGGAACAGCGCCTCGACCGGCTGGCGAAGCTGTCCAACCAGCTCGGCGGGTGACGCGGCCATGGGCTTCCTCGACATGATCCTCGGCCGCCGCAAGCCCGCCAGGCCCGACCTCGACCAGCTCTTCGCCATCCCCTCCGCCGCCGTCACCCTCCAGGCCGCCGCCGGGCTCACCCCGACCGGGCGCGGCTCCGTCTGCTTCGCCAGCGTCGAGGGCGGCGCGTTCACCCGCGTCAGGCAGGAGGTGCGGGAGCTGCTCGACGCCGACACCGCCACCGGCGGTATCCCCGTCGAGTTCAGCCAGGACTCCTACGGCTACACCTGGCTGCTGGCCCGCCACCCGCCGGAGGACATCGGCGGCCTGGTCAACGACCTGCACGCCGTCAACACCAGCCTTCAGGACGCCGGTTTCGGCCCTCAGCTGCTGTGCTCGATCACCGGCTTCACCACCGCACCCGACGACCGCGGCCAGCAGCGCCCGCTTGCCCTGGTCTACCTGTACAAGCGCGGCACGTTCTACCCGTTCGCGCCCGTGCCCGGCCAGTCCGAGCGCCGCGACAACGGCCTGGAACTCCAGATCCGCGCCCTGCTGGAGAACGATCTGCGCGTGGAGAAGGACCTCACCCGCTGGTTCCCCGTGTGGGGCGCGCCCGGCCTGTGAACGGGCCCGGCCGCCCCGCTACTCCCGCCAGCCGCTGGTGATCGGCAGCCTGCGGTCCTTCCCGAAGACCTTCGGTGAGATCTTCGTGCCCGGCGGGTACTGCCGCCGCTTGTACTCGGCGGCGTCCACCAGCCGCAGCACGCGCGTGACCAGCTCCTCGGGGAAGCCGGCCGCGATGATCTCCGCACGCCCCAGGTCCCGGTCCACGTAACTTTCGAGCACCCGGTCCAGCTGGTCGTAGTCCGGCAGGGAGTCCGTGTCGACCTGGCCGGGCCGCAGCTCCGCGCTCGGCGGCTTGGTGATCGAGCTCTCCGGGATGGGCGGCGTCTCGCCGCGCCGCGCGGCGGCCTCGTTCCGCCACCGCGCCAGCTGGTAGACGCCCGTCTTGTAGACGTCCTTGATCGGCGCGTACGCGCCCACCGAATCCCCGTACAGCGTGGAGTAGCCCACCGCCAGCTCGCTCTTGTTGCCGGGGGCCAGCACGATGTGCCCCTCCTGGTTGGACACGGCCATCAGCAGGGTGCCGCGCAGCCGCGACTGGAGGTTCTCCTCGGCGAGCCCCGTCAGCTCCACCGCCGACATGTAGGCGTCGAACATCGCCCCCACCGGAACGGTCCGCAGGTCGAGGCCGGTGCGGCGGGCCAGCTCCACCGCGTCGTCCCGCGAGTGCTCCGAGGAGTACCGCGAGGGCATCGACAGGCCGTACACGTTCGCGGGCCCCAGCGCGTCGCAGGCGATGGCCGCGCACAGCGCCGAGTCGATGCCGCCTGACAGGCCGATCAGCACCGAACGGAAGCCGTTCTTCCGTGTATAGGCCCGCACCCCGGTGACCAGCGCCTGGTACATCTCCTCCGTGTCACCCAGGCGCTCCGCCTCGCCCCCCGGGTACCGCACCTGGCCGGGCGCCAGGGGCTCGGACTCGGACGACAGCGTCAGGTGGTCGATGCGCAGCCCGTCGGCGACCGGCCCGGACGGCGGCTCCGCCGCCGCGGCGGGCAGGTCGAGGTCGAGCAGGAGGCACTCCTCGGCGAACTGCGGTCCGCGGGCCAGCACCGAGCCGTCCCGGTCCACGACGATCGAGTCGCCGTCGAAGACCAGCTCGTCCTGCCCGCCGACCATCGCCAGGTACGCCAGCGCGCACCCGGCCTCCTGCGCCCGCCTGCGCACCAGGCCGAGGCGCGTGTCGTCCTTGTGCACCTCGTAGGGGGAGGCGTTGATCGTGAGCAGCAGCCCGGCCCCCGCGGCGCGCGCGGCCGGCACCCGGCCGCCGTCCTGCCACAGGTCCTCGCAGATGGCCAGCGCCACGTCGACGCCGTGCACCCGGAGCACGGGCAGGGTCGCGCCGGGCACGAAGTACCGGAACTCGTCGAACACCCCGTAGTTCGGCAGGTGGTGCTTGGCGAACGTCAGCACCACCTCGCCGCGGTGCAGCACGGCCGCCGCGTTCTGCGGGGCGCCGGCCGGCAGCCCCGCGTTGACCCTGACCTCCTCGGCGGAGCGGTCCAGGTAGCCGAGCACGACCGGCACCTCGCCCAGACCGGCCTCGGCCAGCCGCACGGCGAGCCCGTCGAGCGCCTCCCGGCTCGCGGACACGAACGAGGCGCGCAGCGCCAGGTCCTCCACCGGATAGCCGGTCAGCATCATCTCGGGGAACGCCACCAGGTGCGCGCCGCGCTCCACGGCGTGCCCGGTCCAGCGCAGCACGGCGTCCGCGTTCGCGGCCAGGTCCCCGACGGAGGAATCGATCTGGTTGAGGGCGATACGTAGCTGAGGCACGCCACCGAGTCTAATCGTCCGACTGACGCTATGGGGTGGGGGACCGGGGGCGTTCCTGGGAGGGCCGCCAACCAGCGGTGGGGCGCGGCCTCTTCGCGGTACGCGTCCGGCGGCGCGGACCTGCCGGGCGGCGAGGCGGCGCGCCGGACCGGCTCACCGGCCCCGTAGCCGGGCCAGCACCGCGCGGACGGCCGGGGCCCGTCGCCCGACCCGGCCGCCCGCGGCGACGGGGCCTGCGGCGGAACCGGCCCCCGGGGCGGCGGGCCCGGCCGCCTGCCCCCACGCGGGCTGGCGCACCGGCCGCGGCGGCGGGCCGCCCGCCCGTTCCGGCTCCGCCGCGGCCGGGCGGCGGGGGGTGAACGCGACGGGCAGCGCGTCCAGGTGGCGCGACCAGGTCGATGCCGACCAGGTCAGCTCCTCGGGGCCGGCGGCGGGCCGGAGGCCGGGCAGCCGGGCGAGCAGCACCTCGACGGCCGTCACGCAGATGGCCCGGCCGATCTCCTGCCCCGGGCATTCGTGGGGGCCGCTGGTGAACGCCAGGTGCGAGCGGTTGCCGTGCATCGGGGCGCCGGGCGCGGGCCGGATCTCCGGGTCCGCGTTGGCCGCGGCCAGACCGAGGAGTAAGAGGTCGCCCCGGCGGATGTGCCGCCCGCCCAGCTCCACGTCCTGAAGGGCGAAGCCGCCGGGGCACACCGCGATCGGCGGCTCGTCCCACAGCACCTGTTCCACCGCGGCGTGCGGCGTCATCCGCCCGCCGAGCAGCGGCCCGCGGAAGGCGGGGTGGACGAAGACCCGCAGGGTGTTCACGATGAGGTTGGTGGTCGCCTCGTTCGCCGCGACGAGCACCAGCCGCAGGTGGTGGCCGACCTCCTCCTCCGACAGGCCGGCCGGGTGCGCGATCAGCCAGGACGCCAGATCGTGGCCGGGCGCCGCGTGCTTGCGCTCCACGAGCCCGCACAGCGCGCGCTTGAGGTAACGGTCGCTGGTGACGGCCCGCTCGGTGCCGAGCAGCAGCTGGCGGCTCGCCTCGGCGAGCCGCGGCCCCTCCGGCTCCGGCAGGCCCAGGAGCTGCGTCAGCGTCAGGACCGGCAGCTGCCGCGCGTACTGGGCGACCAGGTCCGCCCGCCCGTCCGCGGCGAACCGGTCGATCAGCCCGTGCGCGTTGTGCTGCGCGAGGCGCCGCAGCCCGCGGCGGTCGAAGCGCCGCAGGCTTTCGTGGACCGCGCCGCGCAGCCGCTGGTGGGCGGCGCCGTCCTGGTGCGCGCAGTCCGGGCCCCACAGCAGGACCGGCGCGATGGGGGCGTCCGGGCCGATGCGCCCCTCGATCCACCGGGACCAGTTGCGCCCGTCCCGGCTGAAGCGGCGCGGGCTGCGGGTCACGTGCAGGATCTCGTCGTAGCCGAGCACGAGCCAGGCCGGCACGTCGCCTTCGAGCAGCACGGGGGCCACGGCCCCGTGGCGGGCGCGCAGCCCTTCGTACAGGGCCGCGGGATCGGCGGCGGCCGCCCGGCCGTACAGCCGCTGCGCCCCGCCCGGTCCTTCGCGGTGGGCGGGGCACCCGGGGGGCGGCGCGCCGTGCGGCCCGGTGCGGTAGGGGTCGGGCGAGGTCGCGGTCACATGGCCCTCCTCGGGGGCGTGTCGCGCCGGGGCGCGGTGGTGTGCAGGTGGCGCAGCAGCGTCAGGAGCACGCCGCGGGACGAGCCGGTCCTGCGGGCGTCGCAGGTGACGACCGGCACGGAACCCGGCAGGTCGAGCGTGGCCCGCAGGTCGCCGGCGGGGCACAGCGGGGCGTCGGGGAAGAGATTGGCGGCGACGACGAAGGGCACGCCGCCCCGTTCGAGCCGGTCCACGGCCGGGAAGCTGTCGTGGAGGCGGCGGGTGTCGACCAGCACCACCGCGCCGATCGCGCCGTCGAGCACGCCGTCCAGCAGGAACCACAGATGCTGCTGGCCCGGCGGGCCGAACAGGTAGAGCACCAGGCGCCCGCCGCACGTGACACGGCCCACGTCCACGGCCACTCGCGGGCCGGTCCCCGCCGCGGCGCGGAGCGGGCGGATCTCGCTGACGGAGTCGACCAGCGTCGTCTTGCCGACCCCGAAACCGCCGACGACCAGCACCTTCACCGACCGCTCGGCCGAGTCGGGCAGCGGGTCGGGCGGCGAGGGATGCGGGGCCGGCGAGGACGGTGGGGGCAGCTCATAAACGCTGTAATCCATCGATCAGTGCCTTCAGGATCGTGGGGTCGGGGTACGAGGCGGCGCGGCACTGCTCCTCGCGGGTCCCCCGCAGCTCGACATGCCCGCGGGCGTGCAGCTCCCCGAGCAGGGTGACGACGGTGCGCAGCGGCAGGCCGAGGTGGGCCGACAGCTCCGCGACGGACAGCGGGCGGGCGCAGGCGCGCAGCAGCGCCGCCTGCTCGGGCGGCAGGTCCGCGGGGGGCGCGGATGTCGCGAAGACGAGCGTGGCCAGGTCGAACGCGGGGCGGGCGCCGACGAGGCGCAGCGGTGCGGGCGGCCCCTGGCCGCCGCGGGGGTCCGCGTCGCCCGCGGTGGCGGCGCGGGCCGTTTTCTCTTCCGGCCCGGGGCGGGCGGCTCGTGCGTCGGCGTGCTGCATGGGCATCCTCGTCGGACTCGCGGGCGGCGGGGGCGGGAACGGCGGGCGGGCACGTGGGGTAGCGGTGTCAACTCGCCCGGTGACTGGGAGAGTAGGGGGCGGCCTGCGCGGGCCGCAGCAGCTTGGGGAAACGTCCCCCGGACGGGCGGCCGGACGGGTCCCCCGGTGGGTGAATCCGGCGGCCGCGCCCCCGCTGACCTGCGGTTGGACGGGTGCGGCCGGGCGCAATTCGCTGGGTACATCTATGGCCAAAGGTTGGTTCGGTCGTGCCCTCTTCCGTGCCCCACAATGGACGCGGGCCGTCCCGGTCGCGCATGCGCAACGCCGCCGAAATCCTGTGATGGGATGCTCGGGACCCCCGCAGGACCCCGCGGCCGGGGACAGAGCCGTCTGACCAGCGAGGATGGGTGGAAATGGAGAAGCAGCAGGAGTTTGTACTCCGCACGCTGGAGGAGCGGGACATCCGTTTCGTGCGCCTGTGGTTCACCGACGTGCTCGGCTTTCTCAAGTCCGTCGCCGTCGCCCCCGCCGAGCTTGAGCAGGCGTTCGAAGAGGGCATCGGCTTCGACGGCTCCGCCATCGAGGGATTCGCGCGCGTGCACGAGTCCGACATGATCGCGAAGCCCGCGCCCAGCACGTTCCAGATCCTGCCCTGGCGGGCCGAGTCCCCGGGCACCGCCCGGATGTTCTGCGACATCCTCATGCCCGACGGCTCCCCCTCGTACGCGGACCCGCGCTACGTCCTCAAGCGCGCCCTCGCCAAGAGCTCCGACCTCGGCTTCACCTTCTACATCCACCCGGAGATCGAGTTCTTCCTGCTGAACGACAAGCCGGTCGACGGCTCGCGCCCCACCCCGGCCGACACCTCCGGCTACTTCGACCACACCCCGCAGAACATCGGCATGGACTTCCGCCGGCAGGCCATCACCATGCTCGAATCCATGGGCATCTCGGTCGAGTTCTCGCACCACGAGGGCGCTCCCGGCCAGCAGGAGATCGATCTGCGGTACGCGGACGCCCTGTCGACCGCCGACAACATCATGACGTTCCGCCTGGTGATGAAGCAGGTCGCGCTGGAGCAGGGCGTGCAGGCCACGTTCATGCCCAAGCCGTTCTCCGAATACCCCGGCTCCGGCATGCACACGCACCTCTCGCTGTTCGAAGGCGACCGCAACGCCTTCCACGAGACCGGCGCCGAATACCAGCTGTCGAAGATCGGCCGCTCCTTCATCGCCGGTCTGCTCCGGCACGCCGGGGAGATCTCCGCCGTCACCAACCAGTGGGTCAACTCCTACAAGCGCATCTGGGGCGGCACGCAGCGCACCGCGGGCGCGGGCGGCGAGGCACCGTCCTACATCTGCTGGGGCCACAACAACCGCTCCGCGCTGATCCGCGTGCCCATGTACAAGCCCGGCAAGACCGGCTCCACCCGCGTCGAGGTCCGCTCGCTCGACTCCGGCGCCAACCCCTACCTCTCCTACGCCGTCCTGCTCGCCGCGGGTCTCAAGGGCGTCGAGGGAGGATACGAGCTGCCGCCCGGCGCCGAGGACGACGTGTGGGCCCTGTCCGACGGCGAACGCCGCGCCCTGGGCATCGAGCCGCTGCCGCAGAACCTGGGCGAGGCGATCCAGCTGATGCAGCGCAGCGAACTGGTCGCGGAGACGCTCGGCGAGCACGTCTTCGATTTCTTCTTGCGCAACAAGCGCCAGGAGTGGGAGGAATACCGCTCCGAGGTGACCGCGTTCGAGCTGCGCAAAAACCTGCCGGTGCTGTAGGGCTTGCCGCCCGGGAGCACCAGCCCGGACTCGGTCCGGACTCGGTCCGGAGCGTCGCGCCGGGCTTCGTTCCGGCAGGCGTGTGCGCGTCGCGCCCTTCGGCGGTGCAACGTCGGGCTTGCCGCCCGGGAGACCGCCTGCCCGTATCGTCCCCGAAGCAGCCAGGACTCGGTCCGGCGGCCGGGCCCGCACCGCGCACTTCGGCGGGGCAACGTCCCCGCCGCGAGCCCCGTCCGGGAAGCGATCCCGCGCCGGACTTCGCCGGCGACGACCTTCTTGGGCGGGAACGATCCCGTGGCCTCGCGGTCGCGGAAACGCGCCCGCGCCGGGGCGGTCCTGCCACCGACGGCGGCCGGGCTCTCGTCCGCGGCCCGCGGTCGCGCCGTGCCCGCGTCGTGCCGCCGGTGGCTACGCTCTATGCGGGGCCGGCGTCGGCCGGCCCCGCTGACCAGCGGAACTCCGCCACAGAGGGGACGAACGACGTGCCGGTGGGTGGGCGAAAGGACAGCCGTTTCGGGCAGCTTCTGCGCCGGGGGTTCACCGACCCCACGGCCGCCGGGCGGCTGCTCGACGACCCCGTGCTGCGCGCGGCCGCGGCCGACGGCGTGCTGCTGGACGCCCTCGGCGCCACCGCGGACCCCGACCTCGCGCTGCGCGGACTGGCCCGGCTCGCCGAGGCCCAGAGCCGGGGTCCTGCCCTGCTGCTGGACACCCTCGCCGCCGCCAAGCCCCTGCGCGACCGGCTGCTCGCCGTGCTCGGCGCCTCCGAAGGGCTCGCCGACCACCTCGCCCGCCACCCGGACGACTGGCAGTCCCTCGTCGCCTTCGAAACGGCCGACCTGCACCCGGGCACCCAGGAGTTCGAGGCGGCGCTCGCCCCGGCCGCCGACGCCGACGCGCTGCGCGTCCACTACCGCCGGGCCCTCCTCACCATCGCCGCCCGCGACATCACGGGCACCACCGGCTTCGCCGAGACCGCCGCCGAGCTGGCCGACCTCGCCACCGCCACCCTGCGCACCGCGCTGCGCATCGCGTCCGACGCGGCCCCCGAGGACGCCGCGCGCTGCCGGCTCGCCGTCATCGGCATGGGCAAGTGCGGGGGCCGGGAGCTGAACTACGTCTCCGACGTCGACGTCATCTTCGTCGCCGAGCCCGCCGAAGGCACCGAGGGCGCCGAGGGGCCCGCCCTCCAGGCCGCCACCCGGCTCGCCGCGCACATGATGCGCCTGTGTTCCGAGACCACCGCCGAGGGCACCATCTGGCCGGTCGACGCGAACCTCCGCCCCGAGGGGCGCAACGGCCCGCTGGTGCGTACCCTCAGCAGTCATCTCGCCTACTACCGCCGCTGGGCGAAGACGTGGGAGTTCCAGGCCCTGCTCAAGGCCCGCCCGGTCGCGGGCGACGCCGCCCTGGGCGACGACTACCGCGCGGCCGTGGCCCCCCTGGTCTGGCAGGCCGTCGAGCGCGAGAACTTCGTGCCCGACGTGCAGCAGATGCGCCGCCGCGTCGAGGAGTCCATCCCCGCGGGCCAGGCCGAGCGCGAGCTGAAGCTCGGCCCCGGCGGGCTGCGCGACGTCGAGTTCGCCGTGCAACTGCTCCAGCTCGTCCACGGCCGCACCGACACCTCGCTGCGCGCCGCCACCACCCTGGACGCGCTGGGCGCGCTCGCCGCCGGCGGCTACGTCGGCCGCCAGGACGCCGGCTCCCTCGACGCCTCCTACCGCTTCCTGCGCACCGCCGAGCACCGCATCCAGCTGTACCGTCTGCGCCGCACCCACCTGATGCCGACGGACGACGCGGACCTGCGCCGCCTCGGCCGTTCCCTCGGCTTCTCCGGCGAGCCGGTCCACGAGCTGACCGCGGCCTGGCGCCGCCACACCGCGGTGGTCCGCCGCCTGCACGAGAAGCTGTTCTACCGGCCGCTGCTCGACGCCGTCGCGCGGCTGGACGCGGGGCAGGTCGGCCTCGGCCAGGACGCCGCCCGCGAGCGCCTGGTGGCCCTCGGCTACGCCGACCCCGTCGCCGCCCTGCGCCACCTGGGCGCGCTCGCCTCGGGCGTCTCCCGCAAGGCCGCCATCCAACGCACCCTGCTGCCCGTGCTCCTCGACCGCTTCGCGGACTCCGCCGACCCCGACGCGGGTCTCCTCGGCTTCCGCAAGGTCTCCGACGCGCTCGGCACCAGCCCCTGGTACCTGCGGCTGCTGCGGGACGAGGGCGCCGCCGCGGAGAACCTGGCCCGGGTGCTCTCCGCCGGGCGCCTCGCCCCCGACCTGCTGCTGCGCGCCCCCGAGGCCGTGGCCCTGCTCGGCGACCCGGCCGGTCTCGCCCCGCGCCCGCTGCCCGCCCTCGGCCAGGAGATCCAGGCCGCCGTGCGCCGGGCGGACACCCCCGAGGGCGCGGTCGCCGCCGCGCGCGGGGTGCGCCGCCGCGAGCTGTTCCGCACCGCGGCGGCCGACATCGTCGGCGCCTACGCCACGGGCGGGGCGTCCGCGGACGAGGCGCCCGGGCCCGTGCTCGACCGCGTCGGCGACGCCCTCACCGACATCAACGCGGCCACCGTGGCCGGGGCGCTCACCGCGGCCTTCGCCGCCCGCGCGGAGCCCGAGCCCCTGACGCGCATCGCCGTCATCGCCATGGGCCGCTTCGGCGGCCACGAGCTGAGCTACGGTTCGGACGCCGACGTGATCTTCGTGCACGATCCGCTGCCCGGCGTTCCCGAACAGCGAGCCGCCGAGGCCGCGTTCGCCATCGTGAACGAGATGATCCGGCTGCTGCAACTGCCGAGCGTCGACCCGCCGCTGCTCGTCGACGCCGATCTGCGTCCCGAGGGCAGGAGCGGCCCGCTGGTCCGCTCGCTCGCCAGCTTCGCCGCCTACTACCGCCGCTGGTCCCTGACCTGGGAGAGCCAGGCGCTGCTGCGCGCCGAGCCGGTCGCGGGCGACGCGGATCTGGGGGAGCGGTTCATCGGGCTGATCGACCCGCTGCGCCACCCGCCGGGCGGGCCCGCCGAGGAAGCGGTCCGCGAGATCAGACGGCTGAAGGCACGGATGGAGGCGGAACGGATGCCGCGCGGCGCCGACCCGACGACCCACACCAAGCTGGGCAGGGGCGGGCTCTCCGACATCGAGTGGACCGTTCAGCTGCTCCAGCTGCGGTACGGGCACGAGCTGCCCGCGCTGCGCACCACCCGCACCCGCCGCGCGCTGGCCGCTGCCGCGGCGGCCGGGCTGCTCGACGCGGCGGACGCGGAGGTGCTGGACGAGGCGTGGCTGCTGGCCTCCCGGGTGCGGAACGCGGTGATGCTGGTCCGCGGCAGGCCGCAGGACACCTTCCCCGCCGACACCCGCGAATCGGCGGCCGTGGCCCGTTACCTGGGGTACGAGCCGGGCGAGGTCGGCCGGATGCTGGACGACTACCGGCGCACCACCCGCCGCGCGCGGGCCGTGGTGGAGCGGCTGTTCTACGAGGGCTGAACGCGCGGTTCCTCCTGGCCGGGAGCGCCGACGCGCCGCGGCAGCCGGTAGCAGGACGCGCCGTACCACAGGCGGGCGACGGCGTAGCCGAAGGCGAGGCAGATCAGGCCGCCGACCGCGTCCAGCCAGAAGTGGTTCGCGGTCGCGACGATCACCAGCAGCGTGACGGCCGGGTAGAGCAGGCCGAGGACCTTCACCCACAGCGGCCGGGCGAGCACGAAGATCGTGACGCCGCACCACAGGGACCAGCCGATGTGCATGGACGGCATCGCCGCGT
Organism: Streptomyces johnsoniae; assembly: GCF_031845565.1. Taxonomy (NCBI): domain Bacteria; kingdom Bacillati; phylum Actinomycetota; class Actinomycetes; order Kitasatosporales; family Streptomycetaceae; genus Streptomyces; species Streptomyces johnsoniae. The sequence continues at coordinate 223,563 of NZ_JAVREV010000008.1, read as the reverse complement.
ACTGATTGGACACCGACGCCATGGCGCTGCCCTCGGCCGAGAGCGAGCCCCACGTGTGGTGGACGCTGGCGGTGTCGATGAAGTCCATGCCCTCCATCAGCCGCGGCGGGGCCAGCGGGTAGAAGTAGTAGCCGAGCAGCGCGACGCCCGTGGTGGCGAACAGCACCAGACGCGTGGCGCCGTACCGGCCGGGGTGGCTGCGGAACAGCCAGACGAGCACGGCGATCGTCACGACGAAGTGCAGGGTGGCGTAGTAATAGTTCATCGACACGATGAGCCAGGTCACGCTCTCTATCGCGTGGTTGACCGACCGCTCGAAGGCCAGGCCCATGGCGTCCTGCACGTCCCAGATCCAGCGGGCGTGGTCCTGCGCCTGCTCCACGCGGGTGGGCGCGGCATTGCGGATGACCGAGTAGACGCCGTAACTGAGCGCGATCAGCAGCAGCTCGAACCAGAGCCGGGGGCGTTTGGGGGTCCGCAGCGCGCTCAGGCGCCCGGGGGCGGGGGCGGCGGCCGTGTCCTCACTTCCCTCGGTCGCGGGTCCGGGTCCTGCCGGGTCCACTCGCTCAACTTTCGAACTGACACTGGTTGCCCCCATGGGCCAACAGTCTGCCAGAGGTCGGCGCTCGCCCGATCATCCTCCGGTCTGGTCTTAGACCTGCCCCCTCATCCGGGCGGTGGAATAATCCCCGCCGGGTCCCGCGCCGGTCAGGCGCGCTGTATGACCGGCGCGGTGGCGGTGGAGCCGCGGACGACCAGCTCCGGCATGAACACGAATTCGCTGTGCGGGGCCGGCGTCCCGCCGACCTCTTCGAGCAGCGCGCGGACCGCGGCCTGCCCCATCGCGGGCACCGGCTGGCGGATCGTGGTGAGCGGCGGATCGGTGAACGCGATCAGCGGCGAGTCGTCGAAGCCGATGACCGAGCAGTGCTCCGGCACGGAAAGACCCTGCTGCCGCGCGGCACGGATCGCGCCGAGGGCCATCATGTCGCTGGCGCAGATCACCGCCGTGCACTCCCGGGACAGCAGCGCGAGGGTGGCGGCCTGGCCGCCCTCCAGCGTGTACAAGGAGTGCTCGATCAGCCGTCCGGCCTCGGCCGCGGGCACCTGCAGCTCCTCCTCCATCCCGCGCACGAAGCCCTCGATCTTGCGCTGTACCGGCACGAACCTGGCCGGGCCGAGCGCGAGGCCGATCCTGCGGTGGCCGAGCGAGCCGAGGTGGGTGACGGCGAGCCGCATCGCGGCCCGGTCGTCCGGGGAGACGAACGGCGCCCGCACCTTCGGCGAGAACCCGTTGATCAGCACGAACGGCACGCCGTGCCCGCGCAGCCGCTCGTAGCGCTCCATGTCGGCGCTGGTGTCCGCGTGCAGGCCGGAGATGAAGATGATCCCGGCGACGCCGCGCTCCACCAGCATGCCGGTCAGCTCGTCCTCGGTGGAGCCGCCCGGCGTCTGGGTGGCCAGCACGGGCGTGTAGCCCTGACGGGTGAGTGCCTGGCAGATGACTTGCGCAAAGGCGGGAAAGATCGGGTTTTCCAGCTCCGGGGTGATCAGTCCGACGAGCCCGGCGCTCCGCTTCTGCAGTCGCGCGGGCCGCTCGTATCCCAGCAGGTCGAGCGCCGTCAGGACGGATTCGCGGGTGGCGGAGGCGACTCCCGGTTTGCCGTTGAGCACACGGCTGACGGTCGCTTCGCTGACCCCCGCCTGGGCTGCGATGTCAGCTAGCCGTGCGGTCACAGTTCGGGACTGTACCGGTCGTGGATCGCCGTGCCCACCGGGGGAGGGGAAACTGTACCGGAATGTATGAATTTAGGCGCTTGCCCGGCGTTCGAGCACCCCCGAAGCGGTCTTGCAGCAAATTGCCGCAAGGTCTTTCCAAAAGTGGCGGCCGCTGTTACTTTCCTGACCGGCCCGGCGCGGCAGTGGCGCGGCGCATAAGGTGGACACATCCCCTTGAAACGGGCGTAACGTTTGAAGGAGTTCACATGCGGCGCAGCATAGGGACGACGGCCGTCGTCGCGGCACTGGCTCTTGCGGCAACAGCTTGCGGAAGCGACGGCGACGAGGGGGGCGGGGGCGCCGACGGTGAGCTTTCCGGCACCGTCACCTACTGGGACACCTCCAACGAGACGGAGGCCGAGGTCTTCCAGGCCGTGGCCGAGGACTTCGAGGAGCTGCACCCCGGCGTCACCGTCGACTACGTGAACATAGGCTTCGACGACGCGCAGAACCGCTTCAAGAACGCCGCGGGCGCCAACGAGGCGCCCGACGTCATGCGCACCGAGGTCGCCTGGGTGGCCGACTTCGCCAGCCTCGGCTACCTCTACCCGCTGGACGACACCGCCGCGCTCGACGACCAGGACGATTTCCTGGACGAAGCCTGGGCCAGCACCCAGTACGACGGCCAGACCTGGGCCGTCCCGCAGGTCACCGACACCCTCGCGCTGTTCTACAACCAGGCGCTGCTGGACGAGGCGGGCGTCGAGCCGCCCACGTCCCTCGCCGAGGTCGAGGACGCCACCGCCGCCTTCGAGGAGGCGGGCACCACCCCGCTGTACGTCCGCGGCGACGACCCGTACTGGTTCCTGCCGTTCCTCTACGGCGAGGGCGGCGACTTGGTGGACGCCGAGGCGCAGCAGGTCACCGTCGACGACGCGGCCGGGGTCGCCGCGTTCGAGCAGATGCAGGGCCTGATCGACTCCGGGGCCGCCATCACGGACACCAGCGAGGGCTGGGAGAACATGATGTCGTCCTTCGCGAACGGCGACGTCGCCATGATGATCAACGGCCCCTGGGCCATCGCCGACGCCACCGCCGCCCTCGGCGAGGACCTGGGCGTCGCGCCCGTCCCGGCCGGCGGCGAGGCGCAGGGCTCGCCCCTCGGCGGCTGGAACTACGGCGTCTACGCCGGCACCCCGGACGCCGACGCGTCCTTCGAGTTCGTCAAGTACATGGCCGCCGCGGAAACGCAGACGCGCATCACCGAGGAGCTGAGCCTGCTGCCCACCCGCGCCTCCGTCTACGAGGACCCGGCCGTCCAGGGCAACGAGATGGTGCAGTTCTTCAAGCCGGCCGTGGACGTCGCGCACGAGCGCCCCTGGATTCCCGAGGCGCAGTCCCTCTTCGAGCCGCTGCGCGTCTCCATCGAGGCCATGCTGACCGGTTCCGCCGCACCCGAGGAGGCCGCCTCCGACACCGGGGACGCCTACCGCGACCTCCTTGAGGACTGGAGCTGAACGAGGTGGCACCGGCAGCCGCGTCCGCGCGGTCACCCCGCGGAGCACGGAAGCGAGCGGCGCACCCCGCGCCGCGGGCACGAAGGGCCGACAACCATGGCTGACGCTGTGAACCCCCGCGCGACGGCCGCCACTGCCGCCCCGCGGGACGGCCGGCCGGCCGAGGCCGCGGGCGCGCCACGCGCCCGCGGCCCCCGCCGCGCGCCCGGCCGCCTGCGCCGGAAGCTGGCCGACTACTGGTACGCCTGGGCGATGATCGCGCCGGTGGTCCTGGTGATCGCCGTCATCATCGGCTGGCCACTGGTCCGCGGGATCTACCTCTCCCTCACCGACGCCGACGAGGCCAACGTCGAACGCACCATCGGCGTCAACACGATCCCCGCGACCTACGACTTCGTCGGCCTGGAGAACTACGCCGACATCCTGCGCGACAACACCTTCTGGGACCGGCTCGGCTGGACCGTCGTGTGGACCGTTGCCTGCGTGAGCATCACGTTCCTCATCGGCCTCGGCCTGGCCAACATGCTCAACCGCAACTTCCGCGGGCGCGCCGCCTACCGCATGGCCCTGATCCTGCCGTGGGCCATCCCGGCGTTCGTCTCCGTCTTCGCCTGGCGCATGCTCTACAACGAGCGCAACGGCATCCTCAACAGCCTCCTCGAAGGCCGCGGCATCGACGGCATCGCCTGGCTGTCCGACCCGACCTGGGCCAAGATCGCCGTCATCGCCACGAACGTGTGGCTCGGCGTGCCGTTCATGCTCATCGCCATCCTCGGCGCGCTCCAGTCCATCCCCGGCGAACAGTACGAGGCGGCCGAGATGGACGGGGCGAACGCCTGGCAGCGGTTCCGGAACATCACGCTGCCCGGCATCTCCTCCGTGTCCATGACGGTGGTGCTGCTCAGCACCATCTGGACGTTCAACATGTTCCCGGTGATCTACCTGCTGACCCGCGGCGGTCCGGCGGGCTCCACCGACATCCTCGTGACCGAGGCGTTCCGGCTGGCCTTCGTCGCCAGCCCGCGGGACTTCGCGAACTCCGCGGCCTGGGGCGTGCTCATCCTGCTGCTCCTGGTCCTCTTCGCGATCTCCTACCGCAGGGCACTCCGCAGGCAGGGAGAGGTGTGGTGACGATGGCGACCCATACGACACCGAGAAACGGCCACGAGCCCGAGGGCACCGCGCCGCCCGCGCGCCCCACCCCCGAGGCCGTCCCGGGCGGCGGCCTGGTGGGCACCGCGCGCGCCCGGCGCGTCCGCAGGCGCGGCGAACGCAGCCGCGCGGCGTCCATCGGCCTGCACGCGACGCTGCTCGTCGCCGCGCTGATCGCCGTGTTCCCGCCGTTCTGGCTGCTGGTCACCTCCTTCAAGCCGAAGGCCGACACGTTCACCAGGTCGCTCGTCTCCAACTTCACGCTGGACAACTACGACCACGTGATCAACGACACCGAGTTCCTCACGTGGTTCGGCAACTCGGTGCTCATCGTGGTGGTCACCACCGTCATCGGCGTGTTCATCTCGTCCACCACCGGCTACGCGCTCAGCCGCTTCCGCTTCCCCGGCATGCGGCCGCTGCTGTGGACCCTGCTGATCACGCAGATGTTCCCCATGGCCGTGCTGATCGTGCCGCTGTACAACCTGATGGCGCGCTACGGCCTGCTCAACCAGCCGACCGGCCTCATCGTCACCTACCTGACCATCGCGGTGCCGTTCTGCGCCTGGATGATGAAGGGCTTCTTCGACACGGTGCCCGTCTCCATCGACGAGTCGGGGCGGGTCGACGGCCTCACCCCGTTCGGCACGTTCTGGCGGCTGATCATGCCGCTGGCCAGGCCAGGGCTGGCCGTCACCGGCTTCTACACGTTCGTCACCGCCTGGGCGGAAGTCGCCTACGCCACGGCGTTCATGACCGGCGAGCAGAACCTGACGCTGGCCGGCGGCCTCCAGACCTTCGTCAACCAGCACACCCAGGACTGGCACCTGATGACGGCCGCCGCGGTGCTCATCGCGGTGCCCGCCACGCTGGTCTTCGGGTACGCACAGCGCCACCTCCAGTCCGGCCTCACCGCAGGCGCCACCAAGTCCTGACCGGACCGGACCGAGACCGGCCCCGGCCCTCCGCCCGCCCCCGCACGCGACACTCCCAGGGATGACATGACCCAGCACCTCGCCGACCGCACCCAGCCGACCAGCGACCCCGCAGGCGTCACCGGCAGCCGGCCCGACTGGTGGCGCGACGCGGTCATCTACCAGGTCTACCCGCGGTCCTTCGCCGACGGAAACGGCGACGGCATGGGCGATCTGCCAGGCATCCGCAGCCGGCTGCCGTACCTCGCGGGGCTCGGCGTCGACGCCGTCTGGCTCAGCCCGTTCTACGCCTCGCCGCAGGCCGACGCGGGCTACGACGTCGCCGACTACCGTGCCATCGACCCCATGTTCGGCGACCTGCACGACGCCGACGCCCTCATCCGCGACGCCCACGACCTGGGCCTGCGGATCATCGTCGACCTCGTGCCCAACCACTCCTCCGACCGGCACGAATGGTTCCAGCGCGCGCTGCGCGAAGGCCCTGGCTCCCCGCTGCGCGCCCGCTACCACTTCAGGCCGGGCCAGGGCGAGGCGGGCGAACGGCCGCCAAACGACTGGGAGTCCATCTTCGGCGGCCCGGCCTGGACCCGCACGGACAACCCCGACGGCACGCCCGGCGAGTGGTACCTGCACCTCTTCGCCCCGCAGCAGCCCGACTTCAACTGGGAGAACCGGGCGGTGCGGGACGAGTTCCGCTCCCTGCTGCGCTTCTGGCTCGACATGGGCGTCGACGGCTTCCGCATCGACGTGGCCCACGGCCTGGTCAAGGCCGCGGGGCTGCCCGACATGGGCCGTGCCGAGCAGCTGAAGATGCTCGGCACGCAGGTCCTGCCGTTCTTCGACCAGGACGGCGTGCACGACATCTACCGCTCGTGGCGCCAGATCCTCGACGAGTACCCGCAGCCGCGCATCGGCGTCGCCGAGGCGTGGACCCCCACCGCCGACCGCACCGCCCTGTACGTGCGCCCCGACGAGCTGCACCAGGCGTTCAACTTCCACTACCTCAACACCCCGTGGGACGCGGCAGGGCTGCGCCGCGTCATCGACTCCTCGCTCGACTCGATGCGGCCCGTCGGCGCCCCCACCACGTGGGTGCTGTCCAACCACGACGTGGTGCGCCACCTGACCCGGCTCGGCGGCGGCCCTGCGCGGGCCCGCGCCGCGACCCTGCTGATGCTCGCGCTGCCCGGCTCCGCGTACATCTACCAGGGCGAGGAACTGGGGCTGCCCGAGGTCACCGACCTGCCCGACGAGGTGCGGCAGGACCCCGCGTTCTTCCGCCGCGGCGCCCGCGCCGAATCCGACGGGCAGGACGGTCTGCGGGACGGCTGCCGCGTGCCGATACCGTGGACTGCGCAGGGCGAGTCCTACGGCTTCGGCAGCGGCGGCAGCTGGCTGCCGCAGCCCGCCGACTGGGGCAAGCTGGCCGTCGCCGAGCAGACCGGCGACCCCGAGTCGACCCTGGAGCTGTACCGGGCGGCCCTCGCCATCCGCAGGGACCACCCGGCGCTCGGCGCGGGCGACGCCGTCGAGTGGCTGGCCGCGCCCGCGGGCGTGCTCGCGTTCCGCCGCCGCGGCGCGGACGGCTCCGTCCTGGTCTGCGCCGTGAACACCACAGAAGCGCCCGTGCCGCTGCCCGAGCTGCTGACGGAGTCCGGCCACGCGCTGCTGGCCAGCGGCCACCGCCCGGCGGGCAGCACGCTGCCGCCGGACACCACCGTGTGGTGGCAGGCGTGAGCGCTGCCGAACGGCGCGCCGCGCGGCCGGGCCGTCGCGGGCACGTCAGCCCGGGAGGCCGCCGTGGCTGAGCCGGGCGCGGCGCTGCCGCAGCCCGCCCGGCTGGCCGACATCGCCGAGCAGGCCCGGGTCAGCGAGGCCACGGTCAGCCGGGTGCTCAACGGCAAGACGGGCGTGGCGGCGGCCACCAGACAGCGGGTGCTCGCGGCGCTCGACGTGCTCGGCTACGAACGGCCGGTGCGGCTGCGGCAGCGCAGCGCCGGCCTCGTCGGGCTGGTCATCCCCGAGCTGACCAACCCGATCTTCCCCGCGTTCGCGCAGGTCATCGAGCAGGTGCTGGCCGGGCACGGCTACACGCCCGTGCTGTGCACGCAGAGCCCGGGCGGCGCGACGGAGGACGAGCTGGTCGACCAGCTCGTCGAACGCGGCGTCACCGGCATTGTGTTCATGTCGGGACTGCACGCCGACACCACGGCCGACCCGGCCAGGTACGCGCGGCTGAGCGGGCGCGGGGTGCCGTTCGTGCTGATCAACGGGTTCAATCCGCGGGTGAAAGCCCCGTTCGTCTCGCCCGACGACGCCGCCGCCACCCGCATCGCGGTGCAGCACCTGCGGGCGCTCGGCCACCGCCGCGTCGGCCTTGCCGTCGGCCCGCACCGCTTCGTGCCGGTGCGGCGCAAGGTCGCCGGCTTCCGGGAGGAGACCGCGGACGAAGGCGTCGTGCGGCACTCGCTGTTCAGCGTCGAGGGCGGCCAGGCGGCCGCCGCGGCGCTGCTCGAAGCGGGCTGCACGGGCATCGTCTGCGGCAGCGACATGATGGCGCTCGGCGCGATCCGCGCCGTCCGGCAGCGCGGCCTCGACGTGCCGCGGGACGTGTCGGTCGTCGGCTACGACGACTCCGACCTGTTCGCGTTCACCGACCCGCCGCTCACGACGCTGCGCCAGCCGGTACGGGCGATGGCGAGCGCCGCGGTGAACGCGCTGCTCGAAGAGATCAACGGCAACCTGGTCCAGCACACCGAGTTCGTCTTCCAACCGGAACTGGTGGTCAGAGGCTCAACGGCCAAGGCCCTCTGAACGGCCGCCCGTTCGGTCCTGAACGCCGGCGCGGCGGACCGGCCACCGCCTTCGTGCGCCGCCACCGCGGCCCCGCATCCCCCGGCCGGCCGGGCGCGTGGGGCCGCTGGGCCCTCGGCCGACCGGGGGGCTGCCTGAAAGGTAGCAGCGCGCAAGTTCTTGCGAAAGGTGTTGCGGGCAGATGACGCGAACATTTCTCGTTCCTGTCCTGTCCCTTGACCGTTCAACGGGCCGCCTTTACGTTCATCCATGCAACTTCTTGCAGCAAGTGCCGTCTCATGCCAGTCGGCCTCGCGGGCACGGCGCGTTGCCTCCCACGGCCGCACCTCACCTCTCCAGGAGGCATCTTGTCCGCTCGTCGCCAGGTAGGACCGCGCCGCCGAGGGCCGGGCGCCCGGCTCCGGCGCCTCGCCAGTGCCGTCCTCGCCGGTCTCGTCGCCGTACCGGCCGCCGTCGTCTCACTGACCGCCACCGCCCCCGCGGCCCAGGCCGCACCCCCCGGGGCCAAGGACGTGACCGCCGTCCTCTTCAACTGGAACTTCGACTCCATCGCCCGCGAGTGCACCCAGCGGCTCGGTCCTGCCGGGTACGGATACGTGCAGGTCTCCCCGCCCCAGGAGCAGATCCAGGGCAACCAGTGGTGGACCAACTACCAGCCGGTCAGCTACCAGATCAACAGCCGCCTCGGCAACCGCGCCCAGTTCGAGAACATGGTCTCCACCTGCCGGAACGCGGGCGTCGGCGTCGTCGTCGACGCGGTCATCAACCACATGACGGCCGGCTCCGGCACCGGCACCGGCGGCTCGTCCTACACCAAGTACGACTACCCGGCCGCGCCGTACAGCGACTGGGACTTCCACTCCTGCCGCCGCGACATCGGCGACAACTACGGCGACCGCTACAACGTGCAGAACTGCGAACTGGTCGGCCTCGCCGACCTCGACACCGGCAAGGACTACGTCCGCGGGCGCATCGCCGACTACCTCAACGACCTGCTGTCCCTCGGCGTGGCCGGCTTCCGCATCGACGCCGTCAAGCACATCCCGGCCGCCGACCTGGCCAACATCCGCTCCCGCCTGTCAGACCCGGGCGTCTACTGGAAGCAGGAGGCGATCTTCGGCGCGGGCGAGGCGATCAGTCCCGACGAGTACCGGGCGACCGGCGACGTCCAGGAGTTCCGCTACGGCCGCGACCTCAAGCGGGTCTTCGAGAACGAGAGCCTCGCCTACCTGCGCAACTACGGCGAGGGCTGGGGCTACATGCCCAGCAACGGCACCGCCGTGTTCGTCGACAACCACGACACCGAACGCAACGGCTCCACCCTCAACTACAACAGCGGCGCCAACTACACCCTGGCCAACGTCTTCATGCTGGCCTGGCCCTACGGCGCGCCCGACGTCCACTCCGGCTACGAGTTCAGCAATCACGACGCGGGCCCGCCCAACAACGGAAACGTGAACGCCTGCTGGCAGGACGGCTGGAAGTGCCAGCACGCCTGGCCCGAGATCGAGTCCATGGTCGAGTTCCGCAACGTCAGCCGCGGCCAGGCCGTCACCAACTGGTGGGACAACGGGAACGACGCCATCGCCTTCGGGCGCGGCAGCCGGGCCTACGTGGCCATCAACCACGAATCCGGCTCCCTCACCCACACCTTCCAGACCTCGCTCGCCGCCGGCACCTACTGCGACGTACAGAGCGGCCGGTCCCTCACGGTCGACGGCTCCGGCCGGTTCACCGCGACCCTCGGCGGCAACACCGCCGTTGCCCTCCACACCGGCGCCCGCACCTGCGACGGCGGCGGCGCCCCGGGACCCGGCGCCGTACCGGCGGCCGGAGCCTCGTTCAGCGTCGACGCGCGGACGCAGCGGGGCGAGAGCGGCCACGTGGCCGGCCGTGCCGTACTGAACGGCGTCCGGCACATCTGACGTTCCGGTGCCGCACCGCCCCGCGGCCGGTGACCGCCGTCAGCCCCCGTCGGTCACCGGCCGCAGCCAGCCCTCGGGAACGACGGTGCCCTCGCCGAAGTCCTCGGCCAGCGACTGTCTCAACTCGGGCGTGTCCGCCACCACATCGGCCCGGACCACGCGGCTCTCCTCGTCGACGTGCGCCGACAGGACATCGTCGGGGTACTCCGCCATCAGCTCCTGCCGGGCCTGTGACAGCTCCTCGGCGCTGCGGTCGGCCGGCGGCACCTCCGGCTCCTCCGGCGCGGGCGCGACCTCGTCCGGCGCCTCGGTCTCCGGCCGCTCCGTCAACGTGAACCGCTCGCCGTCCCACGTGCCGGTCAGCACATAGTGCCCCCACGTGGTGTCCGCGGCGGACTCCGACGCCACCGCGTCCCAGTCCCAGCCCTCAACGGGCAGACCGTTGCCGCACTGTGGCGGCATCGAATACGCCAGCCCCGAGCAGAGCATCGGTTCGCCATCCCCGTTCTGGAGCACGGCGCCTGACACCTGATACTGCGCACCGTCCTGACCGCCCCTGTCCGCGGGCGGCTCAGGAGAGGAGCCGCCGGCCGGCGGTGCGCCGGAATCGGCGGACTCCTCCCCACAGGCACCGAGCAGCAGAACAACGGGCAGTATGCCCACAATCGCTCGTTTCCTCATGGTGATGTGACGCGGCCCGGCGCCCCCGGGTTCCCGTTCGCGCGCAGCGCCGCGCCGCACCTCAGCTCAGCATCGACAGCTCGCCGCCGTCCGCCAGCTCCGCCTTCAGCTCGGCCTGCGCGCCCTCCTCGGCCGGCAACGCCGCCGTCCTGCCCTCCGCGCGCCCCGTCACGCCGCCCTCCGCGACGATCGCCGACACCTGCTCGCTGCCCGCCGCCACCAGGTACCAGGCTTTCTCGGGGGACTGCCACAGCACACCGCTGAGCACCCGCGTCTCGCGCGGCCCGCACGCCGGATTGTCCTCCGCGCTCGCCGTCACCGACGCCGGCTCACCCGGCCGCCGCTCCGGCGCGACGAACTGCGCGAGCGACCTGCTGCCCGCCCCGCGCCACGTCTCGGCCCTCGTGCACACCCACTGCGCGGCGCCCCCGCCGTCCGGCAGCCGCTGCTCGGCGAACTGCCAGGCGTTGACCGCCCGCACCCCGTTCCCGTTCGCGGTCGACAGATTGCAGGCGAGCCGCGCCCACCGCTGCCGCGCCTCCGCGTCCGCCGCGACCTGCCGCCCCTCGCCCGGCGCGCCGTGCGTGAGCAGCGCAGGCGCCAGCTCACCCAGATCGGCCAGCATGAACGGCACATCAGCGCCCTGCGCCGTGATCTCCAGCACCGGCACCTCCGTGCACGGCGCCGCGCCCCCGCCCGCCGCCGCCCCGGCCACCGGGGTGCGCACCGCGTCCGTCACCCCGTGCTCGTCCACGTCGACCGGCGCCGTTCCCCCGCCGCCGGCCGCCAGATCGCGCAGCTCCGTCTTCGTCACCCACGGGGCCGTGAGATAACGGGTGTTGCCGTCGCTGCGGCCGACCACCACCGCGGACGCCCCGAGCAGATCCGCCCCGTCCACCCGCGCGAAGTCCAGCGCCGCACCGCCCGACTCGGCCCCCACCGGCTCCGCGTACCGCACCAGCCGCAGCCCGTCGTACAGCAGCACCACCGACGCCCCGCCGGCCTCCCCCGCGAACAGCAACTGCGCGGGGCCCGGCGCCGGCCCGGTCTGCGTACCGGGCGTCGCGGACACCGAGACGCCGTCGCCTGGCCGCGCCCACACCGCGAGCGCGCGGCGCAGCAGCCCCGTGTCCTCCAGCGCGGAACCGCGCGCCGGCCACACCGAGAAATCGCTGCGCGAGGCGCGCTGCCACACGTCCTCCGGAATGCGCCGCAAACCCTGCGGGTCGAGCGCCGCCTCGGCCGCGGCGTTCTCGCTGTACGGCGGCGCCGCGGCCCCGTCAGGGCCCCAGCCGTCCGGCAGGAACGCCACCGTGCCCGCGGCCACCGCCAGCGCGATCCCGCAGAACAGGGCCGTGCGCGCGTGACGGCGGCGGCGCAGCAGATCCGGCGGCCGCGCCTGGAGCGCGCAGGGATCGGCCGGCTCGGCCGCGTCGGCAAGCTCCTCGGCCGCCGCCACCGCGGCCCCGGCCCGCTCCTCCGGAACGCCCGCGGCCCGCAGCAACTCCGTGACCGCCGCCGCGCCGAGCCCGTCGAGGCGCCGCAGCGCGTACGCGGCGCGGGCCGCCGCGGGCAGCTCCGACAACTCCTGCTCCAGCTCGTCCGGCTCCCCGCCGCGCGGGAACAGCCGCAGCCCCACCACCTGCGGCAGCGCCCGCGGCACGTGCCGCAGCCATCCGGGACGGCCCTGCTCCAGCGCCGCCCGCAAAACCCGCATCCGCAGGAACGCGTACCCCGCGTCCGCCTCCGCGCGCTGCGGCGGCACCCCGGCACCCCCCTCACCTGCCTTGCCGCGGGGGAGCGCCCGCTGCGCCACGGAATGCGCCGCGAGCACCCGCCGGTGCCGTCCGGAATCGGACGGCAGCACGAGATAGGCGAGCCGGACGAGCCGCGGGTAGTGCTCGACCAGCGCCGCCTCGGCCTGGCTCAGCCCCGGCGCGGGCCGCACATGAGGAGAAGACACATCGGTGGGAGACACATCCGGCAGAACGAGCCTCCCCGGCCCCGGTTACGAACGCACACCGGTACGAGCCGGACCCCCGGACGGCGGTAGGGTCCTGGGTCCTGGCGGCGCACCGACGAAGGAGACGCACATGTCCGGCCACCTGACCGTCCTCACCACCACCGGCAGCAGGCCCGCGGCGGAAGCCCTGGCCCGCTCTGCCGTGGCGGACCGCCTGGCCGCCTGTGCCCAGATCGAGGGCCCGGTCACCAGCGTCTACCGCTGGAACGGCGAGATCCAGACGGACGAGGAGTGGCGCGTCCTGTACAAGACCACGACCTCCCGGTACCCGGCCCTGGAGTCCCACATCCGTGCCACCCACCCGTACGACACCCCGGAGATCATCGCCACCGGGATCACCCACGGCAGCGCGGAGTACCTCGGGTGGCTGGAGGAGGAGACCACTCAGGCCCCGAACACGCCCTGGGACGCCGCGCCTTGAGGAGGGGCTCTGAGGGAGCCTTGAGGGCAGGGCTCAGCGTTCGAGGTAGGTGAGGACGGCCAGGACGCGGCGGTTGTCGTCGTCGGACGGGGGGAGGCCGAGCTTGGTGAAGATGTTGGACGTGTGCTTGGCGACGGCCCGTTCGGTGACGACGAGCCGCTCGGCGATGGCCGCGTTGGAACGGCCCTGTGCCATCAGCTCGATGACTTCGCGCTCCCGCGGAGTCAGCCGTTCCAACGGGGTGTTGTGGCCGCCGCGCTGGGCCAGGAGCTGCTGGATGACCTGCGGGTCCATGGCCGTGCCGCCCGCGGCGACGCGGCGGACGGCGTCGATGAACTGGTCGGCGTCGAAGACGCGGTCCTTCAGCAGGTAGCCGACGCCGCCGTTGCCGTCCGCGAGCAGCTCGCGCGCGTACAGACGTTCGACGTGCTGGGAGAGGACGAGAACGGGCAGGCCGGGCTGCTCGCTGCGGGCCTGGAGGGCGCATTGCAGGCCCTCGTCGGTGAACGACGGCGGGAGCCGGACGTCGACGATGGCGACGTCGGGCCGCAGGTCGGCGAGGGCGCGGGTGAGCCCCGGGCCGTTGTCCACCGCGGCGGCGATCTGGAAGTCGTGCGCCTCCAGGAGCCGGACCAGACCGTCCCGGAGCAGGAACAGATCTTCGGCGAGGACAACGCGCACGGGGCTCTCCGTATCTCGGTGGGGCAGGGCCTCAGCCTATCCGCGCGGTACGACGGTCGACAGCACGGTGGGCAGGCCGGACCAGTCGGAGGTGACGATGCTGGCGCCGGCCGCGGCCAGTTCGTGCACGCGGGCCAGCGCCTCGGCCTCGCCGGGGCTGACGGGGTCGATGGCGGGCGGGACGCTGTGGGCGGAGGTCATGATAAGCAGGTAGTCGCGGTCGGTGTACCAGGTGGTGTCGATGCCGCCCTGGGTATAGGCGGTGGCGTCGCCGTCGAAGACGACGAACCACGGGCGTATCGCGGCGTCCTCGTAACGGCTGGTGCGCGGGTCGCCCGCCTCGGCGCCGAGCACGGCGGGGAACGCGGCGGCCCGGTCGAGGGTACCGGCCGCGGCCAGGTCGCGCAGGTGCGTGCCGTACTCCTCGTCGGTCCACAACTGGTCGAACGGGTTGCCCTGTTCGACGGTGCCGGGGATGAGGTGCACCAGGAACCGGCCGGCCAGCTCCGCGCGGCCGGGGAAGCCGCCCGCTCGCACGGCCTCGTCCAGCGTGGCGTGGCCGCCGGCGGCGGTGAGGTCGCCAGGGCCGTAGACGGCGTCGCCGAGGATGTCGTTGATCAGCGCGTCCAGCTCGTCGGGGCCGCGGCCGAGGTTGTCGGCGAAGCCGTCCTTCAGCTCGATCTTGAGCTGGATCGGCGGGTGTCCCGGGTTCGCCTCGTGCCAGGCGCGGATGTCCGCCAGGCAGCCGGCCAGGCTCTGGTTGACGGGACCGGTGCGCAGGTCGGCGGCGGTGGCGGCGTTCTCGCAGTTGTTGTCGTTGCCGATCGGGTTGCTGTGGGAGACCCGCCAGCCGCTGCCGGAGAAGTTGGTCCAGACGTCGAGTTCGAGGAGGCCCGCGCCGGAGTCGAGGGCGTCGGCGAAGTAGGGGAAGGTGCCGGTCTCGTAGGCGTTGTGCACGCCGACGGAGGTGGTCGCGGAGTAGGCGGGGGCGACCGTGGCGGCGGGGGCGCCCGCCTGGGCCGGGAGGGACGCGGTGAGGAGGAGGGCCGCCGCGGCGAGGACCGCCGGGGCCGCCGCGGCCGTGAACGAGCGTGGCATGCAGTGCCGCCTTCGTTGAGTCGTGGGGTCGTGGACTCTCAACGAGGGGGTAGCGTACGGCAGTTCGACTGCGTTCAGGTGACGTGGGGGCGGAGCGGCGGCGGAGTTCCGGCAACGGGCCCCCGCCGCCCCGGGGTCAGCGCAGCGCGGTGCGGTGGCCCGGCTCGGCCAGGGAGCAGGGGATCTCGATGGTGACGAGGGTCGGCCCGCCCGCCGGGCTGCTGATGGCGAGGACCCCGTCGAACGCGCCGAGCCTGCGCTCCAGGCCGCGCAGCCCGCTGCCGGCCTCCAGGCTGGCGCCGCCGCGGCCGTTGTCGGTGATGGCGATGCGCAGCGTCCTGGCCGTGCCGTTGTAGTAGATGTCCAGCCAGGCGCGCTCGGCCTCGGCGTGCTTGGCCGCGTTCGTCAGGATCTCGCTGATCGCGAAGTAGGCGGCCGATTCGACGGGCTCCTCCAGGCGTCCCGGCAGCTCGACGTCGACCTCGACGGGCAGCTGCATGCGCAGCGCGAGCGCGCGGGCGGCGTCGCCGAGGCCGCGTTCCGCGAGGACGGGCGGGTGGATGCCGCGGACGAGGTCCCGCAGCTCGGACAGGGCCTCCGCCGAGTTTTCCCTGGCCTGGGCGAGGAGGTGCTTGGCCTGCTCGGGGTCCTTCTCGATCAGCGCCTCGATCGTGCCGAGGCTCATGCCCATGGCGACCAGCCTGGCCTGTGCGCCGTCGTGCAGATCACGTTCGATGCGGCGCAGCTCGGCCGCGGAGTTGTCCAGCGCGTCGTGCCTGGTCTCGGTCAGCCGGGCGACGCGCTGCGCGAGCAGCCGCTTCTCGGAGGCGCCGATGAGGGCGCGGGTCATCTGGAAGTGGCCGGTGAGGAGCAGCGGGTTCCAGCGGAGCGCGATGCCGGCGAGGGCGAGGCCGGTGAGGGCGGCGAGCACCGCGGTGAACCAGGAGGAGATCGGCACGAACGTGAACCAGTACGTGCCGCCCGCGTCCACGATCGGCTGCCAGACCCCGCACAGCAGGACCAGGCCGTAGAGGGCGTACCCGAACAGCGCCCACGGCAGCATGGAGGTGACGAAGCCCGCGACGGCGTCGACGAACAGCCAGCCGACGTCACGCCAGGTCGCCGGGTCCTTCAGCATGTGCACCGTGCGCTCGACCTGCCCGGCGAGGCCCGGCCGCGGGCCGCCGGGCAGCGGCCCGCCGGGCAGCGGGCGGTAGCCGGCGTGGATGCTGATGCCGTACCAGTCCTTCGCGAACGTCCTGCGCTGGTTGGCGTGGGCCCGGATGGCGTCGACGATCACGGGGGTCGTGAAGAGGCCGATGCCGAGGCCGACGAACACCAGGGAGAGGACGAAGAGGATGAACAGCAGGAGCGAGACGCCGAGCGAGAGCAGCGACAGCAGCAGTCCCTGTGCGGCGGCCAGCAGCGCGCTCCGTACCCGTTGCCCGTTCATGTGCGCGTGCCTTCCTGTCCCGTGAGTGCTCCCCCAAGTCTGCTGCCTGCCGCGGGCGGCCGTCACGGGGGGCGGCAGCCCTGGCCGTGGGTGTACTCAGATACACCAAAGGCGCCCGCCGCGGGCGGGCGCCCCTGATGTTCCCCCGGAACCTGATGTCTCCCCGGAACCGCGCCCGAGCTGCCGGCCACGGCCGGGGAGACGTGTGAGGGAGCGGTCAGGCCAGGTCGGCCTTCTCCAGCTCGGTGCAGACGGTGTCCACCATGAGGCGGGTCACGACGTACGGGTCGCAGTTGGCGTTCGGGCGGCGGTCCTCGATGTAGCCCTTCTTGTCCCGCTCGACCTGCCAGGGGATGCGGACGGAGGCGCCGCGGTTGGACACGCCGTAGCTGTACTGGTCCCACGGCGCGGTCTCGTGGGCGCCGGTGAGGCGGTCCTCGACGCCGACGCCGTAGTTGCGCACGTGCTCCAGCGGCTTGCCCTCCTGGCCGAGGGCGTCGCAGGCGGCGATGATCGCGTCGTAGCCCTCGCGCATGGCCTTGGTCGAGAAGTTGGTGTGGGCGCCAGCCCCGTTCCAGTCGCCCTTGGCGGGCTTGGGGTCGAGGGTGGCGGACACGCCGAAGTCCTCGGCGGTGCGGTAGAGCAGCCAGCGGGCGATCCACAGCTGGTCGGAGACCTCGAGCGGGGAGAGCGGCCCGACCTGGAACTCCCACTGGCCCGGCATGACCTCGGCGTTGATGCCGGAGAGGCCGAGCCCGGCCTTCAGACAGTTCTCCAGGTGCGCCTCGACGATCTCGCGGCCGTAGATCTCGTCGGCGCCGACGCCGCAGTAGTAGCCGCCCTGCGGGGCGGGGAAGCCGTTCTCCGGGAAGCCGAGCGGCCGGGAGCCCTGGAAGAACGTGTACTCCTGCTCGATGCCGAAGATCGGCTCCTGGGCGGCGAAGCGCTCGGCGACCGGGCGGAGCCTGGCCCTGGTGTTGGACGCGTGCGGGGCGCCGTCGGCGACGTTGTAGACCTCGCACAGCACGAGCCGGTGGTCGCCGCCGCGGATCGGGTCGGGGTAGGAGGCGACCGGCTTGAGGATGCAGTCCGACGCGTGGCCCTCGGCCTGGTTGGTGCTCGATCCGTCGAAGCCCCACTCCGGCGGCGCGGCGCCGTCCGCGAGGATCTTGGTCTTGGAGCGCAGCTTGGCGGTCGGCTCGGTGCCGTCGATCCAGATGTACTCGGCCTTGTAGCTCACGGTCGTGCTCCTCGGGGGCGGGCTGGTGTGCGGGCGTGTGCGGGTGTGCGCGGGCGTGCGCGGGGTCCGCGGGCGCGCGGCATGCGCTGCCCGTAGCTTGCTCGTAGCTTCGCGACCTGCGATTTCCCATCCGTTGCCCGGCTGTTAAGGGGGCGTGAACCATGCCGCGGCGGCGGCCTTAGGGTGGGCGCGGACGTCAGAGATCAGAAAAAGTGATCAGAAGTGAGGCCCGGAAGAGATGAGAATCGGTCTGCTCGGTACCGGCCCGTGGGCGCGGCTGACCCAGGGCCCCGCCCTCATGGAGCATCCGGAGGCCGAGCTGGTCGGCGTCTGGGGCCGCAGGGCCGAGGCCGCCCAGGAGCTGGCCGGGCGGCTGGACACCCGGGCCTACCCGGACGCGGACGCGCTGTTCGCGGACTGCGAGGCGGTCGCGTTCGCGCTGCCGCCCGACGTGCAGGCGCCGCTGGCCGCGCGGGCCGCCGCGGCGGGCTGCCACCTGCTGCTGGACAAGCCGGTGGCGACGGCGGTGCCCGCGGCACGGGCGGTCGCGGACGCGGTGACGGCGTCGGGCGTGGCCTCGGTGGTCTTCTTCACGCTGCGGTTCGCCCCGGAGACGTCGGCGTGGGTCGCGGCGCAGAGCGCGACCGACGGCTGGCTCGCGGGCCGCGCGGACTGGTTCTCGCCGGTCTTCGGCGGGGCGGACACCCCGTACTCGACCTCCCAGTGGCGCAAGGAACGGGGCGCGCTGTGGGATGTGGGCCCGCACGCGCTGTCGCTGCTGCTGCCGCCGCTGGGCGAGGTGACCGGCGTGACCGCGGCGAGCGGTCCTGGGGACCTGGTGCACCTGGCGCTGCGGCACGCCTCGGGCGCGTCGAGCGCGCTGACGCTGACGCACACGATGCCGCCGCAGGCGTCGTCGGTGACGGCTGAGCTGCGGGGCAGCGCGGGCATATCGACCCTGCCGGAACGTGCGGACGGCGGCGCGGTCCGGCCGTTCATGCGAGCGTTCGACGCGCTGCTCGCGTCGGCCCGCACGGGTGAGGCGCACGCGTGTGACGCGCACTTCGGCCTGCGCGTGACGGAGGTCCTGGCCCGAGCGGAACGAGCCCTGGCGGCCGGGCCCCCGGCGTGAGTCCCCGGAGGCCGCGGGGCTCCCGTATACGGTTCGCGCCTGCCGGTGCCGCGTGCGCCGAACGGGTGCAGTGGGCCGGGGGCCGGTGTCGGCGGACGGTCGCGGCGGGGCGGCGTGAGCACAGTGAGGCATGCCGTTCATGTCATATGACTCGTCCGACTCGTCCGACTCATCCGACTCTTCTGGTAAGTCGTACAAGCCGAGTGTGCCGCGTCGCCCCCGAGTGACCCGCCGCACGCTGCTCGCCGCCGCCGCGGGAGTCGGCCTGCTCGCGCTCAACCGGCTGCTGGTCGACTCCACCACCGCGGGCAGGCCGCTGGGCTCCGGCGGCGCCGACGCCGGGGCACCGGGACAGCGGCAGGCCGCGGGCGGCGGCGCGCGCGCCGCCCCCGCCGCCGGGCGGCTCACGCCGGTCCGCATCCTGCCCGGTACCGGCCGCAAGCTCGCGCTCACCTTCGACGACGGCCCGCACCCCACGTGGACCCCGCAGGTCCTCGGCCTGCTGCGGCAACACGGCGCGCCCGCCACGTTCTTCGTCATCGGCGAGAACGCCGTCTGGCAGCCCGACCTGCTGCGGGCCATCGCGGCGGACGGGCACCTGGTCGCCAACCACTCCTGGAGCCATCCGCGGTTCGACCGCATCCCGCGCGAGAGTGTCCGCGAGGAGCTGGCACGCACCAGCGAGGTGATCGGGGACGTTCTCGGCGAACCGCCGCGGTGGGCCCGCGCGCCCTACGGGGTCTGGCATCCGGCGAGCCTGGAGATCTGCGCCGAGTTGGCCATGCGGCCGCTGGACTGGTCCGTCGACACCGCCGACTGGTCCCGTCCCGGCAGCGACCGCATCGCCGACACCCTGCTGGGCAGGGCCCATCCGGGCGGCATCGTGCTCGCCCACGACGGCGGCGGCGACCGCGCGCAGACGGTCGCCGCCCTGCGGCACTGCCTGCCCCGCCTGGCCGACCGCGGCTACGACCTGGTCCAGCCGGCCTGACGGGCCAGACGGGCCTGACGGGCCTGACGCGGCAGGGCCCGTGGCCCGTGGCCCGTACGGGAGTTGTCACGCCTCCGGCTTGCGGCCGAGGGCGTCGACCACCTCCTGCACGTTCGCGAAGGAACGGCCGTCCGGCAGGCCGCGGACCGTCTCGACCAGGTCGTCCGGCGCGTATTCGGCGGCCAGCGTGCGCAGCAACTCCTCGCGGTCGGCCGGGAAGGCGGTGCGGCGCAGGTGGCGGGCCAGTTCGAAGCGGAACGCCTCGCGCTCCGCCTCCTCGGTCGTCGTCGCGCCGCGGGGCGGGACCGGGCCGTCGGCCAGCGCAGGATCGTCGTCCGCGCCCGGCTCCGGGTCCCGCCAGTCCTCGGCCCTGTTGGGGTGATCACCGCGCAGCATGCCCTGGAGTTCGTGCTTCATCTCGTCGTCCCGGTGGGGGCTGAGACGATCGCTTCCCCGTTGCTGCATGGCTTCCTCCTCGCCGTGGCTTGCTGGGGAGCCCCCGGGTACCCGCCGCGGCGCGGCCGACACGGCGGGGTTTGCCCCCGGGGCGCACGGGAACCCGTGCAACCGGCCGAGCGAGCGGCCTCATGGGGGAGCGAGTAGCTCCGGGCGCGGGAATTCAGGGGCCCGCCCCGGAGCTTCGTCCGCGATGCCCGCCGTGCCCGCCGTGCCCGCCGCGTTCAGCGGCCGAGCAGCGATTCCAGGACCGCGTCCAGATAGCGGCGGTTGTCCTCGCCGTGGGACATGACGTCGGGAACGGCGCGGGCCAGCTGGGCCCGGCCGAGGTAGCCGGAGTACGTCTGAACGCTGCGGATGCGCGCCTCGGCCGCGTCGAGGCCCAGCTCCACGAACAGCCCGGTGAGGTAGTCGAGCCGCCTGGTGACGACCCGTCGGAGGACGGCCGCGACCTGCGGGTGCGCCGCCTCGGCGAGCAGCACCAGCTCGGTGGCGTCCCGCGTCGCCATCTCCGTTGCGGTGGAGAAGAGTTCGCGAATGCGCGCCAGCGGGTCCCGCTCCTGGCCGAGGGCGGCGATGACCTCTTCGGTCTGTGAGGTCTCCCAGCGGGCGAGCGCGGCTTCGATCAGCGCCTCGCGGTTGGCGAAGTGCCAGTAGAAACTGCCCTTCGTGGCGCCGAGCCCGGCCGCCAGCGGCTCGATGGCGATGGCGGCGAGCCCGCCCCCCTCGCGGAGCGCGGCCAGGGCCGCCTCCGCCCAGTCCGCGGCCGACAGACGGCTTCGTCCTGCTGGTCGTGGCATGACTGAACGGTAACGTACCGTATACCCATACGGCGTCGTATGGAACCGTTTGCCCCCCTCGCCGGTGACCCCCCGCAAGGGGGTGCTCCCGCTCCGCGCCCGGCCGTCGCGCTCCGTCGGGGTGCCGCTGGCCAGCGGTGATGTCCCGCCCCCGCGTCCGCCCTGCCGCCGCCCGCTGTCCGCGCGGAGGGGGTGTTCGCTCGGTGGTAACGGTCCCATCACATATCCGGCCGTGATGGGGGTACTCAAGGTCCTGAATTACTCAAATGGCCCATTGCGGGCATATCGAAAGTGCCTGTGAACAGATCGAAGGAGGCCGGTCGCATGTCCGACGTCTCACACCGCCAGCGGGGCGATCTCGCGGGACACCCCGACGAAAGGGAGATGCGGGAGCGCTACTCCCGTGTCATGGGCGGGCGCGACGTGGTGTTCGCCGACGGCCCGGTGTTCCTGGCCGGACTGTACGCAGCCGTCTCGGCATGGGCGGTGCACTTCAACGACAGCCAGCCCGAGCTGGCTACCACCAACCTGATCGCGGGGATCGCGGTGGCGCTGCTGGCCCTGGGGTTCAGCCGGGCCCCTGAGCGGATGTACGGCATGAGCCACGCCATCGTCGTGATCGGCGCCTGGCTCATCGTCTCGCCCTGGCTGGTCGGTGATGGGCCCGATGCCGGCATCATCCTCAGCAACGTCATCACGGGAGGCATCATCTGCCTGCTCGGCCTGGTGTGTGCCGCGGCGGCGCTGAAGGCGCACCGCAGCTCTTCCCGAGGCGCAGGACACGCCCCGCGCGGATAGCGGCGCATCACGACGGGGGCGCCCGGCCCGGGCCGGGCGCCCCCGTTCGCGCGGTCAATGCGGCGACGCGGGAACGGGGTCTACCGCTGCCGGTCGCGGAACCGGTACATCGCCCGCTGGTGCCGCTTGAGCGTCTTCCACCGGTCCGCCTGCTCGGCCGCCAGCCGGGCGTCGGTGCGGGCGGCGGCCCACGCGTTCTCCCGCAGCAGCTTGCGGTAGCTGGCCAGCCGGCGCGGCGGCAGCTCACCCGATTCGACGGCCGCCAGCACGGCGCAGTCCGGCTCCGTCTCGTGCGCGCAGTCGGCGAACCGGCAGTCCGCGGCGAGCCGTTCCATCTCGGGGAAGACCTGATCCAGGCCCTCCGCCGCGTCGTGCAGGCCGACGCCGCGCAGCCCCGGGGTGTCGATCAGCACGCCACCGCCCGGCAGCGGGACCAGCTCCCTGCGCACCGTGGTGTGCCGGCCCTTGTCGTCCCGTTCGCGCACCGCCCCGGTGGCCAGGCGGTCCGCGCCGAGCAGCGCGTTCCCCAGCGTGGACTTGCCGGCGCCGGACGGGCCGAGCAGCACCACCGTCCCGGTCAGCAGCGCCGTCAGCTCCGGCAGCCCCTCCCCGGAGACCGCACTGGTCGCCACGACGTCCACCCCGGGCGCGGCGGCCGCCGCCCCGGCGAGCACGTCGGAGACGTCCTCCGTGCCGTCCGCCTTGGTCAGGGCCACCACCGGCCTGGCGCCCGACTCCCAGGCCAGGGCGAGCAGCCGCTCCAACCGGCCCGCGTCCAGCGCGGTGGTCAGCGACACGGCCACCACGACCGTGTCCACGTTGGCGGCCAGCACCTGACCGTGGGAGTCGCGGGCGGCCGAGGCCCGCACGATGGCCGTGCGCCGCGGGAGCAGGGCGGCCAGCCGCGGCTCCGCGCCGGGCGTGAGAGCCGCCCAGTCGCCGGTGCACGGGTCGAGACCGCGACCGGTGACGGCCCTGAGGGGCCCCGCGGCGGCGGCGACGTCGCACCGGCCGCGGTCGACGGCGATCACGCGGACCGGCTCGTGTCCGGCGGCGCGGTGCGCCGCGAAGGAGAGTTCGAGTGAATCGTCCCAGCCGTAGGCGGACAGCCCGCCGTAGGGGGATGGTGAGGAATGCACGATG
This sequence comes from Streptomyces johnsoniae, assembly GCF_031845565.1. Classification (NCBI taxonomy): domain Bacteria; kingdom Bacillati; phylum Actinomycetota; class Actinomycetes; order Kitasatosporales; family Streptomycetaceae; genus Streptomyces; species Streptomyces johnsoniae. Next base: position 200,584 of record NZ_JAVREV010000008.1, on the reverse strand, counting down.
AGAGAACCCTTGGGGAAGGGGCCCCGAGGAAGGACGCGGGGGTCAGACCGGGGCCCGGGAGGTGAGGATGGTCCGGGCGCTGCGCAGGGCAGCGGTCTTTGCGACAGCCATCACACTCACCTCCGGGATCTCGTGGCGCGGCACCTGCAGTCCGCGCGAACCCGGCCACGGTAACACAGCACACCCACCCGCGCCCCACCCCCAACAGCCCGCCGCCGGGCGCCGCTTCCGTTCCGCGGGAGGGCGAACGTGCCCGCCCGGCCGGAAGCGCTACCCCTCGGTGGTCGCGGGTGGCGGCCCGGTCTCAGGGCGTGCCTGCCGGTGGGTGTCGTGGGCGGTGGCGGCGGGGGTGGTGGCGGGCGGCCCACAGCACGGTGGCACGCGTCATCACGAGCGATTCGCCGCCGGTGAACACGACCCGTTTCGCGCCGCCGCGCAGCGCGGTCATATCCGTAACGGTGAACTGCTGGCCGCCGATCATGACCTGATCCCCGCGGGCGATGGTGGCGGCGTCCACCTCGACCGATACCAGCACACCCGCGTTCACGGCCGCCCCCCGCAGGCCGGGGAACAGGCACGCAGCGGGCGGCCGTTCACGGTGGCCAGGACGCGGGAACGCTCGCCGGGGCGCTGCCCGAGCCAGGCCCGGCACAGCACACAAGCAGTCCCGGACCCCTGCCGCGGCGAGAGGTCCCGTTCCAGATCAAGCCCCATCAGCAGAACGGGCAGCGGCGCGTCACGCACGGCGGCCTCCCCGCGGTGGGAGCACGTGCCGAAGTGCCTCAAGCAGCACCGGCGGATCGGTCAGGCACGTCGGAGTCGGGCGGATCAACCACCGGATGGCCGCGCCACCGGTCCACGGCCCCTCACACCACGACGCGGGCGGCACCGCCACCACCCGCGGCCCGCGCATGATGTCCACCCCCGGCGCCCGTTCCTCCCACCCCACCGCCGCACCCGGCCGCACCAGCCACGTCAGCACATCCGCGACCTGATCCTGAACGACCGGCCCCGACCGCTCCCGCAACCGCGAGACAACCCGCAACCCGACAAACGCCGGCAACTGCACCCCGTCGAACCACCGCCCGCACGGCAACGACTCCACCCCCTCATCCGGAATCCACCCGGGCATGTCAGTGGTCATCACAACGCCTTCCTGATCGTTGAGGGGAAAAGACGTACTTACCGTGCGCCCATCAGGCCGACAGGGAAAGGACGGTGGACTGCTGGGCCACTTCACGCCAGGAGGACGTTTCAGCTCACAACGGGTCACCGAGTCGTCACTCTGGCTACGCTGATCTCATCGACGCAAGGGATCGGCGAATGGCAAGACTTCAGCCCAATCACACGCTCCGGCAGCTGGTGGTGGACGGCGGCTACACCCATGAAGGGCTGGCCGAATCGGTCAACGACGCGACCGAGCGACTCACCGGCAGACGCGGCAGCGCCTCCGCGCGTGTGGTCCGCCGCTGGCTGTCTGGCGAGGTGGCATGGCCTCGCGCACACAGTCGGCGCGCGCTGGAGGAAGTGTTTGGGTGGCCCGCCGAAAAGCTGGGCTTTCGCGCCCCCTCTCGCGGGCACAGCATGCCCGGGGTTACTGTCGGGGCACCAGACCCTCCCCAGGAACCGCCTGTGCACCGCCGCCAGTTCGTCCTCGGTCTCACCGGCAGCCTCCTCCCGCTCCCGGCTCTGCCCATGGCGGGACGACTCGGCGTGGCCGATGTCGAGCGAGTCCGCGCCGCAGCCACGAAGCTTCATCAGTTGGACGACCAGTACGGAGGCGGAACGCTTGCCGACATCGCGGCTCAATACATCGAGTACGTCGAACAGGCAGCGCGGCGTTGCACCTACGGGGACCGCGTACAGACCGGGCTGTACCGGGCGCTCGGCGAGGTAGCCACCACCGCGGGGTGGCTCAACTTCGACGCCGGACGGCAGCGAACTGCACGGCGCTGGTGGGACACCGCGCTCCGGTACGCCCTACTGGCCAGTGACAAGCAACTTCAGACGCGGATCTGGTCGTCGATGTCCCATCAGGCGAGCGAGCTCGGCCATGGCGGTGAAGCAGTGATGATCGCCCGCGCCGCGCTCGATGCCACGCGAGGGCGACGGGAGTCACGCCTCTCCGCCCTGCTGCACACCCGGGTCGCCCGCGGGCACTCGGTACAAGGCGACCGCGGTCCTTGCGCCCGATCGCTGCTGCAGGCCGAGCAGGCCCACGACCGTGGCCCGGCGATGGCACCGCAACGGTGGCTCGCGTTCTTCAACCCGGGCGAGATCTCGGGCGCTGCCGCACTGTGCCACAGGGACCTTCGCCAGTACCCGGCAGCGGTCAAGGCAGCCAGGCGCTCCCTTGCCGTGCTGCAGGAGACATCGCTGCAGCGGAACAAGCTGGCAGCTCACGTGCGCCTGGGACGCATCCTGGCCGCAGCCGGCGAACTGGACGAAGCCCTTGCCGCAGGCAACAACGCGCTTGCCGTACTGCCCGGCGTCCGCAGTCCTCGCATCGAGGATCGCCTGCGGCAGCTCGGCGACGATCTACTCGGCCGCGGCCCCGCCGGGGCCGCGGAATTCTTCGACCGGTACCGGGGGATGACGGCCTCATGTCCGTAGACCTGCCGACGACCACCTACTACACCCGTGAACGGCTGCCGGAGATCCGCGGCACCATTCTGGAGGTGTACTCCGAGGTGTACGCGGCCGACATCGCCGGCGACCCGTTCTTCTCCGTTGAGCGGTTCGAGGAGCGCCTGGACGGGCATACCGCGGCGCCGGGCTGGGCGTGCGTGGTGGCCGAAGTCGGCGGTTCCGTCGCCGGGTTCACGTACGGCTTCACCGGCAGGGACGGGGTCACGTTCAAGCTCTGCGAGAACATGCTGCGCGCGGCGTACCGCGGGCACGGCATCTCGCGTGCGATGCACGACGAACTGATGAGCCACCGGCGGGAGGAACGGTCACACCTGCTGGTACGCCGGGAACGCCCGCGCCTGCGGGCCCTGTACGAGAGGTGGGGATACCGGCGGGCGGGCGAGCTGCTGCCGTTCCCGGACGCGCCCCTGTACGACGTCATGCTCCTGCCCCTGCGCTGAACGCCCCTTCAGCCCGTGGGCCTTTCCCCGTGGCCTCTCACGTGGAACAGCCGGGCGACCTACCTCCTCGTCGAATACCTGACCAGCGGGCATGGTCCGCCACTTCGCGCGACGGGCCGCCGCGTCCCCGGAGCAGGGCGAGCACCGTTTCCCTTGTCGTCGGGTGACGCCGGGAACAAGCTCGCCGCCGGTGAACAGGACCCGTTTCGCGCCGCCGCGCAGCGCGGTCATAAAGGAACTGCTGCTGCTGGTGCCGTCACCCGGCGGGGAGTTGCGCGGTCTGGCCGGGCGGTGTGGACTCCGCGCATGAGTGTTCTGTACTTCATCGCGTGTGCCGCGGGCCCGGCCCGGCACGTCGATGCCGGAGTTCGCGTGGCGCAGGATGCCGGATGGGAGGTGTGCCTTATCCTCACGCCGTCCGCTGCGCGTTGGTGGGAGCCCCGGCTGTCCGAGCTGTCCGAGCTGTCCGGGCATCCGGTGCGCGATCAGTACAAGTTGCCGCACCAGACCGACGCCCTGCCGCGCGCGGACGCGATGCTGGTCGCGCCGCTCACGACGACCAGTGCGTGCAAGTGGGCCGCAGGCATCACCGACACGGTCGCGCTCGGGCTGCCCGCCGAGGGCGTGCACCTCGGGCTGCCGGTGGTCGCGATGCCGTTCTGGTCCACGGCGCTCGGCGCACAGCCGGCCGTTGGCCACGCGGTCGAGACGCTGCGCGGGCAAGGAGTCCGGGTGGTCTTCGCCCCTGGGGAGCCGCACCCGCCGAAGCGCGGCGATGATGGCGGCTTCCCGTGGAGAGCCGGGCTGGACGCCCTCACCAGGGCGTGACGAACGCTGGGGCCCCTGAACGGGAAGGGATGATGTGGCAGAGACAGCGCAACCGTTGGGCGAGGGCGAGATCGGGGAGCGGCTGGCCGGGGTGCCGGGGTGGTGTCGCGATGGTGATGCGATCACCCGGACGTTCGGCATCCGGTACCACGGTGGTGTCGCGCTCATCGTGCATGTCGCGGACGTGGAACGGCTGATCGGTCACCACGCGGACATCGACCTGCGGTGGGATCATGTCCGGTTCTCCATCACCACCCACGACGCCGGAAACAAGCTCACCGCCGCCGACTTCGACCTTGCCGCCCGTGTCGACGACATCGCCGCCGCGCACGGAGCCGTCCCGGCCTGAGCACAGCAACGGCCCGTCTCAGACCCGCCGCCAGCGGGCCAGGGCGAAGGAGAAGAGGCCGAACAGCACCAGACCCGTGGCCATCGCGACCAGCAGCCAGGGCCCGGCCGGGGTCTGGGCGAACGTGCGCAGCGTGTCGTCCATGCCCTTGGCCTGGTCCGGGTCGTAGTCGGCCGCCGCCTGCACGGCGAAACCCCCGGCCACGGCGAAGAACGCGCCCCGCGCGACGCCGCCCGACACTCCCAGTACGTCGACCGTGCGGCGGGCGCCGCGCGGCATCTCGGAACGCTTCAGGTGCTTGTGGTATTTGCGCAGGGCCGCCCGCACGCCGATCAACACGCCCGCGCCCGCGATGGCCAGGCCCGCGCCCGCCACCAGCAACCGCCCGCCCGGCAGGCCGAGCGCGTCCGCAGTCACGTCCTGCGACTGCTCGTCGCTCGACCCGCTGCCCGCCTCCCCGACCGCGAACGAGAGCACCGAGAAGGCGATCACGGCGTAGAACACGCACCGCGCGCCGGACAGCGCACGCTGCCGCTTCTTGTGCCCCGCCGGTCCCGCCGCCCCGAACACCGCCTCCGACAGGCGCCACAGCGCCATGCCGGCCAGCCCGATGCCGACCGCCCAGATCAGGAACCCGCCGAACGGGCGTCCCGCCAGCTCGCGCAACGCCCCGCCGCGATCGGCCTGTTCCTCGCCGCCGAACGCGATGCGCAGTGCGAGCGCGCCGATCAGCAGGTAGAGCGCGCCCCGCGCGGCCAGGCCCCAGCGGGCCGCCGCCGCCATGGGCGAACTGCGCGCGGCCCGCCGGGCGGCCCTTCTGCTCCGAGTGATGGCGAACGTTCCCATGTCCGGCCTCCAGACTGACGACCCGGAACCGGATGCCCCTTCGCGGCGGCGGGGAAACGGCCGCCCCGCCAGCTCCTCCACGGCGGCCAGCGTCGGCCGCAGCAGGTCGGTGGTGCAGACGTTCTCCGCGTCCTGGAGCACCGCGGCCAGCCGGTCGAGGCCGAGACCCGTGTCGACGCTACGCGCGGCCAGGTCGCCCAGCACCGGGAAGCCGCCGTGCCCGTCGTCCTCGCCGCGCCGCGACCGCATGAACACGATGCTCCACAGCTCGACATAGCGCTCGCCGTCGACGGCCGGGCCGCCCGCACGGCCGAACGCGGGCCCGCGGTCGTACGTCACGTCCGTGCACGGGCCGCAGGGCCCCGGCACCCCCATCGACCAGTAGTTGTCGGCCGGCCCGAGCCGCTGGATGCGGGCGGCGGGCACGCCCGTGCGGCGCCACAGCCGTTCCGTCTCCTCGTCCCCGTCGAGCACGGTCACCCACAGCCGGCCGGGGTCCAGGCCGTAGCCCTCGGTCAGCAGCTCCCAGGCGTAGGCGACCGCCTCGGCGCTGTGAAGTAGTCGCCGAAGGAGAAGTTGCCCAGCATCTCGAAGAACGTGGCGTGCCGGGCGGTGCGGCCCACGTTCTCCACGTCGACGGTGCGCACGCACTTCTGCACGGTGGTGGCCCGGCGGACGGCGGGTTCGCTCTCGCCGAGGAACCACGGCTTGAACTGGGCCATCCCGGCGTTGGCCAGCAGCAGGGTGGGATCGTCGGGCACGAGCGGCGCGGCGGGGAGCCGGTGGTGCCCGCGGGCGGCGAAGAAGTCGAGGAAAGTGTCACGGATCTGCGTCGAGCGCATGGCGGATCGGCCTCACGGAAGTCGCGGTGAGAGAGCGGGGGAGTGGTGCACACGCCGAGCCGGGCCGAGAACGGGACTGAGAGGCGCTCTCAGTTCTCCGGCTCGACGCGGATAGCTCGCGTCCCCACGGTGAAGGCCATGACTCCGTGATTCTCACTTCTCGCTGGGCCGGTCACGCCGGTGTCGCACGCACCGGCACCCGCTCGACTGTAACCGCCCGCCGCCGCCCCCGCGCGCCAATTCTCCGGCAGGGCCGGGGCGGGCCCTGCCGGCGTGCGTCATACCAGCGGCAGGCGGGACGACACCGCCGTGCCGTATCCCGGCTGGGACTCGACGGTGAGCGAGCCCGCGATGCGTTCGGCGCGGGCCCGCATGCCGTCGAGTCCGAAGCCGCCGGTACCGGAACGTTCCGGCAGCGCCCGCGGGTCGAAGCCGCGCCCGTCGTCGCGGATGTCCAGGGCCACCTCGCCGTCCATGAAGCTGAGCGTGACACCGACGCGGGAGGCGGCCGCGTGCTTGGCCGCGTTCGACAGCGCCTCCTGCGTGATCCGCAGGAGCGTCGCCGAGACCTCGCCGTGCAGCTGCTGTGCCTTGCCGGTGAGGGTGAATTCGGCGCGGGTGCCGTACTGCTCGGCCCACCGGGTGATCGTCTTGCGCAGGGCGGGGAGGAGCCCGTCGTTGGCCAGGCCCATGGGGGCGAGGTTCTGCACGGAGCGCCGGGCCTCGCTCAGACTGTGGCGGGCCAGGTCGGAGGCGCGGTCGAGATGCTCGTGCGCCGCCGCCGGGTCGGGCTGGCCCGCGACGACCCGGAGCTGGGCGATGATGCCGGTCAGCCCCTGCGCGATGGTGTCGTGGATCTCCGCGGCCAGCCGCCTGCGCTCGTCGGCGATGCCCGCCTCCCGCGCCTGGACGAGCAGTTGGGCCTGAAGGGCGGCGTTCTCGTCGAGGGCCTGCTGGAGGGCGGTGTTGGTGCGTTCCAGCTCGGCGATGGTGGCCGCACGGGCCCGGGAACGCACCTCCTCGTGCTCGGTGAAGTAGCCGACGATGGTCAGCAGTACGTTGTTGACCAGCAGCAGCCCGGCGAACATGGTCCACTGTTCCGCTTCGTGGAACGGCATGCCGCCGGCCTGGGACGCCGCCAGGGGGATGGAGCAGGCGAAGGGGCCGAGCCACCGCCAGCGTTTCGCGGGGATCAGATCGTTGACGTCGAAGTAGCCGGCGGCCGCGTAGAACGCGAAGAACGGGTTCACCCAGGTGAGCGCGAAACTCAGCGCCCAGCGCACGGCGTAGTACCCCGTCGAGATCATGTCGGGGTCCCGGTCGGCGCGGCCCGTCCGCTCCCACCACAGCTGGAGCAGGGCAGCCGCGGCTACCAACGCGAGGGCCGTGACCCGTCCGGCCGCGGTCGGCGTCAGCTCGGGCGCCACCGTCGCCGCGAGGAGTGTGCCGGCGCCGAGCAGCGCGTACGGCCGCCACCTGCGCATGGTCTCCTGGCGGCGTTCGAGTTCCCGGTCGGCCTGCGTCATGCCCCCACTTTGCACCGTTGTTCTCCTACTTCCAGCGGAACCAGCGGATGGCGGCAGCGGTCAGCACTGCTGCCCACGCGGCCAGTGTGCCCAGGTGGGACCAGTCGGGCCAGTCGCCGGTCGCGGCCTGGTCCAGGGCGATCGAGGCGGCGCCGAAGGGCGTGAACTCGACGATGTTCCGCAGGACTTCCGGCATGGTCTGCACGGGAATCCAGACGCCGATGCAGAACAGGGCCGGGAAGAAGACCACCGAGCCGATGCCCGTCGCGTGCTTGGAGTTGCCGGCCAGGGCGGACACCAGGGCCCCGATGGCCAGGCAGGCGGCCGCAGCCAGCAGCAGCGTCAGCACATAGGCGGCCAGCTCGCCGGGCAGCGCCACGTCGAAAGCGAGCCGGCCCACCACCAGGACGAGAAGCGCCGACAGCAGGGCCGTGACGCCGTTGAGCCCCATCTGCGCGGACAGCAGACTGGAAGGGCGTACCGGGGTCGTCGACATGCGTCGCAGGATGCCGGTCTCGCGGTAGCTCGTCAGGACCGGCGGCATCGCCTGGATGCTGGCCACGATCACAGCGATCAGCACCGACACGGGCACGTAGGTGTCGATGAGGCGCTGGCCGCCGAGGTCCGGGTCCGACTCCCGGAACGCCGGGATGCAGCCCAGGATGGCCATCAGCAGTGTCGGGAAGGCGCATATCCAGAAGAGATTGGCCGGTTCCCGCAGGAACAGCCGGGTCTCGGCCCGCAGCACGGCGGCCCGGGGCGTGGGGCGGCGATCGGAAGACGCCGGGGCCAGGGCGGTCGTTGTCGGGAGGGTCGGTGCTTCGGTGGTCGAGGTATCGGTCATGACGCAGCTCCAGTCTTGCGGGGCCGGTAGGGCGGATGGTCGGGCGCCGACGGTCAGACTTCCGTCAGGTCCAGGAAGGCGTCATCCAGCGTCGCGTCACTCACGCGCAGCTGATGGGCCGTGATGCGCTTGCTGACGAGGAGCGAGATCACCGCGTTGACGGTCTCATCCGTTCCGCTGAGCGTGATGCGCTCCTCCTTGTGCTCGACGGACCTGAGCGCCGGCAGCGCGGCCAGATCCTCGTTGTCCAGGGGGGCCGAGGGCGTGAAGGAGATCACCGTGGACCCCGGCGAACGGTCGACCAGCCCGTGAGGTGAGTCGAGTGCGGTGATCCGCCCCTTGTCGATCAGGGCGATGCGGTCGCACAGCCGCTGCGCCTCCTCCATGAAGTGCGTGACGAGGATGACGGTGACACCGCTGTTGCGGACGTCCTCGATCAGTTCCCAGGTGTCGCGGCGGGCGCGCGGGTCCAGGCCGGTGGTCAGCTCGTCGAGGACGACGATCCGGGGACTGCCGATCAGGGCGAGGGCGATGAACAGCCGCTGCTTCTGGCCGCCGGAGAGTTTCCCGAAACGAGTGGTGAGTTTGGCGGTCAGGCCCAGGCGTTCGGCGAGGGGCTTCCAGTCGAGCGGGCGCGGGTAGAAGGCGGAGCACAGCTCCAGCGCCTCCTGCACGGTGAGTTTGGACTGGAGGGCGCTCTCCTGGAGCTGGACGCCCAGGATGCCGGTGACGGCCTCGTGGTCGGCGACGGGGTCGAGCCCCGCGACACGGACCCGGCCCGAATCGGGGACGCGCAGACCCTCGACACACTCGACGGTGGTGGTCTTGCCGGCACCGTTCAGGCCGAGGAATCCGAAGATCTCCCCCTCCTCGACGGTGAACGAGACGCCGTCGACGACGGCCCGGCCGTCATAGGTCTTGCGCAGATCGCTGACTTCGATGATCGGTTCGCGAGTCGCCCTGTGCATCGTCATTGTGGTCATGGCACGAGGTTCGCGTGCGGAGGGCCCGGCCACATCGCCCATCAGGCTCGCGGCATGATCAGCCGATCGGTTGATGTGCGGTACGCCTGTGCTCCGCGACCATGGAGTCATGTCGCCGCCGTCCGTGGTGGGACAGCCGAACCGTGGCCGGGGGCGGCTGTGCCCCCGGCCACGAAGTCCGGAGCCGGGTCTGCCCTCCGCGGAGGATCGGGGGACCACCCCTGGGGTGCGGAACGGGCCGACGGAGGCCACGTTTCCTTCCAGGGGACGACGGCCGCACGGCCGTCCCGCCCCGGCTTCGGCTCGCGAAGCCCGGGCTCCGGGCCGGTCCGGCGGGGTGGCGCCCGGTGGCGCTCAGTCGAGCAGGTCCGGCTCGTCGCGGACGATCTGCCCGAACAGCGTCTGGAACTGGAGCCAGCCGGACAGCTCGGCCCCGGACTGCTCGTAGGTGAGCTGGGCGACCTCCGGGCTGATCGGGGTGACGCCCCCGGCAGCCTTCGCGATCAGCTGGGCCTGGGCGGCCTTCTCCATCGCGTAGTACCAGAAGACCGCCGAGTCCACGCTCTCACCGACGGTCAGCAGCCCGTGGTTGCGCAGGATGATGGCCTTGCAGTCACCGAGGGCCGCCGCCAGGCGCTTGCCCTCGTCCAGGTCGTCCACCAGGCCGGCGTAACCGTCGAACGTCGCGTGGTCACCGTAGAACACGCAGGCGTCCTGGGTCAGCGGCTCGATGATCTGGTCGGTGGCCGAGAGGGCCTTGCCGTACATCGAGTGGCAGTGGACCGCCGCGACGGCGTCGGGACGGGCCTTGTGGACGGACGAGTGGATGACGAACGCGGCCTTGGCCACCGGGTACTTGCCCTTGAGGACGTTGCCGTGCTCGTCGACCAGCACCAGTTCGCTCGCCGTGATGTGCCCGAACGGGATCATGAACGGGTTGACCCAGAAGAGGTCCGGGTACTCGGGGTCACGCGCGCTGATGTGACCCGCCAGGCCCTCGTCGTAGCCGAGCCGGGCGAACAGGCGCAGAGCACCGGCGACGCGCTCCTTGCGGTAGCGGCGCTCCTCCTCGGGGTCCTCGTAGCCCCCGGGGACCTGCGGAGGGTAGTTCAGCCAGAGCTGATCCTCCGGGAGCGGCTCCAGCCCTTCGATGGACAGGGACTCCCGCGTGGTCATGAGGTCACCTCGACCTTCTCCTCGGCGGTTTCTTCTTCGCCGCCCTCGGCGGCAGCCGGCTGGGCCGGCACACGCAGGCCCGGAACGGCGAGGCCCGGAATCGCCTTCACGGCCTCGAAGCCGGCCTCAATGGCCTCCGCGAGGGTCGGCGTGACCTCGTCCTCGAAGCTAATGCGAGTAACCGGGACTTCGGCATTCGTCGGGAGAGTGTCGCTGGCGAGGGATATGTCCGCCTGGCTCTTCTCCTTCAGGGTGACTGCTTCCTGCTCGGTAATTTCCCGATCCAGGATAAGAGAATATCTGTGTCCCACGGTCGGCTGCTCCTCTGATGGGCACGGAAGGGAATCCGGTCAAATCGCTGGCCGAATGGCGGTGAGTCTAGCAGCGCTCCGATCGGCGTCTCAAGGGCCAATCTATGCAAATTCCGGGTAAACTCGCCTGCCGACTCGGGGACATGAACCGGGGGCAGCCGCACTAATTCCTGTTCGCGGTCAGCCCTAATATGCCGTACCGCGACGGCGGAACGGCGATGACCTTTATTACGGAATATGGAGCGGATAGGCGAACGGATCGGGGAACGTTTCGAGTGGCGCGACGACGTGGTAGGCCGCCGCTGGCGAAGGGCGCGCGATCAGGGCGGGCCCTCCGGTGTCCCGGCCGCCTCGCGGGCCAGCCGCTGCCGGTCCACCTTGCGGTTGGCGTTCAACGGAAATTCCGGCACGTGCCGGAAAGCCTTGGGCATCATCCCTTCGGGCAGGTGGGCGGACAGTTCGCGGCGCAGCGTCGCCGGGGGGACGCGTTCGCCGGTGTAGTAGACGACGAGTTCGAGCCCGCCCGCGGGAGCGGGGCGGGTCACGGAGACCGCGTTCTGCACGCCCGTGCACTGGCGGGCGGCGTGGTCGACCTCGGCTAGTTCGACGCGGTGGCCCTGGATCTGCACCTGCGCGTCCAGCCGGCCCAGGTAGAGCAGCTCGCCGTCCGCGAGGCGCCTGACCCGGTCGCCCGTCCGGTACCAGCGGCGGCCGTGACGTTCGAGGAAGCGGCCCTCGTTGTCCGCGGGGTCGAGGTAGCCGGCCGCCATCTGCGGTCCGGTGACGCACAGTTCGCCCTCCACCGCCGACTCGCCTTCCCCGTCGAGCAGCAGGTGGTCGTGGCCGGGGTGCACAGGACCGATCGGGACCACGCCGTTCACCGCCCGGCTCCTGGACGCCTCCGGCGACCAGCGGTGCCCGGTGATCGTCACGGTCAGCTCGGTCGGCCCGTACAGGTTCTCGATCCGCGAGTCCGGCGCGGCGGCCTGCCAGTCGGCGACGTCGTCACACAGCAGGGCCTCGCCCGCGAAGAAGCTCCAGCGCAGCGTCGGCATCGTGCCCGGCCGCAGGCCCCCGATCCCCCGGATGAACGAGATATGACTCGGAACGGAGAACCACACGGTCATGCGCCGCTCGGCGATGAACGCGGCCAGCTCCCGGTGCGCCGCGGCGGGGAGCACGTCCACGGCGGCTCCCGCGCCCCAGGCACAGAACAGCTCGAAGATCGCGCAGTCGAAATTGATGCCGACGTTCTGCGAGAACACATCCCCGGGGCCGAAGTCGTAGCGCCGGTCCAGCAGATCGAAATAGTGCCTGTTGCCGCCGTGCGTCAGCGGCACGCCCTTGGGGCGGCCGGTCGAACCCGACGTGAACAGGATGTACGCGATGTCGGACGGCCCGACGGCCGCCGGTGCGTCCAGGGCAGCTGCGGACGCGGACGCGGCTGCGGATTCGGACTCGCCCAGCACGGGCAGGTCCAGCTCGGTCTCCGCGAGCGCTGCCCTGCCGACCGCGTCGGCGACGACCGTGCCGACCCCCGCGGTCGTCAGCATGCGGCGGGTACGCTCCGCCGGGAAGCGGGGGTTGAGCGGCACCACGGCCGCCCCCGCGTACAGCGCCGCCAGAATCCCGACGTACGCGGTCAGGCCCTTGTCCGCCAGCACGGCGACCCGGTGCGGCCCCTGCGGTGCACTGGCTCTGAGTTCCCCCGCCCGTCGCAGCGCGCGCTCGTGCAGCTCCTCGTACGTCAGGCTCTCGGAGCCCACACGGATCGCGGTCCGCCCGGGCGACAGGGCCAGGCCGCGCAGGAACCGCTCGTGCAGCCCGTGTCCGGGTGCGGATGTCTCGGTCATTTCCTTCCTCCGAGGCAGTAAGGGAAGGGTGGGTAGGGGTGCCGACCCGCGGGCCGGAGCGCTTAGGTTGGCCGCGACACCGGCCGTTCGGTGAACATCCGAGGAATCACGGGAGCCCACATGTGGGACGAAACATTCGAGCAACTGCTCCGCAAACACCTCTCCTTGATGGAGGCGGAGGATGAACTCACTGCCGATATCAACCTGCGCGACTTCGGTCTCGATTCCATGGGAATGGTCGCGCTGATGTCCTCGCTGGAGGAGGCGTACGGCGTCCGTTTCGTCGACGACGCCCTCCAGGTGGAGAACTTCGCCACACCCGAGACTCTGTGGAACACCTTGGCCGCCATGCGCTGATCCAATTGCTGATCCAACTGCCGTCCGCGCTACGCGATCACACTGCGTCGGCGCGGACGCATGGCTGTCTCCGGCCGCACCGCCACCACCTCGAAGGCGTCGGTCATGACCTCCACCCGGCCCCACAGCGCGTCCTGACCGGTGACGTGCACCCGCTCGACTCCAAGTCCCTTGAGCGCGTCGACGACCAGGGGCCACCGCACCGGCCTGGTCACCGCGTCGAGCAGCATCGTCCGCACCCCGGCCGCGGTCCTCACCAGCGAGCCGTCGTGGTCGGACACGATGGGGATCACGGGGTCGGAGAACGCGGTACCCGCCACCACCTCCGACTCGATCTCCGCGCGCAGCGCGCCGAACACCTCCGAATGCATCGGCGGACGCATGCTGTACAGCGGCAGGCCGCCCGCGGCCCGCAGGCGCTTCTGCAGCCACTCCAGTACGCCTTCGCGCACCGACAGCATGTGGAAGTCCCGGTCGACGTGGCAGGCCACGGCGTTCCACTCGCCGCGCGCGTCCAGCTCGCCGCGGATCTCGGCGAGCCGGTCCAGCGGGACCCGGGCGAAGGACTGGGTGACGATGTCGCGGTGCTCGCGGGCGAAGTAGGCGTCCGCCCGGCGGCCCCACTCCGCGGTCATGACCACCGCCTCGGCGAAGGGCAGTGCCCCGGCCCGCACCGCCGCCGCCGTTCCGCCGAAGCTGGCGCCCGCGCACGCGACCGGCTCCAGGCCGTGCTCGGCGACCGCCCACTCGGCCAGCGCCAGGCAGGTCACCAGAAACGAGATCCGCGCCGGCTCGGGGAAAGGTCCCTGGTCGCCGCGGGCCTCGGCCTCCCGGTACCGGTCGACCAGGGAATAGCCGAGCGCCTCGTCCGCCTTCGCCACCAGCCGACGCGCCACCGGCTGGCCCGTCAGGAACCGGGCCGAGTCGGCGAGCTGTGCCGGGCCGATTCCTGGGAAGACGATCGCGGACATATTCTTGACTCTCCCATTCGTTGCACTCGCCGCGTGCATTCCGGAAGTCCGACCGGTCGATCCCTACGGCATCACCATTTGCCGCCAGTCTTGTTGGCCCTACGTATGGGCATAACCCCTAACGCCCCCTAACCCCTAGAGCGGTGGCGGGAGGTTCTTGTGGCGAGCAAAAGCGCCCTGTTAGAAACGGTGCGGTATTCGCCGGGTAGTTTCGAATCGGAAGGGTGGCGCATGACCTCGAATGGACGGCGTCCGGCGCGCGCGCACGCCTCGATGGACAACCTGCGCACGTATCTGCTGGCCGCCGCCGGGAGGACCCCCGAGCGTCCCGCGGTGATCCAGGCGGCGGGCGGTGCCCTGGACACGGTCACCTACGGCGAGCTGGAACGGCGCACCGACCGCATCGTCGAGGCCCTGGCCGCGCTCGGACTCGATGTCGGCGAGCGCGTCATCGTGGAGTCCGACACCGACGCCGACGCCGTGGCGGTGCTCCTGGCCTGCGCCACGCTGGGTCTGCCGTTCGTCCCGGCCAGCCCCGAGGTCCCCGACGAGCGGCTCCTGGCGGTCATCGACAGTGCCGAGCCCGCCCTCCACCTCCAGCCCACGGACGGGAAACGCACCGGCATCCCGGAAACGGTCGGCACCGCCAGGTTCGGCCCCGACGGCCTCACCGTCGAACGGCCACCGGCGCCCCGCCCCCCGCGCCGCCGCCGCACGGTGACCCCCGTCGACACCGCCTACATCACCTTCACCTCCGGCACGACGGGCCGGCCCAAGGGCGTCGTCATGAGCCACCGCGGGGTCATCGCGTTCCTGCGCGGTGTGCAGGCCGCGGAACTCATCACGGCCGAGGACCGGGTGGCGGGCACCGCGCCGCTCCAGTTCGACTTCGCGCTGTTCGACATCGGTTATGCCCTCGGCCACGGCGCCGCCCTGGTGCCCGTGCCGCGCGGCGTCCTCAACTGGCCCCGCCGCTTCCTGACGTTCCTGCGCGATGCCGGCGTGACCGAGGTCCACGGCGTGCCGTCCCTCTGGCGCCCGGTGCTGCGCCACGAGCACGAACTGCTGGCCGAGCTGGGCAAGGAAGGCGTTCTGCGTCGCGTCGCGTTCTCCGGCGAGAACTTCCCGCTGGACGAACTGCGCAGCCTCCAAAAGCTGCTGCCCGAGGCCGAGTTCTCCAACGCCTACGGCGCCACCGAGTCGATGGCCGCCTCGATCACCACCGTGCCCAACCCGCTGCCGCCCGATGTCGAACGCCTCTCCATCGGCCACGCGGTCGCGGGCGCGGAGATGACGCTCATCGGCCCCGACGGCCGGCCCGTCGAGGAGCCAGGCGTGCTCGGCGAGATCTACCTGCGCGCCCCGTCGCTGTTCTCCGGCTACTGGGGCGACCCGGAAGCCACCCGCGCCGTCCTCGTCCCCGACCCGGTCGACCCCAGGTCGGGGCAGCTCGTGCTCAAGTCCGGCGACCTGGCGTCCATGGGGGTCGGCGGCGAGCTGTACTTCCACGGCCGCGTCGACTCCCAGGTGCAGATTCGCGGCAACCGGGTCGAACTGGGCGAGGTGGAGCGCCGCATCGGCGAATTCCCCGGCATCACCGGCGCGGTCGCGATGCTCCTGCCGGGTGCGGACGGCGAACCGCGGCTGTTCGCGTTCGTCACCCACGCTCCGGGCGGCCCCAGGCCGGACGCCAAGGAGGTCGTCGCGTTCTGCCGTGCCGCGCTGCCCGCCTACATGGCTCCGCACGGCCTGCACGTGGTGGACGAGTTCCCGCTGACCGTCAACGGGAAGGTCGACCGCTCCGCCCTGACCGCCCTCGTGACCGGGCCCTGACCACCCTCCCCGACGCCGCTCCGCCCTTCACTAGGGAGTACGCCCATGTCCGAGCAGTCCAGGGCCGCGATGCTGGAACTGGTCCTCACGCAGGCCGCCGCCGTGCTGCGCAGCATAGATCCCGAGGCCCACGCGGACGGGGCCACCGACGTGGCGGCCGACCGCCCGTTCCTCACGGTGGGCCTGGACTCGCTGGGTCTGGTACAGCTGCACCGGCGGCTCAGCGCCGAACTGGGCGTGGACCTGCCCGTCACGGCCGCGTTCGACCACCCCACGCCCGCGGCCCTGGCCCGGCACCTGGTGGACGTGCTGCACGGCACCGGCCGGCCCGGGGATGATGCCGCGCCCGCCGCGCCCGCCGCGCCCGCCGCGCCCGCGGCGCAGGACGAGCCGATCGCGATCGTCGGCATCGGCTGCCGCTTCCCCGGCGGAGTGACCTCGCCCGAGGACCTGTGGCGCATCCTGGCCGACGGCACCCACGAGATCACCGACTTCCCCACCGACCGCGGCTGGGACCTCGACCGCCTCTTCGGCCAGGACCAGTCCGCCGCAGGCACCACCTACGCGCGCCACGGCGGATTCCTGCCGGACGCGGCCGACTTCGACGCCGACTTCTTCCACATCAGCCCCAGGGAAGCCCTGGCCATGGACCCGCAGCAGCGGCTGCTGCTGGAAACCTGCTGGGAAGCGCTCGAACGGGCGGGCATCGACCCGGGCCGCCTGCACGGCACGTCGTCCGGCGTGTTCATCGGAGTGGAGCCGCACGAGTACGGGCCCCGCACGCACGAGGCTCCCGACGGCCTCGACGCCTACGTCCTGCTGGGCAATCTGCCCAGCGTCCTGTCCGGACGCGTCGCCTACACCCTCGGTCTCGAAGGGCCCACGCTCACTGTCGACACCGCCTGCTCCGGCTCCCTCACCGCCCTGCACCTGGCGGTGCGGTCGCTCCAGCGCGGCGAGTGCGGCCTGGCGCTGGCCGGCGGCGTCACCGTGATCTCCAGCCCGGGAACGTTCACCGCGTTCGCCCAGCAGCGGGGCCTGGCCCCCGACGGACGGGTCAAGGCGTTCGCCGCGGCGGCCGACGGCACCAGCTTCGCCGAAGGCGCGGGCGTGTTCGTCCTGGCCCGCCTGTCGGACGCGCTGCGCGAAGGCCACCCGGTGCTTGCCGTGGTCCGCGGCTCAGCCATCAACCAGGACGGCGCGAGCAACGGCCTCACCGCACCCAACGGCCTCGCGCAGCAGCGCGTCATCCGCCGGGCGCTCGCCGACGCCGGGCTCACCCCCGACGAGGTCGACGCCGTCGACGCGCACGGCACCGGCACCACGCTCGGCGACCCCATCGAAGGCCAGGCACTGGTCGCCGCCTACGGGCGCGAACGTTCACCGGAAAAGCCCCTGTGGCTCGGCTCGGTGAAGTCCAACATCGGGCACACCGGCGCGGCGGCCGGCGCGGCCGGCGTCATCAAGATGGTGATGGCGATGCGCCACCGCATGCTGCCGCGCACCCTGCACGTCGACGAGCCGACGCCGCACGTCGACTGGTCGCAGGGCACCGTGCGGCTCGTCACCGAGCCGGTGCCGTGGGAGGCCGGGGACCGGCCGCGCCGCGCCGGGATCTCCTCCTTCGGAGCGAGCGGCACCAACGCGCACGTCATCGTCGAGGAGCCGCCCGCCCTCCCCTCCGGCGCCCCGCAAGTCCCCGCGGACGACCGCCCGGTCCCGGTGGTCCTGTCCGCCCAGACCCCGGACGCCCTGCGCGCCCAGGCCGGACGGCTCCTGCGGACCGCGGCCGACGCGTCACCGCTGGACCTCGCGTACTCGGCCGCCACCACCCGTGCGGCCATGCGCGAACGCGTCACCGTCGTCGCCGCCGACCACGCGGAACTGCACCGCGCCCTGACCGCTCTCGCCGACGGTGCCACCGCACCGGGACTGCTCACGGGAACGGCATCGGCGACGGGCCGCACCGCGTTCCTGTTCACCGGCCAGGGCAGCCAGCGCCCCGGCATGGGCCGTGAACTCGTCGGCGCGTTCCCGGTGTTCGCCGAGGCGCTCCAGGAGGCCGCCGACCACCTCGACCTCCACCTCGAAGAACCACTCGGCGACGTGCTGTTCGCCGACCCCGGCTCGCCGGCGGCCGAACTGCTCCACCAGACCCAGTACGCGCAGGCCGCCCTCTTCGCGATCGAGACCGCCCTGTTCCGGCTCCTCGCCTCCTGGGGCGTCACCCCCGACCTGCTCGCCGGACACTCCATCGGCGAAATCGCCGCCGCGCACGCCGCCGGGGCCATGAGCCTGGCGGACGCGGCGCTGCTGGTCGGCGCGCGCGGCAGGCTCATGCACGAACTCCCCGCCGGCGGCGCCATGATCGCCGTCCAGGCCGAGGAGGCGGAGGTCGCGGCGCGGCTGACGGGACAGCTGGCCGAACGGGTCAGCGTCGCCGCCGTCAACGGGCCGTCCGCGGTCGTGCTCTCCGGCGAGGCCGACGCCGTCTCGGACCTCGCCGCCCACTTCGCCGGGCAGGGCCGCAAGACGCGCCGGCTGCGCGTCTCCCACGCGTTCCACTCGCCACTGATGGAGCCGATGCTCGACGAGTTCCGCCGCGTCGCCGAGTCCCTGACCTACGCGCCGCCCCGCATCCCGGTCGTGTCCAACCTGACCGGGGAGCCCGTCACCGCGTTCGACGCCGAGTACTGGGTGCAGCACGTGCGCCGGCCGGTCCGGTTCGCGGACGGCGTGCGCTGGCTGGAGGCCCAGGGCGCCACCACCTTCCTCGAACTGGGGCCCGACGCCGTCCTGTCGGCGGCCGGACGCGACTGCCTCACCGATCAGGACGCCGACGTCGCCTTCGTCCCGCTGCTGCGCGACGGGCACGGCGAGGAACGCCAGACCCTCACCGCGCTCGGCCTGGCGCACGCCCGCGGCACCGCCGCCGACTGGGAACGCTTCTTCGCCGTGCGCGGCGCCCGCCGCATCGACCTGCCCACCTACGCGTTCCAGCGCAAGCGGTACTGGCTGGACGCCGGGTCCGGCCCCGGCACCATCGGCCACCCGCTGTTCGACACGGCCGTCAGCCTCGCCGGAGCCGACGGTCTTGTGATGACCGGCCGGCTCTCGACCCGCGCGCAGCCCTGGCTGGCCGACCACGTCATCGCGGGCACCGTCCTCGTCCCCGGCACCGCCATGGTCGAACTGGCCGTCCGCGCCGGCGACCAGGCGGGCTGCGGCGTTCTGGAGGAGCTGACCCTCCAGGCACCGCTGCCGCTGGCGGAGGGCGAAGAGGTGGAGGTCCAGGTCGCCGTCGGGGCACCCGACGCGGCCGGCCGCCGCACCGTCGACATCCACTCGCGCCCCGCCAGGAGCGACGGCGGCTGGAACCACCACGCCGGCGGCTTCCTCGCCGAACGCGCGGACGGCCAGGACCCCGCCACGACCCCGCTCACCGAGTGGCCGCCCGCAGGCGCCGAGGCCATCGACGTCGACGCCCTCTACGAACGCCAGGCCGCCCAGGGCTACGCCTACGGGCCCGCGTTCCGGCGCGTGCGCGCCGCCTGGCGCCGCGGGAACGAGGTGTTCGCCGAGGTCGCCACGGACGAGGCCGGCGCCGACCGGTTCGGGCTGCACCCGGCGCTGCTCGACGCCTCCCTGCACGCCGTCGAATCCGACGAGGACGACGGGCAGGTGCGGCTGCCGTTCGCCTGGCTCGGCGTCGAACTGCACGCCGCCGGCGCCACCGCCGTACGCGCCCGCATCACCCCGGCCGGCCAGGAGGCGGTCGCGATCCACCTGGCCGACGCCACCGGGGCACCCGTCGCGGACGTCCGGTCACTCGTCCAGCGGCCCGTGCCACTGGATGGCCTGCCGTCGTCCCGGCGGGACGGGGCGCTGCTGCGCGTCGAGTGGACCGCGATCCAGCCCCCGCCGCGGCCGGACACCGCGGCAGGCGAGTTCGACCTGGCCTTCGTCCCGGCCACCTTCCCCGGTGCCCCCGCCGACGCCGCGCGGGCCGCGACACTCCACGTTCTGGAACTGATCCAGAACGCGCTGCGCGACGAGACCCGGCTGGCCTTCATCACCCGCGGCGCGGCGCGCGACCTGGCGCTCGCGCCCGTCGGGGCGCTGGTGCGCGCCGCCCAGGCCGAGCACCCGGGCCGCTTCGCCCTCGTCGACACCGACCGCGACGTTCCTGAAGACGAACTGCGCGCCGCGCTGGCCACCCACGAACCGCAACTGGCACTGGGCGACGGCGCGGTGCGCGTACCGCGCCTGGCCCGCACACCCGGCCGGGCGGACGAACCACAGGCCGCCGCGTGGAACCCGGACGGCACCGTGCTGATCACCGGCGGCACCGGCGGACTCGGCGGCCACCTCGCCCGCCACCTCGTCCGCCGCCACGGCGTGAGACACCTGCTGCTCACGGGCAGGCGCGGCCCCGACGGGCCCGGCGCGGCCGAACTCGTCGCCGAGCTGACCGGACTGGGCGCCAAGGCGACCGTCGCCGCCTGCGACGTCACCGACCGCGCCGCCCTGGCCGCGCTGCTGGACGGCATCCCCGGTGCGCACCCGCTGACCGCCGTCGTCCACGCCGCCGGCGTCGTCGACGACGGGCTCACCGCGACCCTCACCGCGGAACAGGTCCGCACCGTCTTCCACGGCAAGGCGAACGGCGCCTGGCACCTGCACGAACTCACCCGCGACCTGCCCCTCGCGGCGTTCGTGCTGTTCTCCTCGGCGGCCGGCACCCTGGGGGCCGCGGGACAGGGCAACTACGCCGCCGCCAACGCCTTCCTCGACGCGCTCGCCGAACACCGCGCCGGCCAGGGCCTGCCCGCGACCTCCCTGGCCTGGAACCTGTGGGCCGGCGACACCGGCATGGGCGGCCGCCTCGACGAGGTCACCCTCCGCCGCACCGCACGCTCCGGACTGCCCGCCCTGAGCGCCGAGGACAACCTCGCCCTCTTCGACCAGGCCCTCACCACCGACGCACCCGCCCTGCTGCCGCTGCACATCGACGCGCCCGCGCTGCGGGCCCGCCCCGAGGGCATACCGCCCCTCCTGCGCGGCCTCGTCCGCGCCCCCGCCCGCCGGCCCGCCGCCGCGGCGGCGGCGGGCGGCACCGGCGGCGCGCTGTCCGCCCAACTGGCCGGGAAACCCGAAGCCGAACGCGAACGGATCGTCCTCGACCTCGTCCGCGCCCAGATCGCAGGCGTCCTCGGCCACGACAGCCCCACCGCGGTCGACCCCCGCCGCGCCTTCACCGAGCTGGGCTTCGACTCCCTGGCCGCCGTCGAACTGCGCAACGCGCTCGGCTCCGCCACCGGGCTGCGGCTCACCTCCACCCTGATCTTCGACCACCCGACACCGCAGGCCCTGGCCGCCCACATCCTCGACAAGGCCGGCGGCGCGGCCCCCGCCGCCGCCCCGCGGCCGGCCACCGTGCGGGCCACCGCGGACGAGCCCATCGCGGTCGTCGCGATGGCCTGCCGCTTCCCCGGCGGGGTGACCACTCCGGAAGAACTCTGGCGGTTGGTCGCCGACGGCACCGACAGCATCACCCCCTTCCCCGACAACCGGGGCTGGCCCACCGACGAGATCTACGACCCCGAACCCGGCAAACACGGCACCACATACACCCGCGAAGGCGGCTTCCTGCACGACGCCGCCGACTTCGACCCCACCTTCTTCGGCATCAGCCCGAACGAAGCCCAGATCATGGACCCGCAGCAGCGCCTCCTCCTCGAAGTCGCCTGGGAGGCCATCGAACGCGGCGGCATCGACCCGCTGTCCCTGAAGGGCAGCCCCACCGGCGTGTTCGCCGGCGTCATGTACCACGACTGGGCGCCTCGTTCCGGCGAGGTCTCCGAAGACCTCGCGGGCTACGCCGCCAGCGGCGGCATGGGCAGCGTCGCCTCCGGCCGCGTCTCCTACACCCTGGGACTCGAAGGCCCCGCCGTCACCGTCGACACCGCCTGCTCCTCCTCCCTGGTGGCGCTGCACTGGGCGGCACAGGCCCTGCGGCAGGGCGAGTGCACCCTCGCCCTCGCGGGCGGCGTCACCGTGATGTCCACACCCGAGACGTTCATCGAGATGAGCCTCCAGCGGGGCATGGCCGCCGACGGCCGCTGCAAGCCGTACGGTGCCGCCGCCGACGGCACCGGCTGGGCCGAGGGCGCGGGCCTGCTGCTGCTGGAACGGCTCTCCGACGCGCGCCGCGCCGGACACCCCGTGCTCGCCGTGGTCCGCGGCTCCGCCATCAACCAGGACGGCGCGTCGAACGGCCTGACCGCCCCCAACGGCCCTTCCCAGCAGCGGGTGATGCAGCAGGCACTGGCCGTAGCCGGGCTCACTCCCGCCGATGTCGACGCGGTCGAGGGACACGGCACGGGCACCACCCTCGGCGACCCGATCGAGGCCCAGGCACTGATGGCGACGTACGGGCAGGACCGCCCCGACGGCGAGCCGCTGTGGCTCGGGTCGATCAAGTCCAACCTCGGACACACCCAGGCAGCAGCCGGAGTCGCCGGGGTGATCAAAATGGTGATGGCGATGCGCAACGGCGTACTGCCGGCCACGCTGCACGCCGACACGCCCTCCCCGCACATCGACTGGACGGAAGGCGCCGTCGAACTGCTCACCGCGTCGAGGCCATGGGCACCCGACGGCCGCCCGCGCCGCGCGGGCGTCTCCTCCTTCGGCGTCAGCGGCACCAACGCGCACGTGATCGTCGAAGAGGCACCGGCCGCCGCCCCGCGGCAACCGCGCGGCACGCGGCCCCCGGCCGTTCCGCTGACCGTGTCCGCGGCGACCCCCGAGGCGCTGCGGGCCCAGGCGGCGCGGATCGCCGCCCACCTGCGCGACCACGACGACGCCGACTCACTCGATGTCGCCGCCTCGCTCGTCCGGGGCCGCGCCGCCCTCGAGCACCGCGCCGTGGTCGTGCACACCGACCGCGACGACCTGCTCACCGGACTCGATGCCCTGGCCGCCGGCGAAACGTTCGCCTCCGTCGTCACGGGCGAGGCCCGTGGCGACACACGCGCCGTGTTCGCCTTCCCCGGGCAGGGCTCCCAGTGGCCGGGCATGGGCGTGGAACTGCTGGAACACTCACCCGCCTTCGCGACGCGCCTCGGCGAATGCGCCAAGGCACTCGAACCGTACGTCGAATGGGACCTCCTCGACGTCCTTCGCGGCACGCCCGGCGCACCGCCCCTGGACTCCGACGACACCGTGCAACCGGCGCTGTGGGCCGTCAACATCTCGCTGGCCGAAGCCTGGCGTGCCGCGGGTGTCGAACCGGCCGCCGTCGTCGGCCACTCCCAGGGCGAAATGGCCGCTGCCTGCGTCGCCGGCGCCCTCTCCCTGGAGGACGGCGCGCGCGTCGTCGCCCTCCGCGGCCAGATCGTCCGACAGGAACTACGGGGCCGCGGCGGCATGCTGTCGGTCGCCCTGTCCGCCGAACGCGCCGAAAAGCATCTGGCCGACTTCGGCGGCCGCCTCCAGCTCGGCGCCGTCAACAGCCCCCGCTCCGTCGTCGCCTGCGGGGACCTCGACGCCCTCGCCGAGCTGCGGGCCCGGCTGGAGGCCGAGGGCGTCCAGACCCGCCGCGTCCCCATCGACTACGCCTCCCACTCCGCCATCGTGGAAGACATCCGCGACCGGCTGCTCACCGAACTGGCCGGACTGACACCGCAGACGTCGCCCGTCCCGTTCTACTCCACCGTCACCGCGGCGCAGCTGGACACCGCCGGGCTCGACGCCGAGTACTGGTACACCAACCTGCGGCGCACCGTCCGGTTCGAGGAGACCACGCGCGCGCTGCTGGCCGACGGCTTCGGAACGTTCGTCGAGACCAGCCCGCACCCCGGCATGCTCATCGGCATCAGCGAGACCGCGGAACAGGCCGGGGTGCCCGCCGCGCTCGTCGGCACCCTGCGCCGCGGCAGCGGCGGCCCGCGCGACTACCTCACCTCGCTCGCCGAGGCGTACGTGCGCGGCGCGGCCGTCGACTGGCAGACCTTCTTCGCCGGAACCGGGGCGAACCACGTCGACCTGCCCACCTACCCCTTCCAGCGCCAGTCGTACTGGCTGCGGGCCCCCGCGCGCACGGGCGACGCCTCCGACATGGGCCAGGTCGCCACCGGCCACCCGCTGCTCGGCGCGGCGGTGCCGGTCGCCGGCGACGGCGGTGTGCTCCTCACCGGACGCCTGTCCGCCGCCTCCCAGCCGTGGCTCGCCGACCACGTCATCGCCGGCACCGCCGTGTTCCCCGGGGCCGGCCTCGTGGAACTGGCCGTCCGCGCCGGCGACGAGGTCGGCCGGGGACGCGTGGAGGAGCTGACCCTGGAAGCACCCCTCGCCCTCCCCGAGCGCGGCGGCGTCGCCGTCCAGGTCGTCGTCGGCCCCGACCTGCGCACCGTCGCGATCCACTCGCGGCCCGAGGGCGCCCCCGTCGACGTCCCCTGGACCCGGCACGCCCACGGCACCCTCGCCGACACCCGCCAGGAACCGGCCCCCGCGCCCTGGCTGCCGCCCGACGCCGAACCCATCGACCTCACCGGCTTCTACGAACGGGCCCCGGAGGACGCCGGCCTGACGTACGGGCCGGCCTTCCAGGGCATGCGCTCCGCCTGGCGCTCCGGCGGCGACGAGGTGTTCGCCGAGATCGTGCTCCCGGAGCCCACCGCCGCCGAAGCCCCGCGGTACGGGCTTCACCCGGCGGCGCTCGACGCGGCGCTGCACGCCACCGCACTGCTCGGCACCGACGCCGAGCGAGTCACCGTCCCGTTCGTCTGGACGGGCATCGACCTGCACGCCTCCGGCGCCGCCGCGCTCAGGATGCGGATGACCCGCCTGGGAGACGGCGAAGTCGCCGTGCGCCTCACCGACACCGCCGGACGCCCCATCGCATCCGTCGAGTCGCTCGTCCTGCGCCCCCCGGCCCCCGGCCTGCCGGCTCCCGCCACGGCCTCCCACCAGTCGCTTTTCGAACTCGTCTGGACGCCCGCCCAGCCGGAAGGACCGGCCCGGGAAACGGTCGTCCACCGCTGCGCGGGCGGCAGCACAGCCCTGGCCGTGCACGCCGAGACGGCCGCGGCACTGGGCGCCGTCCAGTCCTGGCTGGCGGAGGACAGGACCGACGGAGCCACCCTGGCCGTGGTCACCCGCGGTGCCGTGTCCGTGAACGGCGAGGACGTCACCGACCTCGCCGGGGCCGCCGTGTGGGGACTGGTCCGCAGCGCACAGACGGAAAACCCCGGCCAGATCGTCCTCGTCGACCTGGACCCCGCCGAAGCCGGCGCGGAAACCGAAGAAGCGCACCTGGCCCAGGCCATGGCGACCGCGGAGCCCCAGATCGCGATCCGCTCCGGCGCCGCCCACCGGGCCCGCATCGCCCGCGTGGCCGGGGCCAGGCCCGGGGCCCCCGCCACCGTCTTCGGGAGCCGGCCGGGCACCGTGCTGATCACCGGCGGCACCGGCACCCTGGGCGGCCTGGTCGCCCGGCACCTGGTCACCGCCCACAAGGTCACCGACCTGCTGCTCACCAGCCGCCGCGGTCCCGGCGCCGCCAAAGCCGCCGCGCTGGCCGGCGAACTGGCCGGACTCGGCGCCCGCGTCGAGGTCATCTCCTGCGACGCCGCCGACCGCGACGCGCTGGCCGCCGCGCTGGCCGGCCGCACACTTGCCGGAGTCGTGCACACCGCGGGCATCCTCGACGACGGGATCTTCTCCTCCCTGACCGAGGAGCGGACCGCCGCGGTGATGCGTCCCAAGGTCGACGCCGCACTGAACCTCCACGAACTCACCGCGGGCCAGGACCTCACGGCCTTCGTGCTGTTCTCCTCCGCGTCGGGTGTCACCGGAGGTGCGGGACAGGCCAACTACGCCGCGGCCAACACGTTCCTGGACGGCCTCGCCGCCCACCGGCGCGCCGGCGGGCTCCCCGCCCAGTCGCTGGCCTGGGGACTGTGGGAGGAGAGCAGCGGCATGACCGGCACGCTCGACGCCACCGCCCGGTCCGGCATGGAACGCGACGGTGCCCTGCCGCTGCCCACCGGCGAGGCCCTGGAACTGCTGGACGCCGCCGGAACACTCGACCTGCCGTTCGTGGTGCCCGTCCGCATCGACCTCACCGGGAAGCGCCGCGACGACGTGCCCCACCTGATGCGCGATCTGGTGACGCGCGGCCCGGCCCGCCGCAGCGTCGAAGCCGCCGCGCCCGCCACCGAATCCGCGGAAAGCCTGCGCGACCGGCTGACGCGCCTCAAGCCGGCCCGCCGCGAACAGGCGCTGCTCGACATCGTCCGCACCCAGGCCGCCGCCACCCTCGGATACGCCGGTCCCGCCGCAGTCGACGCCGAACGCTCCTTCCGCGACATGGGCTTCGACTCCCTCGCCGCCGTGCGGCTGCGCAACAGCCTCGGCGAGGCCGTCGGCGAACGCCTCCCCGCGACACTGGTCTTCGACCACCCGAGCGCGTCCGCCCTCGCGCGGTACCTCCTGGAGGAGCTCGGACTCAGCGAGCCGAAGCCGGCCGAAGAGGACCAGGACGGCGCGGGCGCCGAAGCCACCGAGGACTTCGAAAGCCGCGCGGCGGAGATCCAGGGCATGAGCCTGGCCGACCTCCTCCGCACGGCGCAACGATCAGGAGACCCGACATGACCCAGCTGCTCGACGGCACCGACGAGCGCGTCTTCACCACCGACGAGGAATTGCTGCGCCAGGTGCTGACCCCCTACCGGGGCAAGCGGTGCGAGTACCTCACCTCGGCCACGGTCACCGCGCAGGGCGACCCCCGCGAGGGCGGACGGCTCACCGCCGCCTGCACCTTCCACATCCCCGAGTCCTGCTACATCGACGACACCGGGCACTTCAACGCCGTCGAGTTCAACATCTGCTACAACCAGATGGCCTACTACATCATGGCCAAGATGGTGAAGGAGTCGCTGCTCGACCCCTTCTCCGGCTGGACGCTGGACCAGTTCTGGGCCCGGCAGCTCGCGGACGTCTACATCACCGACTTCAAAAGCGCCTTCCGCAAGGCCATGAGCGGTCGCAACTTCCGGGGAGAGATCGACATCGTCGACGTCGCCGAATGGGACGCCAACGACCTGCGCGACGCCCTCATCCTCATGCGGACCCGGTGCCGCTTCTGGGATGAGCACGGCGGAATGAGCACCGGCGAGGTGGCCGCAGCCGTCACCAACCCGCACGCCAACTGACACGGCTCGGCCCGCCCCCGCGAAGGAAGCGACCATGAGCAACACAGAACGGCCGGCACAGCGGTCGCGGCTCCCCGAGGGAGCCGAGCAGGTCGACATCGAAAGTCTCTACGGCCGTCTCGCGAAGCACGGCCTGGAGTACGGCCCCGCATTCCGCGGCCTGCGCGCGGTATGGTCGCACGGCGACGAGGTCTACGCCGACGCCGCACTCGACGACACGGCCGGTAGTAGCGATGACTACCTCCTGCACCCCGCCCTGTTCGATGCCGCGCTCCAGGCCGCGCTGGTGTCGGACCTCGGCAGTGACGAAGGCACGTTCCTGCCCTTCGTGCTGCGGGGGGTCCGCGTTCACAAGCCGGGCGCCCGCGCCGTCCGCGTCCACACCGCCCCGGCCGGCGGCGGAGTCACCCTCGCGCTCACCGGCGACGACGGCGAACCCGTCGCAACGGTCGGCACCGTCCTCAGGCGGTCCGTCACCCCGGGGCAACTCGATGCCGCCGCCCAGCGCCCGCGGCTGCTCCGCCCCGTCTGGAAGGCCGTCCCACCGCCCCCGGCCTCCCCGGGCCGGCAGCGCTGGGCGTTCCTCGGCACCGACCACGTCGGTTTCACCGGCGCGCTGAAGTCAATCGGCCACGCGTTCGACTCCTATCCGTCGCTGCCGTCCCTCGACTCCGCTCTCACCGGCGGCACACCCGCACCCGACGTGGTCGCCGTCTCCTGCACCGACGCGGACTCACCCGTGCGCTCCGCGGCACAGCGCGCTCTCATGCTCGTCCAGGAATGGCTGGGCGACGAACGCCTGAACGCGACCCGCCTCGTCCTCCTCACCAGCGGCGCCGTCGCGACCCGCCCCCAGGAAGACCTGCCCGACGTGCCCGGCGCGGCCGTGTGGGGACTCCTGCGCAGCGCCCAGTCCGAACACCCCGGCCGCTTCGTCCTGGTAGACATCGACAACCCGGAGGAGTCCGGCCGCGCCCTCGCCGCCGCCGTCGCCTCCGGAGAACCCCAACTCGCCGTGCGCCGCGGCACCCTTCACCGGCCACGACTCGTCCGCCGCGCGCCGCCCCGGCGCGCCGCCCTGGCCGGCACCGTCCTCGTCACCGGCGGCACCGGAGCACTCGGCCGCCTCGTCGCCCGGCACCTGGTCACCCAGCACGAGGTCACCCACCTCGTGCTGCTCAGCCGCCGCGGCCCCCAGGCCCTGGGCGCCACCGAACTGAACGACGAACTCACCGCACTCGGCGCCCGCGTGGACATCATCGCCTGCGACGCGACCGACCGCGCCGCCCTGGAACGCGCCCTCGGGACCATCCCCGCCCCGTCCGCCGTCATCCACACCGCCGGCCTGGTATCCGACGCCACCGCCGTCACTCTGACACCACGCAGGCTCGACGAGGTTCTCGGCCCCAAGGTCGACGCCGCGCTCCACCTGCACGACCTGATCCAGGACCCCGACTGCGCGTTCGTCCTGTTCTCGTCCATCGCCGGGCTGACCGGCAACCGGGGGCAGGGAAACTACGCCGCCGCCAACGCCGCCCTCGACGCACTGGCCCACCGCCGCCGCACGCTCGGCCTGCGCGGCACCTCCCTCGCCTGGGGACTGTGGGAGGACGGCATGGGCTCCGGCCTGTCCCCCACCGAACTCGGCCGCATCAAGAAGTCCGGCTTCGCCCCGCTCACCCCCGATCAGGGCCTTGCCCTCTTCGACGCGGCACTCGCCGGCGACGAGGCGCTCCTCGCCCCCGTCCGGCTGAACGAGTCGGCCCTCAGCACGGACGTTCCGCCGATCCTCGCCGACCTCGTATCCGCCCCCAGCGGCACCGGCACGGGCGAATCGCTGCGCAGTCGCCTCGCCGCCCTCCCGGAGGGCGAACGCGACCAGGCCGCCCTCGACTTCGTCCTCGCCACGGCCGCCGACGTCCTCGGCTTCGCCGGCCCGGAGGAGGTAGCGGCCGATCGGGAGTTCAGCACCGTCGGCCTGGACTCCCTCGGCAATCTGGAACTCAGCCGACGCCTGTCCTCCGCGACCGGCATACGGCTTCCCGCGACCCTCGCCTTTGACTACCCGACTCCCGCAGACCTGGCCTCTCAGCTGCGGCAACTCCTCCGGGAGAACGAGAAGTGAACACATTTGTCGTCGGTGGTGGCGTGATCGGTCTGGCCGTCGCCTGGCGTGCCCAGCGCTCCGGTCTCACCGTCACCCTGATCGATCCGGAGCCGGCGAGCAAGGCTTCCCACGCCTCGGCGGGCATGCTCCCGGGCGGCAGCGCACAGCTCTACGGTCAGCCGGACCTGCTGAGCCTGTGCGCGGACTCCCGCAACCTCATCCCGTCCTTCGTCGCAGAACTGGAAGAGTTCGCCTCCGCCGGCTACCGGCGCGACGGCGTCCTGGACGCAGCGTTCGACGAGGACGCCTTCCAGGCTCTCGACCGTCAGCAGTCACTCCAGGAGTCGGTGGGCGTCCGCACCGAACGCCTCACGCCCGAGGAGTGCCGCAAACTCCAGCCGGCCTTCGCTCCCGTCCTCGGCGGCCTGCTGTCGCCCGACGACGGCTCCGTCGACCCGCGGACCTTCACCGCGGCGCTGTCAACGGCCTTCCAGGCCCTGGGCGGCACCCTCATCCGCCGGCGCGTCACCCGCATCACGGACCACGAGGTCACCCTCGACAACGGCGACACCGCCGCCTTCGACCGCGTCGTCCTGGCCGCCGGCTGCTGGACGCACCGCATCGAGGGCCTGCCGCCCGGCACCGTTCCCGAAATCCGTCCCGTCCGCGGTCAGATCGTCCGCCTTCAGTCCGATACACCGCTCCTCAACCTGACCGCCCGCGCCAACATCAGGGGGACGTCCCTCTACCT
This sequence comes from Streptomyces johnsoniae, assembly GCF_031845565.1. Classification (NCBI taxonomy): domain Bacteria; kingdom Bacillati; phylum Actinomycetota; class Actinomycetes; order Kitasatosporales; family Streptomycetaceae; genus Streptomyces; species Streptomyces johnsoniae. The sequence goes on along the minus strand of NZ_JAVREV010000008.1, from coordinate 170,699 downwards.
GGTGCCCCGCCTGGACGGCGAGCTGGCCATCGGCGGCACCTACGAGGACGGCGGCTACGACGAGGCCCCCACCGCCGAAGGCACCCGCGAACTCCTCACCCGCGCCGCCGAGGTCATCCCCGGCGTCGGCGCCCTCCGCTTCCGCGAGATCAGCGTGGGGCTCCGCCCCGGCTCGCCGGACGGCCTGCCCCTCATCGGCGCCACCGCCGTCCCGGACGTCTACCTGGCCTCCGGCCACTACCGCATGGGCGTCCAACTCGCCCCGGTGACCGCGGAGATCATCACCGCGCTCCTCACCGACACCGCCCCGCCCGCCGTCCGGGCTTCTGGCCTTCCGGGAACCCCCGTTGACCCCCCGAGGGGTGGGACTCGGACCGGCGACGAGCCACCGCCGCCCGGCCCCACCCCCCCGGCGAGGGTCAGGAGACCGCCACGGAGGCGCCCAGGGCCCCGGTGACGTTCTCAGTCCAGGAATGATCCTCCTCCGAACGCGACCTGATCGTGAGGGAACGACTTCCGCTCCGTTCCTCGGCCCCGACGATCACCTGCACCAAGGCGGCCTTCTGGGAACTGAAGGTGATGGGGGCGTTCAACACCAGCTCGGCTATCTCCTCGGCGCCGACCGTCGCAGCCGCGTGCAGCGCCAGCTCGATGAAACCGGTGCCCGGGAGAATCACGGTCCCCATGACGACGTGATCGCGGAGCCAGGCATGGTCGGCCAGCGTCAACCGGCCCGTGAACAGATGACTTCCATCCGGCAGTTCGGTGGCCGTGGCCAGCAAGGGATGCGAAGCGGACTCCAGACCGAGACCGGACGCGGAGCCGACGGGCGCAGACGTCTCGACCCAGTAGCGGCGACGCTGGAAGGCATACGTCGGAAGATCGACGCCCCGGGCTCCGAGCCGCGCGAAAAACTCCTCCCAGCCGACAGGGGCACCACACACATGTGCCCGCGCCAGCCCGTCCATCAGGCTGGTCGGCTCGTCACGGCCGGCGGTGAGAAGCCCCACCGCGTGCGCGTCCGTGTCGGACAGCGCCTCGCGGGCCATGGTGGTGAGGGTGGTGTCGGGTCCGAGTTCGAGGTAGTGGCGGACGCCGTGGGTGTGGAGGGTGTGGATGCCGTGGTGGAAGCGGACGGCTTCGCGGACGTGGCGGGTCCAGTAGTGGGGGGTGGTGATGTGGTCGGGGTCGGCGAGTTCGCCGGTGAGGTTGGAGACGATGGGGATGGTGGGGGGGTGGTAGTCCAGGCTGGTGGCGACGCGTTCGAAGGCTTCCAGCATGGGGTCCATGTGGGGGGAGTGGAACGCGTGGGAGACGGTGAGGCGGCGGGTCTTCACGCCCCGTTCGGCCAGAGCCGCGGCGATATCGGTGACGGTGTGTTCGTCGCCGGAGATGACGGTGGAGGCGGGGCCGTTGACGGCGGCGATGGCCACCCGGTCCTCCCTGCCCTCCAGCAAAGGCAGGACGTCGTGTTCGGGGGCGCGGAGGGAGATCATGGCGCCGGTTGGGGGGAGGTTTTGCATGAGGGTGCCGCGGGCGGCGACCAGGCGAGCGGCGTGGTCGAGGGTGAGGATGCCGGCGGTGTGGGCGGCGGTGAGTTCGCCGATGGAGTGGCCGGTGAGGTAGTCGGGTGTGATCCCGAAGGATTCGACGAGGCGGTAGAGCGCGGTTTCCAGGGCGAAGAGTGCGGCCTGGGTGTAGCGGGTCTGGTTCAGCAGGGTGGGGTCGTCGTTGAAGACGATGTCCTTGAGCGGCTGTTCGGCTGCGAGGTGGAGGTCCAGAGCGGCGCAGACCTCGTCGAACGCGGCCCGGAAGACCGGGTAGGTGTCATACAGACCGCGGCCCATCCCGGCGCGCTGCGCACCCTGGCCGGTGAACAGGAACGCGACCTTCCCCGGCTCCTGAAGGGCCTGCTGGTACTCACCGGCACGCAGGCCGGCGAGAAGTTCGTCGCGGGTCGAGCCTACGGCGACGGCGTGGTGCTCGAACGCCGTGGTGCCAGCACCCGCCAGGGAAGAGGCGATATCAACCGGGCGCAGGTCCGGATGCGCAGCAACATGGTCGAGCAGACGCTGAACCTGCTCGCGCAGCGCCTCCTCAGTTCTGGCGGACAAGAACCAGGGAAGCGGGCCACCCCGGAGAGCCGACTCCGTGCGCGCCTCCTCCTGCGTAGGTGGGGCTTGTTCGAGGATGAGGTGGCTGTTGGTGCCGCTGATGCCGAAGGAGGAGACGGCGGCGCGGCGGGGCCGGTCGCCGGCCGGCCAGGGGCGGGGCTGGGTGAGGAGTTGGACGTTGCCGCTGTCCCAGTCGATGTGCGGGCTTGGCTCGTCGGCGTGGAGGGTTTGGGGGAGGGTGGCGTGGCGCATGGCCTGGATCATTTTGATGACCCCGCCGATGCCTGCGGCGGCCTGGGCGTGTCCGATGTTGGATTTGAGGGAGCCGAGCCACAGGGGCTGGTCCTCGGGCCGGTGCTGGCCGTAGGTGGCCAGCAGGGCCTGGGCCTCAATCGGGTCGCCGAGGGTGGTGCCGGTGCCGTGGGCTTCGACGGCGTCGATCTCCTCCGGGGCGAGGCCGGCGTTGGCGAGTGCGGCGTTGATGACGCGTTGCTGGGAGGGGCCGTTGGGGGCGGTGAGGCCGTTGCTCGCACCGTCCTGGTTGACGGCCGAGCCGCGGATGACGGCCAGGATGGGGTGGCCGTTGGCCTGGGCGTCCGAGAGACGTTCCAGCAGGACCATGCCCGCGCCCTCGGCCCACGCCACGCCGTCCGCCGCCGCGGAGAACGACTTGCACCGGCCATCGGGGGCCAGCCCGCGCTGCTGCCCGAACTCCACGAACATACCGGGCGTCGCCATGACGGTGACGCCACCGGCCAGCGCCAGCGAACACTCACCACTGTGCAGCGCCTGCGCCGCCTGATGCATCGCCACCAGTGAGGAGGAGCATGCGGTGTCGACCGTCACCGCCGGGCCCTCAAGACCGAACGTGTACGCCAGACGCCCGGAAGCGATACTCAAGCCGTTGCCGGTCAGCAGATAGCCGCCCAGCCCGTCATCGCCTTCGTGCAGGCGCGGGCCGTACTCCTGAGCAATGGCCCCCACGAACACGCCGGTGTCGCTGCCGCGCAGCCGCTCCGGGTTGACCCGGGCGCGCTGAATCGCCTCCCAGGCCATTTCGAGGAGAACACGCTGCTGGGGGTCCATCGCCGCCGCTTCGCGGGGGCTGATACCGAAGAACTCCGGGTCGAACTCCGCAGCGTCGTAGAGGAAGCCGCCCTCGCGGGTATAGGTCTTCCCCGGCGCGCCCGGGACGGAGTCGAAGAGGTTGTCCAGGTCCCAGCCCCGGTCCTCCGGGAACGCCCCCACCGCGTCGCGTGCTTCGGCGACCAGGTTCCACAGCTCCTCGGGGGTGTTGGCGCCGCCGGGGAAACGGCAGGCCATCCCGACGACGGCGATCGGCTCGTTCGCGGCGGCCGTTGTGCTGCGAGAAATGCGCGGCTTCGGTGCGGCGGTGGTCTCGGCAAGCGTGGCGCGGAGGTGGTCGGCGAGCGCGGTGGGGGTGGGGTAGTCGAACAGCAGCGTGGACGGCAGCCGCATCCCGGACGCCTTGTTGAGCGCGTTCCGCAGCTCTACGGAGCTGAGGGAGTCGAAGCCCAGCTCCTTGAAAGGGGTACTCGGCTTGATGCTTTCGTGGGAACTGTGTCCGAGCACGGTGGCGATGTGGCTGCGGAGGAAGTTCAGCAGGATGCGCTGCTGTTCGGGTTCCGGGTGGTCGGCGAGCAATTGGCGCAGCTGGTCACCGTCCTGACCGGCACGGGCAGCCTGGGCGGCGACGGTGCGGCGCGGAGCGCGCACAAGCCCCTCGAACATGGGGGTGTGCGTGGGGGTGTGCGTCCGGAGGGTGGTGAGGTCGAGCTTGGCCGGGATGAGCACCGGGTGGGTCGTGCTGAGCGCGGTGTCGAAGGAGGTCAGCCCGTGTGCGGCCGAGATCGGCAGGAGCCCGTTGCGGTTCATGCGGGCGCGGTTCCGCTCGTCCAGGGTGCCGGCCATGCCACCGGCGGCGTGTTCCCACAGCCCCCAGGCGAGGGAGTGCGCGGGCAGCCCCTGGGCGCGGCGGTGGTGGGCGAGGGCGTCGAGGAACGCGTTCGCGGCGGCGTAGTTGGCCTGCCCCGGGGCGCCCACGGTGCCGACGGCGGAAGAGAAGAGGACGAACGCGTCGAGGTCGGTGCCGCGGGTGAGCTGGTGGAGGTGCCAGGCGGCGTCGGCTTTGGGACGCAGGACGTCACCGAGACGCTGGGGAGTGAGGGCGGTGGTGATGCCGTCGTCGAGCACTCCCGCGCAGTGAATGACGGTGCCGAGCGGGTGTTCCCGCGGTAGCGAGGCGAGGAGGGATTCCAGCGCGGCCCTGTCGGTGGCGTCGCAGGCAGCGACGGTGACGCTGGCACCGAGCGCGGTGAGGCCGGCGAGGTGGCTGCCCTGCGCCCCGGGGCCCTGGCGGCTGGTGAGGAGCAGGTGCTTGGCGCCGTGCACGCTGACCAGATGCTGGGCCAGGAGGGCACCCAGGGCACCGGTGCCGCCGGTGATGAGAACGGTCTTGTCGGGATCGAAGGGCGAGGGCGTGCCCGCGGCCGGGGCCGGAGCTGGAGCTTCGGAGCGGGTGAGGCGTGGGGTGAGGAGCTGGCCGTCGCGGATGGCCAGTTGGGGGTGCCGGGTGGCCGCGGCGATGGGGAGGGCCTTGAGCGAGGACTCGGTGCCGTCGAGGTCGATGAGAGTGAACCGGTCGGGGTGCTCGGCCTGGACGGCCCGGATGAGTCCCCAGAGGGAGGCCCCTGCCAGGTCCTGCTCCTCGTGCTGCGTTCCGGTCGAGACTGCGCCGCGGGTCAGGATGATCAGCCGGGAGTCGGTTTCCTCGTCGGTGACGACCGACTGCACCAGGTGCAGCACCTGTTGTGTCAGGGCGTGAGTGGCCGCGACCGGGTCGGCGTGGTCCTCCGAGACGCACCAGGTGATCAGCAGTTTCTGGTGGGTGGGGTCCTGTCCGCTTGGCCTGAGGGGCAGGTCTCCGAGGGGGAGGGCTTGGAGGAGGCGTTGGGTCTGGGGGGCGGCGATGTCCACCCAAGTGGCATCGATCGTGCTGGGGGCGGTGTCCTCGGGCGCGGGAAGGGGCGTCCAGCTGATCTGGTAGAGGTCCCCGGTGTCGGCGGCGCGTGCGGTGGCGAGTTGTTCGGGTGCGACGGCCCGCATGGCGATGGAGTCGACGGTCATCACCGGCGCGCCTGTGTGGTCGGTGATGACTATGGAGGCTGTTCCCGGTGTGGTCCAGGTGAGGCGGACACGCAGGGAGGTGGCACCGGCTGTGTGGAGGGAGATGCCGTTCCAGGCGAAGGGGATACGGATGGTCTCCTGTGCCGCTTCGTGATCGGTGACCAGTGCGCCCGGCTGGATGGCGGAGTCGAGCAGTCCTGGGTGAATGCCGTAGGTGCCGGGGTCGGCGTCGGTGGGGAGGGACACCTCGGTCCAGATGGTGTCGCCGTCCTGCCAGGCAGCGCTCAACCTGCGGAACTGCGGCCCGTAGCCGAGGCCCGCGCTGGTGATGCGGGTGTAGAAGTCCTCGATGCCGATGGGTTGCGCGGCGGGCGGCGGCCAGGTGCCGCCGGTGCGCATGGGGTCCGTGTCCGGCGCGTCCGGTGCCCGGGTGGCGAGTGCTCCGGCGGCATGGAGGGTCCACTCGGTTCCGGCCGGGGCGTCCTCGCTGCGGGAGTGCACGGTGAAGGAGTGCCGTCCGGTGTCGTCCGCGGTTTCGACCAGGACGCGGAGTTGGAGTGCGCCCTGCTCGGGGACGGCGAGGAAGATGTGGTGGGTGAGTTCGTCGATGTGGTTGCAGCCGATGTGGTGGGCGGCGTGGAGGAGGAGGTCGACGAAGGCGACGCCGGGGACGATGAGCGCGTCGTGTACGGCGTGTTCGGTTACCCAGGCGGGGTCGGTGGCGGTGATGCGGCCGGTGAAGAGGTGTCCGCCGTTGTCGGGGAGTTCGGCGAGCGTGGTCAGTACCGGGTGTCCGGTCGCCGTCTGGCCGAGGTGGCCAGCGTCCGCACCGCTTCTCGTTCTGGAGGTTTCCAGCCAGTAGTGCTGGCGTTGGAAGGGGTAGGTGGGGAGGTCGGCCTTCCGGGCCCCGGCTTTTGTGAGGAGAGGTTCCCAGCGGACGGGCAGGCCGTGGGTGTGGGCGCTGGCCACAGCGCTGAGGAGGGTGTGGTGTTCGTTGCGGTCGCGGTGGAGGGTGGGGATGAACGTGGCCTGGGGCTCTTGGTCGAGGGTGTCCTGGGCCATGGTGGTGAGGGTGGTGTCGGGTCCGAGTTCGAGGTAGTGGCGGACGCCGTGGGTGTGGAGGGTGTGGATGCCGTGGTGGAAGCGGACGGCTTCGCGGACGTGGCGGGTCCAGTAGTGGGGGGTGGTGATGTGGTCGGGGTCGGCGAGTTCGCCGGTGAGGTTGGAGACGATGGGGATGGTGGGGGGGTGGTAGTCCAGGCTGGTGGCGACGCGTTCGAAGGCTTCCAGCATGGGGTCCATGTGGGGGGAGTGGAACGCGTGGGAGACGGTGAGGCGGCGGGTCTTCACGCCCTGTTCGGCCAGGGTGGTGGCGATGTCGGTGACGGTGTGTTCGTCGCCGGAGATGACGGTGGAGGTGGGGCCGTTGACGGCGGCGATGGCGACCTGGTCTTCGCGCCCCTCCAGCAGGGGGAGGATGTCGTGTTCGGGGGTGCGGAGGGAGATCATGGCGCCGGTTGGGGGGAGGTTTTGCATGAGGGTGCCGCGGGCGGCGACGAGTTGGGCGGCGTGGTCGAGGGTGAGGATGCCGGCGGTGTGGGCGGCGGTGAGTTCGCCGATGGAGTGGCCGGTGAGGTAGTCGGGTGTGATGCCGAAGGATTCGACGAGGCGGTAGAGCGCGGTTTCCAGGGCGAAGAGTGCGGCCTGGGTGTAGCGGGTCTGGTTCAGCAGGGTGGGGTCGTCGTTGAAGACGATGTCCTTGAGCGGCTGTTCGGCTGCGAGGTGGAGGTCCAGGGCGGTGCAGACTTCGTCGAACGCGGCCTGGAAGACCGGGTAGGTGTCGTACAGACCGCGGCCCATGCCGGGGCGTTGGGCGCCCTGGCCGGTGAAGAGGAATGCGGTCTTGCCGGGTTGTGGGGTGCCGCGGACGAGGTTTGGGGAGGGCTGGTTTTCGATGAGGGCGTGGAGGGCGCGGTCGATGTCCTCGGGCTGGTCGGTGACGATGACGGCGCGGTGGTCGAAGAGGGTGCGGGTGGCCAGGGCGTGGGCGGTCTGGGCCGGTCGCAGTTCGGGGTGCAGTTCCAGGTGGGTGCGCAGCTGCCGGGCTTGTTCGCGCAGGGCGGGTTCGTTCCTGGCGGAGAGTATCCAGGGGATGACCGTTCCCCCGGGCACCTCGGTCTCTTCTTCTTGGGTGGGTGGGGCTTGTTCGAGGATGAGGTGGCTGTTGGTGCCGCTGATGCCGAAGGAGGAGACGGCGGCGCGGCGGGGCCGGTCGCCGGCCGGCCAGGGGCGGGGCTGGGTGAGGAGTTGGACGTTGCCGCTGTCCCAGTCGATGTGGGGGCTTGGTTCGTCGGCGTGGAGGGTTTGGGGGAGGGTGGCGTGGCGCATGGCCTGGATCATTTTGATGACCCCGCCGATGCCTGCGGCGGCCTGGGCGTGTCCGATGTTGGATTTGAGGGAGCCGAGCCACAGGGGCTGGTCCTCGGGCCGGTGCTGGCCGTAGGTGGCCAGCAGGGCCTGGGCCTCGATGGGGTCGCCGAGGGTGGTGCCGGTGCCGTGGGCCTCTACGGCGTCGATCTCGTCCGGGGCGAGGCCGGCGTTGGCGAGTGCGGCGTTGATGACGCGTTGCTGGGAGGGGCCGTTGGGGGCGGTGAGGCCGTTGCTCGCGCCGTCCTGGTTGACGGCCGAGCCGCGGATGACGGCCAGGATGGGGTGGCCGTTGGCCTGGGCGTCGGAGAGTCGTTCCAGCAGGACCATGCCCGCGCCCTCGGCCCACGCCACGCCGTCGGCCGCCGCGGAGAAGGACTTGCACCGGCTGTCGAGTGCCAGCCCGCGCTGGCGGCTGAACTCCAGGAACATACCGGCATTGGCCATGACCGTGGCGCCACCGGCCAGCGCCAGCGAACACTCACCACTGCGGAGGGCCTGCGTCGCCTGGTGCATCGCCACCAGTGAGGAGGAGCATGCGGTGTCGACCGTCACCGCTGGGCCTTCGAGGCCGAAGGTGAAGGCGAGTCGTCCGGAGGCGACGCTGGCGGTGGTGCCGGTGAGGAGGTAGCCCTCGACGCGCTCGCTGCCCTGGTGGGTGAGGGAGGCGTATTCCTGGGTGACGACGCCGGTGAAGACGGCGGTGTCGCTGCCGCGCAGGGTGGCGGGTGCGATGCCGGCGTTCTCGATTGTTTCCCAGGTGGTTTCGAGGAGGAGGCGTTGCTGTGGGTCGAGAGCGAGGGCTTCGCGGGGGCTGATGCCGAAGAATTCGGGGTCGAACTCGGCGGCGTTGTAGAGGAATCCGCCTTCGCGGGCGTAGCTCTTGCCTGCGGCGTCGGGGTCGGAGTCGAAGAGGTTGTCGAGGTCCCAGCCCCGGTCTTGCGGGAACGCCCCTACCGCGTCGCGTCCCTCCATCACCAGGTCCCACAGGTCGCCTGGGGTGTTCGCGCCGCCGGGGAAGCGGCAGGCCATCCCGACGATCGCAATCGGCTCGTTCGCGCCGACCGCGGATGCCGTGCGGAGGGTGGTGGCCGGTCCACGAGTGGCAGGCGCCTGACCGGCGTCGGCCAGCTCGGTGCGGAGGTGATCGGCGAGTGTGGTGGGGGTGGGGTAGTCGAACAGCAGCGTGGACGGCAGCCGCATCCCGGACGCCTTGTTGAGCGCGTTCCGCAGCTCCACGGAGCTGAGGGAGTCGAAGCCCAGCTCCTTGAAGGACGTGGTGTCAGCGATGCTGTCGGGGGAGCTGTGTCCGAGGACGGTCGCGATGTGACCGCGCAGGAAGTCGAGCAGAATGCGCTGGTGCTCGGGTTCCGGGTGGTCGGCGAGCAATTGGCGCAGCTGGTCGCCGCCCTGACCGGCACGGGCAGCCTGGGCGGCGACGGTGCGGCGCGGAGCGCGCACGAGCCCCTGGAACATCGGCGTGTGCGTCGCCCGGGTGCGCAGGGCCGCGAGGTCGAACTTGGCCGGGAGCACCACCGGATGGTCCGTGGCGAGGGCCGAGTCGAAGTGGGCGAACCCGTGTGCCGCCGAGATCGGCAGGAGCCCGTTGCGGTTCATGCGGGCGCGGTCCTGCTCCTCCAGCGTGCCGGCCATACCGCCCGTCGCCTGGTCCCACAGTCCCCAGGCCAGGGAGTGCGCGGGCAGCCCCTGAGCGCGGCGGTGGTGGGCCAGGGCGTCGAGGAACGCGTTCGCGGCGGCGTAGTTGGCCTGCCCCGGGGCGCCGATGGTGCCGACGGCGGAAGAGAAGAGAACGAACGCGTCGAGGTCGGTGCCGCGGGTGAGTTTGTGCAGATTCCACGCGGCGTCGGCCTTCGGACGCAGAACGTCGGTGAGGTGCTGAGGGGCGAGAGTGGCGGCGATGCCGTCGTGGAGGACACCGGCACAGTGCACGACGGCGCCGAGGGGGCGCTCTTGTGGCAGGCCGGCGAGCAGAGACCCCAGTGAGGCGCTGTCGGTGGCGTCGCAGACGGCGATGGTGACGTTGGCGCCGAGCGCGGCCAGGTCGGTGGCGACGCTGCCGGTGCGGGCGGTGGGCCCCTGCCGACCGGTGAGCAGCAGGTGTTTGACGCCGTGGTGGGTGACCAGGTGGCGGGCCAGGAGGGTGCCCAGGGCGCCGGTGCCGCCGCTGATCAGCACCGTTTTCTCGGGGTCGAACGCCGTCGGTTCGGCCGTCGAGGGCGGCTGGGTGCGGGCGAGGCGGGGGGTATGGAGCCGGCCGTCGCGGATGGCGAGTTGGGGTCGCGCGCTGGCCATCGCGGCGGGCAGGGCCTGTAGCGAGGTATCGCTGTCGTCGAGGTCGATGAGGGTGAACCGGTCCGGGTACTCCGCCTGGACGGAACGGATCAGCCCCCAGGCCGAGGCGGCGGGCATGTCGACCCGTTCCTCATCGGCGCTGGTCGAGACGGCGTGCCGGGTCAGGACGACCAGCCGGGAGTCGGCCTCCTCGTCCGCCACGATCGTCTGGACCAGCCGCAGCACGCCCTGCGTCAGCGCGTGCGTGGCCTCCACCGGGTCGGCGTCGTCCCGCGACACACACCACGTGACGAACGTCCCCGGCTCGGTCGAACCCTGCCCACTGGTACCGAGCGGCAGGTAGTCGGTGGGGAGCGCCGCGACGAGGTGTTCGTTCTCCGGGGCGGTGACGCCGACCCACGCGGCGTTGGTCGTGCCCGGGGCGATGTCCTTGGGCGCGGGGAGGGAGGCCCAGTTGACCTCGTACAGCTCCCCGGTGTCGGCGGCGCGCGCGGTGGCGAGTTGTTCGGGTGCGACGGCCCGCATGGCGATGGAGTCGATCGTCATCACCGGTGCGCCCGCGGGATCGGTGATGGTCACGGACACCGTGTCCGGTGTGGTCCAGGTGAGGCGGACACGCAGGGAGGTGGCGCCAGTCGCGTGCAGGGAGGCGCCGTTCCAGGCGAAGGGAATGCGAATGGAGTCCCGCGCCGCTTCGTGATCGGTGACCAGTGCGCCCGGCTGGATGGCGGAGTCGAGCAGTCCTGGGTGAATGCCGTAGGTGCCGGGGTCGGCGTCGGTGGGGAGGGACACCTCGGTCCAGATGGTGTCGCCGTCCTGCCACGCAGCGCTCAACCTGCGGAACTGCGGCCCGTAGCCGAGGCCCGCGCTGGTGATGCGGGTGTAGAAGTCCTCGATGCCGATGGGTTGCGCGGCGGGCGGCGGCCAGGTGCCGCCGGTGCGCATGGGGTCCGTGTCCGGCGCGTCCGGTGTCCGGGTGGCGAGTGCTCCGGCGGCATGGAGGGTCCACTCGCCCTCGGCCGGGGCGTCCTCGCTGCGGGAGTGGACCGTGAACGCACGCCGCCCTGACTCGTCCGCCGGTTCGATCAGGACGCGCAGTTGGAGTGCTCCGTGTTCCGGGACGGCGAGGAAGATGTGGTGGGTGAGTTCGTCGATGTGGTCGCAGCCGATGTGGTGGGCGGCGTGGAGGAGGAGGTCGACGAAGGCGACGCCGGGGACGATGAGCGCGTCGTGTACGGCGTGTTCGGTTACCCAGGCGGGGTCGGTGGCGGTGATGCGGCCGGTGAAGAGGTGTCCGCCGTTGTCGGGGAGTTCGGCGAGCGTGGTCAGTACCGGGTGCCCGGTGGCGGTCAGACCGAGGTGGCCAGCGTCCGCACCGCTTCTCGTTCTGGAGGTTTCCAGCCAGTAGTGCTGGCGTTGGAAGGGGTAGGTGGGGAGGTCGGTCTTCCGGGCCTGGTGTCCGGTGGTGAGGTTTTGCCAGTTGGTGGTGATGCCGTGGGTGTGGGTGGTGGCGAGGGCGGTGAGGAGGGTGTGGTGTTCGTTGCGGTCGCGGTGGAGGGTGGGGATGAACGTGGCCTGGGGCTCTTGGTCGAGGGTGTCCTGGGCCATGGTGGTGAGGGTGGTGTCGGGTCCGAGTTCGAGGTAGTGGCGGACGCCGTGGGTGTGGAGGGTGTGGATGCCGTGGTGGAAGCGGACGGCTTCGCGGACGTGGCGGGTCCAGTAGTGGGGGGTGGTGATGTGGTCGGGGTCGGCGAGTTCGCCGGTGAGGTTGGAGACGATGGGGATGGTGGGGGGGTGGTAGTCCAGGCTGGTGGCGACGCGTTCGAAGGCTTCCAGCATGGGGTCCATGTGGGGGGAGTGGAACGCGTGGGAGACGGTGAGGCGGCGGGTCTTCACGCCCTGTTCGGCCAGGGTGGTGGCGATGTCGGTGACGGTGTGTTCGTCGCCGGAGATGACGGTGGAGGTGGGGCCGTTGACGGCGGCGATGGCGACCTGGTCCTCCCTGCCCTCCAGCAGGGGGAGGATGTCGTGTTCGGGGGTGCGGAGGGAGATCATGGCGCCGGTTGGGGGGAGGTTTTGCATGAGGGTGCCGCGGGCGGCGACGAGTTGGGCGGCGTGGTCGAGGGTGAGGATGCCGGCGGTGTGGGCGGCGGTGAGTTCGCCGATGGAGTGGCCGGTGAGGTAGTCGGGTGTGATGCCGAAGGATTCGACGAGGCGGTAGAGCGCGGTTTCCAGGGCGAAGAGTGCGGCCTGGGTGTAGCGGGTCTGGTTCAGCAGGGTGGGGTCGTCGTTGAAGACGATGTCCTTGAGCGGCTGTTCGGCTGCGAGGTGGAGGTCCAGGGCGGTGCAGACCTCGTCGAACGCGGCCTGGAAGACCGGGTAGGTGTCGTACAGACCGCGGCCCATGCCGGGGCGTTGGGCGCCCTGGCCGGTGAAGAGGAATGCGGTCTTGCCGGGTTGTGGGGTGCCGCGGACGAGGTTTGGGGAGGGCTGGTTTTCGATGAGGGCGTGGAGGGCGCGGTCGATGTCCTCGGGCTGGTCGGTGACGATGACGGCGCGGTGGTCGAAGAGGGTGCGGGTGGCCAGGGCGTGGGCGGTCTGGGCCGGTCGCAGTTCGGGGTGCAGTTCCAGGTGGGTGCGCAGCTGCCGGGCTTGTTCGCGCAGGGCGGGTTCGTTCCTGGCGGAGAGCATCCAGGGGATGACCGTTCCCCCGGGCACCTCGGTCTCTTCTTCTTGGGTGGGTGGGGCTTGTTCGAGGATGAGGTGGCTGTTGGTGCCGCTGATGCCGAAGGAGGAGACGGCGGCGCGGCGGGGCCGGTCGCCGGCCGGCCAGGGGCGGGGCTGGGTGAGGAGTTGGACGTTGCCGCTGTCCCAGTCGATGTGGGGGCTTGGTTCGTCGGCGTGCAGGGTTTGGGGGAGGGTGGCGTGGCGCATGGCCTGGATCATTTTGATGACCCCGCCGATGCCTGCGGCGGCCTGGGCGTGTCCGATGTTGGATTTGAGGGAGCCGAGCCACAGGGGCTGGTCCTCGGGCCGGTGCTGGCCGTAGGTGGCCAGCAGAGCCTGGGCCTCGACCGGGTCACCCAAGGCGGTGCCGGTGCCATGCGCCTCGACCGCGTCGATCTGGTCGGCCGTCAGGCGTGCGTTGGCGAGCGCCGCGTTGATGACACGCTGTTGGGAAGGCCCGTTGGGCGCGGTCAGTTGACTGCTCTTGCCGTCCTGGTTGACTGCGGTGCCGCGGATGACGGCCAGGATCGTGTGCCCGTTGGCCTGGGCGTCCGACAGCCGTTCCAGCAGGACCATGCCCGCGCCCTCGGCCCACGCCACGCCGTCCGCCGCCGCGGAGAACGACTTGCACCGGCCATCGAGTGCCAGCCCGCGCTGGCGGCTGAACTCCACGAACATCCCGGGCGTCGCCATCACCGCGGCGCCACCGGCCAGGGCCATGGTGGACTCACCGTTCCGCAGCGACTGGCAGGCCATGTGCAGGGCGACCAACGACGAGGAGCACGCGGTGTCGACCGTCACCGCCGGGCCTTCGAGCCCCAGCGTGTACGCGACCCGCCCGGAGGCGACACTGAGGGTGTTGCCGGTCAGCAGGTAACCCTCGACATCGTCCGCGCCCTGGTGAATGAGCGAGGCGTACTCGTGCCCCGACACTCCGCTGAACACACCGGTGCGGCTACCGCGCAGCTCGCCCGGGGACAGGCCGGCGCTTTCAATGCTTTCCCAGGTGGTTTCGAGGAGGAGGCGCTGCTGTGGGTCGAGAGCGAGGGCTTCGCGGGGGCTGATGCCGAAGAACTCCGGGTCGAACTCGGCGGCGTCGTAGAGGAATCCGCCTTCGCGCGCGTAGCTCTTCCCCGGGGTGTCGGGGTCGGGATCGAAGAGGTTGTCGAGGTCCCAGCCCCGGTCCTCGGGGAACGCCCCAACCGCGTCACGTCCCTCCGCGACCAGTTCCCAGAGTTTCCCGGGCGTCGTGGCCCCACCGGGGAAGCGGCAGGCCATGCCCACGACTGCGATCGGCTCGTGATCCCGCGACTCGACTTCGGCGAGCCGCTGCCGGGTTCGCTGAAGGTCAGCGGTCACGCGCTTCAGGTAGTCGCGAAGCTTGTCCTCGTTCATATCAGGACGACGCCCTTCCTCGGTTGCCGAGTTATGAGAGCCCGAGCTCGTTGTCGATGAAGTCGAAGATCTCGTCGTCCGTTGCGGCGTCGATCTTCACGGCCGATCCCTGCCCCTGCTCTCCTTCAGCGCCTTCCGCGCCGTTCAGCTTCGACAGGAGCCCCTGGATGCGGGTGGTGAGCGTGGCCCGGACGTCCGGGCCGACGGTGGCCAGATTGCTCTCCAACCGGTCCAACTCGGCGGCCAGCGCCTGTGGAAGCTCGGCAGGCGCGGGTTCGGGAGCCAGCGTGGAACGCAGCATGGACGCCAGCTGCGTCGGTGTCGGGTAATCGAACAGCGTGGTGGGCGGCAGCCTGAGGCCGGTGGCTTCGTTGAGACTGTTACGGAACTCGACAGAGGTGAGCGAGTCGAGTCCCATCTCAAGGAACCCGCGGTCGGCGTCGATGGCGTCTGGTGAGCCGTGGCCGAGGATGGCTGCGACCTGGCCGCGAAGGTAGGAGAGAAGTATCTCCAACTGCTTGGCCTCGTCGCCGGAGGCGAGCCGCTGCCGCAGCGAGTCCGGGGATGCGCCGCCGCTCTGGGCGGCTTGCCGGGTACGGGGGCGGACCAGCCTGTGCAGGACCGCGGGAACCGGGGCGCCGCCGTCGCCCAGCCGTGCGAGATCGAGCCTGGCGGGCACCAGGACCCCTTGAGCCGGTTGTTCCGATTGACCCGAGCCGAGCGCGAGGTCGAGCAGATCGAGCGCCTGTGCCGTCGGCAGCGCGGCGATGCCTCCGCGGCCGAGCCGCGCACGCCCGACCGGGTCGAGGGCCGCGGTGATCCCGCTGGTCTGCTGCCACAAGCCCCAGGCCAGCGAGAGAGCCGGCAGCCCCTGCGCCCGGCGGTGGCAGGCGAGCGCGTCCAGGAAGGTGTTCGCCGCCGCGTAGTTGGCCTGCCCGGCGTTGCCCACAATTCCGGCCACGGAGGAGAAGAGGACGAACGCTGCCAGGTTCCGTTCCTGCGTCAGCGTGTGCAAGTGAGATGCGGCGTCGACCTTGGGCCGCAGCACTGCTGACAGCCGTTCCGGCGTCAGCGAGGAGACAGTGGTGTCGTCCAGCACTCCTGCCGTGTGGAAGACCCCCGTCAGCGGATGCTCGTCGGGGATCGACTTCAGGAGGCCGGACACGGACTCGGCGTCCGTGGTGTCACAGACCGCGATAGTGACGTCAGCGCCGAGTTCCTTGAGGTCGGCGGCCAGTTCGATGGCACCGTCCGCGTCCGCGCCGCGCCGGCTGGCAAGCAGCAGGTGCCGCGTTCCGTGCCGCTCCACCAGGCGCCGGGCGACCAGCCCGCCCAGGGTGCCGGTGCCACCGGTGATGAGCACGGTTCCGTCGGGGTCGAGCCCGGCGCTCGCGCCGTCGGCGTGCCCGCTGCCGCCCTCTTCCGGCGCGTGCAGAGCCGCTCGCACCAGCCGGGGAACGCGCAGCTCACCGGCGCGGACCGCGAGCTGCGGCTCTCCTGTCGCGAGTGCCGCCGGTAGCGCACGGTAGGAGGCGTCCGACCCGTCGACATCGATGAGCACGAACCGGCCGGGATGCTCCGACTCCGCCGTTCGGATCAGGCCCCAGGCCGTGGCCGCGGCCGGGTCCGGCACCTGCTCGCCGTCCTCCGCGGCCACCGCGCCCCGGGTCAGCACCAGCAGCCGGGCCTCCGTGAGGGCGCCGTCGGCGAGGAAGTCCTGAACCAGCGTCAATATCTCGGTGGCTGCGGTATGCGCGTCCGCCACCAGGTCCCCGTCATCGGACAGCACGGGACCGGCCATCACGACTCGTGGCGCGGCGGCCCCCGCTGCGCTCGTCGCACCTGCATTGGCGTGGGCCGGGTGATCCACGGCGTCGACCCCGGCCTCGCGCAGGGCGGCGGTCACGTCGGGCACGCCGAGTCCTGCCCACCGGCCGGTGTCCTGAGGCGCGGGCGCGGGGACGGAAATCCAGCTCAGCTCGTACAGGTCGTCGCTCTGCCGGGCGCGGGCAGCGGTGAGGTGCTCCGGCGCCACCTCGCGCATGGCGAGCCCGGTGATGGTGACGACGGGAGCGCCTGTGGGGTCGGCCACCGACAGCGACAGCACATCCCGGTCCGAGCGGGTCAGCCGCACCCGCAACCGGGACGGTCCGACAGCGTGCAGTGCGGCACCGCTCCAGGAGAAGGGGAGCCGCACGGGGCCCGAGCCGTACCAAAGCATCAGCGGGTGCAGAGCCGAATCCAGGAGGGCGGGGTGAACCCCGTAGGCCTCGGGGTCCGTGCCGTCCGGTAGCGCGATCTCGGCGTAGATGGCGTCGCCGACCCGCCAGCCCGCCCGGAAGCCCCGGAACAGCGGCCCGTACTCGTATCCGCGCTCGACGAACCCGCGGTAGAACTCCTCGACATCGACGGGTTCCCCTCCCACGGGCGGCCACGCCGTCAGGTCGTACGGCTCCGTCTCCGGCGCGGCATCGGTGAGGAATCCGCTGGCATGGCGGGTCCACTCGGCCGTCTCCTCGCCCGCTTCACTCGTCGGTGACGAGTACACGGAGAACGGCCGCCGTCCGGCCTCGTCCGCGGCGCCCACGGTGATTCGGAGCTGACGGGCACCTTGTTCCGGCACTGCCAGGAACGCGTGGTGCGTCAGCTCTTCGATCTGCCGGCAACCGACATGGCCGCCCGCGTGGAGGAGGAGATCGACGAAGGCGACGCCGGGCAGCACGGCCGTACCGTGGACGAGGTGATCACTCAGCCACGGCTGGTCCTTGAACGAGACCTGGCCGGTGAACACAGCGCCTTCCCCGCCGGGAAGCGTGATGGCTGCCGTGAGAAGTGGATGGGTGGCGGACTTGGCGGCTTTGACAACGGTTTTTGCTGTCTGGAGCCAGTAGTGCTGGCGTTGGAAGGGGTAGGTGGGGAGGTCGGTCTTCCGGGCCTGGTGTCCGGTGGTGAGGTTTTGCCAGTTGGTGGTGATGCCGTGGGTGTGGGTGGTGGCGAGGGCGGTGAGGAGGGTGTGGTGTTCGTTGCGGTCGCGGTGGAGGGTGGGGATGAACGTGGCCTGGGGCTCTTGGTCGAGGGTGTCCTGGGCCATGGTGGTGAGGGTGGTGTCGGGTCCGAGTTCGAGGTAGTGGCGGACGCCGTGGGTGTGGAGGGTGTGGATGCCGTGGTGGAAGCGGACGGCTTCGCGGACGTGGCGGGTCCAGTAGTGGGGGGTGGTGATGTGGTCGGGGTCGGCGAGTTCGCCGGTGAGGTTGGAGACGATGGGGATGGTGGGGGGGTGGTAGTCCAGGCTGGTGGCGACGCGTTCGAAGGCTTCCAGCATGGGGTCCATGTGGGGGGAGTGGAACGCGTGGGAGACGGTGAGGCGGCGGGTCTTCACGCCCTGTTCGGCCAGGGTGGTGGCGATGTCGGTGACGGTGTGTTCGTCGCCGGAGATGACGGTGGAGTCCGGCCCGTTGACGGCGGCGATGGCCACCCGGTCCTCCCTGCCCTCCAGCAAAGGCAGGACATCGTGTTCGGGGGTGCGGAGGGAGATCATGGCGCCGGTTGGGGGGAGGTTTTGCATGAGGGTGCCGCGGGCGGCGACGAGTTGGGCGGCGTGGTCGAGGGTGAGGATGCCGGCGGTGTGGGCGGCGGTGAGTTCGCCGATGGAGTGGCCGGTGAGGTAGTCGGGTGTGATGCCGAAGGATTCGACGAGGCGGTAGAGCGCGGTTTCCAGGGCGAAGAGTGCGGCCTGGGTGTAGCGGGTCTGGTTCAGCAGGGTGGGGTCGTCGTTGAAGACGATGTCCTTGAGCGGCTGTTCGGCTGCGAGGTGGAGGTCCAGAGCGGCGCAGACTTCGTCGAACGCGGCCTGGAAGACCGGGTAGGTGTCGTACAGACCGCGGCCCATGCCGGGGCGTTGGGCGCCCTGGCCGGTGAAGAGGAATGCGGTCTTGCCGGGTTGTGGGGTGCCGCGGACGAGGTTTGGGGAGGGCTGGTTTTCGATGAGGGCGTGGAGGGCGCGGTCGATGTCCTCGGGCTGGTCGGTGACGATGACGGCGCGGTGGTCGAAGAGGGTGCGGGTGGCCAGGGCGTGGGCGATGCCTGCGGTGCTGAGAGCGGGGTGCAGTTCCAGGTGGGTGCGCAGCTGCCGGGCTTGTTCGCGCAGGGCGGGTTCGTTCCTGGCGGAGAGCATCCAGGGGATGACCGTTCCCCCGGGCACCTCGGTCTCTTCTTCTTGGGTGGGTGGGGCTTGTTCGAGGATGAGGTGGCTGTTGGTGCCGCTGATGCCGAAGGAGGAGACGGCGGCGCGGCGGGGCCGGTCGCCGGCCGGCCAGGGGCGGGGCTGGGTGAGGAGTTGGACGTTGCCGCTGTCCCAGTCGATGTGGGGGCTTGGTTCGTCGGCGTGGAGGGTTTGGGGGAGGGTGGCGTGGCGCATGGCCTGGATCATTTTGATGACCCCGCCGATGCCTGCGGCGGCCTGGGCGTGTCCGATGTTGGATTTGAGGGAGCCGAGCCACAGGGGCTGGTCCTCGGGCCGGTGCTGGCCGTAGGTGGCCAGCAGAGCCTGGGCCTCGATCGGGTCGCCGAGGGTGGTGCCGGTGCCGTGGGCCTCTACGGCGTCGATCTCGTCCGGGGCGAGGCCGGCGTTGGCGAGTGCGGCGTTGATGACGCGTTGCTGGGAGGGGCCGTTGGGGGCGGTGAGGCCGTTGCTCGCGCCGTCCTGGTTGACGGCCGAGCCGCGGATGACGGCCAGGATGGGGTGGCCGTTGGCCTGGGCGTCGGAGAGTCGTTCCAGCAGGACCATGCCCGCGCCCTCGGCCCACGCCACGCCGTCGGCCGCGGCGGAGAAGGACTTGCACCGGCTGTCGAGTGCCAGCCCGCGCTGGCGGCTGAACTCCAGGAACATACCGGCATTGGCCATGACCGTGGCGCCACCGGCCAGGGCCATGGTGGACTCGCCGTTCCGCAGCGACTGGCAGGCCATGTGCAGGGCGACCAACGACGAGGAGCATGCGGTGTCGACCGTCACCGCTGGGCCTTCGAGGCCGAAGGTGAAGGCGAGTCGTCCGGAGGCGACGCTGGCGGTGGTGCCGGTGAGGAGGTAGCCCTCGACGCGCTCGCTGCCCTGGTGGGTGAGGGAGGCGTATTCCTGGGTGACGACGCCGGTGAAGACGGCGGTGTCGCTGCCACGCAGGGTGGCGGGTGCGATGCCGGCGTTCTCGATTGTTTCCCAGGTGGTTTCGAGGAGGAGGCGCTGCTGCGGGTCGAGAGCGAGGGCTTCGCGGGGGCTGATGCCGAAGAATTCGGGGTCGAACTCGGCGGCGTTGTAGAGGAATCCGCCTTCGCGCGCGTAGCTCTTGCCTGCGGCGTCGGGGTCGGAGTCGAAGAGGTTGTCGAGGTCCCAGCCCCGGTCTTGCGGGAACGCCCCTACCGCGTCTCGTCCCTCCATCACCAGGTCCCACAGGTCGCCTGGGGTGTTGGCGCCGCCGGGGAAGCGGCAGGCCATCCCGACGATCGCAATCGGCTCGTTCGCGTCTGCGGTGGCGCTGCGGGTGACGGATGGTGTCTTGCGCGCGTTGGTGCTCTGCCCGCTGTCGGCCAGCTCGGTGCGGATGTGGTGCGCGAGCGCGGTGGGGGTGGGGTAGTCGAACAGCAGCGTGGACGGCAGCCGCATCCCGGACGCCTTGTTGAGCGCATTGCGCAACTCCACCGAGCTGAGGGAGTCGAAGCCCAGCTCCTTGAACGACGCGCTGTGGTCGATGCTCTCGGGGGAACTGTGACCCAGGACCGTGGCGATGTGACCGCGCAGGAAGTCGAGCAGGACGCGCTGCTGCTCGGGCTCCGGGCGGCCGGCGAGCGACTGTCGCAGCTGGTCGCCGTCCTGACCGGCACGGGCGGCGGCCTGGGTGGTGACGGTGCGGCGCGGAGCGCGCACCAGTCCCCGGAACATGGGGTTCTGCGGCGTGGTCTGCGTACGCAGGGCCGCGAGGTCGAACTTGGCCGGGAGCACCACCGGATGGTCCGTGGTGAGGGCCGAGTCGAAGTGGGCGAACCCGTGTGCCGCCGAGATCGGCAGGAGCCCGTTGCGGTTCATGCGGGCGCGGTCCTGCTCGTCCAGCGTGCCGGCCATGCCACCGGTGGTCTCTGCCCACAGTCCCCAGGCCAGGGACTGGGCGGGGAGCTGCTGAGAGTGGCGGTGGTGGGCCAGGGCGTCGAGGAACGCGTTCGCGGCGGCGTAGTTGGCCTGCCCCGGGGCGCCGATGGTGCCGACGGCGGAAGAGAAGAGGACGAAGGCGTCCAAGTCGGTGCCGCGGGTGAGTTCGTGGAGGTTCCAGGCGGCGTCGGCCTTGGGACGCAGGACGTTGCTGAAACGTTCAGGGGTAAGAGCTGTTGCGATGCCGTCGTCGAGGATGCCGGCGCAGTGGATGACGGCACCGAGGGGGTGCTCCTGGGGGAGGGAGGCCAGGAGGGATTCCAGTGAGGCGCTGTCGGTGGCGTCGCAGGCGGCGATGGTGACCTTGGCGTCGTGCTGGGCCAGGGCAGTGAGAATGTTGCTGTTGCGGGGGGTGGGGCCCCGGCGGCTGGTGAGCAGCAGGTGTTTGACGCCGTGGTGGGTGACCAGGTGCTGGGCCAGGAGGGTGCCCAGGGCGCCGGTGCCGCCGGTGATCAGGACCGTCTTGTCCGGGTCGAACGTGACGGGTGCGCCTGCCGTGGCAGCGGACGCATCGACGGGGGCGAGGCGTGGAGTGAGGAACTGGCCGTTGCGGACAGCCAGTTGAGGCTGCGCGGTGGCCACGGCGGCGGGCAGGGCCTTGAGCGAGGACTCGTTGTCGTCGAGGTCGATCAGGGTGAACCGGTCCGGGTGTTCCGCCTGTGCCGAGCGAATGAGTCCCCACACCGACGCGCCTGCGAGATCCGGCCGCTCCTGCTGCGCACCGGCCGGGACCGCGCCCCGGGTCAGGACGACCAGCCGGGAATCGTTCTCCTCATCCGCGACCGACTGAACGAGGCGCAGCACATGTTGCGTCAGAGTGTGAGTGGCCGTGACCGGGTCAGCTTCATCCGGGGAAACGCACCAGGTGACGATCACTTCCGCACCGGAGGTGTCCTCCTGGCCGTTCCCATCGGCCGGTTCGGCCGGTTCGGCCAGTGGGAGCCTCACTGTCCTCGCATCGGTCCCGGTCAGAGCCGTGAGGTGTTCGGCCCAGGCGGTGCCGATCGTGCTGGATGTGGTGACCTCGGCGGCCGGAAGGGGGGTCCAGCTGATCTGGTAGAGGTCCCCGGTGTTGGCGGCGCGCGCGGCAGCGAGCTGTTCCGGTGCGACTGCCCGCATGGCGAGGGAGTCGATGGTCATCACCGGCGCGCCCGTGGGGTCGGTGATGGCCAGGGACGCCGTCCCGGGCGCAATCCAGGTGAGGCGCACGCGGATGGACACTGCCGCTGTCGTGTGCAGGGACACGCCGCTCCAGAAGAACGGGACACGGATGGAGTCCTGCGCCGCCTCCTGCGCGGTGACCAAAGCGCCCGGCTGAAGCGCGGAGTCGAGCAGGCCCGGGTGAATCCCGTAGGCGCCGGGGTCGGCGTCGGCGGGGAGGGACACCTCCGCCCACGTCGTGTCGCCGTCCTGCCAAGCCGCCCGCAGACTGCGGAACAGCGGCCCGTAGCCGAAGCCCGCGTCGATGATCCGGGTGTAGAAGTCCTGGATGTCGATGGGCTGTGCCGTGGCCGGTGGCCAGACGCCGCCGGTAAGCAGGGCATCTGCTGCCGGGGGGGTCAGCTCCTCGGTGGTGAGTGCGCCGGTGGCGTGGAGGGTCCACTCGCCCTCGGCCGGGGCGTCCTCGCTGCGGGAGTAGACGGAGAAGGAGTGCCGTCCGGTGTCGTCCGCGGCTTCGATCAGGACGCGGAGTTGGAGTGCTCCGTGTTCCGGGACGGCGAGGAAGATGTGGTGGGTGAGTTCGTCGATCTGGTTGCAGCCGATGTGGTGGGCGGCGTGGAGGAGGAGGTCGACGAAGGCGACGCCGGGCACGATGAGTGCGTCAAAGACGGCGTGTTCGGTTACCCAGGCGGGGTCGGTGGCGCTGATGCGGCCGGTGAAGAGGTGCCCGCCGTTGTCGGGGAGTTCGGCGAGCGTGGTCAGCACCGGGTGCCCGGTCGCCGTCAGGCCCAGGTGGCCGGCATCCGCACCGCTTCTCGACGTGTCCAGCCAGTAGTGCTGGCGTTGGAAGGGGTAGGTCGGCAGATCGGGCGCGGAAGGCGGGGGCGGCGCGTGGCCCGCGAGACGGGGCCAACGGACGGACAGGCCCTGGGTGTGGGTGGTGGCGAGGGCGGTGAGGAGGGTGTGGTGTTCGTTGCGGTCGCGGTGGAGGGTGGGGATGAACGTGGCCTGGGGCTCTTGGTCGAGGGTGTCCTGGGCCATGGTGGTGAGGGTGGTGTCGGGTCCGAGTTCGAGGTAGTGGCGGACGCCGTGGGTGTGGAGGGTGTGGATGCCGTGGTGGAAGCGGACGGCTTCGCGGACGTGGCGGGTCCAGTAGTGGGGGGTGGTGATGTGGTCGGGGTCGGCGAGTTCGCCGGTGAGGTTGGAGACGATGGGGATGGTGGGGGGGTGGTAGTCCAGGCTGGTGGCGACGCGTTCGAAGGCTTCCAGCATGGGGTCCATGTGGGGGGAGT
Organism: Streptomyces johnsoniae; assembly: GCF_031845565.1. NCBI lineage: Bacteria > Bacillati > Actinomycetota > Actinomycetes > Kitasatosporales > Streptomycetaceae > Streptomyces > Streptomyces johnsoniae. Next base: position 147,927 of record NZ_JAVREV010000008.1, on the reverse strand, counting down.
GGAACGCGTGGGAGACGGTGAGGCGGCGGGTCTTCACGCCCTGTTCGGCCAGGGTGGTGGCGATGTCGGTGACGGTGTGTTCGTCGCCGGAGATGACGGTGGAGTCCGGCCCGTTGACGGCGGCGATGGCCACCCGGTCTTCGCGCCCCTCCAGCAAAGGCAGGACATCGTGTTCGGGGGCGCGGAGGGAGATCATGGCGCCGGTTGGGGGGAGGTTTTGCATGAGGGTGCCGCGGGCGGCGACGAGTTGGGCGGCGTGGTCGAGGGTGAGGATGCCGGCGGTGTGGGCGGCGGTGAGTTCGCCGATGGAGTGGCCGGTGAGGTAGTCGGGTGTGATGCCGAAGGATTCGACGAGGCGGTAGAGCGCGGTTTCCAGGGCGAAGAGTGCGGCCTGGGTGTAGCGGGTCTGGTTCAGCAGGGTGGGGTCGTCGTTGAAGACGATGTCCTTGAGCGGCTGTTCGGCTGCGAGGTGGAGGTCCAGAGCGGCGCAGACTTCGTCGAACGCGGCCTGGAAGACCGGGTAGGTGTCGTACAGACCGCGGCCCATGCCGGGGCGTTGGGCGCCCTGGCCGGTGAAGAGGAATGCGGTCTTGCCGGGTTGTGGGGTGCCGCGGACGAGGTTTGGGGAGGGCTGGTTTTCGATGAGGGCGTGGAGGGCGCGGTCGATGTCCTCGGGCTGGTCGGTGACGATGACGGCGCGGTGGTCGAAGAGGGTGCGGGTGGCCAGGGCGTGGGCGGTCTGGGCCGGTCGCAGTTCGGGGTGCAGTTCCAGGTGGGTGCGGAGTTGCCGGGCTTGTTCGCGCAGGGCGGGTTCGTTCCTGGCGGAGAGCATCCAGGGGATGACCGTTCCCCCGGGGATCTCCTGCTCGTGTGCCTCTTCGGGGCCGACGGGTGCCTGTTCGAGGATGAGGTGGCTGTTGGTGCCGCTGATGCCGAAGGAGGAGACGGCGGCGCGGCGGGGCCGGTCGCCGGCCGGCCAGGGGCGGGGCTGGGTGAGGAGTTGGACGTTGCCGCTGTCCCAGTCGATGTGGGGGCTTGGCTCGTCGGCGTGGAGGGTTTGGGGGAGGGTGGCGTGGCGCATGGCCTGGATCATTTTGATGACCCCGCCGATGCCTGCGGCGGCCTGGGCGTGTCCGATGTTGGATTTGAGGGAGCCGAGCCACAGGGGCTGGTCCTCGGGCCGGTGCTGGCCGTAGGTGGCCAGCAGGGCCTGGGCCTCGATGGGGTCGCCGAGGGTGGTGCCGGTGCCGTGGGCCTCTACGGCGTCGATCTCGTCCGGGGCGAGGCCGGCGTTGGCGAGTGCGGCGTTGATGACGCGTTGCTGGGAGGGGCCGTTGGGGGCGGTGAGGCCGTTGCTCGCGCCGTCCTGGTTGACGGCCGAGCCGCGGATGACGGCCAGGACCGTGTGCCCGTTGGCCTGGGCGTCGGAGAGTCGTTCCAGCAGGACCATGCCCGCGCCCTCGGCCCACGCCACGCCGTCGGCCGCGGCGGAGAAGGACTTGCACCGGCCATCGGGGGCCAGCCCGCGCTGCTGCCCGAACTCCACGAACATCCCGGGCGTCGCCATGACGGTGACGCCACCGGCCAGCGCCAGCGAACACTCACCACTGTGCAGCGCCTGCGCCGCCTGATGCAGGGCGACCAACGACGAGGAGCACGCGGTGTCGACCGTCACCGCCGGGCCCTCAAGACCGAACGTGTACGCCAGACGCCCCGAGGCGACACTGACGGTACTGCCGGTCAGCAGATAGCCGCCCAGCCCGTCGTCGCCTTCGTGCAGGCGCGGGCCGTACTCCTGGGCCATGGCCCCCACGAACACGCCGGTGTCGCTGCCGCGCAGCCGCTGCGGATTGATTCTGGCGCGTTCGAACGTCTCCCAGGCGATCTGGAGCAGGACCCGCTGCTGAGGGTCCATGGCCATGGCTTCGCGGGGGCTGATACCGAAGAACTCTGGGTCGAACTCGGCGGCCTCGTCCAGGAAACCACCGTGCCGGGTATACGTCTTGCCCCGTACGCCCGGCTCGGGGTCGTACAGGCTGTCCAGGTCCCAGCCCCGGTTCTCGGGGAACGCGCTGATCGTGTCCGTGCCCTCGTCGACCAGCCGCCACAGGGCTTCCGGGGTGTTCGCGCCGCCGGGGAAGCGGCAGGCCATCCCGACGATCGCGATCGGCTCGTCGGCGTTCGCGGCCGGCATCCGCGCCGTCCCCGCCATCCCCGCCATCCCCGCCGTCCGCGCGGACGCGGTCGGCAAGAAGTCGTCGCCCAGTGCGAGTTCACACAGCCGCTGGGCCAGCCGGGCCGGGCTCGGGTGGTCGTAGACGACGGAGTTCGGCAGGGCCAGCCCGGTCACATCGGTCAGCTTCTCCTTGAGCTGAACCGCCAGTGTCGAGTCCATGCCCAGGTCGCGGAACGCCCGGTCGGTGTCAACCGAGTCCGCGCTCAGGTGGCCGAGAACGATCGCTGTCCGCAGCTGTACCAGCTCGAGCGCCTCGCGATTCCGCTCCTCCTCCGGCAGCGCCGCGAACCGCTGCCGCCACGTCGCGCTCCCGCTGTCCGCGGTCTCCTCCGCGCGTTCCTCCTCCTGTCGCACGCCACTTGCCCGCGCGCCACTTGCCTGCACGCCGGGCACGGACCCGGCCGCTGCCTCCGGCCAGTAGCGCTCGCGCTGGAACGCGTAGGTGGGCAGCGGAACGCGACGCGGCGCCCGCCCCGCGAACACGGCGGACCAGTCGACGGGCACGCCGCGCACGTGTAGCTCGGCCAGGGACCCGAGGAGCAGCGGCCACGGCGCCTCGTTCCGGCGAAGCGACCCCACGACCAGACGGTCCGGCAGGGTTTCCCGCAGGCCGAGCGTCAGAACGGGGTGCGGGCTCGACTCGATGAACGTGCCGAACCCGTCTTCCGCCATCCTCCTGAGCGTCGGCTCGAACAGCACCGGTCGGCGCAGGTTGGCGTACCAGTAGTCGGCGTCCAGCCCGGCCGTGTCGATGGCGGTCCCGGTGACGGTCGAGTAGAACGCGATGTCGGAGGAACGCGGCGTCACCCCGGCGAGCTGCTCAAGCAACTCATCCCGGATGGCTGCCACGTGCGGCGAGTGCGAGGCCCAGTCCACCGCGGGAACGGTACGCGCGCGGATACCGTCCGCCTCGCAGCGTTCCAGCAGCCGCGCGACGACGTCGGGGGCGCCGGCCACGATGGTGGTGCTCGGCCCGTTGACCGCGGCGACGCTCAGCCCTTCGCCGATGGTGGCGACGTACTCGGCGACCCGGTCGGCAGCCAGCGCCACCGATACCATGGCCCCGGTGCCCGCCAGCGCCAGCAGCGTCCGGCTGCGCAGCGCCACGATCCGGGCCGCGTCCTCAAGACCGAGCGCTCCCGCGACGTGTGCCGCGGCGACTTCGCCCTGCGAGTGCCCGATCACCGCGTCCGGCCGCACGCCCAGCGACTCCCACACCCGCACGAGCGAGACCATCACCGCGAACAGCGCGGGCTGGACGACGTCCGCACGTTCGAGGGACGGTGCCCCGGGCTCGCCGGTGAGCGTGTCCAGCAGCGACCAGTCGAGGTACGGGGCGAACGCGTCGTGGCACGCCTCGATCGACGTGCGGAAGACCGCGGAGGTGCGCAGCAGTTCGCGCGCCATCCCCTCCCACTGCGAACCCTGCCCGGGGAACACCAGCGCGACCTTCCCGTGGTCGCCCGTGATGCCCGTGACCAGGCCCGGCACCTCGGCCCCGGTGCGCAGCGCCGCCAGCTGTGCGGCGTGATCGGGGCCGAGGGCGACGGCGCGGTGTTCGAAGTGCGTGCGCGTGCCGGCCAGCGACCAGCCGACGTCCAACGCGTCGGCGTCGGTGTCGGCGTCGGCGGTCGGCAACTCGCGTAGCCGCTCCGCCTGTGCGCGCAGGGCCGCCGCCGTGCGTCCCGACACCGGCCACGGGGACAGCGGGATCTCCTCCCTGCTCTCCTCCCCGTTCTCCTCCCCGCTCCGCGGCGCGGCGTCCTGGCCGGACTCGTTCGGCTCGGGCGCCCCGGCGATGACGACGTGGCAGTTCGTTCCGCCCACACCGAAGGAGCTGACCCCGGCGAGCAGCTGGGACTCCGGCCACGGTCGGGCCGTGGTCTGCACGCGCAGGTTCAGCGCCTCGGGGTCGATGCGCGGGTTGGGCGTCTCGTAGTTGAGGCTTGCCGGGATCTCCCGGTGCTTGATGCCCAGCGCCGTCTTGATCAGCCCGACGATCCCCGCCGCGCCCTCCAGGTGCCCGACGTTCGTCTTGGCCGACCCGACGAGGACGGGCGAGTCCGCGGGCCGCGCGCTGCCGTAGACGGCGCCCACCCCCGCCGCCTCCAGCGGGTCGCCCGTCGGGGTGCCCGTGCCGTGCAGCTCCACGTAGCGCACCTGCGCCGGGTCCACGCCCGCGTCCTCGCACGCCTGACGCAGCACCGCAGCCTGGGCCTCGGTGCTGGGCACGGTGAGCCCTTCGGTGTCACCGTCGTTGTTGACCGCGCTGCCGAGGATGACCCCGTAGACGGCGTCCCCGTCCCGCACCGCGTGCGCCAGGGGCTTCAGAACGACGACCCCGCCGCCTTCGCCACGCACGTAACCGTTGGCCCGCGCGTCGAAGGTGAAGCAGCGTCCGTCCGGCGACAGCCCGCCGAACCGCCCGGCGACTTCGGCGCTTTCGGGCGTGAGGTTGAGCGCGACACCGCCGGCCAGGGCCAGGCCGGTCTCGCCCTTGCGCAGGCTCTCCAGCGCCAGGTGCACCGCCACCAGCGACGACGACTGTGCGGAATCGACCGTGAGGCTGGGGCCGCGCAGGCCAAGCGCGTACGACACCCGGTTCGCGATGACGCCGCGGTTCAGCCCGGGCAGCGAGTGCTGCGTTACGGCGCCGCCGCGCTGCGCCAGCGCCGCGTAGTCGCCGGCGATCGCGCCGACGAAGACGGACGCCGCGGTGCCGCGCAGCGTCTCCGGGACGATGCCCGCGTCCTCCAGCGCCTCCCAGGCCAGCTCGGCGAACAGCCGCTGCTGCGGGTCGATCGCCACGGCCTCGCGCGGCGAGATCCCGAAGAACGCCGCGTCGAACCCGTCCACGTGGTCAAGGAACCCGCCGTACCGCAGCCCGGCACGTTGCGGCTCCGGCAGATCGGGCAGGACCTCGCCGGGACTCCAACGGTCTTCCGGCACCTCGGTGATCGCGCTGCGCCCCTGGCGCAGCAACGCCCAAAAGGCGCCGGCGTCGGGCGCCTGGGGCAGGCGACACGACACACCGACGATGGCGATGGGATCAGTTTTCTGGACACGATCACTCGGCATGCTGGCGAGTGCCTCCCTCATCGCGCGCTCCGAGACCGCCTGGGGCGTGCGGTTTCATCTGAGGCACGATCGTCAGCCCCGCCGCCCGTCCCCAGCTACCCGTAGAGCCCCCTAGCAGTGTTTCGCCTGGTTGGTTCGGCCGTGGGGTGGGCAAACGGAGCCCACCCCGGAACGCATCGTGCGCCTGTGCCCGCCGGGCGGCGGGCACAGGCGCACGGCGGCCCTTGCCGGGCCGCGGCGGATCAGACGCTCTCCAGGCTGACGGCGTGCATGCCCTCCAGGAGCTGGTCGCGGTTCCTGATGCCCATTTTGCGATAGACGCGGGTGAGGTGCTGTTCGACGGTGCTGACCGTGATGAACAGCCTGTCCGCGATCTCCCGGTTGGCGTACCCCTGGGCGGCGAGTATGGCGACGCGCCGCTCCGACTCACTGAGCCCTTCGAACGTGCCCCGGTCCGCGCGTTCGCTGCCGCCGGACCGGGTACTTTCCTTGGTCTCGGCGCTGCGGGGCATGGTCGTCGGAAGCAGTGCCTGGCACATGGCTTCCGCCCCGCAGCTCTTGGCGAGGCGCCATGCCCTCCGCGCGGTGCGCCGTGCCCGGCCCTTCTCGCCCAGCTCCTGGTAGGCGCGGCTGAGGTCGACCAGGACGGCGGCGGCGTCGTACCACGCGCCCTTGGCCTCCAGCAGGCGGAACGCCTCCAGCAGCAGGGGAGGCTGCTTGGCGGTCGGCTGGACCATGGCAAGACCGTGCAGGGCCATCCCACGCGACCGTGTGAGCCCGATGTCGGGCGTCGCGGCCTGCTTCTCGACGAGCAGGGCCGCCCGGTCCCGCTCGCCCAGCCGAAGCCACGCCGCGGCCGCCCCCAACCGCCAGGGCGCCAGGGCGGGCGTGTCGATGTCCCAGCGCTGCATCAGCGTGCCGCACTCCAGGAAGTCGGACAGCGCCATGGACATGTTGCCCGTCGCGAGGTGGTGGCGGCCGCGGGCGTACAGGTAGTGCAGCCCCGCGCGGGTGAGGAACAGCGCCGGTGGCGGCTCGTGCGCCAGGTGCTTGGTCACGGCCTGATGGTTACCCATGGCGGTGTGGGCCTCCACGAGTATGGCCAGCGCGAGCGTGCTGCTGACGTTCCACGTCAGGCCGGACAGCAGGGCGTATGCCGCCTCCGCCTGGCGCACGGCGTCGGCCAGTTGGCCACGCCGCAGCGAGATGAGCGCACCGGTGGATTCGAGCATTCCTTGCCAGACCGGTGCGTCATATCTTCGTGAGCCGGCCGCGAGGACCTCGTGCCACTTCTGGGCTTCGTCGAACTTGTCCGCGTAGCACAAGGCCAGCAGAGCCGTGTGCAGAGCGTGCATCCGCCAGGGAGCCGGAGACTGGGTGCCCTGAAGCACCTGCTCGGCCAGGGCGATGGCGTACTCGTCCGCCCCCCGTTCGAGGGCGCGGGCCAGCGCGTGCCGCGCGCGCAGCTTCGAGGTGGACGTCGACGAGACGGTCGTCGTCGGGAACGGGCGGCGCGGCCGGTGCAGCAGGCCAGGGAACTCCGAGGCCATCAGCAGCGGGATACCGAGCAGCGCGGCCGTCATGTCCTCGTTGCCGTCGTAGAGATGGTCGACGACTTCCAGGGCTTCGTCGAAGTGGAGGTGGAACATCATGCCCTCGGCGACCTGCAACGCATCCCTCGTCGTCAACATCCCTGCCAGAGCCGGGCCCTTGAGCGCGAGAAAGTGCTGGGCGGAGTCGGCGGGACTCGCCTGCCACTGGCCGAAGGCGTAGTGCGACATCACCGAGAGGCGCGCAGCATCCTCCGAGCAGCATTCGCGCGCCAGCTCCAGACATCGGATGCCCTGCGCCACGTCGCCCTCGGCCAGAGCCTGACGGCCGGCCTCTCGTAAAACCGGCACCATCCAGTCGTCGTGCAGCGGGCCGGCGGCGAGCAGATGCACGGCCACGGTCTGGGGCGCCGCCCCGCCGTGGTGGAGCAGCGAAGCGACGCGGTGCCGCAGGTCCGTTGCCTCGTCATGGGGCATCTCACGGAGAACCGCCTGCTGAACGCCCGAGCGGCGGAAGTGGACACCGTCCAGCACACCGATGCCGGTGAGCAGCCCCAGATAACGTCTGACCAGCTCCGCGTCGATGCCGCTCAACCGGCTCAACAGGAGCGGGGTGGCCGCCTTGTCCAGCAGCGCGACGCACTGCGCGAGCAGGACGGCGCGCGGGCCGAGCCGGTGCAGGCACGCGAGGACTGCCTGCTGGAAGATGTGCCCGGTCGTCAGCCCTCCCTCCGAACTGGGCTGGACGGCAGGGCCGTCGCCCGCCGGCACGACGGAATCCGCGGTCGCTTCGGGCGCGGCACGCAGCCGGTGCTCCTCGATGAGCGCCTGAACGAGCAGCGGGTTCCCCACACTCAGCGTGTGGATCTCCCCGACCAGCTCGTCCGAGGGAACGCACGGGGACCGGCCCGCGGCCAACGCCCTTATGCCTTCACGCGAGAGCGGGCCCAGGTGGAAGCGGCGCACGCTCGTCTGGTACAGGAGGTCGTACAGGATGTGCGGCGGCTGCTCCTCGACCGAGGTGCCGCGCGTGAACACCAGGGTGACGGGCAGCTGGGTCAGGCGTTGTGCCAGGTACCGCAGACAGAAGAGCGTGGCCGCGTCGGTGTGCTGGATGTCGTCCACTGTGATCAACAGGGGGCGCGCGGCGGCCAGGTTGGCGACAAGCCGGTGTGTCTGCCTGGCGACTGCCACGAGGCCGTCGTGGGCCACGGGTGGCGCTGGAGCGGCCGCCACGTGCGTGGGCTCGATGAGCCGGACCGCGTCCGTGACGTCGACGCCCAGCGGCTCGATGTCCGCCAGATGCGCTTCGAGCGCCTGCAGGAGCTGGGTGAGCGTGCCAAAGGGAAGGTCACGCTCATGCGGCGCACTCACCACACTGAGCACTGCGCTGCCCGCCGAAGCGGCCTGGTCCGCCAAGGCGTCGAGCACACTCGTCTTGCCCATCGCGGTCGAGCCGCTCACCGCGGCGACGGTGCCCCTGCCCCGAGCAGATTGAACCAGTAGGTCATCGAGTCTTTCGAGTATTTGGGTGCGCTCCACCAACACTGTTGAGAATCCCCTGTCGGCATGTCAATCACGCAGCTGCCGTTTCCAGCGGCGGCTGGAAACAGGTCGGCCTAGTCCTTCGAGGTGTCGTAGTCGTTGAGCAGTGCTCGGCGGCAGAATATTCCCGCAGAGCCAGGACAAACAAGGACCGCCCCCCGGAAGTTCCAGATGTTACTGCGGCAAATGCATTCTGGCCAGCACCCGCTGGGAGAGCGTGTTGGAGCGTCGTCTCACCCCAGGCGAGAGCCCGCCTCAGGCGCTGCTTGGGCGGCTTGGGTGTCAGCGACTGTTGGTCGAGAGTTCGCCCTCCGATTGTCTGGAGCAAGCGAGTCGTTGATCAATTTTGAGGGACGCCTGTGAGGATGATAATGGGTGCCTGAGACCGTACGGAGGCGAACAGTGCCCGTCACTCCACGGCCCGGATAGCCGTATCGATACGCGACATGACGCCTTGTCGAGAGCGTGCCGACGGCCGGTCACCGGAAACTCATTGGCGCTATATGATCACTCGCGGTCACAGCGGCTCGGTGGCCGATCGGGCACCCGGCCGGCCTGTCGATCGCGCCCCGCTCCCCGCCGCCCGCGCCCCAATCCGTCGCTGTGCAGGCAGAATCCGCGCCGCTCGGCCCGCACGCCGCAACGAACGGACAGCCGCGCCCGAAACGGCCACCCCCGCCCGTGTACTGACCGTTTCGCCGCTGAAGCTGACCGTGCTCGGCCCGTATCCACCGGTGTACTGGCTGATATGACCGGAGGTGCCGGAATATCCATGACCGTTCCGGCAGGGAGGGTGACCGTTGACGGCCCGCATGTAACGGCGTCCCGGCTGCTATGGCTGGAGCCCGAATGCCCGTGACCGCCCTGGGGGAATGACTGACTGCGGGCGGTCCGCACGTGCCGCTGTTCCGGCTGATATGACCTGGGGTGCCGGAATATTCGTGACCGTTCCGCAGGGAAAGAGTGACCGCGGGCGGCCCGCATGTGCCGGTACCCCGGCGGGCGCCACGGGCGGTACCGGATTGCAAAGAATCGCCGGATGTGTCAGGCCGAACTGGCCCATTGGGCTACCGGCGAACGCGGCCGGTGCGGGGTCTGCTCGCCGGGCGGACGGACGGGCGAAGGGCTCGGCTAAATGTCAGCGCAGTTTCCCATTGTTGCCGTCCTGTCACGCAGCAGTTGGAGATTGCATCGAGCGCCTGGAATGCCGCCGATGTTGCAAACGAAGACCCTCGGTAAGGGGGTGACCGCATAGCGAATACGCCGCAAAACATGCCGTCACCCGGCGCCGCCGCGACCGACACGACGAGGCCACCGGTCCGCGGGCACCGGCCGGTGGCAGGCACCCGACCGCACGACGACCGCCGGCAGAACCGGAACCGCCCCGACACGGAACCGGCAAACCCGACGGCATCGCGGACGCCGCCCTCCTCCCGGCATCCGGCCGTGCCCGGCATGGTGCCACGAGCCGCTCCCGTAGCGTAACCGGGCGTGGCCGCGGTGACGACCGAGCCGACGACCGAGCCGACGACCGAGCCGACGCCACCGAACCGCCCAAGGGGGCCGGTGGGCGCAGCGGTCCGGCGGCACACGTTAGGGGCGATCAGGGGTTGGGGGTGGATTTGGGCCCTGCGTAGCGTTCCCGGCAATCGTGCGTCGCCGCGTCGGCGCCCTCTCAACCCGGGGTGACTTTGGTGGGTAACCAGGACAAGCTTCTTGACTACCGCGAAAGTAGTGCCAGGAAGCTGCCCGCGGCCCGCGAGCACACCGCGGAGACAACCGCCGTGGCCGCCGCGGACGCCCACCGCTCCCCGGCCACAGCAGACGCGCCCGCGGCAGACGCGCCCGCAGCGCACGCCCGCACACACGGTGCCGCCGTTCCGGCAGCGATCGGCCCTCAGCCGCACCGGCCGCACCATCGCCCCTCGCCCGGTACCACCGCCCGCCGGACCCATGCCCCGGAGGAGGCGGCCCCACTCCCGCCCTCCGGGTCCGCCACGCCACGCGGCTCCCGACAGCGCCGCAAGGCCACCCGGCGGGCCAGGACCCGATCCTCCATGCGGCACCGGCCAGGCAGAGCCGCCAACTCCGCCGAGGCACGTCGAGCACGCCCAGCGCCCTGGCCGAGTACCCTCACCCGCCCGGCAAGGAGCGAGTACAGACGGCCCCTCGCACCGTCTGCACCGTCGACGAGCGGCTTGAGGCTCCCGACTCCGGACGCGCCCGGCCACGGGCCGCTCCGGGGCATTTTCATGCCGCGCCAGGGACGCGTAACCGCAGTCGAGAACGACCCGACCGCACACGGTCGAGAGATGGTTGGAGAAATGGCGCCCACGCCCACAGCCAAGGGAACCGTTCCCTTCCGCGAGTACGCGACCTGGTACCGCGTCACCGGAAGGCCGGGAGCGGGCCGCCCGGCGCTCGTCGTCGTGCACGGAGGCCCCGGCAGCACCCACGACTACCTGCTCCCCCTGGCCGGCTACGCCGAACGCGGCTGGCCCGTCGTCCACTACGACCAACTCGGCAACGGGGGCTCCACCCGCCTGCCCGACGCCGACCCCGGCTTCTGGACGCCCGAGCTGTTCCTCGACGAGCTCGACAACCTCCTCAACCGGCTCGACATCGCCGACAACTACGTCCTGTTCGGGCAGTCATGGGGCGGGATGCTGGCCGCCTGGCACGCCTCCGCCCGCCCCGCCGGACTCCGCGGGCTGGTCGTCGCCAACGCACCCGCCTCCTACCCGCTGTGGCGCAAGGAGATGGACGTGCTGCGCGCCCAACTGCCACCGGGCGTGGACGAAACGTTGCGGCGCCACGAGGCAGCGGGCACCACCGACAGCGACGAGTACCTGCAGGCCATGCTCATCTTCTACAGTCGCCACGTCTGCCGCATCGACCCGCTCCCCCGCGAGCTCGCGGCCACCTACATGGAGACTTTCACCGACCCGACGGTCTACCGCGCCATGAACGGCCCCAACGAGTTCCACGTCATCGGCAGCCTGCGCGACTGGTCGGTGATCGACTACCTGCCCGACATCAGCGTGCCGACGCTCATCATCTCCGGCCGTCACGACGAGGCCACCCCGGCGACCGTTCGGCCCTTCGAGGAACTCATCCCGAACGCCCGCTGGGAGATCTTCGAAGACTCCAGCCACCTCACGCACCTTGAGGAGCCCGAGCGCTTCACCGAGGTGCTCGGCGGATTTCTAGACACGATCGGCGCGAACGGCGCGCAGACCACGACAGTGAGCGGAGGCTGAGACGGCGGTGGATGCCAAGGTCGAGGAGATCATTGAGGCGCTGCGCGGCTCGCTCGTCGAGAACGAGCGGCTGAAGCGGGACAACCAGAGCCTGCGTGCCACCGCGAGCGCCACGACAGAACCCATCGCGATTATCGGCATGGCCTGCCGCTACCCCGGCGGCGTCGCCTCCCCGGAGGACCTCTGGGACCTGGTCACCGAAGGCCGCGACGCCATCACCCCGTTCCCCACCGACCGTGGCTGGGACCTGGACGACATCTACGACCCGGAGCCCGGTAAGCCCGGCAAGAGCTACGTCCGCGACGGCGGATTCCTGCACGACGCGGCGCTGTTCGACCCCGACTTCTTCAGGATCAGCCCGCGCGAGGCCACCACCATGGACCCCCAGCAGCGGCTCCTGCTGGAGATCACCTGGGAGGCGATGGAACGGGCCGGCCTCGACCCGGCAACGCTCCGCGGCAGCCGCACCGGCGTCTTCGCCGGCGCGATGTACCACGACTACGGCATCACCAGCAGCGACGGCAGCCTTGTCTCCGGACGCGTCGCCTACACGCTCGGCCTCGAAGGCCCCGCCGTCACAGTCGACACCGCCTGCTCCTCATCGCTCGTGGCACTCCAGTGGGCGTCGCAGTCCCTGCGCTCAGGCGAGTGCACGCTGGCGCTGGCCGGCGGCATCAGCATCATGGCCACCCCCGAGACGTTCATCGAGTTCAGCGAGCAGCGCGGCCTCTCGCCCGACGGCCGCTGCCGTTCGTACTCCGCCGACGCCAACGGCACCGGCTGGGGCGAGGGCGCGGGCGTCCTGCTGCTGGAGCGCCTGTCGGACGCCCGGCGCAACGGGCACCAGGTGCTCGCGGTGATCCGCGGCAGCGCGGTCAACCAGGACGGCGCCTCCAACGGCTTCACCGCGCCCAGCGGCCCGTCCCAGCGCCGCGTCATCAAGCAGGCACTCGACGCCGCCGGGCTGACGACCGCCGACATCGACGCCCTGGAAGGCCACGGCACCGGCACCACCCTCGGCGACCCGATCGAGGCCCAGGCGCTCCTCGCCACGTACGGTCAGAACCGCGCCGACGACCAGCCGCTGTGGCTGGGATCGATCAAGTCGAACATCGGCCACACCCAGGCCGCCGCGGGCGTCGCCAGCGTCATCAAGATGGTCAAGGCCATCCACCACGGCATGCTGCCCAAGACACTGCACGCGGACGAAGTGACGCCGCAGGTCGACTGGGACGCCGGAAACGTCCGCCTGCTCACCGATGCCCGTTCCTGGCCCGACGCCGGCCGTCTGCGCCGTGCCGCGGTCTCCTCGTTCGGGGTCAGCGGCACCAACGCCCACGTGATCCTCGAACAGGCGGAGCCTGCCCCGGCGGACCACGCCGAGCCGACCGCGCCGCCCGTGGCCACCGAGGCGTCCGAGTCTCTGCCGTTGCTGTCGCCTGGTGTTCCGGCGTGGGCGGTGTCGGGTCGCAGTGCCGCGGCGCTTGCGGGTCAGGCGGGCCGGCTGCGGGAACACGTGGCGGGGCGGCCGGAGTTGGCGGCGTCTGATGTGGCGTGGTCGTTGGCGACGGCGCGGTCGGTGTTTGAGCATCGTGCGGTGGTGCTGGGGTCGGAGCGTGAGGTGCTGCTGGCGGGGCTGGCCGCGGTGGCCACCGACCAGCCCGCGGCGGGTGTGGTCACTGGTGAGGTGGCCCCGGTCGGCACCGGTTCGACGGTGTTTGTGTTCCCGGGTCAGGGTTCGCAGTGGGTGGGGATGGGCCGGGAGTTGGCCGAGTCCTCGCCGGTGTTCGCGGCCAGGCTTGCGGAGTGTGCGGTGGCTCTGGCTCCGTTTGTGGACTGGGAGCTTGAGGACGTGCTGGCGGGGCGGCATGGTTTCGAGGCTGCTGATGTGGTGCAGCCGGCGTTGTGGGCGGTGATGGTGTCGCTGGCCGCGGTGTGGGAGGCGGCTGGTGTGGTGCCGGATGCGGTGGTGGGGCATTCGCAGGGTGAGATCGCGGCGGCTGCGGTGGCGGGGATTCTGTCGCTGGAGGATGCGGCGAAGGTCGTGGCGCTGCGCAGCCGGACGTTGACGGTGCTGGCTGGGCGTGGCGGGATGCTGTCGGTTGCCGAGCCGGCCGACGCGGTGCGCGAGCGCATCGCCCCGTTCGGGGAACGGCTGTCGCTCGCGGCGGTGAACGGGCCCTCGGCGACGGTGGTGTCGGGTGAGCCGGATGCGCTGCGGGAGTTGCAGGAGTCCTGTGGTGAGTCGGTGCGGACTCGGATGATTCCGGTGGACTACGCCTCGCACGGCCCCCAGGTGGACGAGCTGCGCGACGAGATCCTCAACGTCCTGGACGGGATCGTTCCTGGCGAGACGCGTATCCCGATGGTCTCCGCGATGAGCGGGGAGTGGCTGTCGGGTCCGGAGATGGACGCGGGTTACTGGTTCGCTTCGCTGCGCGAGACCGTGGAGTTCGAGCGCGCGATCCAGGTGCTGGGTGAGTCCGGGCACGGCGTGTTCGTGGAGACCTCCCCGCACCCGGTGCTCACCGGCGCGATAGGTGATGCGCTGGAGGAGTATGCCCCGGTCACGGTCGGCACGTTGCGGCGGGATAACGGTGGTGCCGAGCGTCTGCTGGCCTCGTTCGCCGAAGCCTGGGTCCGGGGTGTTGAGGTGGAGTGGGCCGGTGTGCTGGGCGGTGGCGAGACCGTCGAGCTGCCCACCTACGCCTTCCAGCGGAGCCGTTTCTGGCGGCAGGCGGAGCACGTTGCGGGGAACGCAGCCCGGAAGGGTGGCGACGCGGAGTTCTGGGCCGCCATCGAGCAGGGTGACTTGGATGAGCTTGCGGCGACGCTGAACGTCGACGGTGGCAGCCTGGCAGAGGTGTTGCCTGCGCTGGCCGATTACCGGCGGCGGAGTCGGGTGGACGCGGAGGTTGCTGATTGGCGTTATCGGGTTTCGTGGGTGCCGGTTCCGGTGGTGGAGTCGGGTGTGGTGTTGTCGGGGTCGTGGCTGGTGGTGGGTGAGGGTGCGGATGCCGAGGCTGTTGCGGAGGCGCTGTCCGGGTGTGGTGCCGAGGTGATCACCGTCGCCGGTCCCGATGGGGTCGATGCCTCGGTGGTCGCGGGCGTGGCCGGTGTGGTGTCGACGTTGGCGGTGGATGATGCGGTGTTCGCCGGTGATCAGATCGTTGCGGCTGGTCTGGTGGCGACGGTGGAGTTGGTGCGGGCGTTGGGCGGTGCTGGGGTGGAGGCTCCGTTGTGGGTGCTGACGCGGGGCGCGGTGGGCGCGGGCGCGGGTGAGTCGGTGGTGAGTGCGGTGCAGGCGCAGGTGTGGGGTCTGGGTGTGACGGCGGGGCTGGAGCTGGGGAGTCGTTGGGGTGGTCTGGTTGATCTGCCTGCGGAGTTCGATGGGCGGGTGGGTGCGCGGCTGGTCGGGGTGCTCGCGAATGGTGGTGAGGATCAGGTCGCGGTGCGTTCGGGTGGGGTACTGGGTCGTCGGTTGGAGCGTGCGGGTCGTCCTGTGGTGGGGGAGGAGTGGCGGCCTGGGGGTGCGGTGCTGGTGACGGGTGGTACGAGTGGTGTGGGTGCGATTACGGCGGGTTGGGTGGCTGAGCGTGGTGCGGAGCGGGTGGTGCTGACCAGCCGGTCCGGCCCAGGGGCGGCCGGGGTGGCGGGGCTTGCTGCTTCGATCGCTGCTTCAGGTGCGGCGGTGGACGTGGTCGCTTCTGATGTGGCTGATCGTGAGGCGACGGGTGCGCTGCTGGCGTGGATGGACGCCACGGGTGTGGGTCTGTCGTCGGTGATGCATGCTGCGGGGCTGAGCAGCGGGAAGGGTGTGGAGGAGGTTGAGGCGGCTGATCTGTCGTTGCTGCTGTCGGCGAAGGCCGGTGGTGCGGCGGTGCTGGATGAGCTGACCGCGGACCGGGACCTGGACGCGTTCATGCTGTTCTCTTCCGGCGCTGCCACCTGGGGCAGTGGCGGATTGAGCGCTTACGCGGCGGCCAATGCCTACCTCGATGCGCTGTGTGACAGTCGGCGGGGCCGTGGTCTGGTGGCCAGTTCGGTGGCGTGGGGCCTGTGGGCCGGCGTGGGCATGGCCGCCAGCGACGGAGGCGAGCGGATGGCCGACTTCGGGATGGAGGCCATTGACGCGGAGCGCGGGATGCGGGCTCTGGGCCAGGTGCTGGATGCGGACGAGGGTGCGGTCGCGGTTGCCGGTTTCGACTGGGCGCAGTTCGTGCCGACCTACACCCTGCGCCGTCCGAGCCCGTTGCTGTCGGCCCTGCCCGAGGTCCGCGAGATCCTCGCGGCCGAAGCCGATCCCGGTACCTCCGCCAATGGCTCTGAACTGGCCGCGCGGCTGTCGGGCATGCCGGTGGGCGACCAGCGGGAGACGCTGACGGACCTCGTGCGTGGCCACGCCGCGGCGGTGCTTGGGCACGATGCGGCGGCGGATGTGCTGCCGCAGCGGGCGTTCAAGGACCTGGGCTTCGATTCGTCAAGTGCGGTCGAGCTGCGCAACCGCTTGTCGACGGCGGCCGGGGTGCGGCTGCCCTCGACGATGATCTTCGACTACCCGAACCCCGCCGCGCTCGCCGAATACCTGCGTGGCGAACTCGTCGGTTCGGTCGGGTCCGAGGGCGCGGTCCAGGTGGTGGCCGCGGCCGGGGGCGAGCCGATCGCGATCGTCGGCATGGGTTGCCGCTTCCCGGGCGACGTTCACGGGCCCGAGCAGTTCTGGGACTTGCTGGTTGCGGGCACGGATGCGGTGGGCGGGTTCCCGACCGACCGTGGCTGGGACGCGTTCGAGGAGGAGTTCGGCGGCGCAGCGGTCCGCGCCGGGGAGGCTTACACCCGGCAGGGCGGGTTCCTCTACGACGTGGCTGACTTCGATGCCGGGTTCTTCGGGATCAACCCGCGCGAGGCGATGGCCATGGACCCCCAGCAGCGGCTGCTGCTGGAGACCTCATGGGAGGCGATCGAACGAGCGGGCCTCGCGCCGTCCTCGCTGCACGGCTCGGCCACCGGTGTCTTCATCGGCGCCAACCACTCGGGATATACCTCCGTTCTGCCCAACGACGATCAAAGCCTGGACGGCTACCGGCTCACCGGCAACGTGACGGCCGTTCACTCCGGCCGGATCTCCTACACGCTGGGTCTGACGGGCCCGGCGGTGACGGTGGACACGGCGTGTTCCTCGTCGCTCGTCGCGTTGCACCAGGCGGTGACTGCCCTTCGCAGCGGTGAGTGCACGATGGCGCTGGCCGGCGGCGTCGCCATCATGGCCCTGCCGGATTCCTTCATGGACTTCTCCCAGCAGGGCGGCATGGCCTCCAGCGGCCGGAGCAAGGCGTTCTCGGACGATGCGGACGGCATCGGCTGGGGCGAGGGCGCGGGTGTGGTGGTGCTGGAGCGTCTGTCGGACGCGCGGCGCAACGGGCACCAGGTGCTTGCGGTGATCCGCGGCAGCGCGGTCAACCAGGATGGTGCGTCGAACGGTTTGTCGGCGCCGAATGGTCCTTCGCAGCGTCGGGTGATCCGTGCCGCGCTGGCGAACGCGCAGGTCTCCGCGGCGGATGTTGATGTGGTGGAGGCGCACGGCACCGGCACCGCACTGGGTGACCCGATCGAGGCGCAGGCGCTGCTGGCGACCTACGGGCAGGAACGTCGCGACGGGCAGCCGTTGTGGCTGGGGTCGGTGAAGTCGAACATCGGCCACACCCAGGAAGCCGCGGGCGTGGCGGGTGTCATCAAGATGGTGCTGGCGATGCGGCACGGCGTTCTGCCGAGGACGCTGCACGCCGAAACCCCTTCGTCGCATGTGGACTGGGCCTCGGGGGATGTCCGGGTGCTTCAGGAGGCGCGGGAGTGGTCGGCGGGTGACCGGCCGCGGCGGGCGGGTGTGTCGGCGTTCGGTATCAGCGGCACGAACGCGCACGTGATTATTGAAGAGGCGCCGCTTGAGGCTGCGGCGGAGCCCGCGCCGGAGGGCGAGGGCGAGCCGGGGTTGCCGGTGTTGTCGCCTGGTGTTCCGGCGTGGGTGGTGTCGGGGCGTAGTGCGGTGGCGCTTGCTGGTCAGGCGGGCCGGCTGCGGGAGCATGTGGTCGGGCGGCCGGAGTTGGCGGCGTCGGATGTGGCGTGGTCGTTGGTGGCGGCGCGTTCGGTGTTTGAGCATCGTGCGGTGGTGCTGGGGTCGGAGCGTGAGGTGCTGCTGGCGGGGCTGGCCGCGGTGGCCACCGACCAGCCCGGGGCCGGTGTCGTGTCCGGTGAGGTGGCTCCGGCTGGGGTGGGGAAGACGGTGTTTGTGTTCCCGGGTCAGGGTTCGCAGTGGGTGGGGATGGGTCGGGAGTTGGCGGAGGTTTCGCCGGTGTTCGCGGCGCGGCTTGCGGAGTGTGCGGTGGCTCTGGCTCCGTTTGTGGAGTGGGAGTTGGGGGATGTGCTGGCGGGGCGGCATGGGTTTGAGGCTGCTGATGTGGTGCAGCCGGCGTTGTGGGCGGTGATGGTGTCGCTGGCCGCGGTGTGGGAGGCGGCTGGTGTGGTGCCGGATGCGGTGGTGGGGCATTCGCAGGGTGAGATCGCGGCGGCTGCGGTGGCGGGGATTCTGTCGCTGGAGGACGCGGCGAAGGTTGTGGCGTTGCGCAGTCGGACGTTGACGGCGCTGGCCGGGCGTGGCGGGATGCTGTCGGTTGCCGAGCCGGCCGACGCGGTGCGCGAGCGCATCGCCCCGTTCGGGGAACGGCTGTCGCTCGCGGCGGTGAACGGGCCCTCGGCGACGGTGGTGTCGGGTGAGCCGGATGCGCTGCGGGAGTTGCAGGAGTCCTGTGGTGAGTCGGTGCGGACTCGGATGATTCCGGTGGACTACGCCTCGCACGGTCCCCAGGTGGACGAGCTGCGTGACGAGATCCTGACCGTTCTGGAGGGCGTTGCCCCGCGGGAGGCGCGTATCCCGATGGTGTCGGCGATGAGCGGGGAGTGGCTGTCGGGTCCGGAGATGGACGCGGGTTACTGGTTCGCTTCGCTGCGCGAGACGGTGGAGTTCGAGCGCGCGATCCGGGTGTTGGGTGAGTCGGGGCACGGCGTGTTCGTGGAGACGTCCCCGCATCCGGTGCTCACCGGCGCGATAGGTGATGCGCTGGAGGAGTATGCCCCGGTTACGGTCGGTACGTTGCGGCGGGATAACGGTGGTGCCGAGCGTCTGCTGGCCTCGTTCGCCGAGGCCTGGGTCCGGGGTGTTGAGGTGGAGTGGGCCGGTGTGCTGGGCGGGGGCGAGTCCGTCGAGCTGCCGACGTATGCCTTCCAGCGGCGTCGGTTCTGGCCCGAGGTCCGTGAGGTGCAGCGGGCGGCCTGGTCGGCGGATGACTGGCGTTACCGGATCGCCTGGGAGCAGGCCGGTGAAGGCGGCGTTGCTGCTTCGCTGTCGGGGACGTGGCTGCTGGTGGGTGAGGCGCCGGATGCGTCGGTGATCTCCGGTGTGCTGGCGGGGCATGGTGCCGAGGTGGTTGCGGTTGCCGGGCCTGAGGAGTTGGACGCGTCCGTGGTGGCGGGTGCGAGTGGTGTGGTGTCGTTGCTGGCGCTGGACGAGACGCCGGATGCGGAGTATCCGTGGGTGCCGCGTGGCACGGCGGCGACGGTGGACCTGGTCCGGCTGTTCAACGAGATCGGCGCGTCGGTTCCGGTGTGGGTGGTGACGCGGGGTGCGGTGCAGACGGGTGCGGGTGAGGCGACGACCAGCCCGGCGCAGGCGCAGGTATGGGGCCTTGGCCGTGCGGTCGGCCTGGAGCACCCGGAGTTCTGGGGCGGTTTGGTCGACCTGCCGGCGGAGTTCGATGCCCAGAGCGCGGCCCGGTTGGTGTCGGTGCTGGCGGACGGTCGTGAGGACCAGGTCGCGCTGCGGCCCTCGGGTGTGTTCCTCCGTCGTCTGGTGCGGGCCGAGCCGAAGCCCGGCCGACAGAACTGGCAGCCGCGTGGCACGGTGCTGCTGACCGGCGGCACCGGCTCGATCGGTCGCCATGTCGGTGTGTGGCTGGCTGAGCGTGGCGCGCCGCGCGTCGTTCTCACCTCGCGTTCGGGTCCGTCCGCGCGAGGTGTGGCGGAGCTTGCCGCGTCGGTGGCGAACGCGGGGTCGGATGTTGAGGTGATCAGCTGCGATCTGGGTGTGCGTGAGCAGGTGGCCGGGATGGTGACCTGGCTTGAGGAGTCCGGTCCTGGCCTGTCGACCGTGCTGCACTCGGCGAACCTGCCTTACCTGGCGCGGGTGGAGGAGACCGGGCGCGAGGGTCTGTCCGCGGCGCTGGGTGCGAAGGCGCTCGGGGCGGTGCACTTGGACGAGGCGACGGCCGCTCTCGACCTGGACGAGTTCGTGTTCTTCTCGTCGATTTCGGCGACGTGGGGCAGTAACGACCATGGTGCCTACGCGGCGGGTAACTCGTTCCTTGATGCGCTGGCCGAGGAGCGGCGGGCCCGTGGCCTGCCGGCCACGTCCATCGCCTGGGGCGTGTGGGACAGCCCGGACTGGGACGCGGTCGAGGCGACGATGGAGCAGGGCGCTGGCCGGGTGACGCCCAGTCGGCTACGGCGGCAGGGCATGAACTTCCTCGCCACCGATCAGGCATTGACCGCCTTGGGACAGGTCCTGGCGGACGACGAGACCTTCATCGCGGTTGCGGACGTCGATTGGCGGAAGTTCGCGCCGGTGTTCCGCGCGGCTCGTCCGCGTCCGCTGCTGGACACGATCCCGGAGGCGCGCGAGGAGACCGACCCGGCGGGCTCGGCGGAGTCGCGGGCCGCGGAGCGTGGGGAGTACGCGTCCCGGCTGGCCGGGATGCCGGTGGCCGAGCGTCGTCGGACGGTCATCGAGCTGGTGCGTTCCCACGCCACTGCTGTCCTGGGGCACGAGGCTGCGGTCGAGGTACCGGCCGAGCGGGCGTTCCGGGATGTCGGTTTCGATTCGTTGACCGCGGTGGAGCTGCGGAACCGGCTGAACAGCGCTGCCGGGGTGCGGCTGCCTTCCACGGCCGTGTTCGACCACCCGAACCCGACGGCCCTGGCCGAGGAGATCCTCTTCGAACTGTTCGGGGCTGAGTCGGCGGGGCTGCAGTCGGCGGTGGCGGTGGCTGCTGCGGCGCCGTCGGAGCCGATTGCGATTGTGGGGATGGCGTGCCGTTATCCGGGTGGGGTGCGGAGTCCTGAGGAACTGTGGGAGTTGCTGGCTTCGGGTGGGGATGCGATTTCGGGGTTCCCGGTGGATCGCGGTTGGGATGCGGAGGCGTTGTTTGATCCGGACCCGGATGCTGAGGGTTCGACGTATGTGGTGGAGGGCGGCTTCCTTTCGGGGGCTGCGGAGTTTGATGCCGGGTTCTTCGGGATCAGTCCGCGTGAGGCGTTGGCGATGGACCCGCAGCAGCGGCTGCTGCTGGAGACGTCGTGGGAGGCGATTGAACGGGCCGGGCTGGCTCCGACGTCTCTCCGTGGTTCGGCCACCGGTGTGTTCGTCGGTGCGGCCACGTCCGGCTACATCGCCGCGGTGTCGGGCGAGGCGGATGCCCAGGCGCACTTGGTGACGGGTAACGCGCTGAGCGTTCTGTCCGGCCGGATCTCCTACACGCTGGGCCTGACGGGTCCGGCGGTGTCCGTGGACACGGCGTGTTCGTCGTCGCTGGTCGCCATGCACCAGGCGGTGACTGCGCTGCGTGGCGGTGAGTGCTCGATGGCGCTGGCCGGTGGTGTGATGCTGATGGTCGATGCGGACGAGTTCGTGGGCTTTTCGCGGCTGCGGGCGCTGTCCTCGGACGGGCGGTGCAGGGCGTTCGCGGATGGTGCGGACGGGATGGGCATGGCCGAGGGCGTCGGCATGGTCATGCTGGAGCGTCTGTCGGACGCGCGGCGTAACGGGCATCAGGTGCTCGCGGTGATCCGTGGCAGTGCGGTGAATCAGGATGGTGCGTCGAACGGTTTGTCGGCGCCGAATGGTCCTTCGCAGCGTCGGGTGATCCGTGCGGCGCTGGCGAACGCGCAGGTCTCCGCGGCGGATGTTGACGTGGTGGAGGCGCACGGCACGGGCACGGAGCTGGGTGACCCGATCGAGGCGCAGGCGCTGCTGGCGACCTACGGGCAGGAACGTCCCGAAGGGGACCGCCCGTTGTGGATCGGTTCGATCAAGTCGAACATCGGTCACGCGCAGCAGGCGGCCGGTGTCGCGGGTGTGATCAAGATGGTGCTGGCGATGCGGCACGGCGTTCTGCCGAGGACGCTGCACGCCGAAACCCCTTCGTCGCATGTGGACTGGGCCTCGGGGGATGTCCGGGTGCTTCAGGAGGCGCGGGAGTGGTCGGCGGGTGACCGGCCGCGGCGGGCGGGTGTGTCGGCGTTCGGTATCAGCGGCACGAACGTGCACGTGATCCTGGAGGAAGCGCCGCTTGAGGCTGCGGCGGAGCCCGCGCCGGAGGGCGAGGGCGAGCCGGGGTTGCCGGTGCTGTCGTCTGGTGTTCCGGCGTGGGTGGTGTCGGGTCGTAGTGCGGTGGCGCTTGCTGGTCAGGCGGGCCGGTTGCGGGAGCATGTGGTCGGGCGGCCGGGGTTGGCGGCGTCTGATGTGGCGTGGTCGTTGGTGGCGGCGCGTTCGGTGTTTGAGCATCGTGCGGTGGTGCTGGGGTCGGAGCGTGAGGTGCTGCTGGCGGGGCTGGCCGCGGTGGCCACCGACCAGCCCGCGGCGGGTGTGGTCACTGGTGAGGTCGCTCCGGTCGGTCTTGGCAAGACGGTGTTTGTGTTCCCGGGTCAGGGTTCGCAGTGGGTGGGGATGGGCCGGGAGTTGGCCGAGTCCTCGCCGGTGTTCGCGGCGCGGCTTGCGGAGTGTGCGGTGGCTCTGGCTCCGTTTGTGGAGTGGGAGTTGGGGGATGTGCTGGCGGGGCGGCATGGGTTTGAGGCTGCGGATGTGGTGCAGCCGGCGTTGTGGGCGGTGATGGTGTCGCTGGCCGCGGTGTGGGAGGCGGCCGGTGTGGTGCCGGATGCGGTGGTGGGGCATTCGCAGGGTGAGATCGCGGCGGCTGCGGTGGCGGGGATTCTGTCGCTGGAGGACGCGGCGAAGGTCGTGGCGCTGCGCAGCCGGACGTTGACGGCGCTGGCGGGGCGTGGCGGGATGCTGTCGGTTGCGGAGCCGGCCGACGCGGTGCGACGCAGGATTGCCCCGTTCGGGGCGCGGTTGTCGCTTGCGGCGGTGAACGGGCCGTCGGCGTCGGTGGTGTCGGGTGAGCCGGATGCGCTGCGGGAGTTGCAGGAGTCCTGTGGTGAGTCGGTGCGGACCCGGATGATTCCGGTGGACTACGCCTCGCACGGCCCCCAGGTGGACGAGCTGCGCGAGGAGATCCTGACCGTTCTTGAGGGCATTGCCCCGCGGGAGACGCGTATCCCGATGGTCTCCGCGATGAGCGGTGACATGATCACCGGCCCGGAGATGGACGCGGGTTACTGGTTCGCTTCGCTGCGGGAGACCGTGGAGTTCGAGCGCGCGATCCGGGTGCTGGGTGAGTCGGGGCACGGCGTGTTCGTGGAGACGTCCCCGCATCCGGTGCTTACGGGCGCTATCGGTGATGCGCTGGAGGAGTATGCCCCGGTTACGGTCGGTACGTTGCGGCGGGATAACGGTGGTGCCGAGCGTCTGCTGGCCTCGTTCGCCGAGGCCTGGGTCCGGGGTGTTGAGGTGGAGTGGGCCGGTGTGCTGGGCGGTGGCGAGACCGTCGAGCTGCCCACCTACGCCTTCCAGCGCCGTCATTACTGGCCCGAGACGGAGCAGGCCGCAAAGGCGGTGGTTTCCGAGGGTGACGCCGAGTTCTGGGCGGCTGTTGAGCAGGGTGACTTGGAGGAGCTTGCCGCGGCGTTGAACATCGACGGTGGCAGGCTGGGTGAGGTGTTGCCTGCGCTGGCCGATTACCGCAGTCGTGAGCGTGCCAACTCAGCGGTTGCTGATTGGCGTTATCGGGTTTCGTGGGTGCCGGTTCCGGTGGTGGAGTCGGGTGTGGTGTTGTCGGGGTCGTGGCTGGTGGTGGGTGAGGGGGCGGATGCCGAGGCTGTTGCGGAGGCGCTGTCCGGGTGTGGTGCCGAGGTGATCACCGTTGCCGGTCCCGATGGGGTCGATGCGTCGGTGGTCGCGGGTGTGGCCGGTGTGGTGTCGACGCTGGCGGTGGATGATGCGGTGTTCGCCGGTGATCAGATCGTTGCGGCTGGTCTGGTGGCGACGGTGGAGTTGGTGCGGGCGCTGGGCGGTGCTGGGGTGGAGGCTCCGTTGTGGGTGCTGACGCGGGGCGCGGTGGGTGCGGGTGAGGTGCCGACCAGTGTGGTGCAGGCGCAGGTGTGGGGTCTGGGTGTGACGGCAGGGCTGGAGCTGGCCGGGCGCTGGGGTGGCTTGATCGATCTGCCTGCGGAGTTCGATGGGCGGGTGGGTGCGCGGCTGGTCGGGGTGCTCGCGAATGGTGGTGAGGATCAGGTCGCGGTGCGTTCGGGTGGGGTACTGGGTCGGCGGTTGGAGCGTGCGGGTCGTCCTGTGGTGGGGGAGGAGTGGCGGCCTGGGGGTGCGGTGCTGGTGACGGGTGGTACGAGTGGTGTGGGTGCGATTACGGCGGGTTGGGTGGCTGAGCGTGGTGCGGAGCGGGTGGTGCTGACCAGCCGGTCCGGCCCAGGGGCGGCCGGGGTGGCGGGGCTGGCTGCTTCGATCGCTGCTTCGGGTGCGGCGGTGGACGTGGTCGCTTCCGACGCGGGTGACCGTGAGGCGACGGGTGCGCTGCTGACCTGGATGGACGCCACGGGTGTCGGTCTGTCGTCGGTCATGCACGCCGCCGGAATCAGTGACCGTATGCCGATTGAGCAGGTTGAGGCGGCTGATCTGTCGGCCATGCTGTCGGCGAAGGCCGGTGGTGCGGCGGTGCTGGATGAGCTGACCGCGGACCGGGACCTGGACGCGTTCGTGCTGTATTCCTCCGGCGCTGCCACCTGGGGCAGTGGCGGGCTGAGCGCTTACGCGGCGGCGAACGCGTACCTCGATGCGCTGTGTGACAGTCGGCGGGGCCGTGGTCTGGTGGCCAGTTCGGTGGCGTGGGGTCTGTGGGCCGGCGTCGGCATGGCCGCCAGCGCCGAAGGCGAGCGCTTGGCGGACTTCGGGATGGCGGGCATTGACGCGGAGCGCGGGATGCGGGCTCTGGGTCAGGTGCTGGATGCGGACGAGGGTGCGGTCGCGGTTGCCGGTTTCGACTGGGTGCAGTTCGTGCCGACCTACACCCTGCATCGCCCCAGCCCGTTGCTGTCGGCCCTGCCCGAGGTCCGCGCGATTCTTGCGGCCGAGGCGGAGCCCAGTGTCTCGGCGGACACGTCGGAGCTGGTGGCGCGGTTGTCGGGTATGCCGGTGGGTGAGCAGCGGCAGGTACTGACGGATCTGGTGCGCAGTAACGCGGCGGCCGTGCTTGGGCACGATGCGGCGGCGGATGTGCTGCCGCAGCGGGCGTTCAAGGATCTGGGTTTCGACTCGGTTGGCGCGGTCGAGTTGCGGAACCGCTTGGCGGCGGCGGCGGGTGTGCGGCTGCCTTCGACGATGGTCTTCGACTACCCGAACGCCGCGGTGCTCGCCGAATACCTGCGTGGTGAACTCGTGGGCTCGGCCGAGTCCGGGTCCGAGGGCGCGGTGCAGGTGGTGGCCGCGGCCGGTGGCGAGCCGATCGCGATCGTCGGTATGGGCTGCCGTTACCCGGGTGATGTCCGCGGTCCCGAGCAGTTCTGGGACTTGCTGGTTGCGGGCACGGATGCGGTGGGCGGGTTCCCGACCGACCGCGGCTGGGACGCGTTCGAGGAGGAGTTCGGCGGCGCAGCGGTCCGCGCGGGGCAGGCGTATGCCCGGCAGGGCGGGTTCCTCTATGACGTGGCCGATTTCGACGCGGCCTTCTTCGGGATCAGCCCGCGTGAGGCATTGGCGATGGACCCGCAGCAGCGGCTGCTGCTGGAAACCGCCTGGGAGGCGATCGAACGGGCCGGTCTGGCTCCCTCCTCGCTGCACGGCTCGGCCACCGGTGTCTTCATCGGCGCCAGTAACTCGGGTTACGACAACAGCTTGCCCATCGATGATGCGAGCCTGAACGGTTACCGGCTCACCGGCGCCATCTCCTCGGTGGCCTCGGGCCGGATCTCCTACACGCTGGGCCTGACAGGCCCGGCGATGACGGTGGACACGGCCTGCTCCTCCTCCCTGGTCGCCTTGCACCAGGCGGTGCAGTCGCTGCGGGCTGGTGAGTGCACGATGGCGCTGGCCGGCGGTGTCGCGGTCATGACTTCGCCGGACGCGTTCATGGAGTTTTCCGAGCAGGGCGGTATGGCCTCCAGCGGCCGGTGCAAGGCGTTCTCGGACGAGGCCGACGGCATCGGCTGGGGCGAGGGCGCGGGCATGCTGATGCTGGAGCGTCTGTCGGACGCCCGACGCAACGGGCACCAGGTGCTCGCGGTGATCCGTGGCAGCGCGATCAACCAGGATGGTGCGTCGAACGGTTTGTCCGCGCCGAATGGTCCTTCGCAGCGTCGGGTGATCCGTGCGGCGCTGGCGAACGCGCAGGTCTCCGCGGCGGATGTTGACGTGGTGGAGGCGCACGGCACCGGGACCTCGCTGGGCGACCCGATCGAGGCCGGTGCCCTGCTGGCCACCTACGGGCAGGAACGGCCCGACGGGGACCGCCCGTTGTGGCTGGGGTCGGTGAAGTCCAACATCGGCCACACGCAGTGCGCGGCCGGTGTCGCGGGTGTCATCAAGATGGTGCTCGCGCTCCAGCACAGCCTCCTGCCGAAGACGCTGTATGCGGAGACGCCGTCCACGCACGTGAACTGGTCGGCCGGGAACGTGCAACTGCTCCGGGAAGACCAGGAGTGGCCCGCGGGCGACCAGCCCCGCCGGGCAGGTGTCTCGGCGTTCGGTATCAGCGGCACGAACGTGCACGTGATCCTGGAGGAGACTCCGCACGAGGAAGCAGCGGCGGAGCCCACGCCGGAGCCCGCGCCGGAGGGCGAGGGCGAGCCGGGGTTGCCGGTGTTGTCGCCTGGTGTTCCGGCGTGGGTGGTGTCGGGTCGTAGTGCGGTGGCGCTTGCGGGTCAGGCGGGCCGGCTGCGGGAACATGTGATCGGGCGGCCGGAGTTGGCGGCGTCGGATGTGGCGCGCTCTTTGGTCGTGACGCGGTCGGTGTTTGAGCATCGTGCGGTGGTGCTGGGGTCGGAGCGTGAGGTGCTGCTGGCGGGGCTGGCCGCGGTGGCCACCGACCAGCCCGCGGCGGGTGTGGTGACTGGTGAGGTCGCCCCGGCCGGTACCGGTTCGACGGTGTTCGTGTTCCCGGGTCAGGGTTCGCAGTGGGTGGGGATGGGCCGGGAGTTGGCCGAGTCCTCGCCGGTCTTCGCGGCCAGGCTTGCGGAGTGTGCGGTGGCTCTGGCTCCGTTTGTGGACTGGGAGCTTGAGGACGTGCTGGCGGGGCGGCATGGTTTCGAGGCTGCTGATGTGGTGCAGCCGGCGTTGTGGGCGGTGATGGTGTCGCTCGCCGCGGTGTGGGAGGCGGCCGGTGTCGTTCCCAGGGCCGTGGTCGGCCACTCGCAGGGTGAGATCGCGGCGGCTGCGGTGGCGGGGATTCTGTCGCTGGAGGACGCGGCGAAGGTCGTGGCGCTGCGCAGCCGGACGTTGACGGCGCTGGCCGGGCGTGGCGGGATGCTGTCGGTTGCTGAGTCGGCCGATGCGGTGCGACGCAGGATTGCCCCGTTCGGGGAGCGGTTGTCGCTTGCGGCGGTGAACGGGCCGTCGGCGTCGGTGGTGTCGGGTGAGCCGGATGCGCTGCGGGAGTTGCAGGAGTCCTGTGGTGAGTCGGTGCGGACCCGGATGATTCCGGTGGACTACGCCTCGCACGGTCCCCAGGTGGACGAGCTGCGCGAGGAGATCCTCAACGTCCTGGAGGGCATCGCCCCGCGGGAGACGCGTATCCCGATGGTCTCCGCGATGAGCGGGGAGTGGCTGTCGGGTCCGGAGATGGACGCGGGCTACTGGTTCGCTTCGCTGCGCGAAACGGTGGAGTTCGAGCGCGCCGTCCAGGTGTTGGGTGAGTCGGGGCACGGCGTGTTCGTGGAGACCTCCCCGCACCCGGTGCTCATCCAGGCCATCTCCGGCACGCTGGAGGAAATCGCCTCGGTTACGGTCGGTACGTTGCGGCGGGATAACGGTGGTGCCGAGCGTCTGCTGGCCTCGTTCGCCGAGGCGTGGGTCGGCGGTGTTGAGGTGGAGTGGGCCGCTGTCCTGGGTGGGGGCGAGTCCGTCGAGCTGCCGACGTATGCCTTCCAGCGGCGTCGGTTCTGGCCGGAGGTCCGTGAGGTGCAGCGGGCGTGGTCGGCGGATGACTGGCGTTACCGGATCGCCTGGGAGCAGGCCGGCGGGGACGGCGTTGCTGCTTCGCTGTCGGGGACGTGGCTGCTGGTGGGTGAGGCGCCGGACGCGTCGGTGATCTCCGATGCGTTGGCGGGGCATGGTGCCGAGGTGGTTGCGGTTGCCGGGCCTGAGGAGTTGGACGCGTCTGTGGTGGCGGGCGTGAGCGGTGTGGTGTCGTTGCTGGCGCTGGACGAGACGCCGGATGCGGAGTATCCGTGGGTGCCGCGTGGCACGGCGGCGACGGTGGACTTGGTCCGGCTGTTCAACGAGATCGGCGCGTCGGTTCCGGTGTGGGTGGTGACGCGGGGTGCGGTGCAGACGGGTGCGGGTGAGGCGACGACCAGCCCGGCGCAGGCGCAGGTGTGGGGCCTTGGCCGTGCGGTCGGCCTGGAACGCCCGGAGTTCTGGGGCGGTTTGGTCGACCTGCCCGCGGAGTTCGATGCCCAGAGCGCGGCCCGGTTGGTGTCGGTGCTGGCGGACGGTCGTGAGGACCAGGTCGCGCTGCGGCCTTCGGGTGTGTTCCTCCGTCGTCTGGTGCGGGCCGAGCCGAGGTCTGGTGGCCGTGAGGCCTGGCAGCCGCGGGGGACGGTGCTGCTGACCGGCGGCACCGGCTCGATCGGTGTCAGTGTCGGTGTGTGGCTGGCTGAGCGTGGCGCGCCGCGCGTCGTTCTCACCTCGCGTTCGGGTCCGTCCGCGGAGGGCCTGGCCGGGCTTGCCGCGTCGGTGGCGCACGCGGGGTCGGATGTTGAGGTCATCAGCTGCGACCTGGGGGTCGAGGGGCAGGTGACGGACTTGGTCAGGTGGATCGAGGAGTCCGGTCCTGGCCTGTCGACCGTGCTGCACTCGGCGAACCTGCCTTACCTGGCGCGGGTGGAGGAGACCGACCGCGAGGGTCTGTCCGCGGCGCTGGGTGCGAAGGCGCTCGGGGCGGTGCATCTGGACGAGGCGACGGCCGCTCTCGATCTCGACGAGTTCGTGTTCTTCTCGTCGATTTCGGCGACGTGGGGCAGTAACGACCATGGCGCCTACGCGGCGGGTAACTCGTTCCTGGACGCGTTGGCTGAGGAGCGGCGGGCCCGTGGCCTGCCGGCCACGTCCATCGCCTGGGGCGTGTGGAACACCCGGGACTGGGACGAAGTGGACGCCGTGCTGGACCAGTCCTCTGGCCGGGTGACGCCCAGCCGGCTTCGGCGGCAGGGCATGCACTTCCTGGACGTCGAACGCGCACTGTCCGCCTTGGGACAGGTCCTGGCGGATGACGAGACGTTCATCGCGGTTGCGGATGTGGAGTGGGACCGGTTCGCGCCGGTGTTCAGTGCGGCTCGTCCGCGTCCGCTGCTGGACACGATCCCGGAGGCGCGCGAGGAGACCGACCCGGCGGGCTCTGCGGAGTCGCAGACCGCGGAACGTGGGGAGTACGCGTCCCGGCTGGCCGGGATGCCCGCAGCTGACCGTCGTCGGACGGTTATCGAGCTGGTGCGTTCCCACGCGGCCACCGTGCTGGGATACGAGTCGATCGCCGAGATGCCGGCCGAGCGGGCGTTCCGGGATGTCGGTTTCGATTCGCTGACCGCGGTGGAGCTGCGGAACCAGCTGAACACCGCTGCCGGGGTGCGACTGCCTTCCACGGCCGTGTTCGACCACCCGAACCCGACAGCGATGGCCGAGGAGCTTCTGTCCCGGCTGCTGGGCACGGCTTCCGAAAAGGCTGTCTCTGTTGTTGTACAGGCGCCGTCGGAGCCGATTGCGATTGTGGGGATGGCGTGCCGTTATCCGGGTGGGGTGCGGAGTCCTGAGGAACTGTGGGAGTTGCTGGCTTCGGGTGGGGATGCGATTTCGGGGTTCCCGGTGGATCGCGGTTGGGATGCGGAGGCGTTGTTTGATCCGGACCCGGATGCTGAGGGTTCGACGTATGTGGTGGAGGGTGGTTTCCTTTCGGGGGCTGCGGAGTTTGATGCCGGGTTCTTCGGGATCAGTCCGCGTGAGGCGTTGGCGATGGACCCGCAGCAGCGGCTGCTGCTGGAGACGTCGTGGGAGGCGATTGAACGGGCCGGGCTGGCTCCGACGTCTCTCCGTGGTTCGGCCACCGGTGTGTTCGTCGGCGGGGCCACGTCCGGCTACATCGCCGCGGTGTCGGGCGAGGCGGATGCCCAGGCCCACTTGATGACGGGCAATGCGCTGAGCGTCCTGTCCGGCCGGATCTCCTACACGCTGGGTCTGACAGGCCCGGCCATGTCGGTCGACACGGCCTGCTCCTCCTCCTTGGTCGCCATGCACCAGGCGGTGACTGCCCTTCGCGGCGGTGAGTGCTCGATGGCGCTGGCCGGCGGCGTGATGCTGATGGCCGACCCGGACGAGTTCGTGGCCTTCTCGCGGCTGCGGGCGCTGTCCTCGGACGGGCGGTGCAAGGCGTTCGCGGATGGTGCGGACGGTATGGGCATGGCCGAGGGCGTCGGCATGCTGATGCTGGAGCGGCTGTCGGACGCGCGGCGCAACGGGCACCAGGTGCTTGCGGTGATCCGTGGCAGCGCGGTCAACCAGGACGGTGCGTCGAACGGTTTGTCCGCGCCGAACGGTCCTTCCCAGCGTCGGGTGATCCGTGCCGCGCTGGCGAACGCGCAGGTCTCTGCGGCGGACGTTGACGTGGTGGAGGCGCACGGTACGGGCACGGAGCTGGGTGACCCGATCGAGGCGCAGGCGCTGCTGGAAACCTACGGACAGGAACGTCCCGAAGGGGACCGCCCGTTGTGGATCGGTTCGATCAAGTCGAACATCGGTCACGCGCAGCAGGCGGCCGGTGTCGCGGGTGTCATCAAGATGGTGCTGGCGCTCCAGCACGGTGTCGTGCCGAAGACGCTGCACGCCGAAACGCCCTCGTCGCACGTGGACTGGTCGGCCGGGAACGTGCAACTGCTCCAGGACGATGGGAACTGGCAGCCGGGTGACCGGCCGCGGCGGGCGGGTGTGTCGGCGTTCGGTATCAGTGGCACGAACGCGCACGTGATTATTGAAGAGGCGCCGCTTGAGGCCCCGGTGGCGCTGGTTGAGGAGGAGCCGGTTGCGGCTCCTGTCGCGGTGCTGTCGCCTGGTGTTCCGGCGTGGGCGGTGTCGGGTCGCAGTGCTGCGGCGCTTGCTGGTCAGGCGGGCCGGCTGCGGGAGCATGTGGTGGGGCGGCCGGAGGTCGCCGTGGGTGATGTGGCGCGCTCCCTGGTCCTGACGCGGTCGGTGTTTGAGCATCGTGCGGTGGTGCTGGGGTCGGAGCGTGAGGTGCTGCTGGCGGGGCTGGCCGCGGTGGCCACCGACCAGCCCGCGGCGGGTGTGGTGACCGGCGAGGTCGCTCCGGTCGGTCTTGGCAAGACGGTGTTCGTGTTCCCGGGTCAGGGTTCGCAGTGGGTGGGGATGGGCCGGGAGTTGGCCGAGTCCTCGCCGGTCTTCGCGGCCAGGCTTGCGGAGTGTGCGGTGGCTCTGGCTCCGTTTGTGGACTGGGAGCTTGAGGACGTGCTGGCGGGGCGGCATGGTTTCGAGGCCGCTGATGTGGTGCAGCCGGCGTTGTGGGCGGTGATGGTGTCGCTCGCCGCGGTGTGGGAGGCGGCCGGTGTCGTTCCCAGGGCCGTGGTCGGCCACTCGCAGGGTGAGATCGCGGCCGCTGCGGTGGCGGGGATTCTGTCGCTGGAGGACGCGGCGAAGGTCGTGGCGTTGCGCAGCCGGACGTTGACGGCGCTGGCGGGGCGTGGCGGGATGCTGTCGGTTGCGGAGCCGGCCGACGCGGTGCGCGAGCGCATCGCCCCGTTCGGGGAGCGGTTGTCGCTCGCGGCGGTGAACGGGCCGTCGGCGTCGGTGGTGTCGGGTGAGCCGGATGCGCTGCGGGAGTTGCAGGAGTCCTGTGGTGAGTCGGTGCGGACTCGGATGATTCCGGTGGACTACGCCTCGCACGGCCCCCAGGTGGACGAGCTGCGCGAGGAGATCCTCAACGTCCTGGAGGGCGTTGCCCCGCGGGAGGCGCGTATCCCGATGGTGTCGGCGATGAGCGGGGAGTGGCTGTCGGGTCCGGAGATGGACGCGGGTTACTGGTTCGCTTCGCTGCGCGAGACGGTGGAGTTCGAGCGCGCGATCCAGGTGCTGGGTGAGTCCGGGCACGGCGTGTTCGTGGAGACGTCCCCGCACCCGGTGCTCACCGGCGCGATAGGTGATGCGCTGGAGGAGGCTTCCCCGGTCACGGTCGGTACGTTGCGGCGGGATAACGGTGGTGCCGAGCGTCTGCTGGCCTCGTTCGCCGAGGCCTGGGTCCGGGGTGTTGAGGTGGAGTGGGCCGGTGTGCTGGGCGGTGGCGAGACCGTCGAGCTGCCCACCTATGCCTTCCAGCACCGTCATTACTGGCCCGAGACGGAGCAGGCCGCAAAGGCGGTGGTTTCCGAGGGTGACGCCGAGTTCTGGGCGGCTGTTGAGCAGGGTGACTTGGAGGAGCTTGCCGCGGCGTTGAACATCGACGGTGGCAGGCTGGGTGAGGTGTTGCCTGCGCTGGCCGATTACCGCAGGCGTGAGCGTGCCAACTCAGCGGTTGCTGATTGGCGTTATCGGGTTTCGTGGGTGCCGGTTCCGGTGGTGGAGTCGGGTGTGGTGTTGTCGGGGTCGTGGCTGGTGGTGGGTGAGGGGGCGGATGCCGAGGCTGTTGCGGAGGCGCTGTCCGGGTGTGGTGCCGAGGTTGTTTCGGTTGCCGGTCCCGATGGGGTCGATGCGTCGGTGGTCGCGGGTGTGGCCGGTGTGGTGTCGACGTTGGCGGTGGATGATGCGGTGTTCGCCGGGGATCAGATCGTTGCGGCTGGTCTGGTGGCGACGGTGGAGTTGGTGCGGGCGTTGGGCGGTGCTGGGGTGGAGGCTCCGTTGTGGGTGCTGACGCGGGGTGCGGTGGGTGCGGGTGAGGTGCCGACCAGTGTGGTGCAGGCGCAGGTGTGGGGTCTGGGTGTGACGGCGGGGCTGGAGTTGGCTGGGCGTTGGGGTGGTCTGGTTGATCTGCCTGCGGAGTTCGACGGCCGGGTGGGTGCGCGGCTGGTCGGGGTGCTCGCGAATGGTGGCGAGGATCAGGTCGCGGTGCGTTCGGGTGGGGTACTGGGTCGTCGGTTGGAGCGTGCGGGTCGTCCTGTGGTGCGGGAGGAGTGGCGGCCTGGGGGTGCGGTGCTGGTGACGGGTGGTACGAGTGGCGTGGGTGCGATTACGGCGGGTTGGGTGGCTGAGCGTGGTGCGGAGCGGGTGGTGCTGACCAGCCGGTCTGGCCCCGGCGCGGCCGGGGTCGCGGAGCTGGCTGCTTCGATCGCTGCTTCGGGCGCGGCGGTGGACGTGGTCGCTTCCGACGCGGGTGACCGCGAGGCGACGGGTG
This sequence comes from Streptomyces johnsoniae, assembly GCF_031845565.1. Classification (NCBI taxonomy): domain Bacteria; kingdom Bacillati; phylum Actinomycetota; class Actinomycetes; order Kitasatosporales; family Streptomycetaceae; genus Streptomyces; species Streptomyces johnsoniae. The sequence continues at coordinate 114,482 of NZ_JAVREV010000008.1, read as the reverse complement.
CGCTGCTGACCTGGATGGACGCCACGGGTGTCGGTCTGTCGTCGGTCATGCACGCCGCCGGAATCGGCCACGGGAAGTTGGTCGAGGAGGTCGAGGCGGCTGATCTGTCGCTGCTGCTGTCGGCGAAGGCCGGTGGTGCGGCGGTGCTGGATGAGCTGACCGCGGACCGGGACCTGGACGCGTTCATGCTGTTCTCTTCCGGAGCGGGCACCTGGGGCAGTGGCGGGCTCGGTGCCTACGCGGCGGCGAACGCCTACCTCGACGCCCTGTGTGACAGCCGGCGGGCTCGTGGCCTGGTGGCCAGTTCGGTGGCGTGGGGCCTGTGGGCCGGCGTCGGCATGGCCGCCAGCGACGGAGGCGAGCGCTTGGCGGACTTCGGGATGGAGGGCATTGACGCGGAGCGCGGGATGCGGGCTCTGGGTCAGGTGCTGGACGCGGGTGAGGGTGCGGTCGCGGTTGCCGGTTTCGACTGGGCGCAGTTCGTGCCGACCTACACCCTGCGCCGTCCGAGCCCGTTGCTGTCGGCCCTGCCCGAGGTCCGCGCGATTCTCGCGGCCGAGGCGGAGCCCAGTGTCTCGGCGGACACGTCGGAGCTGGTGGCGCGGTTGTCGGGTATGCCGGTGGGTGAGCAGCGGCAGGTACTGACGGATCTGGTGCGCAGTAACGCGGCGGCCGTGCTTGGGCACGATGCGGCGGCGGATGTGCTGCCGCAGCGGGCGTTCAAGGACTTGGGTTTCGACTCGGTTGGCGCGGTCGAGCTGCGGAACCGTTTGTCGACGGCGGCGGGTGTGCGGCTGCCTTCGACGATGGTCTTCGACTACCCGAACGCCGCGGTGCTCGCCGAATACCTGCGTGGTGAACTCGTCGGCTCGGCCGAGTCCGGGTCCGAGGGCGCGGTGCAGGTGGTGGCCGCGGCCGGTGGCGAGCCGATCGCGATCGTCGGCATGGGCTGCCGCTTCCCGGGCGACGTCAACGGTCCCGACCAGTTCTGGGACATGCTGGCCGCGGGGGCGGACGTGATCTCGGGCTTCCCGACCGACCGCGGCTGGGAGGCGTTCGAGGAGGAGTACGGCGGCGGAGCGATGCGCGATGCCTACGTCAGGCAGGGCGGATTCGTCTACGACGCCGCCGATTTCGACGCGGCCTTCTTCGGGATCAGCCCGCGTGAGGCGATGGCGATGGACCCGCAGCAGCGGCTGCTGCTGGAAACCGCCTGGGAGGCGATCGAACGGGCCGGTCTGGCTCCCTCCTCGCTGCACGGTTCGGCCACCGGTGTCTTCATCGGCGCCGGTAACTCGGGTTACGACAGCAGCCTGCCGGTGGACGACCAGAGCCTGAACGGTTATCGCATCACCGGTACTGCCTCCGCGGTGGCCTCCGGCCGGATCTCCTACACGCTGGGTCTGACAGGCCCGGCGGTGACGGTCGACACGGCCTGCTCCTCCTCCCTGGTTGCCATGCACCAGGCGGTCACGGCGCTGCGTGGCGGTGAGTGCACGATGGCACTGGCCGGCGGCGTCGCGGTCATGGCCCTGCCGGGTGCCTACATGGACTTCTCCGAGCAGGGCGGTATGGCCTCCAGCGGCCGGTGCAAGGCGTTCTCGGACGAGGCCGACGGCATCGGCTGGGGCGAGGGCGCGGGCATGGTCATGCTGGAGCGGCTGTCGGACGCGCGACGCAATGGGCACCAGGTGCTCGCGGTGATCCGCGGCAGCGCGGTCAACCAGGATGGTGCGTCGAACGGGCTGTCCGCCCCGAACGGTCCTTCGCAGCGTCGGGTGATCCGTGCGGCGCTGGCGAACGCGCAGGTCTCCGCGGCGGATGTCGACGCCGTGGAGGCGCACGGCACCGGCACCACCCTCGGCGACCCGATCGAGGCCGGTGCCCTGCTGGCCACCTACGGGCAGGAACGTCGCGACGGGCAGCCGCTGTGGTTGGGCTCGGTGAAGTCCAACATCGGCCACACGCAGTGCGCGGCCGGTGTCGCGGGTGTGATCAAGATGGTGCTCGCGCTCCAGCACAGTGTCCTGCCGAAGACCCTGTACGCCGAAACGCCCTCGTCTCACGTTGACTGGGCCTCGGGGGATGTCCGGGTGCTCCAGGAGGCGCGGGAGTGGCAGCCGGGTGACCGGCCGCGGCGGGCGGGTGTGTCGGCGTTCGGTATCAGCGGCACCAACGCGCACGTCATCCTTGAAGAGGCGCCGACGGCGGACGGAACTTCGGAGTCGGCGCCGGAGGGCGAGGGCGAGCCGGGGCTGCCGGTGCTGTCGTCCGGTGTTCCGGCGTGGACGGTCTCCGGCCAGGGCGCCGCGGCGCTTGCGGGTCAGGCGGGCCGGCTGCGGGAACACGTGATCGGGCGGCCGGAGTTGGCGGCGTCGGATGTGGCGTGGTCGTTGGCGACGGCGCGGTCGGTGTTTGAGCATCGTGCGGTGGTGCTGGGGTCGGAGCGTGAGGTGCTGCTGGCGGGGCTGGCCGCGGTGGCCACCGACCAGCCCGGGGCCGGTGTCGTGTCCGGCGAGGTGGCCCCGGTCGGCACCGGTTCGACGGTGTTCGTGTTCCCGGGTCAGGGTTCGCAGTGGGTCGGGATGGGCCGGGAGTTGGCCGAGTCCTCGCCGGTCTTCGCGGCCAGGCTTGCGGAGTGTGCGGTGGCTCTGGCTCCGTTTGTGGACTGGGAGCTTGAGGACGTGCTGGCGGGGCGGCATGGCTTCGAGGCCGCTGATGTGGTGCAGCCGGCGTTGTGGGCGGTGATGGTGTCGCTCGCCGCCGTGTGGGAGGCGGCCGGTGTCGTTCCCAGGGCCGTGGTCGGCCACTCGCAGGGTGAGATCGCGGCCGCTGCGGTGGCGGGGATTCTGTCGCTGGAGGACGCGGCGAAGGTCGTGGCGCTGCGCAGCCGGACGTTGACGGCGCTGGCCGGGCGTGGCGGGATGCTGTCGGTTGCCGAGCCGGCCGACGCGGTGCGCGAGCGCATCGCCCCGTTCGGGGAACGGCTGTCGCTCGCGGCGGTGAACGGGCCCTCGGCGTCGGTGGTGTCGGGTGAGCCGGATGCGCTGCGGGAGTTGCAGGAGTCCTGTGGTGAGTCGGTGCGGACCCGGATGATTCCGGTGGACTACGCCTCGCACGGTCCCCAGGTGGACGAGCTGCGCGAGGAGATCCTCAACGTCCTGGAGGGCATCGCCCCGCGGGAGACGCGTATCCCGATGGTCTCCGCGATGAGCGGGGCATGGCTGTCGGGCCCGGAGATGGACGCGGGCTACTGGTTCGCTTCGCTGCGCGAGACCGTGGAGTTCGAGCGCGCGATCCAGGTGCTGGGTGAGTCCGGGCACGGCGTGTTCATCGAGTCCTCCCCACACCCGGTGCTCACCGGCGCTATCGGTGACGCGCTGGAGGAGATTTCCCCGATCACGGTCGGCACGCTGCGGCGGGAGAAGGGCGGCGCCGAGCGTCTGCTGGCCTCGTTCGCCGAAGCCTGGGTCAGCGGCGTTGAGGTGGACTGGGCGGCGGTGCTCGGGAGCGGCACGGCTGTGGAACTGCCGACGTATGCCTTCCAGCGGCGTCGGTTCTGGCCCGAGGCACGCGAAGTGCAGCGGGCGGCCTGGTCGGCGGACGACTGGCGCTACGGAATCACCTGGGAGCAGGCAGACAGGGACGGCGGCGGGTCGCTGTCCGGCACCTGGCTGGTCGTTGGGGACGAGACAGCCGACAGTCAAGCTGTCTCCGATGCGCTGACGGGATACGGGGCCGAGGTGGTCGCGGTCGCCGGGCCCGAGCAGATCGACCTGTCCGTGGTGGCGGGCGTGAGCGGTGTGGTGTCGTTGCTGGCGCTGGACGAGACGCCGGATGCGGAGTATCCGTGGGTGCCGCGCGGCACGGCGGCGACGGTGGACCTGGTGCGCGTCCTCGGCGAGGCCGACGCGTCGGCTCCGCTGTGGGTGGTGACGCGCGGTGCGGTGCAGACGGGCGCGGGCGAGGCGACGACCAGCCCGGCACAGGCACAGGTATGGGGCCTCGGCCGCGCGGTCGGCCTGGAACGCCCGGACTTCTGGGGCGGTCTGATCGACCTGCCGACGGAGCTGGACGCCCAGACCGCGGCCCGGTTCACCGCGGTTCTCGCGGACGGTCGTGAGGACCAGGTCGCGCTGCGGCCCTCGGGCGTGTTCCTCCGTCGTCTGGTGCGGGCCGAGCCGAAGCCCGGCCGACAGAACTGGCAGCCGCGGGGCACGGTGCTGCTGACCGGCGGCACCGGCTCGATCGGTGTCAGCGTCGGGGGCTGGCTTGCCGAACGTGGCGCGCCGCGCGTCGTTCTCACCTCGCGTTCGGGTCCGTCCGCGGAGGGCCTGGCGGAGCTTGCGGCCTCGGTGGCGCACGCGGGGTCGGATGTTGAGGTCATCAGCTGCGACCTGGGGGTCGAGGGGCAGGTGACGGACTTGGTCAGGTGGATCGAGGAGTCCGGTCCTGGCCTGTCGACCGTGCTGCACTCCGCGAACCTCCCCTACCTGGCGCGGGTGGAGGAGACCGACCGTGAGGGCCTGTCCGCGGCGCTGGGTGCGAAGGCGCTCGGGGCGGTGCACTTGGACGAGGCGACGGCCGCTCTCGATCTCGACGAGTTCGTGCTGTTCTCGTCGATTTCGGCGACGTGGGGCAGTAACGACCACGGCGCCTACGCGGCGGGTAACTCGTTCCTGGATGCGCTGGCCGAGGAGCGGCGGGCCCGTGGCCTGCCGGCCACGTCCATCGCCTGGGGCGTGTGGGACACCCGGAACTGGGACGAGGTTGACGCCACGCTGGACCAGGGCGCCGGTCACCTGACGCCCAGCCGGCTTCGGCGGCAGGGCATCCACTTCCTGAACGTCGAGCGGGCGCTGGTCGCGCTCGGCGAGATTCTCACCGACGACGACACGTTCATCGCCGTCGCGGATGTGGAGTGGGAAAAGTTCGCGCCGGTGTTCAGTGCGGCTCGTCCGCGTCCGCTGCTGGAGACGATTCCGGAGGCGCGCGAGGAGATCGCCCCGGCGGGCTCTGGGGAGTCGGCGGCTGCTGGGCGTGGGGAGTTTGCGTCCAGGCTGGCCGGGATGCCGGTGGCCGAACGGCGCCGGACGGTCATCGAGCTGGTGCGTTCCCACGCCGCGGCCGTGCTGGGATACGAGTCGATCGCCGAAATGCCGGCCGAACGCGCGTTCCAGGACCTCGGCTTCGACTCGCTGACCGCGGTCGAGCTGCGGAACCGGTTGGGCGCTGCTGCCGGGATACGGCTGCCGGCCACCGTAGTGTTCGACCACCCGAACCCGACGGCCATGGCGGACTACCTGCTCGCCGAGTTGGTCGGTCACTCCGCGGTGCTGGACGAGTTCGACCGTCTGGCCACCGGACTCACACCGTCCGACGACGCGGAGCGCGCCGAGATCGTCGCCCGCCTGGAAGCGCTGACTCAGCGGTTCCGAGCCCTCCAGCCAGAGGCCGCAGTGGACGAGGCACAACAGCGGCAACTCCAAGGGGCCACTGCCGAGGAAATGTTCGCGCTCCTGGAAGACGAACTCGACGATCCCGACTTTGACTGACCCCGCCCGTCCCGGCGGGTCCCGCCGGCTCCACCGCACTCCCGAACAGGTCGAAGGGTAAAAGGACGATGCAGAACGAGGAAAAACTCCTCGACTTCCTCAAGCAGACCACCGCGAAGCTCCGCACCACGCGGGCGCGGCTGCGTGAGGTGACGGAGCGAAACCGAGAGCCCATCGCGATCGTGGGGATGGCGTGCCGTTTCCCGGGTGGGGTGCGGAGTCCTGAGGAACTGTGGGAGTTGCTGGCTTCGGGTGGGGATGCGATTTCGGGGTTCCCGGTGGATCGCGGTTGGGATGCGGAGGCGTTGTTTGATCCGGACCCGGATGCTGAGGGTTCGACGTATGTGGTGGAGGGTGGCTTCCTTTCGGGGGCTGCGGAGTTCGACGCGGCCTTTTTCGGGATCAGTCCGCGTGAGGCGTTGGCGATGGACCCGCAGCAGCGGCTGCTGCTGGAGACGTCGTGGGAGGCGATCGAACGGGCGGGGATCGACCCGGTTTCGCTGAAGGGGTCGGGTACGGGCGTCTTCGTCGGTGCGGCCACGTCCGGCTACATCGCTGCCGTGGCCGAGGAGGCGGATGCCCAGGCGCACTTGGTGACGGGTAACGCGCTGAGTGTGTTGTCGGGGCGCATCTCCTACACGCTGGGTCTGACCGGTCCGGCGGTGTCGGTGGACACGGCGTGTTCGTCGTCGCTGGTGGCTCTGCATCAGGCGGTGACGGCGTTGCGCGGCGATGAGTGCTCGATGGCGCTGGCCGGCGGTGTGATGCTGATGGTCGAACCGAGCGAGTTCGTGGGCTTCTCGCGGCTGCGGGCGCTGTCCTCGGACGGGCGGTGCAAGGCGTTCGCGGATGGTGCGGACGGGATGGGCATGGCCGAGGGTGCGGGCATGGTCATGCTGGAGCGTCTGTCGGACGCGCGGCGCAACGGGCACAAGGTGCTTGCGGTGATCCGTGGCAGTGCGGTGAATCAGGATGGTGCGTCGAACGGTTTGTCGGCGCCGAACGGTCCTTCCCAGCGCCGCGTCATCCGTGCGGCGCTGGCGAACGCGCAGCTGTCGGCGGCTGATGTTGATGTGGTGGAGGCGCACGGCACCGGCACGGAGCTGGGCGACCCGATCGAGGCCGGTGCCCTGCTGGCCACCTACGGGCGGGAACGCACCGAGGACCAGCCGTTGTGGATCGGTTCGATCAAGTCGAACATCGGTCACGCGCAGCAGGCGGCGGGTGTCGCCGGTGTGATCAAGATGGTGCTGGCGATGCAGAACGGTGTCCTGCCGAAGACGCTGCACGCCGAAACGCCCTCGTCACACATTGACTGGTCGGCCGGGAACGTGCAGCTGCTCCAGGACGAGCGGGAGTGGTCGGCGGGTGACCGGCCGCGGCGGGCGGGTGTGTCGGCGTTCGGTATCAGCGGCACGAACGCGCACGTGATTCTTGAAGAGGCGTCTGCCGACGAGGAAACGGCGGACGTCGAGGGCGAGGGCGAGCCGGGGTTGCCGGTGTTGTCGCCTGGTGTTCCGGCGTGGGTGGTGTCGGGTCGTAGTGCGGTGGCGCTTGCGGGTCAGGCGGGCCGGTTGCGGGAGCACGTGATCGGGCGGCCGGAGTTGGCGGCGTCGGATGTGGCGCGCTCCCTGGTCGTGACGCGGTCGGTGTTCGAGCATCGTGCGGTGGTGTTGGGTGCGGAGCGTGAGGTGCTGCTGGCGGGGTTGGCGGCGGTGGCGACGGATCAGCCTGCGGCGGGTGTGGTGACTGGTGAGGTGGCTCCGGCTGGGGTGGGGAAGACGGTGTTCGTCTTTCCTGGGCATGGCAGTCAGTGGGTGGGGATGGGCCGGGAGTTGGCGGAGGTTTCGCCGGTGTTCGCGGCGCGGCTCGCGGAGTGTGGGGCGGCTCTGGCTCCGTTTGTGGAGTGGGAGTTGGGGGATGTGCTGGCGGGTCGGCATGATTTTGAGGCTGCGGATGTGTTGCAGCCGGCGTTGTGGGCGGTGACGGTGGCGCTGGCCGGGGTGTGGGAGGCGGCTGGTGTGGTGGCGGATGCGGTGGTGGGGCATTCGCTGGGGGAGATTGCGGCGGCGACGGTGGCTGGGGTGTTGTCGTTGGAGGATGGGGCGAAGGTGGCGGCGTTGCGTGCGCGGGCGTTGAGTGCGCTGGATGGGCGTGGGGGGATGCTGTCGGTTGCGGAGTCGGCTGAGGTGGTGCGGGAGCGGTTGGTGGCGTTTGAGGGGCGGCTGTCGTTGGCGGCGGTGAACGGGCCGTTGTCGTCGGTGGTGTCGGGTGAGCCGGGGGCGTTGGATGAGTTCGCGGCTGTGTGTGGTGAGTCGGTGCGGACTTCGCGGGTTCCGATTGCGTATGCCTCGCACAGTGTGCAGGTGGAGGAGTTGCGTGAGGAGATCCTGACGGCTTTGGAGGGGATCGTTCCGGGTGAGGCGCGTATCCCGATGGTGTCGGCGATGAGCGGGGAGTGGCTGTCGGGTCCGGAGATGGACGCGGGTTACTGGTTCGCTTCGCTGCGCGAGACGGTGGAGTTCGAGCGGGCGGTGCGGACTCTGGGTGAGTCGGGGCACGGCGTGTTCATCGAGACGTCCCCGCACCCGGCACTCATTCAGGCTGTCTCCGGGACGCTGGAGGAGTCCTTCCCGGTCACGGTCGGCACGTTGCGGCGGGAGAAGGGCGGCGCCGAGCGTCTGCTGACCTCCTTCGCCGAGGCCTGGGCCCAGGGCGTCCCGGTCGACTGGGCGGCGGTCCTCGGTAGCGGCACGGCTGTGGAATTGCCGACGTATGCATTTCAGCGTCGTCATTACTGGCCGGAGGAGGTGCACGTTGCGGAGGGTGTGGTTTCCGAGGGGGACGCGGAGTTCTGGGCGGCTGTTGAGCAGGGTGACTTGGAGGAGCTTGCCGCGGCGTTGAACATCGACGGTGGCAGGCTGGGTGAGGTGTTGCCTGCGCTGGCCGATTACCGCAGGCGTGAGCGTGCCAACTCAGCGGTTGCTGATTGGCGTTATCGGGTTTCGTGGGTGCCGGTTCCGGTGGTGGAGTCGGGTGTGGTGTTGTCGGGGTCGTGGCTGGTGGTGGGTGAGGGGGCGGATGCCGAGGCTGTTGCGGAGGCGCTGTCCGGGTGCGGTGCCGAGGTGATCACCGTCGCCGGTCCCGATGGGGTCGATGCGTCGGTGGTCGCGGGCGTGGCCGGTGTGGTGTCGACGCTGGCGGTGGATGATGCGGTGTTCGCCGGTGATCAGATCGTTGCGGCTGGTCTGGTGGCGACGGTGGAGTTGGTGCGGGCGTTGGGCGGTGCTGGGGTGGAGGCTCCGTTGTGGGTGTTGACGCGGGGCGCGGTGGGCGCGGGCGCGGGTGAGTCGGTGGTGAGTGCGGTGCAGGCGCAGGTGTGGGGTCTGGGTGTGACGGCGGGGCTGGAGTTGGCTGGGCGCTGGGGTGGCTTGATCGATCTGCCTGCGGAGTTCGATGGGCGGGTGGGTGCGCGGCTGGTCGGGGTGCTCGCGAATGGTGGCGAGGATCAGGTCGCGGTGCGTTCGGGTGGGGTACTGGGTCGTCGGTTGGAGCGTGCGGGTCGTCCTGTGGTGGGGGAGGAGTGGCGGCCTGGGGGTGCGGTGCTGGTGACGGGTGGTACGAGTGGTGTGGGTGCGATTACGGCGGGTTGGGTGGCTGAGCGTGGTGCGGAGCGGGTGGTGCTGACCAGCCGGTCGGGCCCAGGGGCCGCGGGGGTGGCGGGGCTTGCTGCTTCGATCGCTGCTTCGGGTGCGGCGGTGGACGTGGTCGCTTCTGATGTGGCTGATCGTGAGGCGACGGGTGCGCTGCTGGCGTGGATGGACGCCACGGGTGTCGGTCTGTCGTCGGTGATGCATGCTGCGGGGCTGAGCAGCGGGAAGGGTGTGGAGGAGGTTGAGGCGGCTGATCTGTCGTTGCTGCTGTCGGCGAAGGCCGGTGGTGCGGCGGTGCTGGATGAGCTGACCGCGGACCGGGACCTGGACGCGTTCGTGCTGTATTCCTCCGGCGCTGCCACCTGGGGCAGTGGCGGGCTCGGTGCCTACGCGGCGGCGAACGCCTACCTCGATGCGCTGTGTGACAGCCGGCGGGGCCGTGGTCTTGCGGCCAGTTCGGTGGCGTGGGGCCTGTGGGCGGGGATCGGTATGGCTGCCAGTGAAGGCGGGGACCGGCTGCTGCACTACGGCATGGAGGGCATCGACGCCGAGCGCGGGATGCGTGCTCTGGGTCAGGTGCTGGACGCGGACGAGGGCGCGGTCACGGTTGCCGGTTTCGACTGGGCGCAGTTCGTGCCGACCTACACCCTGCGCCGTCCGAGCCCGTTGCTGTCGGCCCTGCCCGAGGTCCGCGCGATTCTCGCGGCCGAGGCGGAGCCCAGTGTCTCGGCGGACACGTCGGAGCTGGCCGCGCGGCTGTCGGGTATGCCGGTGGGTGAGCAGCGGCAGGTACTGACGGACCTGGTGCGCAGTAACGCGGCGGCCGTGCTCGGGCACGAGTCGGCGGCGGATGTGCTGCCGCAGCGGGCGTTCAAAGATCTGGGTTTCGACTCGGCTGGCGCGGTCGAGCTGCGGAACCGCTTGTCGACGGCGGCGGGTGTGCGGCTGCCCTCGACGATGGTCTTCGACTACCCGAACGCCGCGGTGCTCGCCGAGTACATACGTGGCGAACTCGTCGGCTCGGCCGAGTCCGGGTCCGAGGGTGCGGTGCAGGTAGTGGCCGCGGCCGGTGGCGAGCCGATCGCGATCGTCGGCATGGGCTGCCGTTACCCGGGCGACGTCCACGGACCTGACCAGTTCTGGGATCTCTTGACTGCCGGGACGGACGCGATTTCGGGGTTCCCGACCGACCGTGGCTGGGAGGCGTTCGAGGAGGAGTTCGGCGGCGAGGCGATCCGTGCCGGGGAGGCTTACACCCGGCAGGGCGGATTCGTCTACGACGCCGCGGACTTCGACGCGGCCTTCTTCGGGATCAGCCCGCGTGAGGCGATGGCGATGGACCCGCAGCAGCGGCTGCTGCTGGAGACGGCCTGGGAGGCGATCGAGCGGGCGGGCCTCGCGCCGTCCTCGCTGCACGGCTCGGCCACCGGTGTCTTCATCGGCGCCAGCCACTCTGACTATTCGAGCAGCCTGCCCATCGATGACCAGAGTCTGAACGGGTACCGGCTCACCGGCGCCATCTCCTCGGTGACCTCCGGCCGGATCTCCTACACGCTGGGTCTGACGGGCCCGGCGGTGACGGTGGACACGGCCTGCTCCTCCTCCCTGGTCGCGTTGCACCAGGCGGTGACTGCCCTTCGCGGCGGCGAGTGCACGATGGCGCTGGCCGGCGGCGTCGCGGTCATGGCCTCACCGGGCGCGTTCATGGACTTCTCCGAGCAGGGCGGTATGGCCTCCAGCGGCCGGTGCAAGGCGTTCTCGGACGAGGCCGACGGCATCGGCTGGGGCGAGGGCGCGGGTGTGGTGGTGCTGGAGCGGCTGTCGGACGCACGGCGCAACGGGCATCAGGTGCTTGCGGTGATCCGCGGCAGCGCGGTCAACCAGGATGGTGCGTCGAACGGGCTGTCGGCGCCGAATGGTCCTTCGCAGCGTCGGGTGATCCGTGCGGCGCTGGCGAACGCGCAGCTGTCGGCGGCGGATGTTGATGTGGTGGAGGCGCACGGCACCGGGACCTCGCTGGGCGACCCGATCGAGGCCGGTGCCCTGCTGGCCACCTACGGGCGGGAGCGTGCTGAGGACCGGCCGCTGTGGCTGGGCTCGGTGAAGTCGAACATCGGCCACACCCAGCAGGCGGCTGGCGTGGCGGGTGTGATCAAGATGGTGCTGGCGATGCGGCACGGCGTTCTGCCGAGGACGCTGCACGCCGAAACCCCTTCGTCGCATGTGGACTGGGCCTCGGGGGATGTCCGGGTGCTTCAGGAGGCGCGGGAGTGGTCGGCGGGTGACCGGCCGCGGCGGGCGGGTGTGTCGGCGTTCGGTATCAGCGGCACGAACGCGCACCTGATCGTTGAGGAAGCGCCGCTTGAGGCCCCGGTGGCGGTGGTTGAGGAGGAGCCGGTTGCGGCTCCTGTCGCGGTGTTGTCGCCTGCTCTTCCGGCGTGGGCGGTGTCGGGGCACAGCGCTGCGGCGCTTGCTGGTCAGGCGGGCCGGCTGCGGGAGCACGTGATCGGGCGGCCGGAGTTGGCGGCGTCTGATGTGGCGTGGTCGTTGGCGACGGCGCGGTCGGTGTTTGAGCATCGTGCGGTGGTGCTGGGGTCGGAGCGTGAGGTGCTGCTGGCCGGGCTGGCCGCGGTGGCCACCGACCAGCCCGCGCCCGGCGTGGTGAGCGGGGCGGTGGCCCCGGCCGGTACCGGTTCGACGGTGTTTGTGTTCCCGGGTCAGGGTTCGCAGTGGGTGGGGATGGGCCGGGAGTTGGCCGAGTCCTCGCCGGTGTTCGCGGCGCGGCTTGCGGAGTGTGGGGCGGCTCTGGCTCCGTTCGTGGAGTGGGAGCTTGAGGACGTGCTGGCGGGGCGGCATGGTTTCGAGGCTGCTGATGTGGTGCAGCCGGCGTTGTGGGCGGTGATGGTGTCGCTCGCCGCGGTGTGGGAGGCGGCTGGTGTGGTGCCGGATGCGGTGGTGGGGCATTCGCAGGGTGAGATCGCGGCGGCTGCGGTGGCGGGGATTCTGTCGCTGGAGGACGCGGCGAAGGTCGTGGCGCTGCGCAGCCGGACGTTGACGGCGCTGGCCGGGCGTGGCGGGATGCTGTCGGTTGCCGAGCCGGCCGACGCGGTGCGCGAGCGCATCGCCCCGTTCGGGGAACGGCTGTCGCTCGCGGCGGTGAACGGGCCCTCGGCGACGGTGGTGTCGGGTGAGCCGGATGCGCTGCGGGAGTTGCAGGAGTCCTGTGGTGAGTCGGTGCGGACCCGGATGATTCCGGTGGACTACGCCTCGCACGGCCCCCAGGTGGACGAGCTGCGCGAGGAGATCCTCAACGTCCTGGACGGGATCGTTCCTGGCGAGACGCGTATCCCGATGGTCTCCGCGATGAGCGGGGAGTGGCTGTCGGGTCCGGAGATGGACGCGGGTTACTGGTTCGCCTCGCTGCGCGAGACCGTGGAGTTCGAGCGCGCGATCCAGGTGCTGGGTGAGTCGGGGCACGGCGTGTTCGTGGAGACCTCCCCGCACCCGGTGCTCATCCAAGCCATCTCCGGGACTCTGGAGGAGACTTCTCCCCTTGCGGTCGGCACGTTGCGGCGGGATAACGGTGGTGCCGAGCGTCTGCTGGCGTCATTCGCCGAGGCTTACGTTCAGGGTGTCGCCGTTGACTGGACGGTGCTCCTCGGAGGCGGCACGGCTGTGGAACTGCCGACGTATGCCTTCCAGCGGCGTCGGTTCTGGCCCGAGGTCCGTGAGGTGCAGCGGGCGTGGTCGGTGGACGACTGGCGTTACCGCATCGCGTGGGAGCAGACCGGCGGGGACGGCGTTGCTGCTTCGCTGTCGGGGACGTGGCTGCTGGTGGGTGAGGCGCCGGAGGCGTCGGTGATCTCCGGTGTGCTGGCGGGGCATGGTGCCGAGGTGGTTGCGGTTGCCGGGCCTGAGGAGTTGGACGCCTCTGTGGTGGCGGGTGTGAGTGGTGTGGTGTCGTTGCTGGCGCTGGATGAGTCGCCGGATGCGGAGTATCCGTGGGTGCCGCGTGGCACGGCGGCGACGGTGGACCTGGTGCGGGTCCTCGCTCGGGCCGGGGTGCAGGCTCCGGTGTGGGTGGTGACGCGGGGTGCGGTGCAGACGGGTGCGGGTGAGGCGACGACCAGCCCGGCGCAGGCGCAGGTGTGGGGTCTTGGTCGTGCGGTCGGCCTGGAGCACCCGGACTTCTGGGGCGGTCTGATCGATCTGCCGGCGGAGTTCGATGCCCAGAGCGCGGCCCGGTTGGTGTCGGTGCTGGCGGACGGTCGTGAGGACCAGGTCGCGCTGCGGCCTTCGGGTGTGTTCCTGCGGCGTCTGGTGCGGGCCGAGGCGAGGGCTGGTGGCCGTGAGGCCTGGCAGCCGCGGGGGACGGTGCTGCTGACCGGTGGCACGGGCTCGATCGGTGTCAGTGTCGGTGTGTGGCTGGCTGAGCGTGGCGCGCCGCGTGTGGTGCTGACGTCGCGTTCGGGTCCGTCCGCGGAGGGTCTGGCCGGGCTTGCCGCGTCGGTGGCGCACGCGGGGTCGGATGTTGAGGTGATCAGCTGCGATCTGGGTGTGCGTGAGCAGGTGGCCGGGATGGTGACCTGGCTTGAGGAGTCCGGTCCTGGGCTGTCGACCGTTCTGCACTCGGCGAACCTGCCTTACCTGGCGCGGGTGGAGGAGACCGAGCGGGAGGGTCTGTCCGCGGCGCTGGGTGCGAAGGCGCTCGGGGCGGTGCACTTGGACGAGGCGACGGCCGCTCTTGATCTCGATGAGTTTGTGCTGTTCTCGTCGATTTCGGCGACGTGGGGCAGTAACGACCACGGCGCCTACGCGGCGGGTAACTCGTTCCTGGATGCGCTGGCTGAGGAGCGGCGGGCCCGTGGCCTGCCGGCCACGTCCATCGCCTGGGGCGTGTGGGACAGCCGAGACTGGGACATAGTGGACGCCGCCCTCGATCAGGGCGCTGGCCGGGTGACCCCGAGTCGGCTTCGACGGCAGGGCATGCACTTCCTGGACGCGGACCGGGCGCTGATCGCGCTCGGCGAAGTCCTCAACGACGATGAAACGTTCATCGCGGTCGCGGATGTGGAGTGGGACCGGTTCGCGCCGGTGTTCAGTGCGGCTCGTCCGCGTCCGCTGCTGGAGACGATTCCGGAGGCGCGCGAGGCGACCGACCCGGCGGGCTCTGGGGAGTCGCAGGCCGCGGAACGTGGGGAGTACGCGTCCCGGCTGGCCGGGATGCCCGCAGCTGACCGTCGTCGGACGGTTATTGAGCTGGTGCGCTCCCACGCGGCCACTGTGCTGGGATACGAGTCCACTGCCGAGATGCCGGCCGAGCGGGCGTTCCGGGATGTCGGTTTCGATTCGCTGACCGCGGTGGAGCTGCGGAACCAGCTGAACACCGCTGCCGGGGTGCGACTGCCTTCCACGGCCGTGTTCGACCACCCGAACCCGACAGCGATGGCCGAGGAGATCTTGTCCCGGTTGCTGGGCACGGCCTCGGACGAGGCGGTGGCGGTGGCCGCTGCGGCGCCGTCGGAGCCGATTGCGATTGTGGGGATGGCGTGCCGTTATCCGGGTGGGGTGCGGAGTCCTGAGGAACTGTGGGAGTTGCTGGTTTCGGGTGGGGATGCGATTTCGGGGTTCCCGGTGGATCGCGGTTGGGATGCGGAGGCGTTGTTTGATCCGGACCCGGATGCTGAGGGTTCGACGTATGTGGTGGAGGGGGGTTTCCTTTCGGGGGCTGCGGAGTTTGATGCCGGGTTCTTCGGGATCAGTCCGCGTGAGGCGTTGGCGATGGACCCGCAGCAGCGGCTGCTGCTGGAGACCTCCTGGGAGGCGATCGAACGGGCGGGCGTCGACCCGGCTTCGCTGAAGGGCTCGGGCACGGGCGTCTTCGTCGGCGCCGCTCCCTCCGGCTACATCGCCGCAGTGGCCGGAGAGCCGGACGCCCAGGCCCACTTGATGACAGGCAACGCGCTGAGCGTCCTGTCCGGCCGGATCTCCTACACGCTCGGCCTGACCGGCCCGTCAATGTCGATGGACACCGCGTGCTCCGCTTCCCTCGTCGCCCTGCATCAGGCAACGCAGGCGTTGCGTGGCGGTGAGTGCTCGATGGCGCTGGCCGGCGGTGTGATGCTGATGGCCGACCCGAGTGAGTTCGTGGGCTTCTCGCGGCTGAGGGTCCTGGCTTCTGACGGGCGGTGCAAGGCGTTCGCGGATGGTGCGGACGGTATGGGCATGGCTGAAGGTGTCGGCATGCTGATGCTGGAGCGGCTGTCGGACGCACGGCGTAACGGGCACAAGGTGCTTGCGGTGATCCGCGGCAGTGCGGTGAATCAGGATGGTGCGTCGAACGGTTTGTCCGCGCCGAACGGTCCTTCCCAGCGCCGCGTCATCCGTGCGGCGCTGGCGAACGCGCAGCTGTCGGCAGCGGATGTTGATGTGGTGGAGGCGCACGGCACGGGCACGGAGCTGGGTGACCCGATCGAGGCGCAGGCGCTGCTGGCGACCTACGGGCAGGAGCGTCCTGAAGGGGACCGCCCGCTGTGGCTGGGGTCGATCAAGTCGAACATCGGTCACGCGCAGCAGGCGGCCGGCGTTGCCGGTGTGATCAAGATGGTGCTGGCGATGCAGAAGGACGTCCTGCCGAAGACGCTCTATGCAGAGGCACCGTCCACGCACGTGGACTGGTCGGCCGGGAACGTGCAGCTGCTCCAGGAGACGCGGGAGTGGCAGCCGGGTGACCGGCCGCGGCGGGCCGGTGTGTCGGCGTTCGGCATCAGCGGCACGAACGCGCACCTGATCCTGGAAGAGGCCCCGGAGGAGAACGAAGCGGCGGTGGCTGAGGAGGAGCCGGTCGTGGCTCCTGCCGCGGTGTTGTCGCCTGCTCTTCCGGCGTGGACGGTCTCCGGCCATGGTGCTGCGGCGCTTGCGGGTCAGGCGGGCCGGTTGCGGGAGCACGTGATCGGGCGGCCCGAGGTCGCCGTGGGTGATGTGGCGTGGTCGTTGGTGGCGACGCGGTCGGTGTTTGAGCATCGTGCGGTGGTGCTGGGGTCGGAGCGTGAGGTGCTGCTGGCGGGGTTGGCGGCGGTGGCGACGGATCAGCCTGCCGCTGGGGTGGTGACCGGGGCGGTGGCTCCGGCTGGGGTGGGGAAGACGGTGTTCGTCTTTCCTGGGCATGGCAGTCAGTGGGTGGGGATGGGTCGGGAGTTGGCGGAGGTTTCGCCGGTGTTCGCGGCCAGGCTCGCGGAGTGTGGGGCGGCTCTGGCTCCGTTTGTGGAGTGGGAGTTGGGGGATGTGCTGGCGGGTCGGCATGATTTTGAGGCTGCGGATGTGTTGCAGCCGGCGTTGTGGGCGGTGACGGTGGCGCTGGCCGGGGTGTGGGAGGCGGCTGGTGTGGTGGCGGATGCGGTGGTGGGGCATTCGCTGGGGGAGATTGCGGCGGCGACGGTGGCTGGGGTGTTGTCGTTGGAGGATGGGGCGAAGGTGGCGGCGTTGCGTGCGCGGGCGTTGAGTGCGCTGGATGGGCGTGGCGGGATGCTGTCGGTCGCCGAGCCGGCCGACGCGGTGCGGGAGCGGTTGGCGGCGTTTGAGGGGCGGCTGTCGTTGGCGGCGGTGAACGGGCCGTTGTCGTCGGTGGTGTCGGGTGAGCCGGGGGCGTTGGATGAGTTCGCGGCTGTGTGTGGTGAGTCGGTGCGGACTTCGCGGGTTCCGATTGCGTATGCCTCGCACAGTGTGCAGGTGGAGGAGTTGCGCGAGGAGATCCTGACCGCCCTGGAGGGGATCGTCCCGGGTGAGGCGCGTATCCCGATGGTGTCCGCGATGAGTGGCGACATGATCAATGGTCCGGAGATGGACGCGGGTTACTGGTTCGCTTCGCTGCGGGAGACGGTGGAGTTCGAGCGGGCGGTGCGGACTCTGGGTGAGTCGGGGCATGGCGTGTTCATCGAGACCTCCCCGCACCCCGCGCTCACCGGCGCCATCGGCGATGTGGTGCAGGGTGATGCTGTGGTGGTCGGGACGCTGCGGCGGGAGAAGGGCGGCGCCGAGCGTCTGCTGACCTCCTTCGCCGAGGCCTGGGCCCAGGGCGTTCCGGTGGAGTGGGCAACGGTTCTCGGCAGCGGCACGGCTGTGGAACTTCCGACGTATGCGTTCCAGCACCGTCATTACTGGCCGGAGGACGAGCGCGTTCCGGAGACGGTGGTTTCCGAGGGCGATGCGGAGTTCTGGGCGGCAGTTGAGGGCGGTGACCTGGATGAGCTTGCTGCCACGTTGAATGTCGATGACGGTGGCAGCCTGGCAGCCGTGTTGCCTGCGCTGGTCGATTACCGGCGGCGGAGTCGGGTGGATGCGGAGGTTGCTGATTGGCGTTATCGGGTTTCGTGGGTGCCGGTTCCGGTGGTGGAGTCGGGTGTGGTGTTGTCGGGGTCGTGGCTGGTGGTGGGTGAGGGTGCGGATGCCGAGGCTGTTGCGGAGGCGCTGTCCGGGTGTGGTGCCGAGGTGGTCACTGTCGCTGGCCCGGCCGGGGTCGATGCGTCGGTGGTCGCGGGTGTCGCGGGTGTGGTGTCGACGTTGGCGATGTCGGAGGCGTGGCATCCGGAGTATCCGGTGGTTCCGGCTGGTCTGGTGGCGACGGTGGAGTTGGTGCGGGCGTTGGGCGGTGCTGGGGTGGAGGCTCCGTTGTGGGTGCTGACGCGGGGTGCGGTGGGTGCGGGTGAGGTGCCGACCAGTGTGGTGCAGGCGCAGGTGTGGGGTCTGGGTGTGACGGCGGGGCTGGAGTTGGCTGGGCGTTGGGGTGGTCTGGTTGATCTGCCTGCGGAGTTCGATGGGCGGGTGGGTGCGCGGCTGGTCGGGGTGCTCGCGAATGGTGGTGAGGATCAGGTCGCGGTGCGTTCGGGTGGGGTACTGGGTCGGCGGTTGGAGCGTGCGGGTCGTCCTGTGGTGGGGGAGGAGTGGCGGCCTGGGGGTGCGGTGCTGGTGACGGGTGGTACGAGTGGTGTGGGTGCGATTACGGCGGGTTGGGTGGCTGAGCGTGGTGCGGAGCGGGTGGTGCTGACCAGCCGGTCCGGCCCAGGGGCCGCGGGGGTGGCGGGGCTGGCTGCTTCGATCGCTGCTTCGGGTGCGGCGGTGGACGTGGTCGCTTCCGATGTGGCGGATCGTGAGGCGACGGGTGCGCTGCTGGCGTGGATGGACGCCACGGGTGTGGGTCTGTCGTCGGTGATGCACGCCGCCGGGCTGAGCAGCGGCAAACTGGTGGCGGAAGTCGAGGTGGCTGATCTGTCGGCCATGCTGTCGGCGAAGGCCGGTGGTGCGGCGGTGCTGGATGAGCTGACCGCGGACCGGGACCTGGACGCGTTCATGCTGTATTCCTCCGGCGCTGCCACCTGGGGCAGCGGCGGGCTGAGCGCTTACGCGGCGGCGAACGCGTACCTCGACGCGCTGTGTGACAGCCGGCGGGGCCGTGGTCTTGCGGCCAGTTCGGTGGCGTGGGGCCTGTGGGCGGGGATCGGTATGGCTGCCAGTGAAGGCGGGGACCGGCTGCTGCACTACGGCATGGAGGGCATCGACGCCAAGCGCGGGATGCGGGCTCTGGGCCAGGTGCTGGATGCGGACGAGGGCGCGGTCACGGTCGCCGGTTTCGACTGGGCGCAGTTCGTGCCGACCTACACCCTGCATCGCCCCAGCCCGTTGCTGTCCGCCCTGCCCGAGGTCCGCGCGATCCTCGCGGCCGAAGCCGATCCCGGCGCCTCCGCCAATGGCTCTGAGCTGACGGCGCGGCTGTCGGGTATGCCGGTGGGTGAGCAGCGGCAGGTACTGACGGACCTGGTGCGCAGTAACGCCGCGGCCGTGCTCGGGCACGAATCCGTGCAGGATGTGCTGCCGCAGCGGGCGTTCAAGGACTTGGGCTTCGACTCGGTTGGCGCGGTCGAGCTGCGGAACCGCTTGTCGACGGCGGCCGGAGTGCGGCTGCCCTCGACGATGGTCTTCGACTACCCGAACCCCGCCGCGCTCGCCGAGTACATACGAGGCGAACTCGTCGATAGCGGCGGGGCTACAGATGGCGCCGGCCAGGAAGATGCGGTGCTAGCCGACCTGGACCGGTTGGCCGCCGCACTGGAATCCATTGAAGGCGGCGCCGACGTGCGCCAGGACATCACTGAACGCATGCAGACCATGCTGTCCCGTTGGCTGCGCAGCAGCGGTTCCAACGAATCCGACCCCGGCGCCACCGGACGGCAAGCCATCACCGGGCAGCTTGACGAAGCCTCTGCCGATGAGGTGCTGGACTTCATCAACAAGGAACTGGGGGGCTCGCGATGATCACGCGTGGTCAGGCTGGGGCGCTGTCGAGGAGGGTTCACCGTGGCTGATGACAAGCAGATGCTCGACGCCTTGAAGAAGTTGGCGGCCGACTACTACGAGGCGCGCGAACGCATCCGGGAGCTGGAGTACGGCACCCGCGAGCCGATCGCGATTGTGGGATTGGGTTGCCGTTACCCGGGTGACATCCGTGGCCCCGAGCAGTTCTGGGACCTGGTGACCGCCGGCACGGACGCAATCTCGGACTTCCCGACCGACCGCGGCTGGGAAGCCTTCGAGGAGGAGTTCGGCGACGAGGCGGTCCGGAACGGGCAGGCGTATGTCCGCCAGGGCGGATTCGTCTACGACGCTGCGGACTTCGACGCGGCCTTCTTCGGGATCAGCCCGCGTGAGGCGTTGGCGATGGACCCGCAGCAGCGGCTGCTGCTGGAGACCGTCTGGGAGGCGATCGAACGGGCCGGGCTGGCGCCGTCCTCGCTGCACGGCTCGGCCACCGGTGTCTTCATCGGCGCCAACCACTCCGGATACAGCTCCGTTCTGCCGGCCGACGATCAGAGCCTGGACGGCTACCGCCTCACCGGTGGCCTGTCATCAGTGGTCTCCGGCCGGATCTCCTACACGCTGGGTCTGACGGGTCCGGCGGTGACGGTGGACACGGCGTGTTCTTCGTCGCTGGTGGCGTTGCACCAGGCGGTGCAGGCGCTTCGCGGTGGTGAGTGCTCGATGGCGCTGGCCGGCGGTGTCGCGGTGATGACTTCGCCGGGCGCGTTCATGGAGTTTTCCGAGCAGGGCGGTATGGCCTCCAGCGGCCGGTGCAAGGCGTTCTCGGACGATGCGGACGGCATCGGCTGGGGCGAGGGTGCGGGTGTGGTGGTGCTGGAGCGTCTGTCGGATGCGCGGCGTAACGGGCACCAGGTGCTTGCGGTGATCCGCGGTAGCGCGGTCAACCAGGATGGTGCGTCGAACGGTTTGTCGGCGCCGAATGGTCCTTCGCAGCGCCGCGTGATCCGTGCCGCGCTGGCGAACGCGCAGCTGTCGGCGGCTGATATCGATGTGGTGGAGGCGCACGGTACCGGGACCGCGCTGGGCGACCCGATCGAGGCCGGTGCCCTGCTGGCGACTTACGGGCGGGAGCGTGCTGAGGACCGGCCGCTGTGGCTGGGGTCGGTGAAGTCGAACATCGGCCACACCCAGGAAGCCGCGGGCGTGGCGGGTGTGATCAAGATGGTGCTGGCGCTGCGGCACGGTCTCCTGCCGAAATCCCTCTACTCCGAGGAGCCGTCCACACACGTGGACTGGTCGGCCGGGAACGTGCAGCTGCTCCAGGAAGACCAGGAGTGGCCCGCGGGCGACCAGCCCCGCCGGGCCGGTGTCTCGGCCTTCGGCGTCAGTGGCACCAACGCCCACATGATCCTCGAGGAGGCTCCGGGCGCCCCTGAGCAGCCCGAGCCTGCCCCGGAAGCTGACGAAGAGCCGGGGTTGCCGGTGTTGTCGTCTGGTGTTCCGGCGTGGGTGGTGTCGGGTCGTGGTGCGGTGGCGCTTGCGGGTCAGGCGGGCCGGCTGCGCGAGCACGTGATCGGGCGGCCCGAGGTCGCCGTGGGTGATGTGGCGTGGTCGTTGGTGGCGGCGCGGTCGGTGTTTGAGCATCGTGCGGTGGTGCTGGGGTCGGAGCGTGAGGTGCTGCTGGCCGGGCTGGCCGCGGTGGCGACGCAGCAACCCGCGGCGGGTGTGATCACTGGTGAGGTCGCCCCCGGGGGCGTGGGGCGAGCAGTGTTTGTGTTCCCGGGTCAGGGTTCGCAGTGGGTGGGGATGGGCCGGGAGTTGGCGGAGGTTTCGCCGGTGTTCGCGGCCAGGCTCGCGGAGTGTGGGGCGGCTCTTGCTCCGTTTGTGGAGTGGGAGTTGGGGGATGTGCTGGCGGGGCGGCATGGGTTTGAGGCTGCTGATGTGGTGCAGCCGGCGTTGTGGGCGGTGATGGTGTCGCTGGCCGCGGTGTGGGAGGCGGCTGGTGTGGTGCCGGATGCGGTGGTGGGGCATTCGCAGGGTGAGATCGCGGCGGCTGCGGTGGCGGGGATTCTGTCGCTGGAGGACGCGGCGAAGGTTGTGGCGTTGCGCAGCCGGACGTTGACGGCGCTGGCGGGGCGTGGCGGGATGCTGTCGGTTGCCGAGCCGGCCGACGCGGTGCGACGCAGGATTGCCCCGTTCGGGGAGCGGCTGTCGCTCGCGGCGGTGAACGGGCCGTCGGCGTCGGTGGTGTCGGGTGAGCCGGATGCGCTGCGGGAGTTGCAGGAGTCCTGTGGTGAGTCGGTGCGGACCCGGATGATTCCGGTGGACTACGCCTCGCACGGTCCCCAGGTGGACGAGCTGCGTGACGAGATCCTCAACGTCCTGGAGGGCATCGCCCCGCGGGAGACGCGTATCCCGATGATCTCCGCGATGAGCGGTGACATGATCACCGGCCCGGAGATGGACGCGGAGTACTGGTTCGCCTCGCTGCGCGAGACCGTGGAGTTCGAGCGCGCGATCCGCTCTCTTGCCGGGAACGGCCACGGCGTGTTCGTCGAGGTCTCGCCGCACCCCGTGCTCACCGGCGCGATAGGTGATGCGCTGGAGGAGATCTCCCCGGTTACGGTCGGAACGTTGCGGCGGGACAACGGTGGCGCCGAGCGTCTGCTGGCGTCATTCGCCGAGGCTTACGTTCAGGGTGTCGCCGTTGACTG
Organism: Streptomyces johnsoniae; assembly: GCF_031845565.1. Lineage (NCBI taxonomy): Bacteria > Bacillati > Actinomycetota > Actinomycetes > Kitasatosporales > Streptomycetaceae > Streptomyces > Streptomyces johnsoniae. The sequence goes on along the minus strand of NZ_JAVREV010000008.1, from coordinate 92,249 downwards.
GGCGGCGCTTCTGGACGGCGGCACGGCTGTGGAACTGCCGACGTATGCCTTCCAGCGGCGTCGGTTCTGGCCCGAGGTCCGTGAGGTGCAGCGGGCGTGGTCGGTGGACGACTGGCGTTACCGCATCGCGTGGGAGCAGACCGGCGGGGACGGCGTTGCTGCTTCGCTGTCGGGGACGTGGCTGCTGGTGGGTGAGGCGCCGGAGGCGTCGGTGATCTCCGATGCGTTGGCGGGGCATGGTGCCGAGGTGGTTGCGGTTGCCGGGCCTGAGGAGTTGGACGCGTCCGTGGTGGCGGGTGTGAGTGGTGTGGTGTCGTTGCTGGCGCTGGATGAGTCGCCGGATGCGGAGTATCCGTGGGTGCCGCGTGGCACGGCGGCGACGGTGGACCTGGTGCGGGTCCTCGCTCGGGCCGGGGTGCAGGCTCCGGTGTGGGTGGTGACGCGGGGTGCGGTGCAGACGGGTGCGGGTGAGGCGACGACCAGCCCGGCGCAGGCGCAGGTGTGGGGTCTTGGTCGTGCGGTCGGCCTGGAGCACCCGGACTTCTGGGGCGGTCTGATCGATCTGCCGGCGGAGTTCGATGCCCAGAGCGCGGCCCGGTTGGTGTCGGTGCTGGCGGACGGTCGTGAGGACCAGGTCGCGCTGCGGCCTTCGGGTGTGTTCCTGCGGCGTCTGGTGCGGGCCGAGGCGAGGGCTGGTGGCCGTGAGGCCTGGCAGCCGCGGGGGACGGTGCTGCTGACCGGTGGCACGGGCTCGATCGGTGTCAGTGTCGGTGTGTGGCTGGCTGAGCGTGGCGCGCCGCGTGTGGTGCTGACGTCGCGTTCGGGTCCGTCCGCGGAGGGTCTGGCCGGGCTTGCCGCGTCGGTGGCGCACGCGGGGTCGGATGTTGAGGTGATCAGCTGCGATCTGGGTGTGCGTGAGCAGGTGGCCGGGATGGTGACCTGGCTTGAGGAGTCCGGTCCTGGGCTGTCGACCGTTCTGCACTCGGCGAACCTGCCTTACCTGGCGCGGGTGGAGGAGACCGAGCGGGAGGGTCTGTCCGCGGCGCTGGGTGCGAAGGCGCTCGGGGCGGTGCACTTGGACGAGGCGACGGCCGCTCTTGACCTGGATGAGTTTGTGCTGTTCTCGTCGATTTCGGCGACGTGGGGCAGTAACGACCATGGCGCCTACGCGGCGGGTAACTCGTTCCTTGATGCGCTGGCTGAGGAGCGGCGGGCCCGTGGCCTGCCGGCCACGTCCATCGCCTGGGGCGTGTGGGACACCCGGGACTGGGACGAGGTCGACGCCGTGCTGGACCAGGGTGCCGGTCAGGTGACGCCCAGTCGGCTTCGGCGGCAGGGCATGCACTTCCTGAACGTCGAACGCGCACTGTCCGCCTTGGGACAGGTCCTGGCGGATGATGAGACGTTCATCGCGGTTGCGGATGTGGAGTGGGACCGGTTCGCGCCGGTGTTCAGTGCGGCTCGTCCGCGTCCGCTGCTGGAGACGATTCCGGAGGCGCGCGAGGCGACCGACCCGGCGGGCTCTGGGGAGTCGCAGGCCGCGGAACGTGGGGAGTACGCGTCCCGGCTGGCCGGGATGCCGGTGGCCGAGCGCCGCCGGACCGTCATCGAGCTGGTGCGCTCCCACGCCGCGGCCGTGCTGGGATACGAGTCGATCGCCGAAATACCGGCCGAGCGGGCGTTCCGGGATGTCGGCTTCGATTCGCTGACCGCGGTGGAGCTGCGGAACCAGCTGAACACCGCTGCCGGGGTGCGACTGCCTTCCACGGCCGTGTTCGACCACCCCAATGCCACGATGCTGGCCGAGGAGATCTTGTCCCGGTTGCTGGGCACGGCCTCGGACGAGGCGGTGGCGGTGGCTGCTGCGGCGCCGTCGGAGCCGATTGCGATTGTGGGGATGGCGTGCCGTTATCCGGGTGGGGTGCGGAGTCCTGAGGAATTGTGGGAGTTGCTGGTTTCGGGTGGGGATGCGATTTCGGGGTTCCCGGTGGATCGCGGTTGGGATGCGGAGGCGTTGTTTGATCCGGACCCGGATGCTGAGGGTTCGACGTATGTGGTGGAGGGGGGTTTCCTTTCGGGGGCTGCGGAGTTTGATGCCGGGTTCTTCGGGATCAGTCCGCGTGAGGCGTTGGCGATGGACCCGCAGCAGCGGCTGCTGCTGGAGACCTCCTGGGAGGCGATTGAACGGGCCGGGCTGGCTCCGACGTCTCTCCGTGGTTCGGCCACCGGTGTGTTCGTCGGCGCCGCCCCCTCCGGTTACGTCGCGACGGTCAGCGGAGAAGCCGGCGCCCAGGCCCACCTGATCACCGGCAACGCGCTGAGTGTGTTGTCGGGACGCATCTCCTACACGCTGGGCCTGACCGGCCCATCGATGTCGATGGACACGGCGTGTTCGTCGTCGCTGGTCGCCATGCACCAGGCGGTCACGGCGCTGCGTGGCGGTGAGTGCTCGATGGCGCTGGCCGGTGGTGTGATGCTGATGGCCGACCCGAGTGAGTTCGTGGGCTTTTCGCGGCTGCGGGCGCTGTCCTCGGACGGGCGGTGCAAGGCGTTCGCGGATGGTGCGGACGGTATGGGCATGGCCGAGGGCGTCGGCATGGTCATGCTGGAGCGGCTGTCGGACGCGCGGCGCAACGGGCATCGGGTGCTTGCGGTGATCCGCGGCAGCGCGGTCAACCAGGATGGTGCGTCGAACGGTTTGTCGGCGCCGAATGGTCCTTCGCAGCGTCGGGTGATCCGTGCGGCGCTGGCGAACGCGCAGGTCTCCGCGGCTGATGTTGATGTGGTGGAGGCGCACGGTACGGGCACGGAGCTGGGTGACCCGATCGAGGCGCAGGCGCTGCTGGCGACCTACGGGCAGGAACGTCGCGATGAACAGCCGTTGTGGCTCGGGTCGGTGAAGTCGAACCTCGGCCACACCCAGCAGGCGGCCGGCGTCGCGGGCGTGATCAAGATGGTGCTGGCGCTTCAGCACGGCGTCCTGCCGAAAACCCTCCATGTCGAGAAGCCGTCCACGCACGTGGACTGGTCGGCCGGCAATGTGCGGGCCCTTCAGAACGAGCGGGAGTGGCAGCCGGGTGACCGGCCGCGGCGGGCGGGTGTGTCGGCGTTCGGTATCAGCGGCACCAACGCGCACCTGATCCTGGAGGAAACTCCGCACGAGGAAGCAGCGGCGGAGCCCGCGCCGGAGGGCGAGGGCGAGCCGGGGCTGCCGGTGCTGTCGTCCGGTGTTCCGGCGTGGACGGTCTCCGGCCAGGGCGCCGCGGCGCTTGCTGGTCAGGCGGGCCGGCTGCGGGAACACGTGATCGGGCGGCCGGAGGTGGCGGCGTCTGATGTGGCGTGGTCGTTGGTGGCGACGCGGTCGGTGTTTGAGCATCGTGCGGTGGTGCTGGGGTCGGAGCGTGAGGTGCTGCTGGCGGGGCTGGCCGCGGTGGCCACCGACCAGCCCGCGGCGGGTGTGGTGACCGGCGAGGTCGCTCCGGTCGGTCTTGGCAAGACGGTGTTCGTGTTCCCGGGGCAGGGTTCGCAGTGGGTGGGGATGGGCCGGGAGTTGGCCGAGTCCTCGCCGGTCTTCGCGGCCAGGCTTGCGGAGTGTGCGGTGGCTCTGGCTCCGTTTGTGGACTGGGAGCTTGAGGACGTGCTGGCCGGGCGGCATGGCTTCGAGGCCGCTGATGTGGTGCAGCCGGCGCTGTGGGCGGTGATGGTGTCGCTCGCCGCCGTGTGGGAGGCGGCCGGTGTCGTTCCCAGGGCCGTGGTCGGCCACTCGCAGGGTGAGATCGCGGCCGCTGCGGTGGCGGGGATTCTGTCGCTGGAGGACGCGGCGAAGGTCGTGGCGCTGCGCAGCCGGACGTTGACGGCGCTGGCCGGGCGTGGCGGGATGCTGTCGGTCGCCGAGCCGGCCGACGCGGTGCGACGCAGGATTGCCCCGTTCGGGGAGCGGTTGTCGCTCGCGGCGGTGAACGGGCCCTCGGCGTCGGTGGTGTCGGGTGAGCCGGATGCGCTGCGGGAGTTGCAGGAGTCCTGTGGTGAGTCGGTGCGGACCCGGATGATTCCGGTGGACTACGCCTCGCACGGTCCCCAGGTGGACGAACTGCGCGACGAGATCCTCAATGTTCTGGAGGGCGTTGCCCCGCGGGAGGCGCGTATCCCGATGGTGTCGGCGATGAGCGGGGAGTGGCTGTCGGGTCCGGAGATGGACGCGGGTTACTGGTTCGCTTCGCTGCGCGAGACCGTGGAGTTCGAGCGCGCGATCCAGGTGCTGGGTGAGTCGGGGCACGGCGTGTTCGTGGAGACGTCTCCGCACCCGGTGCTCACCGGTGCGATAGGTGATGCCGTGCAGGGTGTTGAGGACGCTGTGGTCGTCGGTACGTTGCGGCGGGATAACGGTGGTGCCGAGCGTCTGCTGGCCTCATTCGCCGAGGCCTGGGTCCGGGGTGTTGAGGTGGACTGGGCCGGTGTGCTGGGCGGTGGCGAGACCGTCGAGCTGCCGACCTACGCGTTCCAGCACCGTCATTACTGGCCGGAGGACGAGCGCGTTCCGGAGACGGTGGTTTCCGAGGGCGATGCGGAGTTCTGGGCGGCAGTTGAGGGCGGTGACCTGGATGAGCTTGCTGCCACGTTGAATGTCGATGACGGTGACAGCCTGGCAGCCGTGTTGCCTGCGCTGGTCGATTACCGGCGGCGGAGTCGGGTGGATGCGGAGGTTGCTGATTGGCGTTATCGGGTTTCGTGGGTGCCGGTTCCGGTGGTGGAGTCGGGTGTGGTGTTGTCGGGGTCGTGGCTGGTGGTGGGTGAGGGGGCGGATGCCGAGGCTGTTGCGGAGGCGCTGTCCGGGTGTGGTGCCGAGGTGGTCACTGTCGCTGGCCCGGCCGGGGTCGATGCGTCGGTGGCTGGCGGAGTCGCGGGTGTGGTGTCGACGTTGGCGATGTCGGAGGCGTGGCATCCGGAGTATCCGGTGGTTCCGGCTGGTCTGGTGGCGACGGTGGAGTTGGTGCGGGCGTTGGGCGGTGCTGGGGTGGAGGCTCCGTTGTGGGTGTTGACGCGGGGTGCGGTGGGCGCGGGCGCGGGTGAGGTGCCGACCAGTGTGGTGCAGGCGCAGGTGTGGGGTCTGGGTGTGACGGCGGGGCTGGAGTTGGCCGGGCGCTGGGGTGGTCTGGTTGATCTGCCTGCGGAGTTCGATGGGCGGGTGGGTGCGCGGCTGGTCGGGGTGCTCGCGAATGGTGGCGAGGATCAGGTTGCGGTGCGTTCGGGTGGGGTACTGGGTCGTCGGTTGGAGCGTGCGGGTCGTCCTGTGGTGGGGGAGGAGTGGCGGCCTGGGGGTGCGGTGCTGGTGACGGGTGGGACGAGTGGTGTGGGTGCGATTACGGCGGGTTGGGTGGCTGAGCGTGGTGCGGAGCGGGTGGTGCTGACCAGCCGGTCCGGCCCAGGGGCCGCGGGGGTGGCGGGGCTTGCTGCTTCGATCGCTGCTTCGGGTGCGGCGGTGGACGTGGTCGCTTCCGATGTGGCGGATCGTGAGGCGACGGGTGCGCTGCTGGCGTGGATGGACGCCACGGGTGTGGGTCTGTCGTCGGTGATGCACGCCGCCGGGCTGAGCAGCGGCAAACTGGTGGCGGAAGTCGAGGCGGCTGATCTGTCGGCCATGCTGTCGGCGAAGGCCGGTGGTGCGGCGGTGCTGGATGAGCTGACCGCGGACCGGGACCTGGACGCGTTCATGCTGTTCTCTTCCGGAGCGGGCACCTGGGGCAGTGGCGGGCTGAGCGCTTACGCGGCGGCGAACGCCTACCTCGACGCGCTGTGTGACAGCCGGCGGGGCCGTGGTCTTGCGGCCAGTTCGGTGGCGTGGGGCCTGTGGGCCGGCGTCGGCATGGCTGCCAGTGAAGGCGGGGACCGGCTGCTGCACTACGGCATGGAGGGCATCGACGCGGAGCGCGGGATGCGGGCTCTGGGCCAGGTGCTGGACGCGGGTGAGGGTGCGGTCGCGGTTGCCGGTTTCGACTGGGCGCAGTTCGTGCCGACCTACACCCTGCATCGCCCCAGCCCGTTGCTGTCCGCCCTGCCCGAGGTCCGCGCGATCCTCGCGGCCGAAGCGGAGCCCAGTGTCTCGGCGGACACGTCGGAGCTGACGGCGCGGCTGTCGGGTATGCCGGTGGGTGAGCAGCGGCAGGTACTGACGGATCTGGTGCGCAGTAACGCGGCGGCCGTGCTCGGGCATGAGTCGGCGGCGGATGTGCTGCCGCAGCGGGCGTTCAAGGACTTGGGCTTCGATTCGTCAAGTGCGGTCGAGCTGCGGAACCGCTTGTCGGCGGCGGCGGGTGTGCGGCTGCCTTCGACGATGGTCTTCGACTACCCGAACGCCGCGGTGCTCGCCGAGTACATACGTGGTGAACTCGTCGGCTCGGCCGAGTCCGGGTCCGAGGGTGCGGTGCAGGTGGTGGCCGCGGCCGGTGGCGAGCCGATCGCGATCGTCGGTATGGGCTGCCGTTACCCGGGTGATGTCCGCGGTCCCGAGCAGTTCTGGGACTTGCTGGTTGCGGGCACGGATGCGGTGGGCGGGTTCCCGACCGACCGTGGCTGGGAGGTGTTCGAGGAGGAGTTCGGCGGTGAGGCGATCCGTGCCGGGGAGGCTTACACCCGGCAGGGCGGATTCGTCTACGACGCCGCGGAGTTCGATGCCGGGTTCTTCGGGATCAGTCCGCGTGAGGCATTGGCGATGGACCCGCAGCAGCGGCTGCTGCTGGAGACTTCCTGGGAGGCAGTCGAGCGGGCCGGTCTGGCGCCGTCCTCGCTGCACGGCTCGGCCACCGGTGTCTTCATCGGCGCCAGCCACTCGGGTTACGACAGCAGCCTGCCGGTGGACGACCAGAGCCTGAACGGTTACCGGCTCACCGGCACCATCTCCTCCGTCGTCTCCGGCCGGATCTCGTACTGCCTCGGTCTGACGGGTCCGGCGGTGACGGTGGACACGGCCTGCTCCTCCTCTCTGGTGGCTTTGCACCAGGCGGTGCAGGCTCTGCGGGCTGGTGAGTGCACGATGGCGCTGGCCGGCGGTGTCGCGGTCATGGCCCTGCCGGGCGCCTTCCTCGACTTCTCCGAGCAGGGCGGTATGGCCTCCAGCGGCCGGTGCAAGGCGTTCTCGGACGAGGCCGACGGCGTTGGCTGGGGCGAGGGTGCGGGCATGGTCATGCTGGAGCGTCTGTCGGACGCACGGCGTAACGGGCATCAGGTGCTTGCGGTGATCCGTGGCAGTGCGGTGAATCAGGATGGTGCGTCGAACGGTTTGTCGGCGCCGAATGGTCCTTCGCAGCGTCGGGTGATCCGTGCGGCGCTGGCGAACGCGCAGGTCTCCGCGGCTGATGTTGATGTGGTGGAGGCGCACGGTACGGGCACGGAGCTGGGTGACCCGATCGAGGCCGGTGCCCTGCTGGCCACCTACGGGCAGGAACGGCCCGACGGGGACCGCCCGTTGTGGCTGGGGTCGGTGAAGTCGAACATCGGGCACACCCAGCAGGCGGCGGGTGTCGCCGGTGTGATCAAGATGGTGCTGGCGATGCAGAACGGTGTCCTGCCGAAGACGCTGTATGCGGAGACGCCGTCCACACACGTGGAGTGGTCGGCCGGGAACGTGCAGCTGCTCCAGGAGACGCGGGAGTGGTCGGCGGGTGACCGGCCGCGGCGGGCGGGTGTGTCGGCGTTCGGTATCAGCGGCACGAACGCGCACGTGATCATTGAAGAGGCGCCGCTTGAGGCTGCGGCGGAGCCCGCGCCGGAGGGCGAGGGCGAGGGCGAGCCGGGGTTGCCGGTGTTGTCGTCTGGTGTTCCGGCGTGGGTGGTGTCGGGTCGTAGTGCGGTGGCGCTTGCTGGTCAGGCGGGCCGGTTGCGGGAGCATGTGGTCGGGCGGCCGGAGTTGGCGGCGTCTGATGTGGCGCGCTCTTTGGTCGTGACGCGTTCGGTGTTTGAGCATCGTGCGGTGGTGTTGGGTGCGGAGCGTGAGGTGCTGCTGGCAGGGCTGGCCGCGGTGGCCACCGACCAGCCCGCGTCGGGTGTGGTGACTGGTGAGGTCGCTCCGGCTGGTGTGGGGAAGACGGTGTTCGTCTTTCCCGGGCATGGCAGTCAGTGGGCGGGGATGGGCCGGGAGTTGGCCGAGTCCTCGCCGGTCTTCGCGGCCAGGCTCGCGGAGTGTGCCGCGGCTCTGGCTCCCTTCGTGGAGTGGGAGTTGGGGGATGTGCTGGCGGGTCGGCATGATTTTGAGGCTGCGGATGTGGTGCAGCCGGCGTTGTGGGCGGTGACGGTGGCGCTGGCCGGGGTGTGGGAGGCGGCTGGTGTGGTGGCGGATGCGGTGGTGGGGCATTCGCTGGGGGAGATTGCGGCGGCGACGGTGGCTGGGGTGTTGTCGTTGGAGGATGGGGCGAAGGTGGCGGCGTTGCGTGCGCGGGCGTTGAGTGCGCTGGATGGGCGTGGGGGGATGCTGTCGGTTGCGGAGTCGGCCGATGCGGTGCGCGAGCGCATCGCCCCGTTCGGGGAGCGGTTGTCGCTCGCGGCGGTGAACGGTCCGTTGTCGTCGGTGGTGTCGGGTGAGCCGGATGCGCTGCGCGAGCTACAGGAGTCCTGTGGTGAGTCGGTGCGGACTTCGCGGGTTCCGATTGCGTATGCCTCGCACAGTGTGCAGGTGGAGGAGTTGCGCGAGGAGATCCTGACCGCTTTGGAGGGGATCGTTCCGGGTGAGGCGCGTATCCCGATGGTGTCGGCGATGAGCGGGGAGTGGCTGTCGGGTCCGGAGATGGACGCGGGTTACTGGTTCGCTTCGCTGCGGGAGACCGTGGAGTTCGAGCGGGCGGTGCGGACTCTGGGTGAGTCGGGGCACGGCGTGTTCATCGAGACGTCCCCGCACCCGGCACTCATTCAGGCTGTCTCCGGGACGCTGGAGGAGTCCTTCCCGGTCACGGTCGGTACGTTGCGGCGGGAGAAGGGCGGCGCCGAGCGCCTGCTGACCTCCTTCGCCGAGGCCTGGGCCCAGGGCGTCCCGGTCGACTGGGCCGGTGTGCTGGGCGGTGGCGAGACCGTCGAGCTGCCGACCTACGCGTTCCAACGGAGCCGCTACTGGCCCGAGGTGCCGGAGGCCAGGCGCGCTGCCAGGTCCAGGGACGACTGGCGTTACCGGATCGCCTGGGAGCAGACCGGCGGGGACGGCGTTGCTGCTTCGCTGTCGGGGACGTGGCTGCTGGTGGGTGAGGCGCCGGATGCGTCGGTGATCTCCGGTGTGCTGGCGGGGCATGGTGCCGAGGTGGTTGCGGTTGCCGGGCCTGAGGAGTTGGACGCGTCCGTGGTGGCGGGTGTGAGTGGTGTGGTGTCGTTGCTGGCGCTGGATGAGTCGCCGGATGCGGAGTATCCGTGGGTGCCGCGTGGCACGGCGGCGACGGTGGACCTGGTGCGGGTCCTCGCTCGGGCCGGGGTGCAGGCTCCGGTGTGGGTGGTGACGCGGGGTGCGGTGCAGACGGGTGCGGGTGAGGCGACGACCAGCCCGGCGCAGGCGCAGGTGTGGGGTCTTGGCCGTGCGGTCGGCCTGGAACGCCCGGACTTCTGGGGCGGTCTGATCGACCTGCCCGCGGAGTTCGATGCCCAGAGCGCGGCCCGGCTGACCGCGGTTCTCGCGGACGGTCGTGAGGACCAGGTCGCGCTGCGGCCCTCGGGCGTGTTCGTCCGGCGTCTGGTGCGGGCCGAGGCGCGTCGAGCGGAAGCCGCGGAGTGGACTCCGCGAGGCACGGCGCTGCTGACCGGCGGCACCGGCTCGATCGGCCCGCACATCGGGAGTTGGCTCGCCGATCGCGGCGCGCCGCGCGTCGTGCTGACGTCCCGTTCGGGTCCGTCCGCGTCGGGTGTTCCCGGGCTGGCCGCTTCCCTGGCGAACGCCGGGTCGGATGTCGAGGTGATCAGCTGCGACCTGGGCGCGCGCGAGCAGGTGTCGGACCTGGTCAGGTGGATCGAGGAGTCCGGTCCTGGCCTGTCGACCGTGCTGCACTCGGCGAACCTGCCCTACCTGGCGCGGGTGGAGGACACCGACCGGGAGGGCCTTTCGGTGGCGCTCGGGGCGAAGGCCCGCGGGGCGCTGCACCTGGACGAGGCGACGGCCGCTCTCGACCTCGACGAGTTCGTGCTGTTCTCGTCGATCTCGGCGACGTGGGGCAGCAACGACCACGGCGCCTACGCGGCGGGCAACGCCTATCTGGACGCGCTGGCCGAGGAGCGGCGGGCCCGTGGCCTGCCGGCCACGTCCGTCGCCTGGGGCGTGTGGAACAGCCGGGACTGGGACGCGGTGGACGCCACCCTGGACCAGGGCGTGGGGCAGGTAACGCCCAGCTTGCTGCGGCGGCAGGGCATGAGCTTCATGGACACGGGCCGGGCGCTGGACACGCTGGGCGAAATCCTCAGCGAGGACGAGACGTTCATGGCGGTCGCCGATGTGGAGTGGCAGAAGTTCGCGCCGGTGTTCTGCGCGGCCCGTCCGCGTCCGCTGCTGGAGACGATCCCGGAGGCGCGCGAGGAGTTCGATCCGGTCGGATCGGCGGACGCGCAGGCGGCCGCGCGCGGCGAGTACGTCTCCAAGCTGGCCGGACTGCCGCTGGACGAGCGCCGTCAGACGGTCATCGAGCTGGTGCGTTCCCACGCCGCCGCCGTGCTGGGGTACGAGTCGGTGACCGACATGCCGGCCGAGCGGGCGTTCCGGGATGTCGGCTTCGATTCGCTGACCGCGGTGGAGCTGCGGAACCGGCTGAACACCGCTGCCGGGGTGCGGCTGCCCTCCACGGCGGTGTTCGACCACCCGAACCCGACGGCCCTGGCCGATTACCTGCTCACGGAACTGTTCGGCAACGAGCTGCTCAGCCACTCCGCCATGCTGGGCCAGTTCGACCGCCTGGCCGCCGGGATCACCCCGCCGGACGACGCGGCCTGCGACGAGATTGCCGCGCATCTGGAGGCGCTGGCCCAGCGCTTCCGGACCCTTCGATCCGACCAGGGGCCGGCGGAGTCGGCCGCGGGCGATGCGGGGAAGCGCAAGCTCCAGGAAGCCACTGCCGAAGAGATGTTCGCGCTCCTGGAGGACGAACTCGACGACCCCGGAATCAACTGACCCTGCCGGTCCCGGCGGTCCCGCTGGCTCCACCCCACTCCTCCACCCCACTCCTGAACAGGTCGAGAGGTACAAGGACGATGCAGAACGAGGAAAAACTCCTCGACTTCCTCAAGCAGACCACCGCGAAGCTTCGTGACACGCGGGCGCAGCTGCGCGAGGTGACGGAGCGAGACCGGGAACCGATCGCGGTCGTCGGGATGGCCTGCCGTTACCCGGGTGGGGTGCGTACTCCTGAGGAGCTGTGGGAGCTGCTGGCGGCGGGTGGGGACGCGATTGAGGGCTTCCCCACTGACCGTGGCTGGGACCTCGAAACGCTTTTCGACCCCAGCCCGGACGCGGTGTTCACCAGTGATGTCTCGCAGGCCGGATTCCTGTCCGAGGCCACCGACTTCGACGCGGCCTTCTTCGGGATCAGTCCGCGTGAGGCGCTGGCGATGGACCCGCAGCAGCGGGTGATGCTGGAGACGTCGTGGGAGGCGATCGAACGGGCCGGGATCGACCCGGCCGGCCTGCGCGGCACGCCGACCAGCGTGTTCGTGGGTGCTTCGCCGTCCGATTACGCCAACTCCGGTGGGGACATATCCGGTTCGGAGGCGCACCTGATCACGGGTACGTCGATGAGTGTGCTGTCCGGCCGCGTTGCGTACACGCTGGGTCTGACGGGACCGGCGGTGTCGGTGGACACGGCCTGTTCCTCCTCCCTGGTGGCTGTCCACCTCGCGGTGCAGTCGCTGCGGGCGGGGGAGTGCACGATGGCGTTGGCGGGCGGGGTGACCGTGCTGGTCGGCCCCGGCGCGTTCGTGGGCTTCTCGGCGCAGAACGGGCTGGCGCCGGACGGCCGTTGCAAGGCGTTCGGGGCGGGCGCCGACGGTATGGGCATGGCCGAGGGCGTGGGCGTGGTCGTGCTGGAGCGGCTTTCGGATGCGCGCCGCAACGGGCACAAGGTGCTGGCCACGATCGTGGGCAGTGCGCACAACCAGGACGGCGCTTCCAATGGTCTGTCCGCGCCGAACGGGCCTTCGCAGCGCCGCGTGATCCGCGCCGCCCTGTCCAACGCCCGTCTGACGACGGCCGATGTGGACGTTGTGGAGGCGCACGGGACCGGGACCACGCTGGGTGACCCGATCGAGGCGCAGGCCCTGCTGGAAACCTACGGCCAGGGGCATCCGGCGGACCGGCCGCTGTGGCTCGGGTCGATCAAGTCGAACCTCGGGCACACGCAGCAGGCGGCCGGTGTCGCGGGCGTGATCAAGATGGTGCTGGCGCTCCAGCACGGCGTTCTGCCGCAGACGCTGCACGCGGCGGAGCCGACTCCTCATGTCGATTGGTCGGCCGGGCACGTTCGCCTGCTCCAGGAGGCCGTCGAGTGGCCGGCGGGCGATCAGCCGCGCCGTGCGGGCATTTCGGCGTTCGGTATCAGCGGTACCAACGCCCACCTCATCCTGGAGGAGGCGCCGGCCGAGGAGCCCGCCGCGGCGGAAGCCGCCTCGGGTGATTCCGGCGCCGACCGTACGCCGCTGCTGCGGGACGATGCCGGACTGATGCCGTTCGTGCTCTCCGGGCGGTCCGTGTCCGCTCTGGTCGACCAGGCGGAGCGGCTGCGGGGACATGTGGTGGCGCGGCCCGAACTGGTCGCGTCCGATGTGGCGCGGTCTCTGATCACGACGCGTTCGGTGTTCGAGCGGCGGGCCGTGGTGCTGGGGTCGGGCCGTGATGACTTGGTGGCCGGGCTGGCGGCGGTGGCCACCGACCAGCCCGCGCCCGGCGTGGTGAGCGGGGCGGTGGCTCCGGCTGGGGTGGGGAAGACGGTGTTCGTGTTCCCGGGGCAGGGTTCGCAGTGGGTGGGGATGGGCCGGGAGTTGGCCGAGTCCTCGCCGGTGTTCGCGGCCAGGCTTGCGGAGTGTGCGGCGGCTCTGGCTCCGTTTGTGGAGTGGGAGCTTGAGGATGTGCTGGCGGGTGAGTATGGGTTTGAGGCCGCTGATGTGGTGCAGCCGGCGTTGTGGGCGGTGATGGTGTCGCTGGCCGCCGTGTGGGAGGCGGCCGGTGTCGTTCCCAAGGCCGTGGTGGGGCACTCGCAGGGTGAGATCGCGGCGGCTGCGGTGGCGGGGATTCTGTCGCTGGAGGACGCGGCGAAGGTTGTGGTGCTGCGCAGCCGGACGCTCACGGCGCTGGCGGGGCGTGGCGGGATGCTGTCGATCGCCGAGCCGGCCGACGCGGTGCGCGAGCGCATCGCCCCGTTCGGGGAACGGCTGTCGGTCGCGGCGGTCAACGGCCCCTCGGCGACGGTCGTCTCCGGCTACCCCGACGCCCTGCGTGAGGTGAAGGAGGCGTGCCCGGAGTCGGCGCGCGCCAGGATGATTCCGGTGGACTACGCCTCGCACAGCCCCCAGGTGGACGAGCTGCGGAACGAGATTTTGACCGTTCTGGAGGGCATCGCCCCGCGGGAGACGCGTATCCCGATGATCTCCGCGATGAGCGGTGACATGATCACCGGCCCGGAGATGGACGCGGAGTACTGGTTCGCCTCGCTGCGGGAGCCGGTGGAGTTCGACCGGGCCGTGCGGACCCTCGTCGGGACCGGCCACGGCACGTTCGTCGAGGTGTCCCCGCATCCCGTGCTGACCCCGGCCATCTCGGCCACCGACGGCCCCGACGCGCAGGCGCCCGCGGCATTCGGCACGCTGCGGCGTGATGACGGGGGTGCGGATCGTTTGCTGCGTTCGTTCGCCGAGGCGTTCGTGCGTGGTGTGGCGGTGGATTGGCCGGTGGTGTTGCCGGACGGCGGGGTTGGGGTTGGTGGGTTTGTGGAGTTGCCGACGTATGCGTTCCAGCGGCGTCGGTATTGGCCGGAGTTCCCGGACCGGGTGCCGGGTGTGGTGGGGGATGTGGTGGCGGGGTTGCGTTATCGGGTGGTGTGGGAGTCGCTTGGGGTGTTGTCGGGTGGGGTGTTGTCGGGGACGTGGTTGGTGGTGACGTCGTCGGCTGAGGTGGGGTTGGCGGCCGAGGTGGCGCGTGTGGTGTCTGGTGTGGGTGGTGCGGATGTGCGGGTGGTTGAGGTTGATGGGGTGGATGGGGTGGGTCGTGAGGCGTTGGGGGTTGCGGTTGCGGGGGCTGTGGACGGGGTGGCTGGTGTGGTGTCGTTGCTTGGGTTGGATGAGGTGGGTGTGGTTGGTGGTGGGGTGGTGCCGGGTGGTGTGGTGGCGACGGCTGGGTTGGTGGGGGCGTTGGTGGATGTGGGGGTTGAGGTGCCGGTGTGGGCGTTGACGCGTGGTGGGGTGGGTGTGTTGCCGGGTGAGGTGCCGAGTGTGGCGCAGTCGCAGGTGTGGGCGTTGGGGCAGACGGCGGGGTTGGAGTTGGCGAGGTTGTGGGGTGGTGTGGTGGATGTGCCGGAGGAGTTTGATGAGGTGGTGGGTGCGGGGTTGGTGGCGGTGCTGGCGGGTGGGCGTGGTGGTGAGGATCAGGTGGCGTTGCGTGGTTCGGCTGGTGTGTTCGGGCGGCGTCTGGTGCGGGCTCCGCGTTCCGAGGATGCTGGGGAGCGGGCGGTGTTTGTGCCGGGTGGTTCGGCGTTGATCACTGGTGGTACGGGGATGATCGGTGGCCGCACGGCGCGGTTGTTCGCGGGGCGGGGTGCCAAGCGGCTGGTGCTGGTGTCGCGTTCCGGTCCTTCGGCGGCGGGTGTCGCGTCGTTGGCCGCGGATCTCGCGGCGGCCGGCAGCACCGTCGAGGTACTTTCCTGCGATGTCGCCGAGCGAGCCGAGGTCGGGGCCCTGCTGGACCGGATCTCCGCGACAGGACCTGAACTGTCCACCGTCGTGCACTCGGCGGGAGCGGAGCATGGCGCTGCCGTGGCGGAAATGACGGCCGAGGATCTCCGGGCGGCCTCGGCGGTGAAGGTCGGCGGGGCGCTGCACCTGCACGAGCTGACTCTCGAACGCGGCCTGGACCTGGACGCGTTCGTGACGTTCTCCTCCGGCGCCGCCGTGTGGGGCAGCGGCGGGCTGGCGGCGTACGGCGCGGCGAACGCGGCGCTGGACGCGCTGGTGGCGCGGCGCCGGGGCGCGGGCCTGGCGGGTACGTCCGTGGCGTGGGGTCTGTGGGGTGGCGGCGGTATGGGCGCCGGCGAGGCCGGCGAGCAGCTCAGCAGCTACGGGCTGCGCCCGATGGCTGCCGAGCGCGGTATCCAGGGCCTGGCCCAGGCCCTGGACGACGGGGAGGACCTGCTGGTCGTCGCCGACATCGACTGGGACCGCTTCCTGCCGACTTACACCGTCTACCGGCCCAGCCCGCTGCTGTCCACCCTCCCCGAAGCCATCCGCGCCCACGCCGCGGAGGCGGAGGCGGATGCGGCTGCCACCACGGAAGTCACGCCGCTGATACGCCGCCTGACCGCGTTGCCGCCCGCCGAGCGGGAGGCGGCGCTCACCGAGGCCGTCAGGGCCGAGGCCGCCGCCGCGCTCGGTCACGCCGACGCCGCGGAGATCGACCCCGATCAGGCGTTCCGCGACATGGGCTTCGATTCGGTGATGGCCGTTTCCCTGCGCAACCGGCTCGGCGAAGTCACCGCCCTGCGCCTGCCGTCGACCGTGGTTTTCGACTACCCGTCTGTCACGGCCCTGGCGGCCAGGATGTACGGCGACCTGTTCGGGAACGCCGCCCCGGTGGCCGAGGTGGTTCCCGTTCCCCGGCACTCGCCCGCGGACGACGACCCCATCGTCATCGTCGGCATGGCCTGCCGCTACCCGGGCGGCGCCACCACGCCCGAGCGGCTCTGGAGCCTGCTCGCCGACGGCACGGACGCCATCAGCCCGGTTCCCGACTACCGTGCCTGGGACATCCAGAGCGAGTTCGGCCGGGAGGGCGGATACGTCTACGAGGCCGCCGAGTTCGACGCCGCCTTCTTCGGCATCGGGCCGAACGAGGCGCTGGCCATGGACCCGCAGCAGCGGGTGCTGCTCGAGGTCTCCTGGGAAGCCCTGGAACGTGCGGGCATCGACCCCACGAGCCTGCGGGGCTCCCGCACCGGCGTGTTCGTGGGCGGCTGGATGCAGCTCTACACCCATGCGCTGATCGGCAGCACGGCCAACATGCTGGACAGCACTCCGGTGAGCGACGGCGGCGCGGTGCTCTCCGGCCGTGTCTCCTACGTCCTGGGCCTGGAGGGCCCCTCGCTCACCATCGACACCGCCTGCTCCGCCTCGCTGGCCGCGCTGCATCTGGCTGCCCAGGCGCTGCGCTCGGGCGAGTGCGAACTCGCGCTGGTGGGTGGCGTCACGGTGATGTCCGACCCGGGCGCGTTCGGCTACGGATCGAACATGGGCCTGTCCCCGAACGGGCGCAGCAAGGCGTTCTCGGCCTCCGCCGACGGCATGGGCATGGGCGAGGGCGCCGGGATGCTCGCCGTGGAGCGGCTGTCCGACGCCCGGCGTCTGGGCCACCCCGTGCTGGCGGTGGTGCGCGGCACGGCGGTCAACCAGGACGGTGCCTCCAACGGCTTCACCGCGCCCAGCGGCCTCGCGCAGCAACGGGTGATCCGCGCCGCTCTGGCCTCCGGCGGGCTGACGCCCGATCAGGTGGACGCGGTGGAGGCCCACGGCACCGGAACCGTCCTCGGTGACCCGATCGAGGCCAGCGCGCTGCTGGCCACCTACGGTCAGGAGCGTCCCGAAGGCCGGCCGCTGTGGCTGGGGTCGATCAAGTCGAACATCGGGCACGCGCAGGCCGCCGCCGGTGTCGCCGGGCTCATGAAGATGGTGCTGTCGATGCGCCACGGGACGCTGCCGCCCACCCTGTATTCCGAGCAGCCCTCCGAACAGATCGACTGGGAGTCGGGCGAGGTGCGGCTGCTGACCGAACGGCGGCCCTGGTCGGCGCGGGACGGCGCGCCGCGCCGCGCGGGCATCTCCAGCTTCGGTATCAGCGGCACGAACGCGCACATCATCCTGGAAGAGCCGCCCACCGAGCCCCTGTCCCTGCCCACGACGGGCGGGAACGACGAGGACGGCCAGGAGCAGGGCCAGGGGCAGGGCCAGGCCGAGGTGCCGGTGCTCGGTCCGGACGTGCAGGTCGTTGCCTGGCCGCTGTCCGCGCGCGGGCAGGAGGCGCTGGCGGCTCAGGCCGACCGGGTGCTCCCCCTCGCGCGTGACGCGGAGGGGGCGGAACCGGCGGCCGTGGCCCGTGCCCTGGTCACCCGCCGCAGCCTCTTCTCCCATCGGGCGGTCGTCGTGGGTGCCGACCGCGCGGCGCTGGCCGAAGGGCTGTCCGCCGTCGCCGAGGCCCGCCCGGACGCCGCGGCCGCCGTCGGCACCATCCCCACGGGCGGCCCGGGGCGCACGGTGTTCTTGTTCCCCGGGCAGGGTTCGCAGTGGGTGGGGATGGGACGCCGGATGCTCGCGGAGTCGCCGCTGTTCGCGGCGGAGTTCACGCGGTGCGCGGAGGCGCTGGCCCCGCACATCGAGTGGGACCCGTACGCGGTGCTGGAACAGGCGGAGGGCGCTCCCCCGGTGGAGGGTCCCGAGGTGTTGCAGCCGGTGCTGTGGGCGGTGATGGTGTCGCTGGCCTCGGTATGGCGGGCCGCGGGAGTGCGCCCCGACGTGGTGGTGGGGCACTCGCAGGGTGAGATCGCGGCCGCTGCGGTGGCGGGCATCCTGTCGCTGGAAGACGCGGCGCGGGTGGTGGCCGTGCGCGCGAGGATGCTGGCCGGTCTGGGAGTCGACGGCGGGATGCTGTCGGTGGTGCTGCCGGCGCACGAGGTCGCGGAACTGCTGAAGCCGTGGGAAGGGCGGCTGTCGGTGGCGGCGGTGAACTCGCCGCTGTCCACGGTGGTCACGGGGGAGCCGGAAGCGCTCCTGAAGTTCGAGCGGAAGCTGCGGAAACAGCGCGTGATGCGGTGGCGCATTCCCGTGTCGGGCTTCGTGGCCCACTCCCGCCTGTGCGAGCCGCTGGCCGGCACGCTGCCGGCGGCACTGGCCGGCATCGAGCCGCGGTCGGGCGAGACCCCCTTCTTCTCGACCGTGGAGGGACGCCTGATCGACGGAACGGAGCTGGGCCCGGACTACTGGTACGCGAACGTGCGGCAGTCGGTCCGGTTCGCCGAGGCGGTCGAGGCCCTGGCGGCCTCCGGGCACCGCAGCTTCGTGGAGGTCTCGGCCCACCCGGTGCTGCTGACCGCCGTGGAGGAAGTCCTCGTTCCGCGGGCCGATCTGCCCGACCCGGTGCTGATCGACACGCTGCGGCGTGATGACGGGGGTGCGGATCGTTTGCTGCGTTCGTTCGCCGAGGCGTTCGTGCGTGGTCTGCCCGTGGATTGGCCGGTGGTGTTGCCGGACGGCGGGGCTGGGTTTGATGGGTTTGTGGAGTTGCCGACGTATGCGTTCCAGCGGCGTCGGTATTGGCCGGAGTTCCCGGACCGGGTGCCGGGTGTGGTGGGGGATGTGGTGGCGGGGTTGCGTTATCGGGTGGTGTGGGAGTCGTTTGGGGTGTTGTCGGGTGGGGTGTTGTCGGGGACGTGGTTGGTGGTGACGTCGTCGGCTGAGGTGGGGTTGGCGGCCGAGGTGGCGCGTGTGGTGTCTGGTGTGGGTGGTGCGGATGTGCGGGTGGTTGAGGTTGATGGGGTGGATGGGGTGGGTCGTGAGGCGTTGGGGGTTGCGGTTGCGGGGGCTGTGGACGGGGTGGCTGGTGTGGTGTCGTTGCTTGGCTTGGATGAGGTGGGTGTGGCTGGTGGTGGGGTGGTGCCGGGTGGTGTGGTGGCGACGGCTGGGTTGGTGGGGGCGTTGGTGGATGTGGGGGTTGAGGTGCCGGTGTGGGCGTTGACGCGTGGTGGGGTGGGTGTGTTGCCGGGTGAGGTGCCGAGTGTGGCGCAGTCGCAGGTGTGGGCGTTGGGGCAGACGGCGGGGTTGGAGTTGGCGAGGTTGTGGGGTGGTGTGGTGGATGTGCCGGAGGAGTTTGATGAGGTGGTGGGTGCGGGGTTGGTGGCGGTGCTGGCGGGTGGGCGTGGTGGTGAGGATCAGGTGGCGTTGCGTGGTTCGGCTGGTGTGTTCGGGCGGCGTCTGGTGCGGGCTCCGCGTTCCGAGGATGCTGGGGAGCGGGCGGTGTTTGTGCCGGGTGGTTCGGCGTTGATCACTGGTGGTACGGGGATGATCGGTGGCCGCACGGCGCGGTTGTTCGCGGGGCGGGGTGCCAAGCGGCTGGTGCTGGTGTCGCGTTCCGGTCCTTCGGCGGCGGGTGTCGCGTCGTTGGCCGCGGATCTCGCGGCGGCCGGCAGCACCGTCGAGGTACTCTCCTGCGATGTCGCCGAGCGAGCCGAGGTCGGGGCCCTGCTGGACCGGATCTCCGCGACAGGACCTGAACTGTCCACCGTCGTGCACTCGGCAGGGACGGCGACCGGCGCGCTGGTCGTGGACACCACCGCCGCCGAGCTGGAGGCGGTGTCCGCGGTGAAGGTCGGCGGGGCGCTGCACCTGCACGAGCTGACTCTCGAACGCGGCGTGGACCTGGACGCGTTCGTGACGTTCTCCTCCGGCGCCGCCGTATGGGGCAGCGGCATCCTCGCCGCCTACGGCGCGGCGAACGCGGCGCTGGACGCGCTGGTGGCGCGGCGCCGGGGCGCGGGGCTGGCGGGTACGTCCGTGGCGTGGGGTCTGTGGGGTGGCGGCGGTATGGGCGCCGGCGAGGCCGGCGAGCAGCTCAGCAGCTACGGGCTGCGCCCGATGGCTGCCGAGCGCGGTATCCAGGGCCTGGCCCAGGCCCTGGACGACGGGGAGGACCTGCTGGTCGTCGCCGACATCGACTGGGACCGCTTCCTGCAGACCTACACCGTCTATCGGCCCAGCCCGCTGCTGTCCACCCTCCCCGAAGCCATCCGCGCCCACGCCGCGGAGGCCGAGAACGAACAGGAAGCGGAGACCTCGATCGAGGCCGCCGCACTGCGCAAGCGGCTCGCCGCGGCGCCGTCCCCGCTCGAACGGGAGACGATCCTGCTCGACGTGGTCCGCGAGCACGCCGCCGCAGTGCTCGGTCACACCGGCGCGGCGGCCGTCCAGCCGGACAGCACCTTCCTGGAACAGGGCTTCAACTCCCTGTCAGCCGTGGAGCTGCGCAACCGGCTCGCCCGGGTCACCGGCCTACGGCTGACCGGCCCGATGATGCTCGACCACCCCACCCCGACCGCGACCGCCGCCCACCTCAGGGAGCTGTTCGCGACGGACCAGGCAGGGCGGCAGGGCGGCACGGACCAGCCCGCGCCCCGCTTCCTCCTCCCCGCCGCGCCCCAAGCCCAGGACGGGCCCCCGGCCGGCCCCTCGGACCCGGGCGCCGCGGCTTCGAGTTCCCTGACGGCCCTCTACCTGCGGGCCCACGGCTCGGGCCGCGGGGCCGACGCCATGCGGATGATCACCGGCCTCGGCGCCTTCCGGCCCTCCTTCACCAGCCCGGAGGAACTGGCGGGCATCCCGCCCCTCGTACCGCTCACCCGCGGTCCCGAGGGGCCCACGCTGATCTGCCTGCCGTCGTTCGGCGGTACCGCCGACGCGCAGGAGTTCGTGCGCCTGGCCCACGGCTTCCGCGGCAAGCGGCAGATCCTCGCCGTCACGGTCCCCGGCTACATCCCGGGCGAGCCGCTGGCCGCCGGCCCGGACGCGCTGCTCGACCTCTACGCCGGAACGGTTCTGGCCAGTCCGGAAGCGGCCCCGGACGCGGGCCCGTTCGTACTGGTCGGCTACTCGTCCGGCGGGGTGACCGCGCACGCCCTCGCCGCCCGCCTGGCCGAACGCGGCCGCCCGCCCGCGGCGCTGGTGCTGCTCGACACCTTCACCCCGGACAGGGCAGGCGTGTCCGACGAGGTGATCTCCGAGCTTCCGGCCGCCGTGCTCGCCAACAACGTCGGCGCGGACGGCATCGGCGGCGACGACTGGCTGATCGCCTGCGGCCACTACTACGACTTCGACTGGCGCGCCCACCTGCCGCACGCCGCCGACCTGCCGACGCTGCTCATCCGTCACGCCGACGGCGACGACGGGGCGGCCGACTTCGTCCAGGTCCCGTGGGCCTACTCGGGCGACGTCACCCCGGTGGCCGTGCCGGGCGACCACTTCTCCATGATCGGCTCCCGCGCCGAGACCACCGCGCTGGCCGTCGAATCCTGGCTCGCCACGCGCTTCACCGCCACTCAGGACAGGGACGATGACTGACCAACAGGAGCAACAGGCCCGGCGGCACCGCCTCGCCGTCGTCGGCGCAGGCGTCATGGGCACCAATATCTCCGCCCTCGCCCTCGGCCACGGCGTGGACGTCACGCTCGTCGATGTCGAGGACGAGATTTTGGCCTCGGCCGGCCGGACGATCCGCCACAAGCTCAAGCACGCCCAGCTGATGAAGGCCCTCCCGGCGGACCGCCCCCGCGGCACCCTGGTCACCACGACCTCGCCGGCCGACGTCGCCGACGCCACCACCGTCATCGAGGCCGTCGTGGAGATCGCCGAGGTCAAACGCAAGGTGCTGACCGAGGTTTCGGAGCTCGTCGCCCCCGGCACCCTGCTCATCTCCAACACCTCCTGCATCCCCGTCGACGAGATGGCCGGCTGGGTCGCCCGCGGCGACGAACTCGTCGGCGTGCACTTCATGAACCCCTCCTACCTGATCAAGATGGTGGAGGTGATCCGCGGCACCGCCACCAGCGAAGCCACCATGACCGCGGTCGGCGACCTGCTGACCGCGCTGGGCCGCGACGCGCTGGTGATCAACGATGCCCCCGGCTTCGTCATCAACCGGCTGCTGCACCCGCTGATCAACCGGGCGGCGATGCTCGTGCAGGAGGGCGTCGCCACCGCGGAAACCGTGGACGGCCTGCTGGAAGGCTGCCTGGGCCACTCCACGGGGCCGCTGCGCACCGCCGACCTGATCGGCATCGACAATCTCGTCGACTCGCTGCGCGTGCTGCACGACCGCACCGGCGACCCCGAATGCGACCCCTGCGAGCTGATGTTGCAGAAGGTCCGCGACGGGGACCACGGCCGCAAGACGGGCCGTGGTTTCTACGACTACCACTCAGCTACGGAAAGGCACACACGATGACTGCCGTGCAAGGCGGTACCGACGGCGCCACCGTCGAGAAGGAGCTGACCGCCTTCCTCGCCGAGCAGACGGGCACCGAGCCCGCTGCCGACCAGGACCTCTTCGCCACGGGCGTCATCTCCTCGATGTTCGCCCTGCAACTGGTGGTGCACCTGGAGGACGAATACGACATCGAGATCGTCGGCCCCGAGCTGTCCATGGACAACTTCCGCAGCGTCCGCACCATGTCCGCGCTGGTACTGCGCCTCCAGGACGCCGACACGGGCAGCCGGGACGAATGAACGTCGACACCGCCGAGATCGACGCGCTCGTCGGCGACGGGCCGGCCGCCTGGGACGCGGCCGGCCGCATACCCGTCGAACTGCTGCGCCGGCTCGGGAAGATGGGCGTGCTGTGCGCCGAGGTACCGGCCCGCTTCGGCGGGCCGGGCGCCGACAGCCTCGCAGGAGGAGAACTGACCGCCCACGTCGGTGCCCTGTGCAGCTCGCTGCGCAGCATCATGACGGTGCAGGGCATCGCCGCCGCCACCGTTCGCCGCTTCGGCGACCGCGAGCAGCGCCGCCGCTACCTCGGGCAGCTGACGGACGGCGGCCTGGCCTGCGTGGCGTTCAGCGAGCCGGGCGCCGGCTCCGATCTGAACGGCATGGCCACCCGCATCCGCCCGGCCGCCGACGGCACCGGCGACCTCCTCGTGTCCGGCGAGAAGATGTGGATCACCGGCGCCGCCTACGCCGACGTCCTCGTGGTCTTCGGCCTGCACGACGACGCCGGCTCGGCCGCGATGGTCCCGGCCGATGCCCCCGGCGTCCGCATCGAGCCCGTTCAGGACCCGCTGGGCTGCCGCGCCGCGACCCACTGCCGCGTCGTTCTCGACGACGTCAGGATTCCCGCCGCGGCCGTCCTGGGCGGCGGCCGTCAGCCGCTCCCGCTGCTGTTCACCACTGCCCTCTCCTACGGCCGCATGTCCGTCGCCTGGGGCTGCACCGGCATCCTGCGGGCCTGCCTGGCCGCCGCCACCGCCGACGCCCGCACCCGTGAACAGGGCGGCTCCCCGATCGCCGAGCACCAGCTGGTCGCCCGGCATCTCGCCGAGCTGTACACCTCCGAACGGATCGCCACCCAGGTCTGCGGTCACGCCGCCGAGCAGTGGGACCGCGGCGCCCCGGACGCGGCGGTGGCGGCCGTACTGGCCAAGCAGGTCGCCGCCACCCACGCGGCGCGCGGCGCCGCCACGGCCGTCCAGGTGCTGGCCTCCCGCGGCTTCACCGACGGCCATGTGGTGGCCCGCGCCTACCGGGACGCCAAGGCGATGGAGCTGATCGAGGGCAGCACCGAGATCTCCCAGCTGATCCTGGCCCGGCACGCCCTCGACGTCCTTTGACGGGCCACTGCCGTGCACCCCACGAGCCCACCACGACGCAGTAGTTGACGCCCTCGAAGGAGAGACCCGTGTCCGACGCTCCCACCCTCGTGAAATGCCTGGTCTGGGACCTCGACAACACCCTGTGGCGAGGCACCCTGCTGGAGGACTCCGAGGTCGCGCTGCCGGATGACATCCGCCGTACCATCATCGAACTCGACGCCCGCGGCATACTCCAGGCCGTGGCCAGCAAGAACGACCACGACCACGCCTGGGAGCGGCTGGAGCGGCTCGGCGTCGCCGAGTACTTCGTGCTGCCGCAGATCGGCTGGCACCCGAAGTCCCAGTCCATCAAGGAGATCGCCGACCAGCTGAACTTCGCGATGAAGACGATCGCCTTCATCGACGACCAGCCGGCCGAGCGGGCCGAGGTCGCCTACCACCACGCCGAAGTCCGCTGCTACGACGCCGATCAGGCGGCCGAGCTGACCGGCCTGCCCGAGTTCAGCCCCGCCGTCGTCACCGTCGACGCCGCCCGCCGCCGCGACATGTACCAGGCGGGCTTCCGCCGCACCGCGGAGCGCGAAAGCTTCACGGGACCCGACGAGGAGTTCCTGCGTTCCCTCGACCTGGTCATGGAGATCAAGCCCGCCGACGAGGGAGACCTGTCCCGCGTCGAGGAACTGACCCTGCGCACCAGCCAGATGAACGCCACCGGCGTGTACTACTCCGACGCCGACCTGCGCGCCCTGATCGCCGACCCGGGGCACGAGGTCCTCACCGTCACCCTCACCGACCGCTTCGGCCCGCACGGCGCCGTCGGCGTGATGCTGCTCGGCTACCACGAGCGGGTCTGGCACCTGAAGCTGCTGGCCACCTCCTGCCGGGTGGTGTCCTTCGGCGCGGGCGCCGTTCTGCTCAACTGGCTGATCACCGAAGCGGCCGAGTCCGGCGTCCACCTGGCCGCCGACTTCCGCCGCACCGACCGCAACCGGATGATGGAGATCGCCTACCGGTTCGCCGGTTTCACCGGCGACGCCTGCGACTGCCTCGCCGAGCTGCCCGCGGAGACCGCGCCCGACCGCGCGGACATCGAGTTCCGTCACCTGGTGGCCGAGCGCCGCCCCGGCCCCACCACCATGAGCGTCGTGGGCCCCGCCCTGGGGGCCGAGGACGCGGCGGGAGCCGCCCTCGCCTGACCACCCGCGCCGCCGACCCGCCCGAGGGCCCTTCGCCGAAGGACCTCGGGCGGAGCGCGTGGGGGAACGTCAGGGTCGGCCCAGGATGCCCCGGTCGTATCCGACCGCGACCGCCGCGGCCCGGTCCTTCACGCCCAACTTGCCGTAGACGTGGGAGAGATGCGTCTTGACGGTGGCCTCACTGATGAACAGCTCGGTCGCGATCTCGCGGTTGGACGTGCCCCGGGCGACGAGCGCGAGGACCTCGCGCTCGCGGGCCGAGAGCGTCTCGCCGATGGGCGCGGCAGGGCCGCGCACGGCGCTCAGCAGCCGGGACGCGATCGCGGGGGAAACGACCGTACGGCCCGCCGCCGTGGCCCGCACAGCGGCGAACAGCTCCTCACGGGGCGCGTCCTTGAGCAGGTATCCGGTCGCGCCCGCCTCGATCGCGGGGATCGTGTCGGTGTCCGTGTCGAAGGTGGTGAGGACGAGGACCCGGGTGCGGGAGCCGCGGCGCGTCAACTCGGCGATGGCGTCGACGCCGTTGCCTTCCGGCATGCGCAGATCCATCAGGACGACGTCGGGATCGAGGCGCAGCGCGAGGCCCGTGGCCGCGGCGCCGCTCGAACACTCCCCGAGCACGGTGAAACCCGGGGCCGCGGTGAACATGGCGCGCAGCCCGTCCCGTACGACGGGGTGGTCATCGACGAGCAGCAGCGTGATGTCAGTCATGTCGTCACCACACTACGCGAGTGAGAATCGCGTACTTCTCGGCGTCCGGTCAATACCGAGGACCGGATTCGGCGGCCGGGGCGCACGGCACAGGCCGCCGCCCGTCCGGGGCGGCGGCCTGTGCCGGAACGCGGGTGTGCCGCCCTCACACGTCGAAGTACAGCTCGAACTCGTGCGGGTGCGGGCGCAGTTGCATCGGGGCGATTTCCTTCTCCCGCTTGAAGTCGATCCACGTCTCGATCAGGTCGGCCGTGAACACGCCACCGGCCTGAAGGTACTCGTTGTCCGCCTCCAGGGCTTCGAGGACCGCGGGGAGCGAGGTCGGGACCTGCGGGAGCTCGGCGTGCTCCTCGGGGGCAAGCTCGTACAGGTCCTTGTCGATCGGCTCGGCGGGCTCGATCTTGTTCTTGATGCCGTCGAGACCCGCGAGCATCAGCGCCGAGAAGGCGAGGTACGGGTTCGAGGAGGGGTCGGGCGCGCGGAACTCGACGCGCTTGGCCTTCGGGTTCGACCCGGTGATCGGGATGCGCATGGCGGCCGACCGGTTCCGCTGGGAGTAGACCAGGTTGACCGGGGCCTCGAAGCCGGGCACCAGGCGGTGGTAGGAGTTCACCGTCGGGTTGGTGAACGCCAGCAGCGACGGCGCGTGCTTGAGGATGCCGCCGATGTAGAAGCGCGCGGTGTCCGACAGGCCCGCGTAGCCCTGCTCGTCGTAGAACAGCGGCGTCCCGCCCTGCCACAGGGACTGGTGGACGTGCATGCCGGAGCCGTTGTCGCCGAAGATCGGCTTGGGCATGAACGTCGCGGTCTTGCCGTTGCGCCACGCCACGTTCTTCACGATGTACTTGAACAGCATGAGGTCGTCGGCGGCGGCGAGCAGCGTGTTGAACTCGTAGTTGATCTCGGCCTGGCCCGCGGTGCCGACCTCGTGGTGCTGGCGCTCGACCTTGAGGCCGGCCTCGATCAGCTCCAGGGTGATCTCGGCCCGCAGGTCCGCGAAGTGGTCCACGGGGGGCGCGGGGAAGTAGCCGCCCTTGTAGCGGACCTTGTAACCGCGGTTGCCGCCCTCCTCGATGGCGCCGGTGTTCCAGGCGCCCGCCTCGGAGTCGATGTAGTAGTAGCCGGCGTTCGACTTGGTCTCGAAGCGGACGTCGTCGAAGACGTAGAACTCGGCCTCGGGGCCGAAGTACGCGGTGTCCGCGATGCCGGAGGAGGCAAGGTACGCCTCGGCCTTCTTCGCCACGTTCCGCGGGTCGCGGCTGTACGCCTCGCCCGTGATCGGGTCGTGGATGAAGAAGTTGATGTTGATGGTCTTGTCCTTGCGGAACGGGTCCACCCGCGACGTGGACAGGTCCGGGACGAGCGCCATGTCGGACTCGTGGATGGCCTGGAAGCCCCGGATCGACGAACCGTCGAACATCAGGCTCGCGGTCGGGTCGAAGGTCCCGACCGGCACCGTGACGTGCTGCATGATGCCCGGCAGGTCGCAGAATCGGACGTCGATGAACTTGACGTCGTTGTCCGCGATGTACTTCTTGATCTCGTCGGCGTTTCGGAACATCCGGTGTCCTCCTAGTCCCGGCCGGAGGGGGCCGGGAACGTGCAGCTCGGGGATGACCCAGTGCGTGGGCCTGCCGGGGCCGACCCTAAGGACGGGCCATTTCTCAAGGATGACCCGTTTGTTTCGCCACTGTTAACCGGACTTCTCATCTGATACCGCTGACGACCCGCCCGGGCGGGCGCGCTACGGTTGAGGCGTGGACAATCGGCAGGCAATTGGCTCATGGCTCTCCGGGCCCCGCGCGGCGGCCGAGGACATGGGCATCGACTTCGGTTACCGCGGACAGCGGCTCGGCCTCCCCGAGGAGGGCCCCGGCTCGGTGGCGCCCCTCGGCAAGCGGGTCGGCGCCATTCTCGTCGACTGGGGGCTCTGCCTGCTGATCGCATACGGTCTGCTCACCCGGGAGCCGGCCTCCGTCAGCAACTGGACCCTGATCGTCTTCGTCGTGATGACCCTGATCACCGTCGGGACGCTCGGCATGACGCCGGGCAAACGGCTGTTCCACCTGCGGGTCATCGCCCTCGACGGGCAGCGGCTGAGCTTCCCCCGCGCCGCGCTGCGGACCCTGCTCCTGGCCCTGGCCATCCCGCCACTGGTCTGGGACCGCGACACCCGCGGCCTGCACGACCGCCTCGCCGGCGCGGTCCAGGTCCGCACCTGAGGGACCCTGAGGGGCAGGGTCCAGGCCAGATTCGCGTCGGAACCCCGGACCCCGGACCTCGGACCTCGCACCGAGGCCGGGCCCGCGTCTGAGGATCGCGGGTCAGGGTCCGAGGCGCAGGCGTCGGCCCTGCCCGTGCCTTCAGCGTGCGCCCGGCCAGCGGCTCCCGGGACGGGGGCGCGCTTCCCGGCCGGGCGGTCGGCGGCCCACGGTACGCCGCGGGCCGGGCCCGCTCAGCGGCCGCGGCGCTGCACGTTCCCCTTGGGCATGCGCATGCCCTTGGGCATTGGGCCCTTCGGCAGCGGCATGTTGTTCATGAGGTCACCCATGGCCCGCAGCCGGTCGTTCACCTCGGTGACGCGCGGACCCGCGAGCACCCGCGGGAACTTGAGGATGGTGGAACGCAGCTTCTTCAGCTCCACCTGCCCCTCGCCCTTCCCCACGATCACGTCGTGCACCGGCACATCGGACACCGTCCGGTTCATCCGGCGCTTCTCGGCGGCCATCAGGCTCTTCAGCCGGTTCTGATTGCCCTCCCCGACCAGCACCACGCCGCACTTGCCGACGGCCCGGTGCACCACGTCCTGCTGGCGGTTGATCGCCACCGCGGGCGTGAAGACGATGCCGCGCTTCATGTTCTCCAGGACGGCGGCCGCCGCGCCGGGCTGGCCCTCCATCTGGCCGAACGCCGCCCGCTCGGCGCGCCGCCCGAAGACGATCGCCGTGGCGAGCAGCGCGACCAGGAAACCGAGGATGCCCAGGTAGATCGGATGCCCGATGAGGAAGCCGAGGCCGAGGACCACCGCGAAAGTGCCCAGGCCGACTGCCGAGATGATCCAGCCGATCCAGCGGTCGCCCCGCTTGGTCATCTTGTACGTCAGGGCGATCTGCTTCAGTCGCCCCGGGTTCTCGGAATCCTGTGCCTTTTCCTTCCGCGCCATGGCCCAAGTCTACGGGGCAGCACGGCGCACCGGCCCCACGGGTCGCGCGCCTCAGGTACCGGGCGCGGGCAGTACGGCGGGCTCGGCGCGCGCCGTCACCGCCGCGAGGGCGCGCTCCGCGTCGCGCCGGGCCGCCGCGCGGGCCCGGTCCTCCTGCACGGCCGCGCGGGCGTTCGCGAGGGCGGTCTGCCGCCCGGCCCGCAGCAGCATCCCCTCAAGCGCGCGCAGTGTCCCGGTCACGCTCGGGCGCACCGGACTGGCGTACGACATGGACGGCCCCTCCCCAGGCGGTCGGACAACGTGCTCCTATTGTTATCGAACGGTATTACGGACCCATGACCCGGGGGTCAATCCCGGTGAAAGGCTCCGTCACGCGGCGGACCGCTGCGCCACCGCCTGCTGGTACAGCCGCCCCGCCCGGTACGAGGAACGCACCATCGGCCCGGACATCACCCCGGAGAAGCCGACCTCCTCGGCCTCCTCCCGCAGCTCCACGAACTCCGCGGGCTTCACCCACCGCTCCACCGGGTGATGCCGCGGCGAAGGCCGCAGGTACTGGGTGATCGTGATCAGCTCGCAGCCCGCCGCGTGCATGTCGCGCAGCGCCTGGCTGACCTCCTCGCGGGTCTCGCCCAGGCCCAGGATCAGGTTGGACTTGGTGACCAGGCCCTCCTCGCGGGCCCGCGTCAGCACGCTCATCGACCGCTCGTAGCGGAACGCCGGGCGGATGCGCTTGAAGATCCGCGGCACCGTCTCCACGTTGTGCGCCAGCACCTCGGGCCGCGCGGAGAACACCTCGGCCAGCTGCTCGGGAACGGCGTTGAAGTCGGGAATCAGCAGCTCCACGCCGGTGTCCGGCATCAGCCCGTGGATCTGCCGCACCGTCTCCGCGTACAGCCACGCCCCGCCGTCCGGCAGGTCGTCCCGCGCCACGCCGGTCACCGTCGCGTACCGCAGCTCCATCTGCCGCACCGACTCCGCCACCCGCCGCGGCTCGTCCCGGTCGAGCTCGGCCGGCCTGCCCGTGTCGATCTGGCAGAAGTCGCAGCGCCGGGTGCACTGCTCGCCGCCGATGAGGAACGTGGCCTCGCGGTCCTCCCAGCACTCGAAGATGTTGGGACAGCCGGCCTCCTGGCAGACCGTGTGCAGGCCCTCCCGCTTCACCAGGCTGTGCAGCTCGCGGTACTCGGGGCCCAGCTTCGCCCTGGTCTTGATCCACTCGGGCTTGCGCTCGATGGGGGTCTGACTGTTCCGGACCTCAAGGCGCAGCATCTTGCGGCCATCGGGTGCGACAGCGGACACGTCCGGCTCCCTACACTTTCGATTCTTCGGCGAACTCCAGCGTACGCCTGTGCTTGGGGTCCTCTCAGACCGCCCGGGGCAGCGGGTCCGCGGTTTCCAGCACACCGCGCAGATGCCGCTCCACTACCGGAATCACCTCGGTGACCGGAACATTCCGCCCCAACTCCTGCGAGATCGACGTCACACCCGCGTCCCTGATGCCGCACGGCACGATGCGGTCGAACGAGGTGTTGTCCGGATCGCAGTTCAGTGCGAAACCGTGCATCGTCACGCCCTTGGCGACACGGATGCCGATGGCGCACAGCTTGCGGTCCTCGTTGCGCTGCCCGGCGTTGGACGGCGCGTACTCGGGACCGCTCAGCCGCGGGTCGAACTCCTCGTCGTGCAGCCGCGGATCGAAGTCGAGCGCCAGGCCGCCCAGGCCGGGCCGGCCGGCGCCCTCGTCCTCCAGCGCGTCACCCAGCACCCACACCCCGCTGCGGCCCTCCACCCGGGTCGTGGCCAGGCCGAAGTCGGCGCAGGCCCGGATCACGGCCTCCTCGATGCGCCGCACGTGCGCCACGACGTCCACCGGGCGCGGCAGCTTCAGGATCGGGTAGCCGACCAGCTGCCCGGGACCGTGCCAGGTGATCTTCCCGCCCCGGTCGACGTCCACCACCGGCGTGCCGTCCAGGGGCCGTTCGCTGTCCTCGGTGCGCCGCCCGGCCGTGTAGACGGCGGTGTGCTCAAGCAGGAGACAGGTGTCGGGGATCTCGTCGGCGAACCTGGCCGTGTGCACGCGCCGCTGCTCCTGCCACGCCGCGTGATACTCGACGGCCTCGGCGCCGAACCCCAGATGGACAAAGCGCAGCTCGCTCACGGCCGCGGCTCCTTCGTTTTCGTACACACGTTTCGCGTCTCGACCCCACTCTAGGCCCTGTCCTGCCGATCTTGCCGGGCCCGCGACTCCCCCAGACTCCGTCCGGGAGGTGCCCCCAGCTACGGCACTCCCCCAGCCTGGCGGCTGGGAGGTGCCCCCACGCTGCGTTACCGAATCGCGCGAATACGGACAGGTATGAGCTGCGATCCGGCTCCCTCTTGCACGCATCGTGCAAGAGGGGCCCACGCGATTCACCGCATCCGGGGGCACCTCCCTGGGGGCACCTCCCAGACGAAGTCTGGGGGAGGAGTCCGGGGGAGCCGCGGGCTGATCCGACAAGATCGACAGGACAGGACCTAGCCCCGGGCAGAAGCCGTCCTCCCGAGGCCCTTGGGCTCACACATATGGATGAATCCTCGGTCGACGAGCCGACTAAACCGGGCAGGACCGTTACATTCACGCCGTTCCAGCCGCACAGCCGTAAGGCAGGAGACCGCACCGCCGATGTCCACGGAACGACCCGGAGGCCCGCCCTCCCCGCAGTCCGCCACACCGCGTACACCGAACCGCCAGCTCGCCGCACTCATCGCCGAGGCGGGATTCTCGCACGCCGGTCTGGCCAGACGTGTCGACCAGCTCGGCCTCGAACACGGCCTCGATCTCCGGTACGACAAGACGTCGGTCACCCGCTGGCTGCGCGGGCAGCGCCCCCGCGGTACCACCCCGGCGCTGATCGCCGAGGTGTTCACCCGGCGGCTCGGCCGCCGGCTGTCCGCCCAGGACCTCGGTCTTGAGGCGTGCGCCCCCGTCTACGCCGGCCTGGAGTTCGCCGCCAGCCCCGCCGAGGCCGTCGACATCGTCGCCGGCCTGTGGCGCAAGGACTCCGGCAGCTACGCCGAGCTGCGCAAGATCGCGTTCACCCCGGCCGGGCTCGTCGTGCCGAGCCGGGACTGGCTCATCGGGCGCCCGGACGACCGGGTCGCCCGCGGCGAGCCGCCGGAAGGCACGCCGCCCGGCCCGGAGGCGCCGCCCGCCGCCCGGGTCCCCGAGCAGGCGCGCGGCGCCGTCCGGCCGCCGCAGCCGGGAGAGCCGGCGGCCCCGGGACGCCCGCCGCAGGCGCAGGGCGTCCGCCGCCCCGTGCCGCCGCCCGCGCGGCCGAGCCGCCTCGACCGGGTCGAACGGGGGCCAGGACAGCGCGTCACCCCGGGAGACATCGCCGCCCTGCGCTCCGTCGCCGACCTGTTCCGCACGCTGGACCAGGCGTACGGCGGCGGCCACGCAAGGCAGGCGCTCGTGCGTTACCTGGAGAACGAGCTGGAGCCGATGCTGCGCGGCGCCTACGGTGAGCAGACCGGCCGCAAGCTGTTCTCCGCCGCGGCCGACCTGACCCGGCTCGCCGGCTGGACCGCGTACGACATCGCGGCCCACGGCCTGGCCCAGCGGTACTTCGTGCAGGCCCTGCGGCTCGCGCAGGCCGCGGGCGACCGCAGCTACGGCGCCTACGTGCTCGTCTCCATGAGCAGACAGGCGGTCTACCTGGGGCACGGCCGCGAGGCCGTCCAGCTGGCCCGCGTCGCCCAGCAGGGCATGGCCAGCTCGGTGCCGCCGGTGGTCCAGGCCCTGCTGCACAGCGTCGAGGCCCGCGGGCACGGCCTGCTCGGCGAGGTCCGCTCGTGCACCGCGGCGCTCGCCCGCGCGGAGCGCGCCCTGGAGACGGCGCGCACGGCCGACGACGTGCCCGCGTGGGCGCGGTTCTTCGACGAGGCGCAGCTGGCCGACGAGTTCGCGCACTGCCACCGCGACCTCCAG
This sequence comes from Streptomyces johnsoniae, assembly GCF_031845565.1. Taxonomy (NCBI): domain Bacteria; kingdom Bacillati; phylum Actinomycetota; class Actinomycetes; order Kitasatosporales; family Streptomycetaceae; genus Streptomyces; species Streptomyces johnsoniae. The sequence continues at coordinate 59,651 of NZ_JAVREV010000008.1, read as the reverse complement.
CAGTACCGGGCCGCCGCAAGGCACGCGGAGCGCTCCCTCCAACTGCGCAGCCCCGCCTACGCGCGCAGCAGGCTCTTCTGCCGGATCGTGCTGGCGAGCGCGCGGCTCGGCCTCGGCGACGTCGAGCACGCCTGCACGCTGGCCGCCGAGGCCGCCGCGCAGGCCAACGACATGCGGTCCGTGCGGGCCCACGAGTACCTCCACGATTTCGAACGGCGCCTGGACCCGTTCCGCGACGCCGCGGCCGCGCGCGTCTACCGGGAGAAGCTGGCGGCCCTGGGCTGACCGTCAGCCCGCCCATGCGGGCGGGCGCAGGCCCGCGTCCGCGAGTACCGCGGCGGTGGCGCGGCGGGCCGAGGCCAGGTCGCCCGCCGGTCCTGGCGCGTCCCGGTGGTCGCCGCACACGTACAGGCCGTCGAGCAGCCGGACCGGGCGGACGCCGGTGTACGGGGGCGGCACGGCGGGCACGGCCTGCGCGTCGTGGTGGGCGGCCAGCAGCTCCCAGTCCTCGGCCGTCGTCTGGTGCATCTCGCCGAGCTGGGGCCGCGCGGCCTTGTCCAGCAGTTCGGGCGGCTCCGCGGCCTGCGAGCCGAGGACGACGGACGTGACCAGCGTCCGGCCCGCGGGAGCGCGGGACGGGTCGGCCGCCGAGGCCGCCACGCTGTGCGCGACAGGACCGCGCGCCCCGGCCTCCACGACGAGCGTGGCCCCCGAGGGCACGGCGGCAGGGGCCGCGTGGTGCAGCACCGTCACCGGCCGGAAGGCGGGCACCCGCAGGCCCGGCAGCAGCCGGGCCGCCTCGGCGGCCCCCGTGGCCACGACCACGCCCCGGCAGCCGAACGTGCCGTGCGCCTCGGTCACGACCGCCGTCGTGGTCACCGCGACGGCCCGCACGCCGGTGCGCACCGCGCCCGGCGGCAGCCCGGCCGCGAGCAGTTCCGGCAGCACCGCGGCGCCGCCGGCCGGCAGGCCGAGGCCGCGGCGGGCGAACGCGCGCAGCGCCAGATCGCCCAGGCGGCTTGAGGTGGCCAGCTCCGGGTCGTGCAGCAGCACGGACAGCAGCGGGCGCAGCGAACGCTCGGCTATCCGCGGGGGTATCCCGCGGGTGGTCAGGGCACCTGCGGCCGTCAGCTCGGGCCGCGCGCGCAGCCGCGCCTCGGGGGAGCGGCCGAGGCGGGCGAGGTTGGCCCGCAGCCAGATCCGTTCGAAGACCGGGTCGCCGGCCGTGTCGGGCTCGCCGTCCGCCGGTTCGCAACGGCCGTCCGCGGTGCCGCCGATCCGCCGGGCCGACCCCTGACCACGCAGCAGGATGCCACCGGTCAGGCGGCGCAGGGGCAGCGGGCGCGGGAGGCGGCGCAGGGTGGGGGAGTCGGGCAGCGAGAGCTGGCTGGCGCGGTCGAGGCGGAAGCCGTCGCGGACTTCGGTGGCCATCCGGCCGCCGATCCGTCTTTCCGCCTCAAGCACGGTCACCGTGAGCCCGGCGGCGGTCAGGTAGTGGGCAGCGGCGAGTCCCGCCGCTCCGCCCCCGATGACGACGATGTCGGCGATGTCGGAGAACGCGCGAGGCGTTCGGCGCTTAAGCACGTGGCCTCCCTGGTGAGGTGGTCGGTGCATCCGAGCGGCGGGCTCGCGGCCGGCCAGAACCTGGTGGCCTTCGGTGCTGCTGCCCGCGGTGGCGCGGGCCATGCCCGAACCGGAGCCGACCCTCTCACGCCGGGCGGAATGCGGCAGAGCGCATGCACCGGGCATGGGGGCACACAGGTCGCACACCGGTGCGGGAGATAGCAGACCGGGTCTACGCGGGGCGGGCGATCGCGGCGCGTACCGCTTCTTCGACGGTGGGGTGCGCGAAGGTGAACCCGGCGTCGAGCAGCCGCTGCGGCAGCACGCGCTGGCTGCCGAGCACGTCCTCGGCGAACTCGCCGAGCACCAGCCGCAGCAGTGGCCCGGGCACCGCGCACACCGTCGGGCGGCGCAGCACGCGGCCCATGGCCCGGGTGGCCTCGCGGTTGGTCACGGGGGTGGGGCCGGTGAAGTTGACCGGGCCCGCCACCTCGCAGGTGTCGGCGAGCAGGAAGCGCAGCGCGGACAGGTAGTCCGCCAGCGAGATCGCGCTCCAGAACTGCCGCCCGTTCCCGATCCGGCCGCCGAGCCCGGCCCGGAAGATGGGGAACAGCTTTCCCCAGGCCCCGCCGGAGCGCGCGACCACCAGGCCGGTGCGGGTGAAGACGGTCCGCACCCCGGCCTCGGCGGCCGGTGCCGCCGCGGCCTCCCAGTCGCGGGCCAGCTCGGCGAGGAAGCCGGTGCCGTTGGGGGCGTCCTCGGTCACGGCCCGTTCGCCGGTGTCGCCGTAGTAGCCGATGGCGCTGCCGGACAGGAAGACGCGCGGCCGGGTGTCGAGGGAGGCCATCGCGGCGGCGAGTGCGGCCGTGCCGAGCACCCTGCTGTCGCGGATCACGCCCTTGTACGCGGTGGTCCAGCGGCGGGCGGCCACCGGGGCCCCGGCCATGTGCACGACGGCGTCGCAGCCCGCCAGCGCCGCGGCGTTCAGCTCCTGCTCCCGCCCCGTCGGGTCCCACCTGGCCTCGTCCCCCGCCCGCGGCGGGCGGCGCACCAGGCGCACGACGGCGGCGCCGTCCGCGCGGAGCGCGCCCGCGAAGGCGCCGCCGATGAGACCACTGGTGCCGGTGACGGCGATGCGGCGAGGCGTCATGGGCCCATCCTCGTGGATCACGCCGCGCCCCGGCCAACCGGGGCGCCCAGGTCCGAGGATTCCCCCGGAAAGCCCGACAGAAGATGTCGGGTTTCGCTGCGAGGGTCAGGGTCGTGCACAGGCGCACACGCGTCTGTGCGGGACACGGAAGGACGAACGCGTGGATCAGGAGAACGGGCCGCTGTCGGGAAAGATCATCCTCGTCGCGGGCGCGACGCGGGGCGCGGGGCGGGCCATGGCCGTCGAACTCGGCGCGGCCGGGGCCACGGTCTATGTCACGGGCCGCACCACCCGCTCGTCGGTGAGCGAGATCGGCCGCGCCACGGAGACGATCGAGGAGACCGCGGAACTGGTCACGGCCGCGGGCGGCGAGGGCATCGCGGTGCCGACGGACCACCTGGAACGTGACCAGGTGCAGGCGCTGGTGGACCGCATCGACCGCGAGCAGGGGCGGCTCGACGTGCTGGTGAACGACGTGTGGGGCGCCGACCACCTGGTGGACCACCCGTTCACGGGCAAGATGTGGGAACAGAACCTGGACGACGGGCTGCGCATGCTCGAACTGGGCGTCAGGACCCACATCATCACCAGCCACTGCGCGCTGCCGCTGCTGATCCGGCGGCCGGGCGGTCTTGTGGTGGAGGTGACCGACGGCACGGCGGAGAGCAACGCGAAGTACCGGGAGCACTTCTTCTACGACCTGGCGAAGTACGCGCCGCTCCGCATGGCGCTGGCCCTGGGCGAGGAGCTGCGGGACGCGGGCGGCACCGCGGTCGCGATCACGCCCGGCTTCCTGCGTTCGGAGGCGATGCTCGACACGTACTTCAAGGTCACCGAGGAGAACTGGCGGGCGGGCATCGAACAGGACCCGGCGTTCGCGATCTCGGAGTCCCCGGCGTTCGTCGGCCGGGCCGTCGCCGCGCTGGCCGCCGACCCGGACGTGGCGCGCTGGAACGGGCAGTCCCTCTCCAGCGGCGGCCTGGCGAAGGTGTACGGGTTCACCGACACGGACGGCTCGCGGCCGGACGCCTGGCCGTTCATCACGGCGCTGCTCGCGGGCGAGAAGCCGGACGCGGCGGACTACCGCTGAACGTTCCTCACCGGTACTGGTCCGCGGTCCGCTCCGCCGCCCGCGCCATGCGTGCGCGCAGTCCTGGCGGGGCGAGGACCTCGCACTCCGGGCCCAGGGCGAGGAACTGCGTGTAGGCGACGTCCGCGGATTCGACGGGCAGGGTCACGGTGATCCGGCCCTGCCCGTCCGGGTCCGCGGCGGCGGCCAGCGCCTCATCGGCCGCCGCCCGGTCCGTGACGTACCGCAGGGCCCGCGCCCCGTCCCGGGTCAGGCGCAGCAGGACCTCCTCGTGCAGGATCGAACGGGCGAAGGCCGCGGACCGTTCGGACCAGAAGGCGGACAGGTCGAACGTCTCGTCCCGTTCGAAGCGGGTGCCCGCCGGCTCGGCCGCGGCGAACCGGTCGACGCGGTAGACCCGGTGGCCGCCGCCGGGCGGGCGGGCCGCCAGGTACCAGGTGCCGGCCTTGAGTACCAGGCCGTACGGTTCGAGCCGGCGGTCGACCTCCGTGCCGTCGCCGCGGCGGTAGCGGACGGCGAGCAGCAGGTCGTCCCAGACCGCGTCGGCGACGGCGGGCAGCAGGTCCGGCGTCTCCGGCGGCTGCCACCAGCCGGGGGCGTCGAGGTGGAAGCGCTGCGCGGCGCTGTCGTGTGCGGAGCGAAGCTCCGGCTGGAGGGCCGCGGACACCTTCAGGCGGGCGGCGGACGCGGCGTCGGCCAGCCCCATGTCGCGCAGCGCGGTGGGCACTCCGGAGAGAAAGAGGGCTTCGGCCTCGCTGCGGCCGAGGCCGGTCAGCCTGGTGCGGTAGCCGCCGATCAGCCGGTAACCGCCGGCACGGCCGCGGTCGGCGTAGACGGGGACTCCGGCCTCGGCGAGGGCCAGCACGTCGCGGGCGACGGTGCGCTCGGACACCTCCAGCTCACCGGCCAGCTCGGCGGCCGTCATCGTCCGCCGCGCCTGGAGCAGCAGAACCATCTTGATCAGGCGGGCAGCTCGCATGGCACCATGATGACCGTGAGGGCCGGGCCCCGTGCGTTGGCGCGACAATCGGGACCCGGTCCTGCGGGCGAGAGCCGCGCCACTGGGCAGGACAGGAGCTTGGCGGCGCGGCTCGCTTTCCCGGGAACTGTATGCCCCTGATCGATGATCGATCAAAGCTTTCCGGGGAAATTCTTTGCGAATCGGCGAAATTGGCATCCCGTGCCAGCGGAGGCCGGGGAGATTCCCGGCGAATCGCCGCGTTCAGGCACGCGGTGCACAGTTCAGGACGTGCTCCTTCACGAGCTGCCCGATGTGCGGATCACGGCGCAGGAAGGCGTCGATCAGCTCCTGGTGCTCCTCCGCGTACGACCGCTGCCTCGTACCGAGCCAGCGGATCGACAGCGCGGTCCACACCTCGATGCCCAGTGCCTCCCAGGTGTGCAGCAGCACGCTGTTGCCCGATGCCTTCACCAGCTCGCGGTGGAAGGCCACCGTGTGCCCCACCTGCGCCTCCGCGTCCCCGAGCCGGTCGGCCCGCTGCAACGCCGCCACCTCGGGCACCAGCGCCGACACGTCGGCGGCCAGCCGGGCCGCGGCCAGCTCGGCCGCGATCTGCTCCAGACCGGCCCGCACGGGGTAGATCTCCTCCAGATCGGCGGCGCTCAGCGCCCGGACCCGGACGCCCTTGTTCGGCGCCGATTCGATCAGCCGCAGCGCTTCCAGCTCGCGCAGCGCCTCACGGACCGGCGTCTGGCTGACGTCGAGTTCGACCGCGATCCGCCGCTCCACGATCCGTTCGCCCGGCTGCCAGCGCCCCGAGACGATCCCCTCCAGGATGTGCTCGCGGATCTGCTGGCGCAGCGAGTGGACGACGGGCGGACTCATCTCACCCTCCTATCGGGCCGCGTGGCGGCCCCAACAGGCCGCGCCCCGCCCGGAGGGTCCGGGGGGGGCGCGGCCGGTTTCTGTTGTGGCGCCGGCCGGTGGCGGCCGACCGTGCTACAGGCCGAGTTCGCCCTCGAACTCGCCCGCTTCCAGACGCTCCTTGACGGCCGTCAGGTACCGGGCGGCGTCCGCGCCGTCCACCAGCTGGTGGTCGTAGGACAGGGTCAGGTAGGCCATGTCCCTGATGGCGATGGTCTCGCCGAGATCCGGGTGGTTCACGACGACGGGGCGGCGGACGGTGGCGCCGATGCCCAGCTCCGCGACCTGCGGGTAGTTCACGATGATGGTGTCGAACAGCGCGCCGCGCGACCCCGTGTTGCTGATCGTGAACGTGCCGCCGGACATGTCGTCCGGCGCCAGCCCGCCCTGACGGACCTTCCCGGCCAGCTCCGCCGTCTTCTTGGCGATGCCCGCCAGGCTCAGGTCGCCGGCCCCCTTGATGACCGGGACCATCAGACCCTTCTCCGAGTCCACCGCGATGCCCACGTTCTCCACGTCGTGGTACGTGATGGTCCCGTCATCGTTGATCTTGGCGTTGATGACCGGGTGGACCTTCAGCGCCTCGGCGGCGGCCTTCACGAAGAACGGCATCGGGGAGAGCTTGACGCCCTCGCGCGCGAGGAACGACTCCTTGGCGCGCGCCCGCAGCCGCATGACGCGGGTGACGTCGACCTCGACGACAGAGGACAGCTGCGCCTGGTTGTGCAGCGCCTTCATCATGTTCTCGCCGATGAGCTTGCGGATGCGCGGCATCTTCACCGTCTGGCCGCGCAGCGGCGAAGGAGCGGCCGGGGCCGCGGCCTTCGCCTGGGCCGCCGGTGCGGCCGGGGCCGCCGCCGCGGCCTTGGCGGCCTCGGCCGCCGCCAGCACGTCCTGCTTGCGAATCCGGCCGCCGATGCCCGAGCCCTTGACCGTGCTCAGGTCCACGCCGTTCTCACCGGCCAGCTTGCGCACCAGCGGGGTGACGTAGGCGCCGTCCGTGGCGGGGGCGGGCGCCGGGGCAGCCTGCGGCTGGGCCTTCGGCTCCGGCTTGGGCGCCGGCGCGGGGGCCTGGGCGGGGGCCTGGGCGGCGGGCGCCGGCTCCGGCTTCGGGGCCTGCGCGGGCGCGGGCGCCGGCTCGGGCTCCTTCGCGGGCGCCGGCGCGGGCGCCGGCTCCGGTGCCGCGGGCGCGGCACCGGCGGCGCCGATGACGCCCAGCTTGCCGCCGACCTCGGCCGTCTCGTCCTCGCCGACGGTGATTTCGAGCAGCGTGCCCGCGACGGGCGCGGGGATCTCGGTGTCGACCTTGTCGGTGGACACCTCAAGCAGCGGCTCGTCGGCGTCGACCTCCTCGCCGACCTCCTTCAACCAGCGGGTGACGGTGCCCTCGGTGACGGACTCGCCCAGCGCGGGCAGCACCACGTCGGTGCCCTCGGCCGCGCCGCCCTGCTGCGCCGCGGGGGCCGGGGTCGGCGCCGCGCCCTCGGCCGGGTCGGACGCCGGCTCGGCCTGCGTGGGCTGCTCGGCCTGCTGCGGCTGCTGCTGTGCGGGGGCCTGCTCCGGCTCGGCGGCCGGCGCCGGCTCGGCCGCGGGGGCGCCGGAACCGTCGTCGATGACCGCAAGCTCTGCGCCCACCTCGACGGTCTCGTCCTCGGCCACCTTGATGGACGACAGGACTCCGGCGGCGGGCGCGGGGATTTCGGTGTCGACCTTGTCGGTGGAGACCTCGAGCAGCGGCTCGTCGGCCTCCACATGCTCACCTTCGGCCTTCAGCCAGCGGGTGACGGTGCCCTCGGTCACGCTCTCGCCGAGCGCCGGAAGGGTTACGGAAACCGCCATGGTTTCTGTTGCTCCTTACGAAAAGTGGCAAATGATTACTGCGCGCTCTGGTGATAACGCGGCCGGGTCAGTCGTGGGAATGCAGTGGTTTGCCGGCCAGGGCGAGATGAGCCTCGCCCAGCGCCTCGTTCTGCGTCGGGTGCGCGTGGATGAGCTGCGCCACCTCCGCGGGCAGCGCCTCCCAGTTGTAGATCAGCTGCGCCTCGCCGACCTGCTCGCCGAGCCGGTCCCCGACCATGTGCACGCCGACGACCGCGCCGTCCCTGACCCGTACGAGCTTGATCTCGCCCGCAGTCTTCAGGATCTTGCTCTTGCCGTTGCCCGCGAGGTTGTACTTGAGAGTGACCACCTGGTCGGCGCCGTACAGCTCCTTGGCCCTGGCCTCGCTGACGCCGACGGAGGCGACCTCCGGGTGGCAATAGGTGACCCGCGGCACCCCGTCGTAGTCGATCGGCACCGGCGAGAGGCCCGCCAGGCGCTCGGCCACCAGGATGCCCTCGGCGAAACCGACGTGGGCGAGCTGGAGCGTCGGGATCAGGTCCCCGACGGCCGAGACGGTCGGCACGTTGGTCCGGCAGAACTCGTCGACCAGCACGAAGCCGCGGTCCATCGCCACCCCGGCCTCCTCGTACCCCAGGCCCTGGGACACCGGGCCGCGGCCGATCGCGACGAGCAGCAGCTCCGCCTCGAAGGTCTTGCCGTCCGCCAGGGTGACGGCCACCCCGTCGGACGTGTACTCCACGGACTTGAAGAAGGTACCGAGGTTGAACTTTATGCCGCGCTTGCGGAAGGCCCGCTCCAGCAGCTTGGAGCTGTTCTCGTCCTCGGCGGGCACCAGGTGCGGCAGCCCCTCCACGATGGTGACGTCGGCCCCGAAGGACTTCCACGCGGAGGCGAACTCGACGCCGATGACGCCGCCGCCCAGCACGATGGCGGACTTCGGCACCCGGTCGAGGACCAGCGCGTGGTCCGAGGAGATGACCCGGTCGCCGTCGATCGTCAGGCCGGGCAGCGACCGGGGCACGGAACCCGTCGCGAGGAGCACGTGGCGGCCCTCGTACCGCCGGCCGTTCACGTCGACGGACGTCGGCGAGGACAGCCGGCCCTCGCCCTCCACGTAGGTGATCTTGCGGGAGGCCACCAGGCCCTGGAGCCCCTTGTACAGGCCGGAGACCACCCCGTCCTTGTACTTGTGCACCCCCGCCATGTCGATGCCGTCGAAGGTGGCCTTCACGCCGAACTCGGCGCCCTCGCGCGCCGCGTCGGCGATCTCCCCGGCGTGCAGCAGCGCCTTGGTGGGGATGCAGCCGTTGTGCAGACAGGTGCCGCCCAGCTTGTTCTTCTCGATCAGGGCGACGTCCAGGCCCAGCTGCGAGGCACGCAGGGCCGCGGCGTAACCACCGCTGCCGCCACCGAGGATCACTAGGTCGAAAACGGTGCTGGCGTCGTTCGCCACGTCACGTTCCTCCAAGGATGGATTCGCCGCGGGCCGGTCGACGGTGACCGGCCGACGGTCCTGTGTGAGCCGCTGGTCGCGGCCCGTGTGTGGCTCGCCTTGGTGGTTGAGCCCGGCCCTGTCCTGCCGGAAACCCATCTTCGCACGCTGCCGCGCCGGGCCGGATCTCCGGGGCCGACCCCCAGGTCACGGGGCCAGCTCACCGTCCGCGATCCGTTCGGCCAGCCGGATCAGGGTCCGCACCGCGGAACCCGTGCCGCCCTTGGGGGTGTAGCCGTAGGGCGCGCCCTCGTGGAACGCGGGCCCGGCGATGTCCAGGTGCGCCCACCGGGTGCCCTCGGCCACGAACTCCTTCAGGAAAAGACCCGCGGACAGGCCGCCGCCCATCCGCTCGCCCACGTTCGCCAGGTCCGCGACCGGCGACTTCAGGCCCTCCGCCAGCTCCGGAGGCATCGGCATCGGCCAGGACTGCTCACCGGCCTGCCCCGCGGTCTCGTGCAGCAGCTCCCGGAACGCGTCGTCCTCGCTCAGCACCCCGAACGTGCGCTTGCCGAGCGCCAGCACCATCGCGCCGGTCAGCGTCGCCACGTCCACCAGCGCGTCCGGCGACTCCTCGCAGGCGCGGGCCAGCGCGTCCGCCATCACCAGCCGGCCCTCGGCGTCGGTGTTCAGCACCTCGACGGTCTTGCCGCTGTACATGGTCAGCACGTCGCCGGGGCGCACCGCACCGCCCGAGGGCATGTTCTCGGCCAGCGCCAGCCAGCCGGTCACGTTCACCTCAAGGCCAAGGCGCGCGGCGGCCACCACCGCGGAGAAGACCGCGGCGGCCCCGCTCATGTCGCACTTCATCGTCTCGTTGTGCCCCACCGGCTTCAGCGAGAGGCCGCCGGAGTCGTAGGTGATGCCCTTGCCGACCAGCGCGAGCGTCGCCGCGGCGGACGGGTGCGTGTAGGTGACGCGCACCAGCCGCGGCGGGGTCGCGGAGCCCTGCCCGACGCCCATGATCCCGCCGTAGCCGCCGTCCTTCAGCGCCAGTTCGTCCATGATCTCGGCCGTCACGCCGTACTCGGGCGCCGCGGCCTCGACCACGGCGGCGAAGTCGGCCGGGGACAGCGCGTTGGGCGGGGTGTTGATCAGGTCCCTGGCCCGCGCGACCTCCTCGGCCACCACCAGCGCGCGCTCCGCCGCCTCGGCGTGCTCCTCGTCGCCCGCGTCGGCGTCGAGCACCGTGATGCGGGCCAGCGCGGCACCGGCCGGTGTGACGTTGGCCCGGCCGCGGAACGCCGTGAACGTGTACGCCCCCAGCAGCGCCCCCTCCGCCACGGCCCCGATCGACTCCGCGTCGTCGGCGGGCAGCGCGAACGTGGCGTGCTCGGAGCCGGTCAGCGCGCGGGCCGCGGCACCCGCCGCGCGCCGCAGCGCCTCGGGGCGGTAGCCGTCCGTGGGCTCGGGGCCCAGACCCACCGCCACCACCAGCGGCACCGCCCAGCCCGCGGGGGCGGGCAGCCGGGTGATCTCGTCCTCGGTCCCCTTGGCCCGGAGCGTGGTCAGGGTGGCGGCCAGGGTGCCGCCGAGTGCCTCGTCGGCCGCCGCCGCGGCGGGCGACCCCGCCGGCAGGACGGGCCCGGACTCGCCCTTGGCGACGCCGATGACCACGGCGTCCGCGGGCACCGTGGTCGCGGGGAGGTTGCTGAGGGTCAGTGCAGTCACGGTCAGATATTCCGTTCTGTCTGTGTCGTTTCGTCGTGGGCCGGCCGGCGCCGCGGCAATCCGGCAGAAGACTACGCCGCGCCCCCGTTCAGGTGCCGCCCACCGTCAGCACCAGGAGCGTCACCGCGGCGGCGCCCTCGGCGACCGCGCCGAGAACGTCGCCGGTGACACCGCCGAACCGCCGCCGGCAGTGCTGCACCAGCAGCTCCGCCGCGCTCAGCGCGAGCACCACCGCGCACACGCCCACCACCGCGCCCGCCGCGGTCGGCTCGCCGGCCAGGCCGCCCGCGACGGCCGCCGCCAGCGCCACCGCGCCCGCGACCGCCGCCGCGGTGCCGCGCGGCACCGACCCGGCCACCACCGCGCCCAGGCCGTCCGGCCGCGCCGCGGGCACGCCGCTGCGGCAGGCCCACGTCAGCGCGGTGCGCGAGACGAGACCGGCCAGCACCACGGCCGTCACGGCGTAGCCGCGGCCGTGCCCGTACAGCTCGTAGAGCGCCGCGATCTGCGCGAGCAGCGTGCAGACCAGGGCGATGACGCCGAACGGGCCGATGTCGGACCGCCGCATGACGTCCAGCGCCTCGGCGGCGGGCTTCCCACTGCCGAGGCCGTCCGCGGTGTCGGCGAGCCCGTCCAGGTGCAGCCCGCGGCTGAGCGCCGCCATCGTCGTCACGGTGAGCACGGCCGTCAGCAGCCAGCCGGTCTCCAGGGCCAGGAACGCCCACGAGACGCCGCCGGCGGCGAGGCCGATCGCCAGGCCCGCCAGCGGCGCGCACAGCATGCCGGATCTGGCCGCGGCCCGGTCCCAGCGCGGCACGCGCACCGGCAGCACGGTGAGCGTGCCGAACGCGAAGCGAAGACCGTCGGCGGGCGCGGCGTTCCCGGGTGGCGGAGGCGCACCCGGGGGGTGCGGGGGCGGTGGCGGCGTGGCGTTCATCGTCCGGCAGCGTAGCGCCAGACGCTGGGATGCCATGGAGTGCTGGTGGGAACGCAACATCGTCGAACCGGGAAAGCTGCCGCTGCTGCTGGCCCTGGCGGCGTTCATCTGCACCTTTCTGGTGACCCGCGCGGTGACCCGGCTGATCCGTGCCGGGCGCGGGCCGTTCCACGACGTGTCGGCGGGCGGGGCGCACGTGCACCACGCCGTGCCCGGCGTGGTGCTGATGACCGTGGGCGGCTTCGGTGGCCTGGCGGCGGGCGGGCGCGGCTGGGCCGCCGGGGCGACGGCCGTCGTGTTCGGCATCGGCACCGGCCTGGTGCTCGACGAGTTCGCGCTGATCCTCTACCTGCACGACGTGTACTGGTCGGACCAGGGCCGCCGCAGCGTCGAGGCCGTGGTGCTGACGGCGGCGCTGGCCACCATGCTGCTGACCGGCTTCACCCCGCTCGGTGTGGACGACGTCGGCCCCGAGGAACGCCTCACCCGCGGCAGCGCGATCGCCACCGTCCTGATCAACCTGGTCTTCGTGCTGATCACCCTCGTCAAGGGCAAGATCAGGCTCGCCGTCGTCGGGGTGCTGGTGCCGCTGGCGGCGCTGACCGGCGCGCTGCGGCTGGCCAGACCCGGCTCGCTCTGGGCTCGGCGCTGCTACCGGCGCCTGCCGCGCACCGCGGCGCGCGCCGAACGCCGCGCGCGGGCGCACGACGCCAGGTGGGGCCGGGTCCGCCGGTGGGTGCAGCAGGTCGTGGGCGGCATCCCGCGCAGCACGGGCAAGGAGTGAGCGCCCGTCAGGTCGCCTCGGCCACCGCGGCGGAATGGTCCGCCGACTCGGACTCGGCGGCCTCTGCCGCCCCCGCCGCCTCCGCCGCGTCCTCGTCGGGCCGTTCGGGCCGTTCGGGCAGCTCGGCGGCCAGCGCCCCGGCCGCGAGCACCAGCGGCAGGGCGAGCAGCGCGCCCGAACCCTCCCCGACGGTGACCCCGTGGTCGAGCAGCGGTTCGAGCGCCATCCGGTCCAGGGCCTTGGCCTGGCCCGGCTCCCCGCTCGCCTGCCCGGCCAGCCACCAGTCCGGGGCGCGGAACGCGATCCGCTGCGCCACCAGCGCGCAGGCCGCCGAGACGACGCCGTCCAGGATGACCGGCGTGCGGCGTACGGCGCACTGGAGCAGGAAGCCCGTCATCGCGGTCAGATCGGCGCCGCCGACGGCCGCGAGCAGCTTGAGCTGGTCGCCGAGCACCGGGCGGGCGCGGCGCAGCCCGTCGCGGATCGCCGCGCACTTGCGCATCCAGGCCAGGTCGTCGATGCGCACGCCGCCGCGCCCGGTGACCACCGAGGCGTCGGTGCCGCACATCGCCGCGATCAGCACCCCGGCGGCCGTGGTGCCGCCGACCGACAGGTCGCCGAGCACCAGCAGATCGGTGCCCGCGTCGGCCTCCTCGTCCGCGACGGCCATGCCCGCGCGGAACGCCTGCTCGGCCTCCTCGGCGGTGAGCGCGTCCTCGATGTCCAGGCGTCCGGAGCCGCGGCGCACCCGGTGACGGGTCACCTCCTCGGGCAGCTCCTCGGGCGGGCAGTCGAGGGAGAGGTCCACGACGCGCAGCGGGACCCCGGCGTGCCGGGCGAGCACGGCCGCCGGGCTGCCGCCGTCCAGCACGGCGCGCACCAGGGCGGCGGTGCCGCCGGCCGGGCGGGCGGAGACGCCGAGCGAGGCGACGCCGTGGTCGCCGGCGAACAGGATGGCCCGGGGCCGGGCGACCGGCGTGACCGGCACGTGTCCCTGCGCGGCGGCCAGCCAGGCGCCGATCGTGTCCAGCCGCCCAAGTGCCTTGGGCGGCAGGCCGGTACGGGTGCGCCGCTCCTCCGCCTTGCGCCGCAGCCGGACACTCGGGCGCTCGATGAGGTCGCCGAAGTCGTCGAGGTTGAGACCGCCGTCACTCATGCGCACGAGACTACCGTCCGGTCACCCGGGCGTTCAGCGCAGTGGCAGCGCGGTGCCCGCCACGGTCAGCAGCACGTGCTCGCACTCGGCGGCCACCGCCGCGTTGAGGCGGCCGAGTTCGTCGCGGAAGAGGCGTCCTGACGCGGTGGCGGGGACGATGCCGGAGCCGGTCTCGTTGCTCACCAGGACCACCGTGCGCTGCGTGCCGCGTACCGCCGCGACCAGCGCGGCGGTACGTGCCGCGAGTTCGCGCGCCCCGCCGTCCGCCCACCGTTCCGTCTCCCAGGCGCCCGCCGCGTCCATCGCGTCGGTCAGCCACAGCGCGAGGCAGTCGATCAGCAGCGGCGGCCCCTCCGCGCGAGCGAGCAGCGGGACCAGATCGCAGGTTTCGACGGTGGTCCAGCCCGGCGGGCGGCGTTCGCGGTGCGCCGTGACCCGCGCCGTCCACTCCGGATCGTCCCCGCGCCTGCCGCCGGTGGCGACGTACATCACCTCGGGGAACGCCGCGAGCCTGCGCTCCGCCTCGGCGGACTTTCCGGAACGCGCGCCCCCGAGTACCAGCGTGCGCCGGGGCACATCGGGAATCCGCCGGTAGTCACCGGCGGTGAGGGTAGCGCCGTCCGGTTCGGTGCGCGCCCCCAGCGCGGCCAGCCGGCGGCGCAGTTCCGCGCCCGGCTGGACGTCGTGGTCCAGGTGCACGGCCACCACGTCGGTCGTGAGCGCCGCGGCCCCCGCGCCGCGCAGCCGGGCCAGGGCATCGGGCCTGCCCACCACGTCGAGCAGGCACAGGTCGTACGCGGGCCCCGCGAATTCACCGGCCGGGCCGGCCCCGGGCGGCAGGTACAGCAGCCGCCCGCCGCCCGGCCCGGTGACCGCATAGCCGGTGCCGGGGCCGTCCACCGCGAGCGCCCGCACCCGGTGCCCGTCGAGCAGCGTCAACTCGCGGCCGTCCGGCAGCCGTACCGGGACCGGCAGCTCCCGCGGCAGTTCGAGCGCGGGCCCTTCGTGCGGGTGGCTGAGCAGGACCTGCCGTACGCCGTGGAGGGACTGCCCGGCCCGCGCGGCGGACAGCGCGAGGCCCGGCGTGAGGTCGAGCAGCAGCACGCCGTCGACCAGCACGGCGGTCGCGGTGCGGACCTCGTCCCCGAGCGCACGGGCGCAGGCGGCGCAGGAACAGCCGGGGCGCGGAAGCCCGGCCGGGGCGCCCGTGCCGAGCAGAGTGACGTGCATGCCCCGATCCTCTCGCCCCGCGCCCGGTCACGCGCGCGGTGGTGCGCTGGGAGCGCCGGCCGTGATTTAGTCTGCGATCAGGCAGTCGGGCGATCCAACAGTCGGTCAGGAAGCGGAGGCTTCGCATGGCGTGGGAGTGGCGGTTCGAAAAGGCGGACGGCACGGCGGCCGAGCCGACCGCGGCCCCCGGCGACTTCGGTACCCAGGGCGATGCCGAGTCCTGGATCGGCGAACTGTGGCCAGAACTGCTGGCCGAGGGCATCGACCAGGTCTCGCTGTTCGAGGACGGCGTGAAGATCTACGGGCCGATGAGCCTCCACGGCGCCGAGGGCTGAGCCGGCTCAACCCCCGCCCGGACCCCCTCACGCCTCGCCGAGCGCGACCTCCGCGGTGCGCCGTTCGCCGTTGCGCTCGTAGGTGACCTCCACCTTCTCGCCCGGCCGGTGCCCGGCCAGCGCCTCGGCCAGCGAGACGACGTCGGTGACCTCGTCGTCGCCGACCCGCACCACCACGTCGCCGGGCCGCAGCCCCGCGCGGCCGGCCGGGCCGTCCTCCTCGGCGGTCACGATCGCCGCGCCCGCGGGCTGGAAGCCGTCGCCGAGCACCGTGCGCACCGAGACGCCGAGCGCGGCGCGCCCCGAGTCGACGACGCGGCCGTGCTCGATCATCTGGTCGGCCAGGAAGATCACCGTCGAGGCGGGGATCGCGAAGCCGATCCCGGGCGCCTGCCCGCCCCCGAGCCCCGGGTCGCGGGCGGCCAGCGTGGGGATGCCGACGACGTGCCCGGAGAGGTTGACCAGCGCGCCGCCGCTGTTGCCCGGATTGATCGCGGCCGAGGTCTGCACCATGTTCCCGAGCGTCGCCTGCCCCTCGCCCTCGCTGACGGAACGGCCCACGGCCGAGACGATGCCCTGCGTGACGCTGGAGGACAGGCCGAGCGGGTTGCCCATGGCCAGGACGATCTGCCCGACCGCCACGCGCGAGGAGTCGCCGAACGTCGCGGGGCGCAGCTGGTCCGGCACGTCGTTCAGCGCGACGACCGCGAGGTCCTGCTCGGGGTAGGACGCCACCAGCTCGGCCCGTTCCGGCTCCTGCCCGGTGGCCAGCAGTACATCGAACGTGCGCTCGCGCCCCACGACGTGCGCGTTGGTCACGATGTGGCCCTCGTCGTCGTAGACGACCCCCGAGCCCTGGCCGTCGGGCGTGGTGATCTGCACCACCGAGGGCAGCACGTCGGTCACCACCTCCTCGTACCGCTCCTGGAGCGCGTCCGAGACGGTGGGGGCCGGCGCGCGGGAGGCGCGTCCGGCGGGCGTCCGGTCCGGGTCGGATGCCGAGGTGCAGGCGCCGCCCGCGGCGAGCAGCGCCCCCGCGCAGAGCAGCGCGGCACCGGACCGGGGCAGGGGCGGGGCAGTGAGGGCCATAGCCGCATTGTGTCCGCGGCACCGACCACGGCCCGGGAACACCACTACGCCGTTCCGGGCGAGCTACCGCCGCCGCGGCGCCCCGGCGGCCGGGCCGGCGCAGACCGTCCGGTCACGGCCCGGCGGAGACCTAACGGGGGACTTCGCCGCGCTTGATCTGGGGTTTCGGCAGGCGCATGCGGCGCATCTGCATGGTGCGCATCAGCGCGTACGCCGAGGTGCCGCGCAGGCTCTCGTCGGGGAAGCGGGCCCGCAGCTGCTTCTTCAGGCGCCGGGTCAGCAGAACCGAGTCGGCGACGATCATGAGGATGACCGCGAGCCACAGCAGCAGCGCGATGTTCCGCAGCTGGAGCGACGGCATCATGCTCAGCACGAGGATGAGCACCGCGATCGGCAGGAAGAACTCCGCCACGTGCCACTTGGCGTCCACGAAGTCACGCGTGAAGCGCCGCAGGGGACCGCGGTCGCGGGCGGGCAGGTGCCGCTCGTCGCCGGAGAGCAGGGCCTCCCGCTGCTTGGACAGCGCGGTCTTCCTCGCCTCCTTGGCCCGCCTGGCCGCCTCCTTGCGGTTCGTCGCCGGCTTGACGACGGCGCGGCGCAGCGCCTCCGCCTCGCTGCGCTTGGGCGTGGGGCGGCCTTTCGGCGCCTGCGGGTCACGGACATGGGGCTGCTCCGCCGACGGCTCGGCGGCGGAGTCTACTTTCGAACGGCTTCGGAACACGCCACAAGAGTACGGTCTCAACGCGCCGACCCCAACGGGTGCGGCTACTCCTCAGGCGGGAGGACCCGTGGCGCGTGATCGTCCTCGGGGAGGAGTCATTCGGGGACGAGCAGTGCGCTAATGGATACAGGCCCCGTAGGGTAGTAGGGGATCAGCAGCAGTTTGGTCAGAGGTTCGAGCCCGTCATGAAGGGGGCGCGCGAAGCCCATGAGCGGTGTCATGAAGCGGATGGGGATGATCTTCCGCGCGAAAGCCAACAAGGCCCTGGACCGGGCCGAGGACCCGCGCGAGACGCTGGACTACTCGTACCAGAAGCAGCTGGAGCTGTTGCAGAAGGTCCGGCGCGGCGTCGCCGACGTCGCGACGTCCCGCAAGCGCCTGGAGCTTCAGCTCAACCAGCTGAACGGCCAGTCCGGCAAGCTGGAGGAGCAGGGCAAGAAGGCGCTGGCCCTGGGCCGGGAGGACCTGGCCCGCGAGGCGCTGACCCGGCGGTCGTCGCTGCAGCAGCAGGTCAGCGACCTCCAGCAGCAGCACGCGACGCTCCAGTCCGAGGAGGACAAGCTCACCCTGGCGGCCCAGCGGCTCCAGGCGAAGGTCGACGCGTTCCGCACCCGCAAGGAGACGATCAAGGCGACCTACACGGCCGCCCAGGCGCAGACCCGCATCGGCGAGGCGTTCTCCGGCATCTCCGAGGAGATGGGCGATGTCGGCATGGCCATCCAGCGGGCCGAGGACAAGACGGCCCAGCTCCAGGCCCGCGCCGGTGCCATCGACGAGCTGCTGGCCTCCGGTGCCCTGGACGACCCGACGGGCGCCTCGAAGGACGATCTCACCGCGGAGCTGGACCGCATTTCCGGCAACGCGGACGTAGAGTTCGAGCTGGAGCGGATGAAGGCCGAGCTGGCCGGCGGCAGCTCCGCGGGACGGCAGGCCCTGGAGGGCGGCAACACCGCGGGGGCACAGCCGGAGCAGCAGGAATCCCCCAAGTTCGACAAGCAGTGATTCTCTGGAGGGCATCGTGATCGTGCGGATCATGGGGGAGGGGCAGGTGAAGCTGGACGACAGTCACTTCCCCACTCTCAACGCGCTCGACGACGAGTTGATGGCCGAGCTGGAGTCGGGGGACGGCGACGGCTTCCGCCGCACGCTCGGCGCCCTGCTCGAAGCCGTCAGGACGATGGGCACCCCGCTCCCGGACGACTCGCTCGAACCCTCGGAGCTGATCCTCCCCGCCCCCGAGGCGTCCATGGACGAGGTGCGCACGATGCTCACCGAAGACGGGCTCATTCCGGACTGAGACGAAGCCGCAAGGCCGTGACTCCTCGACAGCCTGCCCGCGCCGTTCAGTGGCTGCGTGCCCACCCTCTCGCGTTCGACGCCGTGCTGGCCGTCGTCGTGCTGTGCGCCGTGTTGTGCGCCTCGGTCACGGTGGCGCGCCCGCCCGACGGCGGACCCGGCTTCGGCAAGCGCGAGCTGCCGTTGCACACGCTGCTGATGACCGTGCTGGCCTGCGCCGTGCTGGTGCAGCGCCGCAGGTACCCGATGACGGTGCTGTCCCTCCTGGGCGGCCTGTCCCTGATCGAGCTGATCCTCGGCACGTCCTCCCACTCGCCGCAGGAGCGGCACGTGTCGTTCCTGATCGTCGTGGTGGTGGCGCTGTTCACGGTGGCGGTGAGCACCGACAGGTCCACCACCTGGCGGGCGGGCCTGGTCACCGCCGCGGTGTTCACGCCGACGTCGATGATGCTGGGCGCCCAGCCCTGGTACGACTCGGAGAACCTGGGCGTCTTCGCCTGGACGGCGCTGGCCGCCGCCTCCGGCGAGGCGGCGCGCAGCCGCCGTGCCGCGCTGGACGCCATCAGGGAACGGGCCGAGCGGGCCGAGCGCACCCGCGAGGAGGAGGCGCACCGCAGGGTCGCGGAGGAGCGCATGCGGATCGCACGTGAGCTGCACGACGTCGTCGCCCACCACATCGCGCTGGTCAACGTGCAGGCCGGCGTCGCCTCGCACGTGATGGACAGCCGCCCGGACCAGGCCAAGGAGGCGCTGGGGCACATCCGCGAGGCCAGCCGCAGGGCGCTGGGCGAGCTTCAGACCACCGTGGGCCTGCTGCGCCACCGGGACGAGCCGATCGCCCCGACCGAGCCGGCGCGCGGCCTCGGCGTTCTCCAGGATCTGGTGGACGGCTTCACCAGGGCCGGGATGGCGGTGACCGTGGACGCCCCCGCGGCGGCCGGGCCGCTGCCGTCCGCCGTCGACCTGGCCGCCTACCGGGTGGTCCAGGAGGCGCTGACCAACGTGCACAAGCACGCGGGACCCGGGGCCGGCGCCCGGGTCCGCATCGTTCGCGAGGGGAAGGCCGCGGACGCGGCGCTCGACATCACCGTCGACGACGACGGGCCCGGCGTGCCGGAGCCGCGCAACGGCACTCCCGGCAGCGGCCACGGCCTGACCGGGATGCGCGAACGGGCCGCCGCGCTCAGCGGCACGTGCGAGGCGGGCCCCCGGTCGGACGGCGGGTTCCGGGTGCGGGTGACCCTGCCGCTCCAGCCACCGCGGCCGGAGGAGCCCGCGATCGAGCACGTCAGGGGATGGTGCGTGTGATCCGTGTGGTGCTGGCCGACGACCAGGCGCTGCTGCGCAGCGCGTTCCGGGTGCTGGTCGACTCCGATCCGGGGATGACGGTCACGGGCGAGGCGTCCGACGGGGCGGAGGCGCTCGCGGTGATCCGCGAGTCGGGTGCCGACGTGGTGCTCATGGACATCAGGATGCCGGGCGTGGACGGCCTCGCCGCGACGCGGGAGATCGGCGCCGACCCCGGCCTCGCCGACGTGAAGGTCGTGATGCTCACCACGTTCGAATCGGACGACTACGTCGTGGAGGCGGTGCGGGCGGGCGCGTCCGGGTTCCTGGGCAAGGGCGCGGAGCCGGCGGAGCTGCTGGCGGCCATACGGCTGGCGGCGGCGGGGGAGGCGCTGCTCTCGCCGTCCGCGACGCGGGGGCTGATCGCGCGGTTCGTCGCCGAGGCGGGGGAGCGCGAGGGCGTCGGCCTGGACGACTCGGTGCTCCGGGTGCTGACCGCGCGGGAGCGGCAGGTGCTGGTCGAGGTGGCCGGCGGGCTGTCGAACGACGAGATCGCCGGGCGGCTGTCGGTCAGCCCGCTGACGGTCAAGACCCACATCAACCGGCTGCTGACCAAGCTGTCGGCCCGGGACCGCGCGCAGCTGGTGGTGACCGCCTACGAGACCGGCCTGGTGCGCCCGCGCACCGGCTGACCGCCGGTGCGTGCGCCGGTCGCAGGCGCGCCGGTCACAGGTACGCGACGGAGGGCAGGTAGGGCGCGGGCGGGCGCATGCCGCGCAGGCACAGGTAGCCGTCCGCGGCCAGTTCGAGGCCGGCGGCCAGGCCCACGTCCACGGCCCACTCCTGCCCGGCCGTCAGGTGCCGCACGGCGGTGTCCGCGCCGGCCGGAAGGCTGAGCAGGGCCGAGGTGAGCAGCCGGACGGCGATTCGGCGCGAGGTGGCGGCGAGCAGTTCGACGCGGCCGCCGTCGTCGAGGTAGCAGTAGCCGCTGCCCGCGAGGTCGTCGGCGACGACGACCCGGCAGTGCAGGAGCAGTTCGCCGTGGTCGGGGCCGTGGGCGGCGCCGCGCACCCTGCGGTCCACGGAGTCCATCAGGTCGCGGTGCGCCGCCCCGCCCTCGATGGCCGGGCCGTCCGGCGCCGTCAGCCGGGCGGCGTCGACCGTGCCCGTCAGCCGCATCGTGGGGTGCAGGCTGAATCCGGCGGCGCGGCAGACGCGGGGCGCGGCCGGGTGCGGGGTGGCGCAGATCATGCCGCGCAGCGTGCCGCGGCCGTGGGCCACCGCCCGGCGCATCAGCTCGCCGCCCACGCCCTTGCCCTGCGCCTGCGGCAGCACGGCAAGCAGCGAGAGCCCCCACAGGTTTTCCCGCAGCCCGGCGAGCACGGCGCCGAGCGGGCGGCCCGCGTCGTCCTCGGCGAGCCAGCAGCCGTTCGGGTCGGTGGCCGCCAGGTGCCTGACCCTGCGCAGGAAGCCGACCCGCCGCCGTTCGTCGTGTGCGCCGGGCCCGAAGGCGGCGGTGGCCACCGCGCGGACGGCCTCGGCATCGGCTCGGTTGTCGCGTACCCGGCGCAGGAGCATGGCACCCATCGTGGCGCGGCCGGCGGAGTGCGGGCTACGGCAGCGCAAGCATCCGGTCAAGGGCGAGCCGCGCGAAGTGCTCGGTGTCCTGGTCGACCTGGATGCGGTTGACGACCTTGCCGTCGGCCAGCGATTCCAGCGCCCACACCAGGTGCGGCAGGTCGATGCGGTTCATGGTGGAGCAGAAGCAGACGGTGCGGTCGAGGAAGACGATCTCCTTGCCCTCGGGCGCGTAGCGGGCGGCGAGGCGGCGTACGAGGTTCAGCTCGGTGCCGACGGCCCAGCGGGAGCCGGCCGGGGCCCGGTCGAGGAGGCGGATGATGTGTTCGGTGGAGCCCACGTGGTCCGCGGCGGCGACGACCTCGTGGCGGCATTCGGGGTGCACGAGGACGTTGACGCCGGGGATGCGGGCGCGGACCTCCTCGACGGAGTCGAGCGAGAAGCGGCCGTGCACCGAGCAGTGGCCCCGCCACAGGATCATCCTGGCCCGCCGCAGCTGGTCGGCGGTCAGCCCGCCGCCCGGCTTGTGCGGGTTGTAGACGACGCAGTCGTCGGGGGAGAGGCCGAGATCGCGCACCGCGGTGTTGCGGCCGAGGTGCTGGTCGGGCAGGAACAGGACCTTGCCGTCCTCCCCGGCCTGGGCGAAGGCCCAGGTGAGTGCGCGTTCGGCGTTGGACGAGGTGCAGACGGTGCCGCCGTGCCTGCCGGTGAACGCCTTGATGTCGGCCGAGGAGTTCATGTAGGTCACGGGAACGGTGGACCGGGCCACGCCCGCTTCCGTGAGCACGTCCCACGCCTCGGCGACCTGCTCGGCGGTGGCCATGTCGGCCATGGAGCAGCCGGCGGCGAGGTCGGGGAGGATCACCGCTTGCGCGTCGGTGGTGAGGATGTCGGCCGACTCGGCCATGAAGTGGACGCCGCAGAAGACGATGTACTCGGCCTCGGGGCGGGCCGCGGCGTCGCGCGCCAGTTTGAAGGAGTCGCCGGTGACGTCCGCGAACTGAATGACCTCGTCCCGCTGGTAGTGGTGGCCGAGGACGAACAGGCGGCTACCGAGCCGTTCCCTGGCGGCGCGGGCCCGTTCGACGAGTCCCGGGTCGGAGGGGGAGGGGAGGTCGCCGGGGCAGTCCACGCCGCGTTCACTCGACGGGTCGGACGCGCGTCCGAGCAGCAGGAGGGCCAGCGGGGTCGGCGTGACGTCCAGGGGCTGGGCGGTGGTCACGGCACTCAGCCTTCTTTCTGTTGCTGTTCCGACGGCTTTTCGTCGAACTGACACAATGGATCATAACTCCTTCGCGTCAGTTTGACGATGCCCATTGCGTCACTGTGACGCATTCCGCCCCGCCGCCCGGTGTGCGAGCATGAGAGAAATGAAAAGGACGGCCCCGCCCGGAATGAATCCGGGCCGTCGTCTGTTGGTGCACTCGCCAGAGCTTTCCGTACTACCCGGGAGATACGCAGATGTCCGTAACGGAAGAGACCGCTGTCAGCGGCGGCATCATCGTTTCCGACACGGCCGTGGCGAAGGTCAGGAGCCTGCTTGAGCAGGAGGGACGCGACGACCTCGCGCTCCGCGTGGCGGTCCAGCCCGGCGGATGCTCCGGTCTGCGCTACCAGCTCTTTTTCGACGAGCGGTCGCTCGACGGCGATGTCGTGAAGGACTTCGACGGTGTGAAGGTGGTCACCGACCGCATGAGCGCCCCCTACCTGGGCGGCGCCTCGATCGACTTCGTCGACACCATCGAGAAGCAGGGTTTCACCATCGACAACCCGAACGCCTCGGGCTCCTGCGCCTGCGGCGACTCGTTCAGCTGAGCCGGCCGGACCCGGCCGGCTCACACGGAAGGGCCCGGCACCCCCCACGGGTGCCGGGCCTTCCGCGTGCCGCCGCCACGGCGGTCAGCCAACCGGCAGCTCCCGGCCCTGCTCGTCGGTCAGGGTCCGCTCGCCCACCGGCTCCTCCAGCTCCACCTCGGCCGTCCGCTCCTCGGCCAGCTGGACGCACACGCGCTCCGGGTCCGGGTTCACCACGTCCACGTGCACCGTCACCTCGTCGCCCGACTCCCGGGCCGTCGCCTCGTACTCGTCGCACGGGCTGGCCCAGAAGGTCACCGTCAGCGACTCGGCCGACTCCTCGTACGGCTCGACGGACCACCCGGTCTCCGTGCCGTCCGGTGCCTCGCCCGGCGCGCCCGGCTGCGTCTGACCGGGCTCGGCACCGTCGCCGCCCGCCCCGGCGCCCGGCTGCTCCTCCGGCTCGGCGGGCTGCGCCGGTGCCTCCTCCGGCTGCCCGGCCCCGCCATCCGACTGCGTCCGGTACTCGTGCGGCACCGCGGGCTGGGTCGCCGCGAACGCCTCACCCGACTCCCGCTCGCCCCGGAACAGCCAGGACGGGACCAGCACCGGCTCCTCCTCGGCGTAGGTCATCGCCAGGCCGAACTCGGCGGTCACCGACACCGGTTCCGGCTTCTCGGCCGGTGAGGGGCAGGTGCCGTCGGCCTCCTGCCGCTGCGCGTCACCGCCGGCCTCGGCCTCCTCCGGCATCGGCATCGGCTCCGGCTGCTCGGCCGGGCCGCCCGCACCGCACTGGATCGCCGGCAGCTCCACGTCCCCGGCCGTCCGGTTGTACTCCTCGACCGCGTCCTCGGCGCCCGTCACCGAACGCTCCTCGGCCGTGGCGAACGCGTGCAGCGTGCCGAACGCCATCGTCAGCTCGCCGTCGGGGCCGATGTACAACTCGGTGTCCAGACCGTGCACCGGCAGCCCGTCGATCACGGGAGCCGCGGAAACGATCCGGTCCGCGCCGCTCGTCTCCCGCGCGTCGACCGCCGCGTCACCCAGGCCCAGCGCGTCGAGCACCTCGTCCGCCGCCGCCAGCGCCTCCGCCTCGGAGGGCGCCTCGCCGCCGTCCGCGCCTTCGTTAGCACCGTCGTCCGCGCGACTGTCCGCGCCGTCGTCCGCGCGACTGTCCGCGCCGCCGTCCGCGCCGTCGTCCGCCGGAGCCTCGCTGCTCACCGTGCCGTCGGGGTCGCCGCCGACCGAGATGCTCAGCTCCGCCTCCGCGCCGTAGTACCAGAAGCCGGGCTCTCCCACCACGTTGAGCGCCGGGGCGTCCGCGCCCGCGCCCGCCATCGTCCAGGAGTCCTCGGCTCCGCGCTGCGGCGCGCCGTCCAGGCCGAGGGCCGCTCCCAGCTCCGCCACCCGCTCCTCGGCGACGCCCTCGAACCGGTACACCGCCGCCTCGTCCGGGGCGTCGGCCGGGCTCTCCGCCAGCCGCAGCGTGGCCGCGCCGGGCCACGCCGGGGCCGCCCCGTCCCCGGCGGCCGCCGTCTCCGCGGCCGCGGCCGGCGGGGCGTCGAGCACCAGCGCCTCGTCCTCGTTCCCGGCCGGGTCGTCCGCGTCGTCGCCGGTGAATGCCTGCGCTCCGTACAGACCGCCCGCGACGACCGCGACGGCCACCGCCGCGGCGGTGACCACCGGCCACCGGCGCCGCGCCGCGGTGCCGTCCTGGCCGCTCCCGGGGGTGTCCGCCTCCTCGCGGATCTCCTCGTCAGCCACTGCAATCGCTCCTCGGAATCACGGAATCCGTACGCCGGTTGGACGGGCACCGGTCGCCGCCGGTTCCCCGCGGGTGCCGCGCGCCCGCGCAGGCTCCCGTGCGCGCCCGTTGACCTGACGTACGCCGTTGCCAGTTGCTCCGCCCACAAGAGCCGCTCGGTAGCCTGGTCCCCCCTGTCGCCTCCCCGGGAGCAGACCACCGTGCGCATCGCCGTCTCCGGCTCCATTGCCAACGATCACCTGATGACCTTCCCCGGCCGCTTCGCCGACCAGCTCGTCGGTGATCAGCTGCACACCGTCTCGCTGTCCTTCCTGGTCGACTCCCTGGAAGTGCGCCGCGGGGGAGTCGCGGCCAACATCTGCTTCGGCATGGGACAGCTGGGTGCCTCCCCGATCCTCGTCGGCGCGGTCGGCGCCGACTTCGAGGAGTACCGGGCCTGGCTCGACCGGCACGGCGTGGACACCGCCTCGGTGCGGATCTCCGAAATACTGCACACCGCGCGCTTCGTGTGCACCACGGACGCCGACCACAACCAGATCGGCTCCTTCTACACCGGCGCCATGAGCGAGGCCCGCCTCATCGAGCTCAAGTCCGTCGCCGACCGCGTCGGCGGCCTCGACCTGGTGCACATCGGCGCCGACGACCCCGAGGCCATGCTGCGGCACACCGAGGAGTGCCGTACCCGGAGCATCCCGTTCGCCGCCGACTTCTCCCAGCAGCTGGCGCGCATGGACGGCGAGGACATCAGGACGCTGACCGAGGGCGCCGCCTACCTCTTCCACAACGAGTACGAGAAGGCACTCGTGGAGTCCAAGACCGGCTGGTCCGCCGAGCAGGTGCTCGGCAAGGTCGGCACCCGCGTCACCACCCTCGGCCCGCGCGGAGTCCTGATCGAACGGGCGGGCGAGGACCCGGTCGAGGTCGGCTGTCCCGAGGAGGAGCGGAAGGCCGAGCCCACCGGCGTCGGCGACGCGTTCCGCGCCGGTTTCCTCGCCGGTCTCGCCTGGGGCGCCTCCATGGAACGCTGCGCCCAGGTCGGCTGCATGGTCGCCACCCTGGTCATCGAGACGGTCGGCACCCAGGAATACACGCTGACCCGCGGCTCGTTCATCGACAGGTTCGCCAAGGCGTACGGCACCGACGCCGCGGAAGAGGTGCGCGGCCACCTCATCTGACCGCATCCGACCGCGTCCGACCGCATCCGACCGCATCCGACCGCGGCGGCCGGGGCCCGTCCTCAGACGAGGCGGCGCACCCGGTAGGCCGTGCCGGGCCCGTCCCCGTGCGGTGACTCGCCCAGGTACTCCTGGCCGCGCATCGTGCACCAGGCCGGGATGTCGAGGCGGGCCGCGGCGTCGTCGGCCAGCACGGTGACGACGCCGCCGACCGCCACCCGGCCGATGGCGCCGGCCAGTTCGATGACGGGGACCGGGCAGCGTTTGCCGAGCGAGTCGACGGTGAACGTCCCGGTCCCCGCCGGTTCCGCCGCCCCGCCCGCCCTGCCCGCCCCGCCCGTCACCGTGGGCGGCGTCAGCTGGGCGCGCACCCCCGCCACCGCCTCAGGCAGGACCGCGAGGAAACGTTCCACGTCCTCCTCCGTGGTGCCCGGCGGCAGGGAGACCCGGACGTTCCCCTCCGACAGCACGCCCATCGCGCGCAGCACGTGGCTGGGCGTCAGGGTGCTGGAGGTGCACGACGAGCCGGAGGAGACCGCGAAGCCCGCCCGGTCCAGCGCGTGCAGCAGTGCCTCCCCGTCGACATGGAGACACGAGAAGGTGACGACGTGCGGCAGCCGGTGCGCCGCTTCGCCCACCACCTCCACATCGGGCACCAGCCGCGGTACCCGCTCGCGGATGCGGTCCACCAGAGCGGCCAGCCGCGCCGCCTCGGCCCCCGCCTCCGCCCGGAACGCGCGCAGCGAGGCCGCCGCGGCGACCACGGCGGGGATGTTCTCGAAGCCGGGCGCCCGCCCCGACTCCCGTTCGTCCACCGGCGAAGCGGGCGCGAACCGCACGCCCTTGCGCACCGCCAGCAGCCCGACGCCCCCGGGGCCGCCCCACTTGTGCGCGCTCGCCGCGAGCAGTGACCAGGCGCCCGCCACCGGCCCCCAGGGCAGTGACTGGGCCGCGTCCACCAGCAGCGGCACCCCCGCGGCGCGCCCGATCTCGGCGATGTCCGCGACCGGCTGACGGGTGCCCACCTCGTGATTGGCCGACTGCACGCACACCAGGGCGGCGGCGGGCCCCGCGGCCAGCGCGGCGGCCACGTCCGCGGGCGCCACGAGACCGCCGCGGTCCACCCCGATCTCGGCCACCGTGCCGCCCGCGGCGCGGTGGGCCTCCGCGGCGTGCAGCACCGCCGAGTGCTCCACCGCGGACACCAGCAGGTGCCGCCCGGCCCTGGCGCGGCCGGCCAGGGCCCCGGCCATACCCGTGTGCAGGGCCCGCGTACCCGAGGAGGTGAACGTCAGCTCGTCGGGTCGGCAGCCGACGGCCTCGGCGGCCGTCTCGCGGGCCGCGTCGAGCAGCATCCTGGCCCGCCGCCCCTCCCGGTGCAGGCGCGAGGGGTCGGCCCAGCCGTCGTCGAACGCGGCCAGCAGGGCCTGGCGCGCGACGGGATGCGGCGGCAGCGAGGAAGCGGCGTCGAAATAAGGCACGATCAGCACGCTAACGCCTGTCCCCGCCCCGCCGGAGGGCGCGCCGGAAATGCCGCCGCGGCGCCCGGCATGTCCGCGCCCCGGCCGCCCCGGCGCGTTGACGTACCCTCCCCGCGTGACGCCCGGGGGCGTCCAGTAGGGTTTGGTCCGCATAAACATCCAAACCCCTGCCCGTGTCAGGGCCGGCCCCCGCCACTCCGTGCGAAGGCAAGCCCGGGCCATGGGCGAGACTCTCGGGAAGGCGCTACGTGAGTCCCAACGGCTCCGACCGCTCGTCGCGGCGCCCGGTGCGGCGGTTCCTGCCGCGGGCGCTGATCGCGGGCCTGGTCCTGGCAACCGCGACAGGTTGCACATCCGAGGACTTTCCCCGTCTCGGCATGCCCACCCCGGTCACGGAGGAGGCGCCGCGGATTCTGTCCCTGTGGCAGGGCTCGTGGGCCGCGGCGCTCGTCACCGGTGTGCTGGTGTGGGGTCTGATCCTGTGGAGCGTGTTCTTCCACCGGCGCTCCAGGACGAAGGTCGAAGTTCCCCCGCAGAACCGGTACAACCTCCCCATCGAGGCGCTGTACACGCTCGTGCCGCTGATCATCGTGTCGGTGCTGTTCTACTTCACCGCCCGTGACCAGACGGAGCTGATGAAGACCTCGGACGAGCCCGACCACATCATCAACGTGGTCGGATTCCAGTGGAGCTGGGCGTTCAACTACATCGAGCCCGTCGGTGCCGGGGACGGCGACGCCCGCGACGCCCCGGAGCTGTCCGCCATCCCGGACCGGATCGCCGAGCGCTTCCCGGACAACGCCGATGGCGTGTACGAGGTCGGCACCCCGAGCGACCGCAACGAGAACACGGGGAACCCCGGCCCGACGCTCGTGCTGCCCGAGGGCGAGACGGTGCAGTTCGTCCTCACCTCACGGGACGTCATCCACTCCTTCTGGGTGGTGCCGTTCCTGATGAAGATGGACGTGATCCCCGGGCACACCAACACCTTCGAGGTGACGCCCGACCGGCAGGGCACCTTCATGGGCAAGTGCGCCGAGCTGTGCGGCACGGACCACGCCCGCATGCTGTTCAACGTCGAGGTCGTCTCCCCCGAGGAATACGACGCGTATCTGCAGGAGCTGGCGGACGCCGGCCAGACCGGCTACGTCCCGGCGGGCATCGAGCAGACGGATGCCGCCCGGAACGCCGAGACCAACGAGGGGCAGTCGTGACCATCCTCGACAAGAACCAGGCGTCGGACGTCGCGCCCGCCGTACGGGCCGCGCGCCGCCGCGAGCCGGGCTCCACCGTGGTCAAGTGGCTCACCACCACCGACCACAAGACGATCGGCACGATGTACCTGCTGACGTCCTTCGGCTTCTTCATCATCGGCGGCGCCATGGCGCTGATCATGCGCGCCGAGCTGGCCAGGCCGGGCACCCAGGTCGTCTCGAACGAGCAGTTCAACCAGCTGTTCACCATGCACGGCACCATCATGCTGCTGCTGTTCGCGACCCCGCTGTTCGCCGGGTTCACGAACTGGATCATGCCGCTCCAGATCGGCGCCCCGGATGTGGCGTTCCCGCGGCTCAACATGCTGGCCTACTGGCTGTACCTCTTCGGCGGCCTGCTCGTCGTGGCCGGCTTCTTCACCCCGCAGGGCGCCGCCAGCTTCGGCTGGTTCGCCTACTCGCCGCTGTCCGACGCGATCCGTTCACCGGGCGTCGGCGCCGACATGTGGGTGATGGGCCTGGCGCTGTCCGGCTTCGGCACCATCCTGGGCGCGGTCAACTTCATCACCACCATCATCTGCATGCGCGCTCCCGGCATGACGATGTTCCGCATGCCGATCTTCACCTGGAACGTGCTGCTGACCGGTGTGCTGGTCCTGCTGGCCTTCCCGGTGCTGGCCGCCGCGCTGTTCGCACTCGCCGCGGACCGCCTGTTCGAGGCGCATATCTTCGACGCGGCCAACGGCGGAGCCATCCTGTGGCAGCACCTCTTCTGGTTCTTCGGCCATCCAGAGGTCTATATCATCGCGCTGCCATTCTTCGGCATCGTCTCGGAAATCATCCCGGTGTTCAGCCGCAAGCCCATCTTCGGCTACATCGGCCTGGTGGCGGCGACGATTCTGATCGCCGGTCTCTCCGTGACGGTCTGGGCGCACCATATGTACGTCACAGGCGCGGTACTCCTACCGTTCTTCTCCTTCATGACCTTCCTGATCGCGGTCCCGACCGGTGTGAAGTTCTTCAACTGGATCGGCACCATGTGGAAGGGCTCGCTCAGTTTCGAGACGCCCATGCTGTGGTCGGTCGGCTTCCTGGTCACCTTCCTCTTCGGCGGGCTCACCGGCGTCATCCTGGCCTCGCCGCCGCTCGACTTCGCCATCTCCGACTCCTATTTCGTGGTGGCCCACTTCCACTACGTGGTCTTCGGAACGGTCGTCTTCGCGATGTTCGCCGGCTTCCACTTCTGGTGGCCGAAGTGGACGGGCAAGATGCTCGACGAGCGCCTCGGAAAGATCACGTTCTGGACACTGTTCATCGGCTTCCACGGCACCTTCCTCGTCCAGCACTGGCTGGGCGCCGAGGGCATGCCGCGCCGCTACGCCGACTACCTCGCGGCGGACGGCTTCACGGCCCTGAACACCATCTCCACCATCAGTTCGTTCCTGCTCGGCATGTCGATGCTGCCGTTCTTCTACAACGTCTGGAAGACCTGGAAGTACGGCGAGAAAGTCGACACGGACGATCCGTGGGGCTACGGCCGTTCGCTCGAATGGGCGACCGCGTGTCCGCCACCGCGGCACAACTTCACCACCCTGCCCAAGATCCGCTCCGAGTCGCCCGCCTTTGATCTGCACCACCCCGAGATCGTGGCGCTCGACCAGCTGGAGAACGACGCCCGCCACGAGGCGGAGGCCCTCACCGGAAAGGAGGCGGGCCAGTGAGGATTCAGGGGCACCTGTTCAGCTGGATCGCCGTCTTCATGCTCGCCGTGGCCATCGTCTACGGCGTGTGGTCGAAGGAGCCGGTCGGCACCACGGCGCTGTTCCTGTCGTTCGCGCTGTCCGCGATGATCGGGTTCTACCTGATCTTCACGGCCCGCCGGGTCGACACCGGCGCGCAGGACAACAAGGAGGCGGACGTCGCCGACGACGCCGGCGAGATGGGCTTCTACAGCCCGCACAGCTGGGCGCCGCTGGTGCTCGGTGCCGGCGGTCTCGCGGCCTTCATGGGCCCGGTCTTCGGCTGGTGGTTCCTGTACTTCACCGCCCCGCTCGTGGCCATCGGCCTGTGGCTGTGGGTCTTCGAGTACTACCGCGGCGAGAACCAGAACCAGTGACGCGGCGGTGACGCACCAACGGCGCGGCCCCCGGGGATGCCCCGGGGGCCGCGCCGCCCGTTTGCAGTAGGCCGCCGCGCCTCGTGACCGGCATGTCCGTACGTTGTGGCTATGAGTCACAAAAATGGCATAAAACTCGGTTGCGCGCTGATACTCGCCCCCCTGCTGGCCGGGCTCACCGCCTGCGGCGGGGGCGGCCGTTCCCTCACCGGCGACCTCCAGGACGCCGCCGGGTCCCTGTCCTTCGGCGCGGCCGGCGGCAAGGACGCCACCGCCGTCGACCCCGACCAGCCGCTGAAGATCAGCACCAAGGGCAACGGCACCCGCATCACGGACGTCCAAGCCACCGACGCGGGCGGGCGTCCGCTGGCCGGCGAACTGTCCGCGGACGGCCGCGGCTGGCACAGCACCTCGCCGCTGGCGGCCGACGCCACCTACACCGTCCGGGTGAGCACGGAGAGCGGGAGCGGCACCCCTGGCCGCGGCGTGCACAGCTTCACCACGCGCCCCGCGGGCGGCAAGCGCCTGGACGTCACCTTCGGCCCCGAGCCGGGCACCTACGGCGTCGGGCAGCCGGTGACGGCCGAGCTGAGCCGCAAGGTCGGCGAGCCCGCGGAACGGGCCCTGGTCGAGGGCGCCCTGACGGTCACCTCGACGCCCCGCGTGGAGGGCGCCTGGCACTGGGTGGACGACAAGGAGCTGCACTACCGGCCGCGCGACTACTGGCCGGCGAACGCGCGGATCTCCGTGCGGTCCCACCTCGCCGGCCTCCCCATCAGGGAGGGCCTGCGCGGCGGCAACGGCACGTCACTCGAGCTGACGACGGGGGACCGTGTCGAGGCGGTCGCCGACATCGGCGCGCACACCATGACGGTGTCCCGCAACGGCGAGGAACTGCGCACCATCCCGATCACCACGGGCAAGGAGGGCTTCGCCACCCGCAACGGCAAGAAGGTGATCCTCGGCCGCGAGCAGTTCGTCCGGATGACGGGTACCAGCATCGGTATCCCGGCCGGTTCCGCCGAATCCTACGACCTGCCGGTCTACTGGGCCGCGCGCCTGACCTGGAGCGGCGAGTACGTACACGGCGCGCCCTGGTCGGTGGCCTCCCAGGGCTCGGCGAACGTCAGCCACGGGTGCACCGGCCTGAGCACGGAGAACGCGCAGTGGTTCTACGAGCTGGTCAAGCCGGGCGACATCGTGGAGCACGTCAACGGCTTCGGCGAGGACATGGCCCCGTTCGGCAACGGCTTCGGCGACTGGAACCTCAGCTGGGAGGAGTGGCTGACGGGCAGCGCCGTGCACGCCGGTGGCGGCGCGGACGCCGACCGGCGCGCCGACCCGGTGGCGGGCCGCCTCCAGCCCCGTGTGTGACCGCCTGCGGGCCCCTCGGGCTCCTCGGGCCCCTCAGGCTCCTCGGGCTCCTCGGGCCCCTCAGGCCACGGAGGGCAGCCGGTCCCGCAGCAGTGCGGCCAGGGCGGCGGCCAGGTCCGAGGGGTCCAGCGGATGGGCCACGGCGGCCTCCGCCCGGCACCACGTGGCCAGCCACGCGTCCTGCGGGCGGCCGATCAGCACGAGCACCGGCGGGCACTCGAAGATCTCGTCCTTGATCTGCCGGCACACGCCCATCCCGCCGGCCGGGGCGGACTCGCCGTCCAGGATGCAGACGTCGATGCCGCCGTTCTCCAGCGCGGAGAGCACGGCGGGCAGTGTGGCGCACTCCAGGTACTCGACCGCGGGAACGTCGGGCGCGGGCTGCCGGCCGGCAGCGAGCCGCACCTGCTCGCGGGTGTTGGTGTCGTCGCTGTAGACCAGCACCGTGGCGGTGCGCTGCATCGTTCCTCCGCGAGGTGGACGGATCTCGTTGGGCCGGATGCTACTCCGTCAGGGGCGGTGTGGGCAGTGCCGGAACTGCCAGGACACACCGAACCCCACCCCCGGGACAAGCCCCGGAAAAGCGACCGACATAATGACGGGCGTGGCGACAGCAACAGCAGCAGAAACCGGGCACGCGATCCCTTCGGTCAACCGGCCGAACGTCACCAGTGTCGGAACCGTCATCTGGCTGAGTTCCGAGCTGATGTTCTTCGCGGCCCTCTTCGCGATGTACTTCACCCTGCGGTCGGTGATGGGGGCGGACTACTGGCAGGAGAACGCGGACACGCTCAATCTCCCGTTCTCCGGCACCAACACCCTGATCCTGGTGCTCTCCTCGCTCACCTGTCAGCTCGGCGTGTTCGCCGCCGAGCGGGGCGATGTGAAGAAGCTCCGCAAGTGGTTCGTGGTCACCTTCGTCATGGGGGCCATCTTCATCGGCGGTCAGGTCACGGAGTACGTGGAGCTGGTGCACCATGGCATCTCGCTCTCCTCCGGCCCCTACGGCTCGGCCTTCTACCTGACCACCGGCTTCCACGGACTGCACGTCCTCGGCGGGTTGATCGCCTTCCTGTTCGTCCTGGGCCGTACCTACGCCGCTCGGCGTTTCACCCATGAGCAGGCGACGACGGCCATCGTCGTGTCCTATTACTGGCACTTCGTCGACGTTGTCTGGATCGGCCTGTTCGCCACGATCTACTTGATCAAGTAGCACCGTCGACCACACCGGACGCGCACCTTTCAAGCACCGACGCAGAAGATCCTGACACCGGGGTAATCCGTGAAAAAGCTCTCCGCACGACGGCGCCATCCGCTGGCGGCGCTCGTCGTCCTCCTCTTCGCGCTGGCGGCCACGGGGGGGCTGTACGCCGCGCTCGCCCCCGCGGGTGAGGCCCAGGCCGACGCCTCGGCCCAGTCCCTGGCCATCGAGGAGGGCAAGAAGCTCTACGACGTTGGCTGCTCCAGCTGTCACGGCGCCGGCGGTGAGGGCGGCAGCGACGGCCCGAGCCTGGTGGGCGTCGGCGCCGCCGCCGTCGACTTCCAGGTCGGCACCGGGCGCATGCCGCTGCAGGCCCCCGGGCCACAGGCCCCGGAGAAGCCCGTCGCCTACACGCAGGCCGAGATCGACCAGCTCGCCGCGTACGTCGCCTCCCTGGGCCCCGGGCCCGCCGTGCCGGACGAATCGAGCTACGACCCCTCGGAGGGCGACGCCGCCCGCGGCGGCGAGCTCTTC
Organism: Streptomyces johnsoniae; assembly: GCF_031845565.1. Classification (NCBI taxonomy): domain Bacteria; kingdom Bacillati; phylum Actinomycetota; class Actinomycetes; order Kitasatosporales; family Streptomycetaceae; genus Streptomyces; species Streptomyces johnsoniae. The sequence continues at coordinate 25,891 of NZ_JAVREV010000008.1, read as the reverse complement.
CGCACCAACTGCTCGCAGTGCCACAACTTCACCGGCCAGGGGGGCGCCCTCACCCACGGCAAGGAAGCCCCCTCGCTGGACAACGTCGACCCGCGGTACATCTACGAGGCCATGGTGACGGGCCCGTCGAACATGCCCTCCTTCCCGGACACCACGCTGCCCGAGCAGGAGAAGCAGGACATCCTCGCGTGGCTGCGCGCGGTCAACTCCTCCGAGTCCCCGAACCCCGGCGGCTTCACACTCGGCGGCTTCGGCCCGGTCAGCGAAGGACTCTTCGCCTGGACGTTCGGCATCGGCCTGCTCATCGCGGTGGCCGTGTGGATCGGGGTCAGCACCGCTAAGGCCAGGAAGTCATGAGTAGCCACACGGAACACACAGAAGCGCGCGACGACGCGCAGGGGGGCCACCTCACCGAGAGCCGCGAGGGTGGCGCGGTCGCGGTGGCGGACGACCCGTTCGCCGACCCCGGCCTCCCGCCCCACGAGCCGCGCAGGCAGGACGTCGACGAGCGGGCGGCCAAGCGCTCCGAGCGCACCGTCGCCTTCCTGTTCACGCTGTCGATGCTGGCCACGGTCGGGTTCATCGTCAGTTACGTGGCCATCCCGATCGACGAGATCGTCTTCATCTGGCCGTTCGGGCACGTCAGCGGACTCAACTTCGCTCTCGGCCTGACCCTGGGCGTGGCCCTCTTCTGCATCGGTGCCGGCGCCATCCACTGGGCCAGGACGCTGATGTCGGACGTCGAGGTCGCCGAGGAGCGGCACGCCATCGAGGCCACGCCCGAGGTGAAGGCGCACGTCCTGGAGGAGTTCCGCAAGGGCGGCGAGGAATCGCAGATCGGCCGCAGGAAGCTCGTCCGCAACACCCTGTTCGGCGCGCTGGCCCTGGTGCCGCTCTCCGGCGTGGTGCTGCTGCGCGACCTCGGCCCGCTGCCGGGCACGAAGCTGCGGCACACCGCATGGAAGGAGGGCTCGCTGATCATCAACGAGGCCACCATGCAGCCGCTGCGGCCCGAGGACATCACGGTCGGCTCGCTGACCCAGGCGATGCCCGAGGGGCTCGACCCGCACTCCGAGGACTTCAACGTGGAGATCGCCAAGGCGGCGGTCATGCTCGTGCGGCTCGAACCTGAGGACATCAAGGACGAGCGCTCGGCCGACTGGGGTTACGAGGGCATCCTCTGCTACTCCAAGATCTGCACCCACATCGGCTGCCCGGCCACCCTGTACGAGCAGCAGACCCACCACGCGCTCTGCCCCTGCCACCAGTCGACGTTCGACCTCTCGGACGGCGCGCGGGTGCTCTTCGGCCCGGCGGGCCACCCGCTGCCGCAGCTGCGCATCAGGGCGAACGACGAAGGCTTCCTCGAAGCGCTCGGCGACTTCGATGAGCCCACCGGCCCGAGCTTCTGGGAGCGCGGATGAGTACGGCCACGAAGTCCCCGAAGGCACGGGGCAAAGCACCGGCCGGCGAGAAGGTCGCCGACTGGGCCGACGGCCGGCTGGGCCTCTACAGCCTCGCCAAGGCCAACATGCGCAAGATCTTCCCCGACCACTGGTCGTTCCTGCTGGGCGAGATCTGCCTGTACGCCTTCATCATCATCATCCTGACCGGCGTCTACCTGACCCTCTTCTTCGTCCCGAGCATGGGCGAGATCGAGTACGACGGGTCGTACGTGCCGATGCAGGGCGTGCGGATGACCGAGGCGTACGCCTCCACACTGGACATCAGCTTCGACGTGCGCGGCGGTCTGCTGGTCCGGCAGATCCACCACTGGGCGGCGCTGATCTTCATCGTCGGCATCATGTTCCACATGATGCGGGTGTTCTTCACGGGCGCCTTCCGCAAGCCGCGCGAGCTGAACTGGCTGTTCGGCTGGACGCTGTTCATCCTGGCCGTCTTCACCGGCCTCACCGGCTACTCGCTGCCGGACGACCTGCTCTCCGGCACCGGCGTCCGCTTCGCCGAGGGCGCCATCCTGGCCACGCCGGTCGTCGGCACGTACCTCCAGATGTTCCTGTTCGGCGGGGAGTTCCCCGGGCACGACATCATCCCGAGGTTCTTCGTCATCCACGTGCTGCTGCTGCCGGGCATCATGCTGGGTCTCGTGGTCGCCCACCTGATCCTGATCGTGTACCACAAGCACACGCACTACGCGGGCCCCGGCCGTACCAACAACAATGTGGTCGGCATGCCGCTCCTGCCCGTCTACATGGCCAAGGCCGGCGGCTTCTTCTTCCTGGTCTTCGGCGTGATCGCGGCCATCGCGGCGACCGTGCAGATCAACCCCGTCTGGGTACTGGGGCCATATCGACCGGACCAAGTGTCGACCAACGCCCAACCGGACTGGTATCTCGGCTTCTCCGAGGGACTGATCCGGATGATGCCGGGATGGGAGTGGGTCATCCCGGGCGGCTACACGCTGAACTTCGGCATCCTCATCCCGCTCGGCCTCTTCCCGCTGATGCTGGTGCTCATCGGCATCTACCCGTTCTTCGAGTCCTGGCTGACGAAGGACAACCGCGAGCATCACATCGCGCAGCGGCCACGGAACGCGCCGACCAGGACCGGCCTCGGCGTGGCCTGGCTGACGGCCTACTTCGTCACGCTGGTGGCCGGCGGCAACGACGTCTGGGCGATCAACTTCAACCTGTCGATCAACGCCATCACCTGGTTCTGCCGCATCGCGTTCTTCGTGCTGCCGGTGCTCACGTTCATCGCCACCCGGCGCATCTGTCTCGGCCTCCAGCGCCGCGACCGGGAGAAAGTGCTGCACGGGCGGGAGACGGGCATCATCAAACGGCTGCCGCACGGCGAGTTCGTCGAGGTGCACGAGCCCCTGTCGCGGGACGCGCTGTACACGCTCACGGCGCACGACCAGGACGCGCCGCAGGAGCTGGGCCCCCCGACCGACGAGAACGGGGTCCGGCGCAAGATCAGCCCGCTGGAGCGGCTGCGGGTCAGGATCAACCGCGGCTACTTCGGTGAGCACGCGCAGATCCCGAAGCCGACCAGCGAGGAGTACCGGGAGATCACCAGCGGCCACGGCCCCTTCGCGCGCCCTTCCGCGCCACCGTCCGCGCCTGTCGCGGGCGTCCGCAGTGCGGGCATGCTGTCCTGGGCGCGTTCCTTCGCCGCTAGGGTGTGTCCGCATGGTTCCCGGCCGACCGGCACGGCCTTGCGCCCTGCCCGACCACCAGCCGACTCGCCAGGAGTGATTCCCATGAGCGTCGTGACCCCCGCCGGAGGCTCCCCCGCGGCGGCTCGCACCTGGCCCGACGTGCTGAGCACGCTGATCGCCGGACGGGACCTCACCACGGACGAGGCCGCCTGGGCCATGGACCGCATCATGAGCGGCGAGGCCACCGACGTGCAGATCGCCGGCTTCGCGGTCGCCCTGCGGGCCAAGGGCGAGACGGTGGACGAGGTTTCCGGCCTGGTGCGGACCATGTACGAGCACGCCAATCTCATCGAGGTCCCAGGACCCACGGTCGACATCGTCGGCACCGGCGGCGACCGGGCCAGAACGGTCAACATCTCGACGATGTCCGCGATCGTCGTCGCCGGCACGGGGGCCACGGTCGTCAAGCACGGCAACCGCGCGGCCTCGAGCGCGAGCGGCGCCTCCGACGTGCTGGGCGAGCTGGGCGTCAGCCTGGACCTGACGCCGCAGCGGGTCGCCGAGGTCGCCGTGGAGGCCGGCATCACCTTCTGTTTCGCGGTGAAGTTCCACCCGGCGCTGCGCCACGTCGCGTCGGCCAGGAGGGAGCTGGGCGTCCCCACCCCGTTCAACTTCCTGGGCCCGCTGACCAACCCGGCCCGCGTCGCCGCCCAGGCGACCGGCGTCGCGGACGCGCGGATGGCTCCCATCATGGCGGGCGTCCTGGCCGAACGGGGCGCCTCCGCGCTGATCTTCCGCGGCGACGACGGGCTGGACGAGCTGACCATCACCGCCACGTCGACGGTGTGGACCGTCCGCGACGGCAAGGTGCGCGAGCAGTCCTTCGACCCACGGGACGTCGGGCTCTCCCTGGCCCCGGTGGAGGCGCTGCGCGGCGCCGACGCCGCCTACAACGCGGAGGTCGCCCGCCGCCTCCTCGACGGCGAGACCGGCCCCGTCCGCGACGCCGTCCTGCTCAACTCGGCGGCGGCCCTGGTCGCCCTCGACCAGCAGGACGCGCCGCTGCCCGACCAGCTCGCGGCGGGCATGGCGCGCGCGGCGCGGTCCATCGACTCGGGCGCCGCCCGCGCCGCGCTGGAGCGGTGGGTCACCGCCACCCACCGGTAGGTGCCGCGGATCAGGAGTCCAGGCCGATGGCGAACGCGGCCTCCAGGTCGTGCCGCGAGTAGGTACGGAACGCGACGTGCGTTTCGGTCGACTCCACGCCCGGCACCTTGCTGATACGGCCGGGAATGACTTCCGCGAGGTCGTCGTGGTCGCGTACCCGGACCATGGCGATAAGGTCGTGCGGGCCGGTCACCGAGTAGACCTCGCTGACCCCTTCCATCGCCGCGATCTGCTCCGCGACCTCCGGGACGCGGTCCACACTGGTCTTGATGAGCACGATCGAAGTGATCACGGCTGGGCCTTTCCCTGTGCGGCGGACGCGGTACGCAGGGCTCACCTTAGCCCGGCACGTGGGCCGCGACGGCTACCAGGCCGTAGGGTGACAGTCGATAACGGCAGGGGCGACGGACGGTGTGTGCGGTGGTGGAACCCACGGACGGTGAGGAGGCGGCGGGGCGGCCGGAGCCGGCCGAGACCCTCGACCACCCCCTGCCGGAGCGGGTCCGGCACCGGGTCATCTTGCTCGCCGGAGACACGTTCTCCGGGCTGACCATGAGCGAATTGCCCGCCGCGCTCCGGCAGTACGCGCGGTTCACTCCCTCCCGGCGGGTGAAATTCGGCGGCAGTGCCATGGCCGCGGCCCTGGAGAGCGACACCGTCTTCCGGCAGCGCGTGGCGGCGCGGCTGCGCACCGCGGAGCCGGTGCTCGCCGAGGCCGTCGAACGCGGCGCCCCGCCGCCCGCCGCCGACCCCGTCGACGTGGCCGCCGCCGCGTTCGTGCTGCGGCCGCAGGGCTGGTCCAAGCTGGTCGCCGCCGCAGGCGAGGAGGCGCAGCGCGCGCAGGCCGAGCGGGAGGGGCGCGAACGGGAGCTGGAGCTGACGCGGTTGCAAGAGGAGCTGGCGCAGGCGCGTTCCGCCGCCCGCGCCGAGGGCGAACGGCTGCGCGCCGAGCTGGACGCGGCCCGCAAGGAGACCGACGCGGTGCACCGCAAACTGCGCAGCGCCCTCGCCGACGTGCGGCGCGGCGAGGCCGCGCTGCGCAAGCTGCGGGCCGAGTTCGAGGAGGAGCGGGCCGAGGCGGCGGGGGCGCGGGCGTCCGCGGAGGCCGACGCGCGGCGGCTGCGCGCGCGGCTCGCGGAGGCGGAGGCGGCGCTGGAGACGAGCCGCAGGTCGGTGCGGGAGGGCCGCGGCATCGAGGACATGCGGCTGCGCCTGCTGCTGGATACGGTGCTGGACGCGGCCCAGGGAATTCGGCGTGAACTCGCCTTGCCCCCCACCGAACTGAAGCCCGCGCAGACCGTTGACGCGGTGGAGCCGGGCGGGATGACGCCGCAGGACATCGCGCAGCGGGCCCTCGCGGAGGACGACCCCGCCCTGCTCGACCAGCTTCTCGCCCTGCCCCAGGCGCATCTGGTCGTGGACGGCTACAACGTGACGAAGACCGGCTATCCCACGATGCCGCTGGAGAAGCAGCGGCTGCGCCTGATGCGCGGTCTCGCGGTGCTCGCGGCACAGACCGGCGCGGAGATGACCTGCGTCTTCGACGGCGCCGAGTTGGCCGCCCCGGTGCTGCTGACGCCGCCGCGTGGCGTGCGGGTGCTGTTCAGCAAGCCGCGGCAGACCGCGGACGAGCTGATCCGGCGGCTGGTGCGCGCGGAACCGCCGGGCCGGCCCGTGGTGGTGGTCTCCGCGGACCGCGAGGTGGCCGACGGAGTCGCCCAGGCAGGCGCCCGCCCCGTCGCCTCCGCGCTGCTGTTGCGGCGGCTCTCCCGCACGTAGGACCGGTTGGCACACCCTTGGCGCTGCTTGTCCCTTCTCGGGCCTTTGCCGCTCCTTCGTTCCGTGTCGTGCCGGTTGTGACGGTCTCGTCCGCCACCGTGCGTGTGCCGTCGCTCGCCGCTCGTGTGAGGTAAGTAAAATATGCCCGCGGGGATTTGAAGGAACGAATACGACCTCGCTAGGGTCGGGCCTCGAACCTCCGCGCGGTAGACCATCCATCCGGGATGTCCGCGGGGGAACCGCCGAATCCGCGGCAGTTGCGCGGAGCCGGGGCCACGCCCCCACTCCCGGCAGGCGGCTGAGGAAGAAGGAGCTCGCCCCAGTGGCGTCCCACCGTCGTCCCAAGCAGCCGAGCCGGGCCCGTGTCACCATCTTCGGCGCGACCGCAGCCGCCGCCACCGTCGCTATTTCGACGCAGACGGCCCAGGCCGACCCCGGACAGTCCATCGAAGAGGTCCAGGAAGAGGTCGACCGGCTGTACCAGGAGGCGGAAGCCGCCACCGAGGAGTACAACGGCGCCAAGGAGCGGGAGGAAGAGCTCCAGTCCGAGGTCGAGGACCTCCAGGACTCGACCGCCCGCGGCCAGGAGGAGCTGAACGAGCTGCGCGGCACGCTCGGTTCCGTCGCCTCGGCCCAGTACCGCAACGGCGGCCTCGACCCGTCGGTGCAGCTGTTCCTGTCCTCCGACCCCGATGCCTACCTCGACCAGGCGTCGACGCTCGACCAGGTCAGCGGCAAGCAGGCGGAGACGCTCCGCCTCATCGAGGACCGGCAGCGCACCCTCGACCAGCAGCGCCAGGAGGCCACCGACCGGCTGGCCGAGCTGGAGGATCTGCGCGTCGAGCTGGGCGACCAGAAGGAGACGATCCAGGGCAAGCTCAGCGAAGCCCAGTCACTCCTCAATCAGCTGACCGACGAAGAGCGGCAGCGCATCGCCGACGAGGAGGCCGCGGCAGCGGCCGCGGCGGCGGACCGGGCCAGCCGCGACGGCGACTCCCGCGGCGAGCTCGGCGGTTCCGGGGGGACCGGCACCTCTTACGGCCACGCCGCGCTCGACGCCGCGGCCAGCAAGATCGGCGCCCCCTACGTGTGGGGCGCCACGGGCCCCAGTTCCTTCGACTGCTCCGGCCTCACCTCCTGGGCGTTCAGCCAGGCCGGGGTCTCCCTGCCGCGCACCTCCCAGGCGCAGGCCGGCATGGGCCCCGCGCTGGGCATGAGCGAACTCGCCCCCGGCGACCTGGTGTTCTTCTACAGCGACCTGCACCACGTGGGCATCTACGCCGGGAACGGCCAGATCATCCACGCCCCGCGGCCCGGTTCGAGCGTCGAGTACCTGTCGATCAACGCGATGCCGTTCCAGTACGGCGTGCGCGTCGGCTGACGCGCCGCGCCCCGCCTGGTCCATCCAGGTGATTCCGGGGTCCAAGTGCGCCGTCGCGCCCCCTGCATGACCTGCGGTTGCGTCTCCTGACGGGGGCCGCGCGGGCGGTGGTGATCCGTCAACTCCCACTGCCGCGCGGCTACATTCTGCTCCGCTCAGGTCCCCACCGAAGGGAGCGCGGCCCGCAGTGGTTTCCCATCGACTCAACCGCCATGCCTGTTCGAGACGGGTGGCACGGGCAACCGTGCTGTCCGCGGCCGCCACCGCGGCGGCCGTCATCAGCGCCGTCCCCGTGCTCGCCGAGCCCGGCGCGCCGCCCGCGGACAGCGCGGGCGCGGCCCGCGAGGTGGACCGCCTGTTCGCCGACGCGGAGCGCGCCGTCGAGGCGTACAACGGAACGGCGGAGCGGGTCGAGACGCTGCGGACCTCGTTCGAGCGCCAGCAGGACCGGGTCTCCCGCGGCCAGGAGGCCGTCAACGAGGCGCGGCGCGCTCTCGGTTCCGCCGCCGCCGCCGAGTACCGGGCCGGCGGGTTCGAGCCGACGCTGGTGCTGATGCTCTCCGGCAGCCCCGAGACCTACCTCGACCACGCCGCCGTCCTGGACCGGCTCGGCGACCGGCGGGTCGCCGGGCTGCGCGAGCTGCTCGCCGCGCAGCGGGTGCTGGACCAGCACCGGCAGGAGGCGGAGGAGCAGCTCTCCGAACTCACCGAGGAACAGGCGAGCCTGGCCCGCCACAAGCGCGCCGTGCAGTCCCGGCTCGCCACCGCGCGGCGCCAGTACGAGCGCCTGAGCGACCAGGAACGCCACGCCAGGGAGCGCGCCGACCGCGCCGCGGAGCGCGCGGCCGCGCCGACGGCGGAGCACGGCAAGCGCGCGCGGGCGGGCGCGCTTCCGCGCGCCGGCGCTCCCGTGTCCGGGCGCGCGGCCGCGGCGGTGGCCGCCGCCCGCGGGGCCGTCGGCCTGCCGTACGGCTGGGGGCAGGCGGGCCCCGACGCGTTCGACTGCTCCGGGCTGATCCAGTGGGCGTGGGCCCGTGCCGGGGTCGCCCTGCCGCGCACCTCGCAGGCCCAGGCCGGGGCCGGCCGCCGGGTCGCGCTGTCCGACGCGCGGCCGGGCGACATCGTCGTCTACCGCGAGGACGCGAGCCACGTCGCGATGTACGTGGGCGGCGGGCAGATGGTGCACGCCCCCTACCCCGGCGCGCAGGTCCGGTACGAGGCGGTGGACGTCATGCCGGTCTCCTCGGTCGTCCGCCCCTGAACGGGCTCGGTATCGTCTCGTCTGATGCGTAAGACGTTGATCGTGACGAACGACTTCCCGCCGCGGCCCGGGGGGATTCAGGCGTTCCTGCACAGCATGGCGCTGCGGCTCGACCCGCGGCAGCTGGTGGTCTATGCCTCCACCTGGGGGCGCGACGGCGAAGAGGCCAGGGCCGTAGCCGAGTTCGATGCCGAGCAGCCGTTCCCCGTGGTGCGCGACCACGCCACCACGCTGCTGCCGACCCGGCGGGCCACCCGCCGTGCCACCGCGCTGCTGCGCGCGCACGGCTGCACCGCGGTGTGGTTCGGGGCCGCGGCGCCGCTCGGCCTGATGGCGCCCGCCCTGCGGGCCGCGGGCGCGGAGCGGCTGGTGGCCACCACCCACGGCCACGAGGCGGGCTGGGCACAACTGCCGGGTGCCCGCGCGCTGCTGCGCCGGATCGGCTCCTCCACCGACACCCTGACCTACCTCGGCGAGTACACGCGCAGCCGCATCGCGGGCGCGGTCTCCGCGGACGCCGCCGCGCGGATGGTGCAACTGCCGCCGGGCGTCGACGAGAAGACGTTCCACCCCGGCTCCGGCGGCGACGCCGTGCGCGCCCGGCTCGGCCTCACCGACCGGCCGGTCGTGGTCTGCGTGTCCCGCCTGGTGCCGCGCAAGGGCCAGGACACCCTGATCCGCGCCCTGCCGCGCGTCCTCGCCGCGCAGCCGGAGACGGTGCTGCTGATCGTCGGCGGCGGCCCGTACCGCGCCGACCTGGAGAAGCTGGCGGCGCGGCTCGGCGTGACGGCGTCGGTCCTGTTCACCGGGGCGGTGCCCTGGGAGGAGCTGCCCGCCCACTTCGGGGCGGGTGACGTGTTCGCCATGCCGTGCCGCACCCGGCGCGGCGGCCTGGACGTCGAAGGGCTCGGCATCGTCTACCTGGAGGCGTCCGCGACCGGACTGCCGGTCGTCGCGGGGGACTCGGGCGGTGCCCCCGACGCCGTGCTGGACGGCGAGACCGGCTGGGTCGTGCGCGGCGGCGGCGACGCCGCGCCCGCGGAGACCGCGGAGCGCGTGCTCACCCTCCTGGGCGACGCCGAACTGCGCCGCCGCATGGGCGAGCGGGGCCGCGCCTGGATCGAGGAACGCTGGCGCTGGGACCTGCTGGTCGACCGCCTCAGGGACCTGCTCGCCTGACCGCGGGCCCCGCTCCCGCGGTCAGTGACCTAACCGCGGGTGTACAGGGCGTCGATGTCGGCGGCGAAGTCCCGGGTCACGACGTGCCGCTTCAGCTTCAGCGAGGGCGTCAGGTGGCCCGACTCCTCGGTGAACTGGCCGGGCAGCACCCGGAACGCGCGGACCGACTCGGCGCGCGAGACCGCCGCGTTGCCCTGGTCGACCGCCTCCTGCACGGCCGCGAGCAGGCCGGGGTGGGCCAGCAGTTCGGCGCGGGGCAGCTCGTCCAGGCCCTGCTCGGCCGCCCACCGCGGCAGGAACGCGTCGTCCAGCGTGATCAGCGCGGCGACGAACGGGCGGCCCTCGCCGACCACCATGCACTCGGCGACCAGCTCGTGCGCCCGCATCCGGTCCTCCATGACGGCGGGCGCCACGTTCTTCCCGCCGGCCGTCACCAGGATCTCCTTCTTCCGCCCGGTGATGGTCAGATAACCGTCTTCGTCCAGGGAGCCGAGGTCCCCGGTGCGGAACCAGCCGTCCGTCATCGCCTCGGCGGCGGCGCCCTCGGCGTTCCAGTACCGCGTGAACAGGTGCTCGCCGCGCACCAGTACCTCGCCGTCCCCGTCGATGCGCACGGCGGAGCCGGGCAGCGGGCGGCCGACGGTGCCGATCCGTGGCGCGTCCCACGGATTGAACGCGGTCGGCGCGCAGGTCTCGGTCAGCCCGTACCCCTCCAGGACCGTGAAGCCGATGCCGCGGTAGAAGTGCCCCAGCCTCTCGCCCAGCGCCGCGCCGCCGGAGATCGCGTGCGTCGCGCGCCCGCCGAGCGCCGCGCGCAGCCGCCGGTACACGAGCCGGTCGAACACCCGGTGCCGCAGGCGCAGCCCCAGCGGCGGGCCGGACGCCGTGTCCTGCGCCCTGCTGTGGGCGATGGCCACCTCGGCGGCCCGGTCGAAGATCCGGCCCTTGCCGCCCTCGCGGGCCTTGGCCCGCGCCGAGTTGTACACCTTCTCGAAGACCCGCGGCACGCCGAGGACGATCGTGGGCCGGAACGAGGCCAGGTCGTCGGTCAGGGCGCTGACGTCCCCGACGTGGCCGAGCCTGATCGGGGCGAGCGCCGAGGCCACCTGGACCATGCGGGCGAAGACGTGGGCCAGCGGCAGGAAGAGCAGCACCGAACTCTCGCCGGTGCGGAACAGCGGCCCGAGCGCGGCCACCACGTTCCCGCAGTCCGCGAGGAACGCCCGGTGGGTCAGCACGCAGCCCTTCGGCCGTCCCGTGGTGCCCGAGGTGTAGATCACGGTGGCCGGGGAGTCCGGGGTCAGGGTCGCCGTCGCGGCGTCCAGCTCCCCGTCGGCGACGTCCGCGCCGGCCGCGGTCAGCCGGCCGACCGCGGCCTCGCCCCCGGCGGGCTCGATGCACCACAGGTGGGCCAGCTCCGGCAGTTCGCCGCGCACCGACTCCACGGTGTCCCGGTGCTCCGCGGTCTCCACGACGACGGCGACGGCGCCGGAGTCCTTGAGGTTCCACACGACCTGTTCCGGCGAGCTGGTCTCGTACACCGGGACGGTGACCGCGCCCACCGACCAGATCGCGAAGTCGAACAGGGACCACTCGTATCGGGTACGCGACATCAGGCCGACCCGCTCGCCCGGGGCGATCCCGGCCCGGAGCAGACCCTTGGCGACCGCCCGCACCTCGGTGAGGAACCGGGTCGCGGTCACGTCCGCCCAGCCGCCGTCCGTCCTGCGGGAGTACACCGCGACGTCCGGGTGCCGCCCGGCGTTCGCCGTGAGCAGCCCGGGAAGATGACCGTCCGCGGGTACCTCATACCGGGCCGGAAGGCTGAACTCCTGCACCGCTGCTCCTCATCTGTCACGTTCTCCGTCACGTTCCACGGCCCTTCCGGCAGCCTACTGCCCGGTTCCCGTGGCGGTGCGGCGGCCTTCTCGCGGTAGCCTTCCCACGGACGGACGCCAGTGGGAGATCAGCGCGAGGAGCCACGGCCATGGCCGAACACACCAGGTCGAGCATCACCATCGAAGCCACCCCGGCCGATGTCATGGCGGTGATCGCCGACTTCGGCCGCTACCCGGAGTGGACGGGCGAGGTGAAGGAGGCCGAGGTGCTCGGCACCGACACCGAGGGCAGGGCCGAGCAGGTCAGGCTGCTCCTCGACGCCGGCGCGATCAAGGACGAGCACACGCTGGCCTACACCTGGCAGGGGCAGCAGGAGGTGAGCTGGTCCCTGGTGAAGTCCCGCATGCTGCGCGCCCTCGACGGCTCCTACCGGCTGGTGCCGGCCCCCGACGGCCGGCACACCGAGGTCACCTACCAGCTGACCGTCGACGTCAAGATCCCGATGCTGGGCACCATCAAGCGCAAGGCCGAGAAGGTCATCATCGACCGCGCCCTGGACGGACTGAAGAAGCGCGTCGAGAGCCTCCCGGGCGACGGCGTCCGGGCCTGACCAGGTGAGCGGCCCGCGGACCCTCTTCGTCACCGGCCCAGGCGGGGACGGCGCCACCACGGTCGCCGCCGCCACCGCGCTGGCCGCGGCCCGCGCCGGAACGGACACCCTGCTGCTCAGCCCCGCACCCGAGGACCGCCTCGCCGCGCTGCTCGGCGCCGCGCCGCCGCCCGGGGGAGCGCCGGACGGGCCGGCGCGCGTCGCGCCGGGACTGACCGCCGCCCGCATCGACCGGGCCGCCGCGTTCCGCACGGGCGTGCTGGCCGCGCAGCGGCGCGTCAGGCCCGCGCTCGACCTGGTGGGCGCGGCCGTGCTCGACGACGACGAGCTGACCGAGCTGCCGGGCTCGGGCGAGGCCGCGGTCCTGGGCGCGCTGCACGCCGCGCACGCCGCCGCGGACCCGCCGCGGCTGATCGTTCTCGACCTGCCAGGTGCCGTCGACGCCGTGCGGCTGCTCGCGTTGCCCGGTCAGCTGCGCCGTTACCTGCGCCGCCTGCTGCCGCAGGAACGGCGCACCGCCCGCGCCCTGCACCCGCTGCTGGCGCAGCTGGCCGGGGTGCCGCTGCCGGCCGCCGCGCTGCTCGGCGCCGCGGAGGGCTGGGACGCGGGGCTCGCCGCGCTTGAGGCACTGATCGCCGGGCCGGACACCGCGGCCCGCCTGGTCCTCGACCCGACGGAACGCTCCGCCGCCGAACTCCGCGCCGCACGGGCCGGTCTCGCGCTGCACGGCATCGCGGTGGAGTCGGTCGTCGCCAACCGACTGGTGCCCGTCGCGCCCGCCGACGCGTGGGCGGCGCGGCTCGCGGCGCGGCAGGAGTCGGTGCTCACCGCGTTCGTCCGCGCCGCCCGGCTGCCCGAGCCGCACCGCCTGCCGCACCTGGGCGCCGAGCCGGGCCCCGCCGGCCTCGCGGCGCTGCCGCTGCCGCCGCCGGGCCCGCCGCTGCGGGCGGAGCCGCGGCTCACCGACCGGCGGGACGCGGACGGGCTGCTGGTGTGGCGGCTGCCGCTGCCCGGCGCGGACCGCGCAGGGCTCGGCCTGGTCCGCCGGGGCGATGAACTGATCGTCACCGCGGGCCCGTTCCGCCGCGCCCTGCCGCTGCCCGCGGTCCTGCGCCGGTGCACCGTCGCGGGCGCGGCGCTGGCGGACGACGGCGCGCTGGCCGTCCGTTTCGCGCCTGATCCCGGCCGTTGGCCGGACGCGGGCTCCGAAGGTTCCGGCGGCCCGGGGTAGTCTCGAAGGGCAGGCTCATGTCCGAGGAGGCCGCGATGAGCAACACCGGCGAGCACCCCGCAGAAGACGCCGCGGGGCCCGAGCGCCCCCGGGTGCCGGGGAGTTCCGGGTCCGCGGGACCCGAGCCTGACCCGGACGCCTGGGCCGCCGCCTGCGAGGAGGACCTCGCCGCGGAGCGCGACCGGCGCCGCAGGGAGTACGGCGAGCCGACCGGCGACGCGGCGGACGAGCTGCGCAAGCTCGCCGACGCGGTCGCCGAGCGCCTCGGCCACCTCGGCGCGGCACTCGGCAGCGGGCTGGGCCCGGCCGCGGGCCTCGCCGCGGGCCCGCTCGCGGAGCGGGCCAGGGCCGCCTTCGAGCCGGTGATCGAGCGCAACGCGGACGTGATCCAGCACCTCGCCGGTGCGGGCCAGGAGCTGCTGGCCGCCTACCGCGCCGCGGTGCTCGGCCAGGAGCAGCGCTGGTCCCGCCCCCAGGAGACGGCCGATCCCCCCGACCGCCAGGCGAAGCGGGAGAACGGTGAGAATCCGGACGACCCCGAAGCTCCGCCCGGATCGCAGCGCATCGACCTGGACTGAAGCGGGGGAGTGACGTACGCCTCCCTCCGGTACCGTGGTCAGCGGCGGGGATCGATCCACTACCTGACATCACTTGAGGGACCAGTCACTCCACCCCCCTTCGGCGCGAGGGGGTTTTCACCCGGCCGCCGTGGCGACCACGGCGGTTCGGCCCTGTCCTGTGCCCGGGGAGGTGCACGGACCGGAGGCCACGGCGCGGCCCTGCCGCGCGCGGGCGGATCGGGGTGCGCGGTCCATGCGAAGGAGATCTGATGGGACTGACCATCGGCGTCGATATCGGCGGCACGAAGATCGCGGCCGGCGTGGTCGACGAAGACGGCACCATCCTCGACACCTGTCAGGTGGCGACCCCACCCTCTCCCGAAGGCGTCGTCGAGGCCATCGCCGATGCCATCAAGACCGTGGGCAAGGGCACCTCGGCCGAGGCCGTCGGCATCGGCGCGGCCGGTTACGTCGACGACAAGCGGGCCACCGTCCTCTTCGCGCCGAACATCGCCTGGCGGCACGAGACCCTGAAGGACAAGATCGAGCAGCGCGTCAGCCTGTCCGTCGTCGTGGAGAACGACGCCAACGCCGCGGCCTGGGGCGAGTACCGCTTCGGCGCGGGCACCGGGCACGACGACGTCGTGGTCATCACGCTCGGCACGGGCCTGGGCGGCGGCATCATCATCGGCGGGCGGCTGCACCGCGGCAGGTTCGGCGTGGCCGGCGAGTTCGGGCACCTGCGCGTCGTCCCCGACGGCCTGCTGTGCGGCTGCGGCAGCCAGGGCTGCTGGGAGCAGTACGCCTCGGGCCGTGCCCTGGTGCGGTACGCCAGGCAGCGGGCCACGGCCACCCCGGAGGCCGCCGAGGTGCTGCTCGCCGAGGGCGACGGTACCCCCGAGGGCATCGAGGGCCGGCACGTCAGCGCCGCCGCCCGGCAGGGCGACCCGGTCGCCATCGACTCCTTCCGCGAGCTGGCCCGCTGGGCCGGCGCCGGTCTTGCCGATCTGGCCTCCCTGTTCGACCCCTCCGCGTTCATCGTCGGCGGCGGCGTCTCCGACGAGGGGGACCTCGTGCTCGACCCGATCCGCAAGTCGTTCCGCCGCTGGCTCGTCGGCAGCAGGTACCGGCCGCACGCCCAGGTCCTCGCCGCGCAGCTGGGCGGCCGGGCGGGTCTGGTGGGCGCGGCCGACCTCGCCCGCCAGGGTTAACGGGGGCCGGGCCGCGGTGCCCGCGGAGCTGCGGCTGCTCAGCTACAACGTCCGCTCCCTGCGCGACGACCGGGCGGCGCTCGGCCGCGTGATCCGCGGCTGCGCCCCCGACGTGGTGTGCGTCCAGGAGGCCCCCCGCTTCTTCGGCTGGCGTGCGAGCGCCGCGCGCCTCGCGCGGGAGACGGGCCTGCTGTACGTGACGGGCGGGGCGCCGTCCTGCGGCACGATGATCCTGGCCGCGCCGCGCCTCTCCGTCGCGTACGCGGAGGACGTCACGTTTCCGCGCACGCCGGGACTGCACCGCCGTGGCCTGGCCACCGCGGTGCTGCGCCTGGCCACCGGCGCGCGTCTGGCGGTGGTCAGCTGCCACCTGAGCCTGAACGCGGCCGAACGGTACCGGCAGGGCGGGCTGCTGCTGGGACGGCTGGCCGAGCTCCGCGCGCGGGGCGGCCCGGCGGCGGTGGTGGCGGGGGATCTGAACGACCTGCCGGGCGGACGCACGTTCCGGCTGCTCGCCGGGGCGCTCGCGGACGCCTGGCGGCAGGCGCCCGAGGGCGGCGGGGACACGTTCCCCTCGGCGGGCCGGGACCGCCGCATCGACGCCGTGCTGTGCACGCCCGCCGTGGACGTCCTCGGCTGCGGTGTGCCGCGGCGGCTGCCGGGGGTACGCCCCGGCGACCTGGCCGCCGCGACGGACCACCTGCCGCTCCTCGCCCGGCTCCGCCTGCCCGGCGTGCCCTGAACGGCTTCCCGCGGGCGACGCCGGGACCGGCGTCGCCCGCGGGGCCGGTCTACACGACCGCGCCGTTGCCCGGGTCCGTCCAGTCGTCGTCGTGGCCGTCGCGCATGCGGGAGACCAGCGTGGCGAAGCCGCCGAGGAACCCGCCGATGCCCAGGGTGACGACCCACCAGCTCATCTCGCGCTGGAGCAGCATCGTTCCGATGAGCAGCAACGGGCCGCCGAGCACGGCGAGCCAGGCCAGCTTGGTGGAGAGGTCGGTCTCCGGCAGCGGCGGCGGCTCCGGTGGAACGAAGTGGTCGTCCTCCTCGTCCTCCGCCGCGTCCCAGTCCCGTGGGCCGGCGGCGGGCCCCTCCGCTGGCCCCTCCACGGGCCCCTCGGTGGTCCCCTCAGCCGTCCCTTCGGCCGTTCCCTCCGCCACCGGCTCGGCCGGTGGCTCGGCGACGTGGACGCGGTCGGTGCCGTCCCCGGCGTCGAACCGGTCGCTCTCCACCGGGGGCGAGGCCAGTGGCCAGACGCCCGGCGGGTCCTTGGGCTCCTCGCCGTAGCCGGCGACGATCTCGGCCCACGCGGCTTCCTCGTCGATCGGGTCGCGGCCGTCGCCGCGCTCCTGGTCACGTTCCGTCACGGGCAGTCTTCCTTGTCGCGAGCCTGCTGATGAAGGCGTCCGTCTCTTGAAAGATACGCTCCGCGTCGCGGTCGAGGGTGGCCACATGAAAGCTGAATTCGAGCACATGCTCGGTGACGTCCGTGGAGGAGACGGCGGCCCGCACCACGGCCGAGTCCCCGACCGGCACGACGTGGTCGACCCGGCTGCGCAGCAGCAGCAATGGCTGCGTGACCTGCGGCAGTTCCTCCCTGACCCGGGAGAACAGGGAGCGCACCGAGTGGGCCGCGTGCAGCGGCACCCGGTCGTACCCGGTCTCCAGGACCCCCTCCTTCGCGATGTCCGAGATCAGCCCCTTGGTGCTGGGCACCAGGTGCCGCAGCACCGGCAGCGCATAGCCCTGGAGCCGCGGAAATGTGACCGCGGGATTGACCACCACGACGCCGCTGACGGCCGGACCGCGGCGGGCGGCGAGGCGCAGCGCCAGCGCGCCGCCCATCGACAGGCCGCACACGAAGACGTGCTCGCACCGTTCCGTCAGCTGCCGCAGCTCGCGGTCGACGGCCGCGTACCAGTCCTGCCAGCCGGTGCGTTGGAGATCCTGCCAGCGGGTGCCGTGGCCCGGCAGCAGCGGAAGGGACACGGTCAGCCCCCGGGCCGCCAGGTGCTCCGCCCACGGCCGCAGGGACTGCGGGGAGCCGGTGAACCCGTGACACAGCAGGACGCCTGTTGCCGAGCCGTCGTGCGTGAAGGGCCCGGCCCCGGGAAGAAGCAGCATCGGCTCGACTCCGTTCCTCTTCTCGGAAACGGCTGCCACCCTACGCGGGCGCTTCTGGGTGCGCCATGCGCGGCCGTTGCCCAGTAGGGTCGGGCCAGACAAAAGACAGGAAGGCGGCCGGGGTGCTGTACGGGGCGATGAAGGTGTCCGTGGGGGCGGGGCTGAAACTGGCCTTCCGGCCCTGGGTGGAGGGCAAGGAGCACGTGCCCGCCGAAGGGCCCGCCATTCTGGCGAGCAACCACCTGTCGTTCTCCGACTCGTTCTTCCTGCCGGCCGTGCTCGACCGCAAGGTCACGTTCATCGCGAAGGCCGAGTACTTCACCTCACCCGGGATCAAGGGCCGGCTGACCGCCGCGTTCTTCAAGGGGGTCGGCCAGCTTCCCGTGGACCGTTCGGGTGCGAGAGGGGCCGGCGAGGCGGCCATAAGCAGCGGGATCGCGGTGCTGGAGCGCGGCGAGCTGTTCGGGATCTACCCGGAGGGCACGCGTTCGCCGGACGGGCGTCTCTACCGCGGCAGGCCGGGCGGCCTGGCCCGGGTCGCGCTGGCCACCGGGGCGCCGGTGCTGCCGGTCGCGATGATCGACACGGAGAAGATCCAGCCGCCGGGGAAGGTCGTGCCGAAGCTGATGCGCCCCGGCATCAGGATCGGCGAGCCGCTGGACTTCTCGCGGTACCAGGGGATGGAGGGCGACCGCTTCATCCTGCGGTCGCTCACCGACGAGGTGATGTACGCCATCATGAAGCTCTCCGGCCAGGAGTACGTCGACGTCTACGCGACCGCCGCCAAGCGGCTGCTGGCCGAGGAGAAGCAGCAGGACAAGGCGCAGGGCAAGGCTCAGGACAAGGCGCAGGAGAAGCAGGACAAGGCCGGGGACGACTGACCGCGGGCGGGGCACCGCGGCAAGGGGAACGGGGAGCGGGGGAGGCACATGGCCGGAGAGCCGGCGTCGATAACCGTCGAACAGCCGATGTGGCGGGCCCTGTCCGCGTACCGGCTGCTCGCCGCGGGCTACGCCTGGGTACTGTTCCTGCTCGCGTA
The DNA here is from genome assembly GCF_031845565.1 of Streptomyces johnsoniae. Taxonomy (NCBI): domain Bacteria; kingdom Bacillati; phylum Actinomycetota; class Actinomycetes; order Kitasatosporales; family Streptomycetaceae; genus Streptomyces; species Streptomyces johnsoniae. The sequence goes on along the minus strand of NZ_JAVREV010000008.1, from coordinate 7,389 downwards.
CGGGGACTACGCCCGGCCCTGGGTGGGCGTCGGCTACCTGGGCGTGCTGATGCTGTGGACGGCCGTGACGTTCCGCGCCGTCTCCTCGGCCGAACGCTGCCGGCCCGCCTTCCTCGCGGCCGACGTGGTGCTCGGGGTGACGGGCATTCTGCTGAGCCCGCCCGCCGACCCGCCCGACGTGGTGGGGCCGACTCTCCCCTCGATCTGGGTGGCCGGCTCCGTGCTCGCCGTGTCGCTGAAGGGCGGCTGGCGCCTGGGCCTGGCCGCCGCCGTGGTGGTCGGGGCAGCCAACCTCGTCGAGGACGGCGAGCTTTCCGGCGTCACCCTCCAGAACGCGGTGCTGGTGTGCGTCGCGGCCATCACCATCGGCTACGTCGTGGAGGTCGCCAGGGCCAGCGAGCGGACCCTGGCGAAAGCGGTGCGCATCGAGGCCGCCACCAGGGAACGGGAGCGGCTGGCCCGCGACATCCACGACAGCGTGCTCCAGGTGCTGGCGATGGTGCAGCGGCGCGGCACGGCCATCGGCGGCGAGGCCGCGGAGCTGGGCCGGCTCGCGGGCGAGCAGGAACGGGCGCTGCGGGCGCTGGTCAGCGCCGACCCCACGCCGGCCGGCGGCCCGGCCGAGGCGGATCTGCGGATGCTGCTGACGGGCGCGGCCGGTTCGGGCGAGCGCGTCACCTACGCGGGCCCCGGCGAGCCGGTGCTGCTGCCCGCGCCGGCCGCGAGCGAGCTGGCCGCGGCGGTCGCCGCGGCGCTGGATAACGTGCGCAGGCACGCGGGCGGCGCGGCGAGCGCGTGGATTCTGCTGGAGGACGAGCCGGACGAGGTGCTGGTGACGGTGCGCGACGACGGCCGGGGCATCCCCGCTGGGCGGCTGGCCGCCGCGGAGGCGGAGGGCCGCCTCGGCGCTGCCCTCTCGATCCGCGGGCGCCTGCGGGACCTGGGCGGCAGCGCGGAGTGGGTGTCCCTGCCCGGGCAGGGCACCGAGGTCGAACTGCGGCTGCCGAAAACCGGCGGCGGAAGCGGCGGAAACGGCGGAAACGGCGGATACGGCGGAAAGGACAACGGGGCATGAGTGAACGGCCGTTGACCGTGATGGTCGTCGACGACCACCCGATGTGGCGGGACGCGGTGGCCCGCGACCTCGGCGAGGCGGGCTGCGATGTGGTGGCCACCGCGGGCGACGGCCCGCAGGCGGTGCGCAGGGCGCGGGCCGTCCGGCCGGACGTGCTGGTCCTGGACCTGAACCTGCCGGGTCTGCCGGGCGCCGAGGTGTGCCGCCAGTTGGCCGGGAACATCCACGTGCTCGTGCTCTCGGCGAGCGGCGAGCAGGAGGACGTGCTGGAGGCGGTGAAGGCGGGCGCCACCGGCTACCTGGTGAAGTCGGCGAGCGCGGCCGAGCTGGTCGACGCGGTCCGGCGGACGGCCGTCGGGGACGCGGTGTTCACGCCGGGGCTCGCGGGCCTGGTGCTCGGCGAGTTCCGGCGGCTGGCCACCGCGTCCGCCCCGGACGCGGGCGGCGCCGCGGACGTGCCGCGCCTCACCGAGCGCGAGACGGAGGTGCTGCGGCTGGTGGCGAAAGGGCTGACATACCGCCAGATCGCGGACCGGCTGGTGATCTCGCACCGCACGGTGCAGAACCACGTACAGAACACGCTGGGCAAGCTCCAGCTCCACAACCGCGCAGAGCTGGTGCGCTACGCCATCGAAAGCGGCCTCGACGCCGGCTGAACGCGCCCTGGGGGCGGGGTCGGATCGCCCGCCCGCGCGCGGGCGGGCGAACCGGTGGGGCTCTGGGCTACGTTCCGGCGGGCGTCTGTGGTGCGGAGGGCACCGGGCGCAGCAGCCGGGCGACGATCGCGGGGCCGTTCAGCGTGAGCACCGACTCCGGGTGAAACTGCACGCTCGTGAAGCCGGGCCCGCGCAGCGCGTGCACCTCGCCCGTTCTCCCGTCGCGGCCGACCGCGACTCCGCGCCGCGCCAGCCGCGTGGCCGCGGCGTCGTCGCAGCGCGCCGCGTAGGAGTTGTAGAAGCCGACGGTCTCCTCGCGGCCGAAAAGGTCGATCCGCTCCTGGGCGCCCTGGTACGGCCGGTCCTTGCGCACCACGGGCAGGCCGAGTTCCGCGGCGATCAGCTCGTGTCCCAGGCACAGGCCGGCCACCGGATGCGGATGGCCGCCGAGCAGCGCGGCCGTCAGCCCGCGCAGCAGCCGCATCTTCGGATCGGCCGCGTCGTTCGGGTCGCCGGGCCCGGGGCCGAGCACGACCGGGCCCGAGTGGCGCAGCGCCAGGTCGTGCGCGCCCGGCGCGTCGAAGCGCACCACCTCGACCCGGGCGCCGGTGGAGCGCAGCAGGTGAGCGAGCATCGACGTGAACGTGTCCTCGCCGTCGATCACCAGCACGTCGTCAGCACTCCCACCGTCCGCGCCGTCCCCGCCGCCCGCGGGCGGCTCCTGCATCCGCAGCCAGAACGGCGCGAGCCCGGCCCGCCGCCCGGCGAGCGCGGCCCGCACCCGCGGGGACGCGCCCGGCCGCGGGCCGCGCGCCGCGGGCTCCGGGGCGGCCGGCCGCACGCCGAGGGCGGCCAGCACGCCGGCCGCCTTCGCGTGCGTCTCGGCGACCTCGTCCGCCGGGTCGGAGCCGCGGACCAGCGTCGCGCCGACGGGGACGCGCAGGGTGCCGTCGGAGGCGTCGATGTCCGCGGTGCGGATGAGGATGGGGGAGTCGAGGGTCTGCCCGCCCGACGCGTCGCGTCCGAGCAGCGCCAGCGCGCCCGCGTAGTAGCCGCGCCCGCCGCGTTCGTGGCGGCGGATGACGCGGCAGGCGTTCTCCACCGGGCTGCCGGTGACGGTGGCCGCGAACATCGTTTCGCGCAGCACCTCCCGCACGTCGAGCGAGGTGCGGCCGCGCAGCTCGAACTCGGTGTGCGCCAGGTGGGCCATCTCGCGCAGCCGCGGGCCGACGACGTGGCCGCCGCGGTCGCCGACGGTGCACATCATCTTCAGCTCCTCGTCGACGACCATGGACAGTTCCTCGCGCTCCTTGCGGTCGTCGAGGAACGCGAGCAGCCCGTCGAGGTCGGGGCCGCCGGGCGGGTAGCGGTAGGTGCCGGAGATCGGGTTCATCACGACCGTGCCGCCGGTCATCCGCACGTGGACCTCGGGGCTCGCGCCCACCAGCACGCGCCGCCCGGTGTGGACGACGAACGTCCAGTAAGCCCCGCGTTCGGCGAGCAGCAGCCGGCGGAAGAGGGCGAGCGCGTCGCGCGCGCCGAAGCCGTCGATCCGGCCGGTGAAGGTGCGCCTGATGACGAAGTTGGCCCCCTGGCCCGCGCCGATCTCCTCGGTCAGGACGTCGGCGACGGTACGCGCGTACGCGGCATCAAAAACGTCGAAGCCGCCCTCGCGGACGGTGACGGGGTGCGCGGGCAGCGCGGCGAGCGCGTCGTCCAGCGGGAGGCGGGCGGTGTGCTCGGGCAGCAGCACGGCGAGCGGCGTGCCGTCGTCGGTGGCCTCGAAGCCGCGTTCGGCGATCTGCCGGAACGGGACCAGCGCCAGCGCGCCCGCGTCCGGCACCGGGAGGTCGGCGAGCCTGGCGGCCTCGGTCACCGGCCCGGTCATGACCTCGACCACACTGTCGTCGTGGCCGGGCGTGCGGCGGCGCAGCAGGGCGAACGGGGTGTTCCCCGCGGCGAGCGAGGAGAGCAGAGCCCCGGCGGCTGCCGGTGCTGTCGTGAAATCTGTCACGGGAACGGGTCCCCTTCAGGGAATCGGGGAAGGGCGGCCCGTACACGCGCCGAAGGCCGCCCCTCGGGCGGCCTTCGCGTCGGACGATGCGAGTTGTGGGGAACGCGCAGTCAGGTGGCCGCCGGATGAGCGGGCCACCACCAGGTGCGGCTGGCTTGCGCGAACATGCGGGCACTATACGCGAAGCCTGGACCAGCGTCTCACTCCGTGATCAGGGGCGGAACGCGGTGGACCCGACCCCGTAATCTGGAACGGTGACCGTGAACGCTGACAGCAGCACCTCCATCGCCACCTCATGGCGGGACCTGCCCGCGGCGCAGCAGCCCGATTACCCGGATCTCGAAGCTCTGCGCGCTGTGACCACGGATCTGGAAACCTATCCGCCGCTCGTCTTCGCCGGCGAGTGCGACCAGTTGCGTGCCCAGGTGGGCGCGGTGGCCAGGGGCGAGGCGTTCCTGCTCCAGGGCGGGGACTGCGCCGAGGCGTTCGACCAGGTCGGTGCCGACCAGATCCGCGCCAAGCTGAAGACGCTGCTCCAGATGAGCGCGGTGCTCACCTACGCCGCGGCGGTGCCCGTGGTCAAGGTGGGGCGGATCGCGGGGCAGTACTCCAAGCCGCGGTCGAAGCCGACGGAGACCAGGGACGGCGTGACGCTGCCCACCTACCGCGGCGATTCGGTCAACGGCGCGGAGTTCACGGCCGAGGCGCGGATGCCCGACCCGGAGCGGCTGCGGAAGATGTACCACGCGAGCGCCTCCACGCTGAACCTGGTGCGTGGCTTCACCACCGGCGGCTACGCGGACCTGCGGCAGGTGCACGCGTGGAACCAGGACTTCGTGCGCACCTCGGCCTCGGGGCAGCGGTACGAGGCGCTGGCGCGGGAGATCGACAACGCGCTGAACTTCATGAAGGCGTGCGGCGCCGACCCGGCCGAGTTCCACTCGGTGGAGTTCTACGCCTCGCACGAGGCGCTGCTGCTCGACTACGAGGCGGCGCTGACGCGCACGGACTCCCGCAGCGGGAAGCTGTACGACGTCTCGGGCCACATGGTGTGGATCGGCGAGCGGACCCGGCAGCTGGACGGCGCGCACATCGCGTTCGCCGCCGGTATCCGCAATCCGATCGGCGTCAAGCTCGGTCCGACGACGACGCCCGAGGAGGCGCTGGCCCTCATCGAGCGGCTGGACCCGGAGCGCGAGCCGGGCCGGCTGACGTTCATCACGCGGATGGGCGCGGACAAGATCCGCGACCGGCTGCCGACGCTGGTGGAGAAGGTCACCGCGTCGGGCGCCCAGGTGGCCTGGGTGTGCGACCCGATGCACGGCAATACCTTCGAGGCGGCCTCCGGGCACAAGACCCGGCGGTTCGACGACGTGCTGGACGAGGTCAAGGGCTTCTTCGAGGTGCACAAGGGCCTGGGCACGCATCCGGGCGGCATCCACGTGGAGCTGACCGGCGACGACGTGACGGAGTGCGTCGGCGGCGGCGACGAGATCTTCGTCGACGATCTGCACCAGCGGTACGAGACGGCCTGCGACCCCAGGCTGAACCGGAGCCAGTCGCTTGACCTGGCGTTCCTGGTGGCGGAGATGTACCGGGCCTGACCAGGTGGTGGTGCCCCGGGGTGGCCCGAGCCACATCCCGGGGCACTGGTGCGTCGTCACGGTGGGCGGGTAAGGTGAGCCTTACCTCAGTAAGCCACCGGAGGGGTGACCGTGTTCGTCTGCTCGTGCTTCGGCATCACGGAGCAGCAGGTGCGTGACCACGCCGCGGCCGGTGCGTGCACCCCGCGGCAGATCGCCTCCGCCTCCAAGGCCGGAACGGACTGCGGCTCGTGCGTGCGGCGCATCCAGGGCCTGCTGGGCCGCGGTGGATGCCCGCGCCGGGAGACCGTCGCCGGGACGGTGCCGGCGGCGCCCGCGGTTGCCGCCGTGTCCGCGGTGCCGTCCGCGGGGGTGGCGGCCCCGCTGCCGTGACCTCCGGCGGCTCTCAGGCGCTGCTCGGCTGCTCGATCTGCTGCGCGATGTAGAGCGCCTCACCCAGCTTGTCGATCAGCTCAAGCTGCGTGTCGAGGTAGTCGATGTGGTGCTCCTCGTCCTTGAGGATCGACTCGAAGATCTTCGCCGAGGTGATGTCGCTCTTGGCGCGCATCACCTCCACGCCGCGGCGCAGCCGGTCGATCGCCTCGACCTCGATCTGCCGGTCCGCCTGGAACATCTCGGTGACCGTCTGCCCGACCCGCACGTGGAACAGCCGCTGGTAGTTCGGCAGCCCTTCGAGGAAGAGGATGCGGTCGGTCAGCACCTCGGCGTGCCGCATCTCGTCGAACGACTCGGCGCGGGTGTAGGCGGCGAGCCTGGTCCAGCCGAAGTTCTCCTGCATCTTGGCGTGCAGGAAGTACTGGTTGATGGCGGTCAGCTCGGCGGTCAGCTGCTCGTTGAGGAACTCGATGACCTCGGGGTCGCCCTGCATGACGGCGCGCTCCTTCTGTCGGCTGCGTGGGTCGTCATTCGTTGCTGCTGCCCGCGCATCGTGGCACCGCCGCGGCGATCCGTCCAGTAAGCGAAGGCTTACCGAATTTGCCGGATTCTCCGCCGTTTTCCGAGGTCACAGGGGTGCCGGGGTGGCGGTGCGAGCGCCGGGAGCGGGTCTGTCACCATGGAGGGCATGGGTCAGCCGGACAGCCGCGGGGGACAGGCGCCGCAGCACGGCGCGGACCGGCTCCCGCCGGGGCAGCGGCCCCAGCGCGGATGGCCCGTGACGCACTACGGCCCGGTGCCACGTTTCCGGCCCGAGCGTTGGGAGTTCCGCGTCTTCGGCGCGACGGCCGACGGCGGCAAGCGCTGCTGGACGCACGAGGAGTTCTCGGCGCTGCCGTACGAGACGGTGGTGGCCGACCTGCACTGCGTCACGAAGTTCAGCATGCAGGACGCCGAATGGGGCGGCGTGTCGGCGGGCACGTTCCTCGCCCTCGCCCCGCCCGCGCCCGAGGTGACGCACGTGATGGTGTGGGCCGAGTACGGCTACAGCGCCAATCTGCGGCTCGCGGACTTCGCGGCCCGGCGCACGGTCTTCGCCACCCACCGCGACGGCGAGCTGCTGACGGCGGAGCACGGCTTTCCGGTGCGCCTGGTGGTGCCGCAGCTGTACGCGTGGAAGGGCCCCAAGTGGGTCCGCGGCGTCGAGTACATGACGGCCGACCGGCGCGGCTTCTGGGAGGAGCGCGGGTACCACAACATCGGCGACCCCTGGCGTGAGCAGCGCTACTCCTACCAGGAGGAGCCGGGCGACGGCCCGGACTTGTAGGCCGCTCCCCGCCCAGACCCTAGGCCCTGTCCTGCCGATCTTGCCGGGCCCGCGACGCCAGCTACGGCACTCCCCCAGCCGCCAGGCTGGGGGAGCACCGCATCTGGGGGCACCTCCCTGGGGGCACCTCCCAGACGAAGTCTGGGGGAGGAGTCTGGGGGAGGAGCCCGGGGGAGCCGCGGGCTGATCCGACAAGATCGACAGCACAGGACCTAGACGAGTTATGCCGATCTCAGTGGTCGAAGGCGATTAGTGAGCGGGTGATGGGCTGGCCGGTGGCTCGGTTGTGCCAGATGGCGGCGGTCAGGGCGAGGATGCGCTGGCTGACGCGGACGGTG